>CAZVIF010000029.1:0-34325 GCA_964626745.1 uncultured Steroidobacteraceae bacterium
GTCCCCTCCGCGGCGAGCGTGCGAGAATGGCCGCGGAGGATTCCATGGCAGACCGCAGGATCGGCTATCTCGTCGGCAGCCTCGCGAAGGGCTCCATCAACCGCAGGCTCGCGCGCGCGCTCGAGCGTCTGGCGCCCGCCGGGCTCACGCTCGCGGAGATCCCGATCCGCGACCTGCCGCTCTACAGCTACGATTACGACGCCGACTTCCCCGCGCCCGCGCGCGCCTTCAAGGAGGCGCTGGCCGCGGCCGATGCATTGCTCTTCGTCACGCCCGAGTACAACCGCGGCATTCCGGGGGCGCTCAAGAACGCGATCGACTGGGGCAGCCGGCCGAAGGCTTCCAACGCCTTCATGGGCAAGCCGTCGGCTGTCATCGGCGCCTCGCCCGGCAGGATCGGCACGGCCGTGGCGCAGCGGGAGCTGCACAGCGTGCTGGGCGCGGTCGGCTCGCCTCAGATGGTGTCGCCCGAGGCCTACGTGCAGTTCACGCCGGACCTCATCGACGCCGACGGCCGGGTCGCGGACGAGTCGACGCGCGCCTTCCTGGCGAAATTCATGGTGGCCTTCCAGAAGTACGTCGACCGGCAGCTCGCGTGACCGCGCTCGCCGACCGGTTCACGGACTACCGCGCCGGCGTCACCGCGATCGACGTCGCGCTCACGCGCCCGCGCGACGACGCGGCGCACCTGGTCGTGGACGGCGGCCGCGCGGCCTTCGTGGACACCGGCACGGCGCATTCGCTGCCGGCGCTGCTGGCCGCGCTCGAGGCGAAGGACGTCGACCGCGGCGACGTGGACTGGGTGCTGACGACGCACGTGCACCTCGACCACGCCGCCGGCGCGGGGTTGCTCATGCGGCTGCTGCCGAACGCGCGCTGCGCGGTGCACCCGCGCGGCGCGCGCCACCTCGTCGACCCGTCGCAGCTCATCGCCGGCTCGCGGCAGGTGTTCGGCGCCGAGCGCTATGACCGGCTCTACGGCGAGATCGTGCCGATCGAATCTTCGCGCGTGCTGCCCGTCGAGGACGGCGCGCGGATCGCGCTCGGCGGCCGCGAGCTCGAGCTGATCCATACCCCGGGCCATGCGCTGCATCACTACTGCATCGTCGACGAGGCCCACGCGCTCGTCTTCTCCGGAGACACCTTCGGTCTCTCCTACCGCGATTTCGACGTGGAGGGGCGCGCCTTCATCTTCCCGACCACGACGCCCGTGCATTTCGACCCGGAGGCGCTGTGCCGCTCGGTGGACCGGCTGATGTCCTACGCGCCGCGCTCGATCTTCCTGACGCACTACGCGGAAGTGACGGAGCTCGGGCGCCTTGCGCGCGAGCTGAAGGATCGGGTGCTGGCGTTCGCGGACCTCGGCCGGCGCCACCGCGAGTCCCGCGACCGCGCCGACAAGCTTCGGCGCGGGATGTTTGCGATGATATCGGGCTGGCTCGACGCGCACGGCTTCCCGCGGGACGAGGGCGAACGCCACCGCCTGCTGGACGACGACGTGGAACTCAACTGCCAGGGCATCGAGGTCTGGCTGGACAGGAAGTGACATGACCCCATTCAAGGCATTCCGGATACACGAACGCGAAGGCAAGATCGCCGCGGGCTTCGAGCAGGTCGCGCTCGATGCGCTCACGGCAGGCGAGGTCGTGATTCGCGTGCGGTACTCGAGCATCAACTACAAGGACGCGCTCGCGGCGACCGGCGCCGGCAAGATCCTTCGCAAGTACCCGCTGAACGGCGGCATCGACCTCGCGGGCGAGGTGGTCAGCTCCGACGACGCGCGCTACCGGGCGGGACAGCCGGTGCTGGTCACCGGCTGCGGGCATTCCGAGACGCTCGACGGCGGCTACGCGGAGTACGCGCGCTCGAAGGGCGACTTCGTGATCCCGCTGCCGGACGGCATGAGCGCGTTCGACGCGATGGCGCTCGGCACTGCGGGTTTCACCGCCGGCCTCGCCATCCAGCGCATGGAGCAGAACGGGCAGAAGCCCGCGATGGGGCCGATCGTCGTGACCGGCGCCAGCGGCGGCGTCGGCTCGATCGCGGTGGACCTGTTCGCGAAGCTCGGCTACGAGGTGGTCGCGGTCAGCGGCAAGCCGGAGGCGGACGAGTTCCTGAAGTCGATCGGCGCGGCGCGGATCCTCCGGCGCCAGGACATCGACCTCGGCAAGCGGCCGCTCGAGACCGCGCAGTGGGGCGGCGCGGTCGACAACGTCGGCGGCGAGATCCTCACCTGGCTCACGCGCACGGTGGACAGCTGGGGCAACATCGCCAGCATCGGCCTCGCCGGCAGCCACAAGCTCGAGACGACGGTGATGCCCTTCATCCTGCGCGGCGTGAGCCTGCTCGGCATCAACTCCTCGGCGATGCCGCGCGACGTGCGCGTCGGCATCTGGAAGCGGCTGGCGACGGACCTCAAGCCGCGGCACCTCGACCGCATCGTCACGCAGACGATCGGCTTCGCCGAACTGCCGGACGCCTTCGACGCCTTCGTGAAGGGGCGGATCATGGGACGCACGGTCGTCAAGATCGCCTGACGTGGGAGCGCTCGAGTCGCGGCTGTCGGCGGGACTCGGGAAGCTCGGGCTCGCGCTCGCGCCGGGGCAGGTCGCGGCCCTGGAAGCGCTGGTCGCGGAACTCGCCGACTGGAACACGCGCGTGAACCTCACCGCGATCACGGACCCGGCCGAGGTCGTGGACAAGCACCTGCTCGACTCGCTCGCGGTGCTGCCCTGGCTCCGGGGCCACACGGTCGCGGACGTGGGTTCGGGCGCCGGCTTCCCGGGCCTGCCGCTCGCGATCGCCGACCCGGAGCGGCGGTACACGCTCATCGAATCCACCGGGAAGAAGGTGAAATTCATGCGCCACGTCGTCGAGCGGCTTGCGCTGCCCAACGTGGAGGTGCTGCAGGGGCGGGCGGAGGCGCTGAAACCGTCGCCGGCCTTCGACACCGTGATTTCCCGGGCGCTCGGCTCGCTGTCAGACTTCGTGCGGGTCGCCGGACACCTGGCGGGGCGGGGCGGGCGGCTGCTGGCCATGAAGGGCAAGGTCCCGGAGGCCGAGATCCGGGCCCTCGGCGTGGGCTGGAAGGCGCTCGCCGTGCACGCCGTCCGGGTGCCCGGGCTCGAGGCCGAGCGCTGTCTCGTCGAACTTGCTAGGGTTTAGGCTTCTCATGATGAAGCGGATCATCGCGGTCGCGAACCAGAAGGGCGGGGTGGGCAAGACCACCACTGCCGTGAACCTCGCCGCCTCTCTGGCGGCGACCCAGCGCCGCGTGCTGCTGATCGACCTCGACCCGCAGGGCAACGCGACCATGGGCTGCGGCGTGGACAAGCGCACGCTCGAGCGCTCGGCGACCGACGTGCTGCTCGGCGACTGCAACATCGTGGACGCGATCGTCGCGATCGAGGGCGCGGGCTTCGACCTCCTGCCCGCGAACCAGGACCTGACCGCGGCGGAGGTGCGCCTGCTGACGCTGCTCGCCGGCCGTGAGCACCGCCTCGAGAAGGCGCTCGCGCCGGTGCGCGACCGCTACGACATCGTCGTGATCGACTGCCCGCCGGCGCTCAACATCCTGACGGTGAACGCGCTGACGGCGGCGGATTCCGTGCTGATCCCGATGCAGTGCGAGTACTACGCGCTCGAGGGGCTCTCGGGCCTCATGAACACGATCGAGCAGATCCGCGACTCGGTGAATCCGAAGCTCGAGATCGAGGGGATCCTGCGCACGATGTTCGACCCGCGGAACAACCTCTCGAACGACGTGGCGGCGCAGCTCATCGAGCACTTCGGCGACCGCGTGTTCCGCACCATCATCCCGCGCAACGTCCGGCTTGCCGAGGCGCCGTCCTTCGGCGTGCCGGCGATGCTGCACGACAAGGACTCGCGCGGCGCGCTCGCCTACCTCGCGCTCGCGGGCGAGATGATCCGCAAGGACGACCCGGACGCGCTGCCGCTGGAAGAGCCCGAGCCGCCGGCCGCCGCTGAGCCGGAACCCGAGACCGTGCTTGCCGATGCCGGGACGGGCGCCGCGCCCGAGCGCGCCGCCGACGAATCCCCGCAGTACCCGCCGCCCGCCATCCCCTACCTCGGCAACTAAAAGGGGACGCACCCCTTTTCTCGGCAATGTGATGCCGTCACGCACGTCAGCATCCGAAAAGGGGTGCGTCCCCTTTTAGTGTCCCGGTTGTGGGATTGGGGCTGAAGAAGCCGTCCCACGAGCGGGATGTCCGGGTCGAGCGGACACTGTTGGGCGTCGGCTCCCCGCTCGCCTAGAAAACTAAAACTCTCCTGATATCAATGCGTTACGGTGACAACGCCTGACTTGGCACGCCACTTGCTTCGTATACAGGCAAGAGGCGGCACGGGCCGCAACGCAACGAGAACCAAGGAGAGCGCCATGAAGACCCTGTTCCACCGCAACACGCGCATCGCGGCCTTCGCGGCCGTCGTGATCGTCGGCCTGACCGGCCTGACCCTGGACCGCGGCCACACCGGCACGCTGCCGCAGGGCGTGATCGAGATCGGCGAACTCGAGACGCTGGCCGTCGGCGGCACGCTCTACGCGATGCTGCCCGCCGTCGAAGTCATCGGCTCGCGCGACGTCCAGCTCGCCGACGTGGCGGCCCATGCCGAACCGCAGGGCTGAGACGGCCACGGCCATGGGCCGTGACGAGTCGCCCGCGGACGCGCAGATGACGCGCGCGTTCATCGCGGTGGCGATCGGGCTCCTGCTCGCCTTCTGGGTCCTGGTCCCGGAGTGCGCGAGCCCGACCGTCCACGCCCTGCTGCCCGAGTTTCGCGCCCTCGCCGGCGTCCCGACCCTGGTGATCTGAAATGGACCGTCCGCGCATCAAGGAAAAGTTCTCGCTCGCCAAGCACCGCAAGGCCGCCATCGCGGCCGGCGTGCTGCTGCTGCTCTCCGGAGTCGCCTTCGGCATCGCGAAGCTCGAGCCGGGCGCGCCCGCCGTCGCGCGCGAGCAGCTGTACCTGGATGAAGTGAAGGAAGGCACGCTCGAGCGCAAGGTGCGCGGCCCGGGCGTCCTGCAGCCGCGCGAGGCGCGCTGGCTCTCGACCCGCGCCGATGCCCGCGTCGACCGCATCCTGGTCCGCGCCGGCGAGACCGTCGAGCCGGACACCGTGATCGTCCAGCTCTCCAATCCCGAGGTCGAGCGCGCGGCCGACGCCGCCACGCTCGAAGTCGCCGCCGCCCGCGCCGAGTACGCCGCGGCGAAGCTCGAGCTCGAAAGCCAGCGCCTGGACCGGCGATCCTCCCTCGCCGAGGCGCGCGCGACCGCGGAGTCCGCGCGCCTCCAGGCGGTGGCCGAGCAGCGCGCCTTCGAGCAGGGCGCCGTGTCCGAGCTGCAGACCGCCCGCTCGAAGATCGAGGCCGCGCAGCTCGGCGAGCGCGCGGAGATCGAGGCGCAGCGCCTCGCGGCCCTCGATTCCGCCGTCGGCGCCCAGCTCGAGGCGCGCCTCGCGCGACTGCGCCAGCTCGAGCGCGCCGCCGAAGAGCGCCGCCTCGCGGCCGACTCGCTGCAGGTGCGCGCGGGGCTCGCCGGCGTCGTGCAGAGCGTCCCCGTGCAGGAAGGCCAGCAGCTCGCCGCAGGCGCGAACGTCGCGCGCGTGGCCAAGCCCGGCACGCTGTACGCGGAGCTGCGCATCCCCGAGCTGGACGCGCGCGACCTCGCGCCCGGCCTCGCCGCCGTCATCGACATGCGCGACCGCCTGGTGCGCGGCCGCGTCGTGCGCGTGGACCCCGCCGTCACCGCCGGCGCGGTCAAGGTCGAGGTGGACTTCGACGAGCAGCTCCCGACCCAGGCGCGCGCCGACCTCTCGGTGGACGGCACGATCGCGATCGAGACGCTGAAGAACGTGCGCTTCGTCGGCCGCCCGGTCGGCGCGCAGTCCGGCTCGACGACCACCGTTTTCCGCGCGAAGGCCGGCGAATCGGTCGCCGAGCGCGTGCCGGTCAGGTTCGGCAAGGCGTCCGTGAACCAGATCGTCGTGCTCGAGGGCCTCGAGCCCGGCGACGTCGTGGCGCTCGCGGACACCACCCAGTGGTCCGGCAAGGACCGGCTGGTCATCGACTAAAACGACAGAATCCACTCACGGAGCAGGAAGATGCAGGACAAAGCCATGATCAGCCTCACGGGCGTCACCAAGGTCTTCTACACCGACGACCTCGAGACGCACGCGCTCGACGGCATCCACCTCGAAGTCGCGCGGGGCGAGTTCCTCTCCATCTCCGGCCCGTCGGGCTGCGGCAAGTCGACGCTGCTCGCGATCCTCGGCCTGCTCGACACGCCGACCGACGGCAAGTACGCGCTCGACGGCAACGAGGTGGCCTCGCTCCCGCCCGCCGCGCGCGCCAAGGTGCGCAACCAGCGCATCGGCTTCATCTTCCAGGCCTTCAACCTGATCGGCGACCTGACCGTGCTGCAGAACGTCGAGCTGCCGCTCACCTACCGCGAGGCGATGTCCGCGGACGAGCGCAGGAAGGCCGCGCTGCACGCGCTCGAGCGCGTCGGCATGTCGCACCGCGTCAACCACCACCCGGCCCAGCTCTCCGGCGGCCAGCAGCAGCGCGTGGCGGTCGCCCGCGCGCTCGCCGGCAAGCCGCAGATCCTGCTCGCCGACGAGCCGACCGGGAACCTGGACTCGCGCAACGGCGAGGCGGTGATGAACCTCCTGCGCGAGCTGCACCGCGAGGGCTCGACGATCTGCATGGTGACCCACGACCCGCGCTACGCCGACTACGCCGACCGCAAGATCCAGCTGTTCGACGGCCGCGTCGTGGACGAGAGCACGCTGATCGATCTGTCGTCCCGCCGCGCCGCCAAGGCCTGAGGAGACACCGATGCGCGCATTCCTCGACGAACTGAAAGCCGCCGTCACCGGCCTCGGCCGCGCGCCGGGTTTCCTGGCGCTCGCGGCGGGCGTGCTGGGGCTCGGCCTCGGCGCGGTGATCTTCATGTACGGCGTCGCCGACACGCTGATGCTGAAGCCTCCGCCGTACCCGAATGCGGACCGCATCTACACGATCGCCACCATCGACGGCCAGGCGCCCGGCGACTACGACCAGTCGATGCTGCCCCGTGACGCGCTGAAGGTGCGCGAGGCCGCCGGCCCGCTGTTCGAGGCGCTCGGCAGCATCTACGTCGGAACCACCTACCTGACCGGCGACGGCCAGGCGGAACGCTACGACGGCGCCTTCGCCGACGGGCACATCTTCGACGTGACCGGCGTCGCGCCCCTGCTCGGGCGCGCAATCCTCCCGCGCGACACGAACGAGGGCGCGGCGCCGGTCGTGGTCCTGTCCTACGACCTCTGGCAGGAGCGCTTCGACGCCGACGCGGCGGTCATCGGCTGGGTCGTGCGCGTGAACGGCAAGGCCTCGGAGGTCGTCGGTGTCATGCCGGAGGGCTATACCTTCCCGTCGAACGCCGCGCTGTGGGTCGCCAACCAGCAGGACCCGCTCAAGACCCCGCGCAACGAGGGCCTCGACACGCAGCTGTTCGGGCGGCTCGCGGCGGGCGTCAGCCCCGACCAGGTGCAGCAGGCGCTGGCTCCGGTCGCCGCGGCGATCAAGGCCGAGGTCGGCCAGCAGGCGTTCAACGGTTACTTCGAGGTGGTGCCGATCGCCGCGGCTTTCATCGGCGACGAGGGCGGCGCGCTCATCACGACGCTGCTGGTCGCGGTCGGCTTCGTGCTGCTGATCGCCTGCGCCAACGTCTCCAACCTGCTGCTCGCGCGCTCGGCCTACCGCGTGCGCGAGACCACGGTCCGCTCGGCACTCGGCGCCTCGCGCAGCCGCCTGGTGCTGCACATGCTGGCCGAGGGGTTCGTGATCAGCTCGATCGCGACCGTGATCGGGCTGCTGCTCGCCTCGATCGCGCTCGACGGCATGCAGATCGCGATGGACCGCATGCTCCAGGACAGCCCGACCTGGTGGAAGTTCGCCGTCGACTACCGCGTCGCGGCCGTCGCCGTCGCCACCGCGTTCTTCGCGACGCTCGTCGCGGGCCTGCCGGCGGCGATCCGCGCCTCGCGGCCCTCGCTCGACTCGCTGCTGCGCGACGGCGGCCGCATGGGCACGGGCCTCGCGATCGGCCGGATTGCCTGGGGGCTGGTGGTCGCCGAAGTCGCGCTCGCCTGCCTCCTGCTCGGCGTCGCCGCGCTGATGACCAAGAGCATGCTGAACGCGACCTCCGCGGACGTCGGCGTCCAGACCGACGACATCATGACCGCGCGCGTCGGCCTGACGGCCGGCACCTACGTCGAGAAGCCGGACCAGATCCGCTTCTGGGAGACGCTGGTTTCGCGCATCGAGGCGCAGCCCGGCATCACGCACGCGGCGGTGACCAACTCACTGCCGGGCCACGGCACGGGCGACGGCCCGGTCTCGGTCGAGGGCCGCGACTACGGCGACGACGCGACCAAGCCCTTCATCAACCACCTGACGGTGAGCCCGTCGTACTTCGACGCCTTCCGCATCAAGCCGGTGCAGGGCCGCCTGTTCGACACGCGCGACAACCAGGACTCGATGCCCGTCACGGTCATCAACGAGTTCATGGCGAAGAGCCTGTTCCCGGACGAATCGCCGATTGGCCGCCGCATCAAGTTCGACCTCGCCGAGGAGCAGATGTGGTTCACGATCGTCGGCGTGGTGCCGGACGTCGTGATGGACGAGGACGGCGCGATCGACGAGGGCGTGTACATCTCCGTGCTGCAGCGGCCCGAGCGCTTCATGAGCATCGTGGTGCGCGGCGAGGGCGACCCCCGCGGGCTCGTCGCGCCGGTGCGCACGGCGCTTTCGCAGACCGACCCGGACCTGGCGCTCTACTGGCTGCGCACCTTCGACGAGTCGCGCCAGATCCGCACCGCCGGCTTCCGCCTGATCGGCACCATGTTCATGGTGTTCGCGGGCGTGGCGCTCGTGCTCGCCGCCGCCGGCCTGTTCGGCGTGCTGGCCTTCCACGTCGGCCAGCGCACGCGCGAGATCGGCGTGCGCCGCGCGCTGGGCGCGGACAACCGGCGCATCCTGCGCATGGTGATGCGCGCGAGCGGCGTGCAGATCCTGATCGGCGTCGCGATCGGCATGACGCTGCTGCCGCTGATGGGCCGGGGTCTCGGCGACATCCTGGGCGAGGTGAGCCCGTACGACGCGGGCATCTACGGCCTGGTCATCGCGCTCATGATCGTGGTCGCGATCGCGGCGACCTTCGTGCCGACCCGGCGCGCGCTCAAGGTGGACCCGGCGGCGGCGTTGCGCTACGAGTGAGGCCCGTGCAAAGTCCGCCTGATGCAGCCGCGCATACTCGTTGCGGATGACCAGGCGGACATCCTCTCGGCGCTGAAGCTCCTGCTGAAGCGCGAGGGGTTCGACGTCGCCACGGCCTCGAGCCCGGCCGGCGTCCTCGACATCGCCGCGCGCGAGCACGTGGACGTGGCGCTCGTCGACCTCAACTACTCGCGCGACACGACCTCCGGCGAGGAGGGCATCGCGCTGGTCGGCGAGCTGCACCGCGCACAGCCGGAGCTGCCGGTGATCGTGATGACCGCCTGGGCGAGCGTCGAGGTCGCCGTGAAGGCGATGCAGGTCGGCGCCAACGACTTCCTGGAGAAGCCCTGGAACAACCAGCGCCTGCTCTCGGTGCTGCGCAACCAGGTGAAGCTCGCCGAGGCGCGCCGCCGCGGCCGCCGGCTCGAGGACGAGAACGCCATCCTGCGCGGGGCCGAGGGGACGCAGCTGGTCGCGAGCTCCCGGCCGATGCAGGAAGTCGTGAAGCTCGCGCGCCAGGTGGCGCGCTCGGACGCGAGCGTGCTGATCACCGGCGAGCCCGGCACCGGCAAGAGCCTGCTGGCAAAGCTGATCCACGACTGGTCGAACCGCGCCGAGCGTTCGTTCATCTCGGTCAACGCCGGCGGCCTGCCGGAGTCCGTGTTCGAGAGCGAGATGTTCGGCCACGTGAAGGGCGCGTTCACGGACGCCAAGTCCGACCGGGCCGGGCGTTTCGAGCTGGCCGACGGAGGCACCCTGTTCCTCGACGAGATCGGAAACGTCCCGCCCGCGCAGCAGGCGCGCCTCCTGCGCGCGCTCGAGACCGGCGAGTACGAGCGCGTCGGCTCCTCGCGCACGCAGAAGGCGGACGTGCGCGTCGTGTCGGCGACCAACGCCGACCTGCCGGCGATGATCCGCGACGGGCGCTTCCGCGAGGACCTCCTCTTCCGCATCAACACGGTGGAGATCCGGCTGCCGCCGCTGCGCGAGCGGCGCGAGGAGATCCTCGAGCTTGCGAACGCACAGCTCGCGCGCAAGGCCGCGCAGTACGGCCGCACGGTGAAGGGGTTCGACGCAGCGGCGCTGGCCGCGCTGCAGCAGTACGCCTGGCCGGGCAACGTGCGCGAGCTCAACAGCGTCGTCGAGCGCAGCCTCCTGCTCGCGACGGGCGGGGAGATCGGCGCGGCGGACCTGCGGCTTTCGGCCGCGAAGGCGGGCCCGCCCGCGCTCGAGGACATGAGCCTCGAGGACGCCGAGCGCGCGCTGATCAGGAGCGCCATCAAGCGCAACGGCGGCAGCGTGCAGGCGGCGGCCGAGGCGCTCGGACTCTCGCGCAGCGCGATGTACCGCCGGCTCGAGAAGCTCGGGTTGAAGCCGGACGAACTCTGAAGGAGACGCAATGATCTCGCTGAACGTCAATGGAAAGCCTGTCCAGGCGGACGTGGACGGCGACACGCCGTTGCTCTGGGTCCTGCGCGACCACCTGGACCTGACCGGGACGAAGTTCGGCTGCGGCATGGCGCTGTGCGGCGCGTGCACGGTGCACCTCGACGGCGAGCCGGCCCGCAGCTGCGTCACGCCGGTCTCCGCCGCGGCCGGCCGGAAGATCACGACCGTGGAAGGGATCGGCGAAACCCGCGTCGGCCAGGCGGTCCAGGCGGCGTGGGCCGCGGAGAGCGTTCCGCAGTGCGGCTACTGCCAGTCCGGCCAGGTGATGGCGGCCGCCGCGCTGCTCGAGTCGAACCCGGCGCCGAGCGATGCGGACATCGATGCCGCCATGAGCGGCAACATCTGCCGCTGCGCCACCTATCCGCGCATCCGCGCCGCCATCAAGCGGGCGGCGAAGGAGGCGGCGGCATGAATACCATCCTGAATCTGAGCCGCCGCGACTTCCTCAAGGCATCGGGCGGACTGGCCCTCGGATTCCACCTGCCGCAGGCGCTGGCGCAATCGGGGCCGGGAAGGACGCTGGGCGCCGATCCGGCGACGGCGTTCGAGCCGAACGCCTTCATCCGGATTGCGCCGGACAACACCGTGACCGTGATCGTGAAGCACCTCGAGATGGGCCAGGGCACCTACACGGGCCTGCCGACCCTGGTGGCCGAGGAACTGGATGCCGACTGGTCGCAGATCCGCGCCGAGGGCGCGCCTGCCGATTCGAAGCGGTACAACAACCTCGCCTGGGGCGAAATCCAGGGCACGGGTGGCAGCTCCGCGCTCGCCAACTCCTTCGAGCAGCTGCGCAAGGCCGGCGCCGCGGCGCGCGCCATGCTGGTCGCCGCGGCGGCCGAGCGATGGCAGGTGCCGGCGTCGGAGATCAAGGTCGTCGGGGGCATCGTTTCCTCGGCGGGCCGGCAGGCGACTTTCGGCGAGCTTGCCGCGGACGCGGCGAAGCAACCCGTGCCGGCGGACGTGACGCTGAAGGACCCGAAGGACTTCATCCTCATCGGCAAGCCCGCGACGCGCACGGACGCGCCCGCGAAGTCGAACGGCACCGCGATTTTCACGCAGGACGTGAAGCTGCCCGGCCTGCTGACGGCGGTCGTCCTGCATCCGCCGCGCTTCGGCGCGAAGCTGAAGGGCTTCGACGCTGCGGCGGCGAAGCAGGTGAAGGGCGTCGTGCAGGTGGTGCCGTTCTCCACGCCGGTGACGGACGGCGTCGCCGTACTCGCCCGGGACTACTGGTCGGCGAAGAAGGGCCGCGATGCGCTGGTTGCGGACTGGGACGAGTCCGCCGCGTTTCGCCTCGGAACGCCCGAGATCATGGCGGAGTACAAGCGGCTTGCGACGACGCCGGGTGCCAGCGCGCGCAAGGACGGTGACGCCGACGCGGCGCTGAAGGACGCGGCGAAGGTCCTCGAAGCCGCCTACGAGTTCCCGTACCTCGCGCACGCCAGCATGGAGCCCATGAACTGCGTGGTGAGGCTGGACGACAGCGGTTGCGAGATCTGGAACGGCGAGCAGTTCCAGACCATCGACCAGGCGGCGGTGGCCAAGCTGCTGGGGCTGGAACCCGCGCAGGTCAGGATCCACCAGCTCTACGCCGGCGGCAGCTTCGGCCGGCGCGCGAATCCCCATTCCGACTATGTGCTCGAGGCCGCCGCGATCGCCCGGGCAGCGGGCGGATCCGCGCCGGTGAAGCTCGTCTGGGGACGCGAGGACGACACGCGCGCCGGCTTCTACCGGCCGATGTACTACCACACGCTGAAGGCAGGCCTCGACGCGCAAGGCAACCTGGTGGCCTGGAAACACGTCATCGTCGGCCAGTCGATCCTGACCGGGACGGCCTTCGAGGCGTTCCTGGTCAAGGACGGCGTCGATGCCACCTCGGTCGAAGGCGCGTCCAACCTGCCCTACGCGATACCGAACCTCGCGGTCGAGCTGCACACGCCGAAGATCGGGGTGCCAGTGCAGTGGTGGCGCGCGGTCGGATCCACGCACACCGCGTTCGCCACCGAGTGCTTCCTCGACGAAGTCGCGCGCGCGGCGGGCAGGGATCCGTTCGAGCTGCGCCGCTCGCTGCTGGACAGGCACCCGCGCCACAAGGCGGTGCTCGAACTCGCCGCGCAGAAAGCCGGCTGGGGCAACCCGGCGGCCGGCCTCTCGCGCGGCATTGCCGTGCACGAGTCGTTCAACACTTTCGTCGCCCAGGTCGTCGAACTCTCCGGCGGGCCATCCGCGCCGAAGATCGAGCGGGTGGTCTGCGCGGTGGACTGCGGCGTGGCGGTCAACCCGAACGTCATCGCCATGCAGATGGAGTCCGGCATCGGCTACGGACTTTCGGCCGCGCTCACCGGCGCCATCACGCTGAAGGACGGCATCGTCGAGCAGTCCAACTTCCACGACTACCCGGTCTTGCGCATGAACCAGATGCCGAAGGTCGAAGTCCACATCGTTCCTTCGCAGGAGAAGCCCACCGGCGTCGGCGAGCCCGGCACGCCGGTGATCGCGCCCGCGCTCGCCAACGCGATCCTGGCGATGCAGGGCAAGCCGGTCCGCGCGCTGCCGCTGTCGACGCAGGGCGTCACGTTCGCCTGAAGCCCGACGCGCCCCGACGGCCTTTCGGGCAGGGGCCGGCGCGGCTGCGATGTGGGATGATTGCGCGACGGCCCGCGCCCCGGGCCGCACAATCAAGAACGATCAGAGGAGACGAGCGTGATGAAATCCCTTTGCGCGGCCGCGATGGCCGCCCTGCTTTTCGGGCCGGCCGCCGTGGCCCAGGACCAGGCCGCCGACAACACGGCGATCGTCAAGGAGAAGGTCCGGGCGGACAAGAAGCTGCTGGTCGCGGCCAACATGGGCCTCAGCGAGCAGGAAGCCGCGGCGTTCTGGCCGGTTTACGAGGCCTACCAGAAGGAACTGGACGTCCTGAACGGCCGCACCAGGGACCTGATCAAGCGCTACGCGGATGCATTCAACGCGGGCGCCGGCACCGTGTCCGACGAGACGGCGAAGTCGCTGCTCGACGAGGCCCTGGCGATCGACGCCGCGGAACTCGACGTGCGCAAGTCGTACGTGCCGAAGTTCGGGAAGGTGCTGCCTTCCGCGAAGGTCGCGCGTTACTACCAGATCGAGCAGAAAATCCGCTCGGCGCTGAAGGCCGACCTGTCAGCCGGCATCCCGCTCGTCCAGTGAGCCCCTGCGGCGCGGCACGCCGTCGTGCCGCGCCGCGGCTGCCCGCCGGGCCGCCGCCAAGCGCGTAAACTTCCGTCACGTGGCGGAAGAACCCCAGGTCCGCAAGCCCCTGTACAGCCGGCCGGTGATGCGCCGGCGCGGCCTGCCGTTCCAGTCGCGGATCGTGCTGCTGACGCTCGCGGGCGGCGCGCCCGCGCTCCTGGTCGCGATCCTGCTGCTCGGCGAGGCGCCGATCGCGGCTTCGGTCTACCGGCTCGCAATCGTCGTGCTCGTCGGCGTCTGGATCGGTTTCGCCGTCGCCGTGCACAAGTCGACCGTCGAGCCGCTGCGCTCGATCGCGAACCTGCTGGAGGCGCTGCGCGGCGGCGACTACGCGATCCGCGGCCGGCACGGCCGGAAGGGCGACGCGCTCGGCGACATCGTTCTGGAGGCGAACCGGCTCGGCGCGACGCTGCGAACGCAGCGCTTCGCGGCGATGGAGGCCTCCGCGCTCCTCAACAAGGTGCTCGCCGAGATCGACGTCGCGGTGTTCGCGTTCGACGGCGACGGGCGCATCCGGCTCGCGAACCGGGCGGCGGGCGCGCTGCTCCGTCGCCATCCGGACGCGCTGCTCGGGCTGTCGGCAGAAGAGATCGGGTTCCACGGACTGCTCGAGGGACCGCCGGTGTCGAGCGAGTCGCACACTTTCCCGGGTCGTGCGGGGCGGTGGCAGGTGATGCGCGAGGTGTTCCACGAGGCGGGCGTGCCGTTCCGGCTGCTGGTCATCACCGACCTCTCGCAGGCGCTGCGCGACGAGGAGCGGCGCGCCTGGCGGCGCCTGATCCGCGTGATCTGGCACGAGCTCAACAACTCGCTGGCGCCCATCAAGTCGGTCATCGAGACCAGCCGCGATGCGCTCGCGGCCGGGCCGCCGGACCCGGCGGAGCGCGAGGAGCTCGCCCACAACCTCGCGCTGGTGGCGGAACGCGCCGAGTCGCTGCGGCGGTTCCTGTCGCGCTACAGCGAGCTCGCGCGCATGCCGGAGCCGACGATCGCGGCGGCCGACGCGGCCGCGATCCTGCGCCAGGTGGCGGCCGTGCATCCCGCGGGCCGGGTGCAGTTCGCGGCGGCCGACGGGCTCGCGCTGCGCGCGGATGCCGACCAGGTGCAGCAGGCGCTGATCAACCTGGTGAAGAACGCGGTCGAGGCGACCCCGGAGGGGGAGGCGCCCGTGGCGCTGCGGGCGGTGCGCGGCAAGGACAGCGTCGTGTTCGAAGTCGAGGATTCGGGCCCCGGCGTCGCCAATCCCGACAACCTGTTCGTGCCGTTCTTCACCACCAAGCCCGGCGGCAGCGGCATCGGCCTCGTGCTCGCCCGCCAGGTCGCCGAGGCCCACGGCGGCACGCTGACCCTCAAGAACCGTGAAGACGCCACCGGCTGCCTCGCCCGCCTGGTGATCCCGACGTAAAAGGGGACGCACCCCTTTTTGAGTACGGACGTCCGGGAGAAAAAGGGGTGCGTCCCCTTTTGCGTCCCCTCCGTTACACTCCCGGCATGAGCGACAAGAAGCGCGGTCTGGGACGCGGTCTCGAGGCGCTGCTCGGCGAGGCGAGGAAGCGACCGGAGCCGGACGTGCCGCCGGCGCGCGAGCAGCTGATGCAGATTCCGGTGGATCTGCTCGCCCGCGGCAAGTACCAGCCGCGCGTGGACATGCGCGAGGAGTCGCTGCAGGAGCTCGCCGATTCGATCAAGGCGCAGGGCGTCATCCAGCCGATCGTCGTGCGCCCGGTCGGCCAGCCTGAGGCCAACCAGCCGCAGCGCTACGAGATCGTCGCCGGCGAGCGCCGCTGGCGCGCCGCGCAGCTCGCCGGCCTGCACGAGATCCCGGCCGTGCTGCGGCGCATCGACGACGAGCACGCCGTCGCGCTCGCCCTCATCGAGAACATCCAGCGCGAGGACCTGAACCCGCTGGAGGAGGCGCTCGCCCTCTCGCGCCTGATCAACGAGTTCCAGCTCACGCACCAGCAGGCCGCCGAAGCCGTCGGCCGCTCGCGCGCCGCCGTGTCGAACCTGCTGCGCCTGCTCGACCTGCCGCAGGCGATCCGGCCGATGATCGAGAAGCGCGAGCTGGAAATGGGCCACGCCCGCGCACTGCTCGCGCTGCCCCAGCCGAAGCAGCAGGCGGAAGTCGGCGCGCTGGTGGCGAAGAAGGGCCTCTCCGTCCGCGAGACGGAGGCGCTGGTGCGCCGCCTCATCGCGCACGCCGGCGGCGCGAAGGGCAAGCCCGGCAAGCGCTCGAAGGACCCGGACATCCAGCGGCTCGAGAACGACCTCGCCGACAAGCTCGGCGCGACGGTCGAGCTGCAGCATTCGACGACGGGGAAGGGCAAGCTCGTCATCAGCTACCACAGCCTCGACGAGCTCGACGGCATCCTCGCGCACATCAGCTGACACGGAGAGAAGAACCCATGGCCAGGCCTTCGCAGGTTTCGTTCCGCGCGCTCGCAGCCGCTTCGCTCGTCGCTTTCGCGTCCGCCCCGGCCGCAGCCCAGGAGCAGGGCATCCTCTGGGAGACCACCGCGCAGGCGGAGATCGTCGGCATGCCGATGAAGATGCCGGCCTACACCGCCAAGTCCTGCTCGAAGGAAACCTGGACGAAGCCGCCGGAGACCAGCGGCGACTCCAGCCAGAACTGCCGTACGACGAGCTTCGACCAGACGCCCGGCAAGATCACCTGGACCATGGTCTGCGACAGCCCGCCGATGACCGGCGACGGCGAGATTACGTTCAACGGCACCGACGCCTATTCGGGATTCGTCAACATGAATTCCGAGGAAATGACCATGCGGGTCAACATGTCCGGCCGCAAGATCGGCACCTGCGACAACCCCGAATAAAAGGGGTGCGTCCCCTTTTTGCGCCCCCTTAAGGAACCCTTAAGCGGGCTTCAGAAAGCCGGTTTGTTCGGCGAGACCCGCCTCTCCAAAGTAGCCACCACGGAACACCGGATGGCGAAACAGAGAGAGGACAAGGTCATGAACAGCAGCAACCCCTACGGATACCGCGGCACGCTCCCGGCAGTGCTCGCCGCCCTGATCGTCGGCATCAGCGGACTCGCCCTGGACCAGGGCCACATCGCCGCGGCGCCGGCCGGCAGCATCGAGGTCGGCTCCCTCACGCCCGTCGATGTCCTGCCGCCGGTCGCCGCCTTGCCGGCGGTCATCGTCAGCGCCCCCCGCCTGGCGATGGCCGCCGGCCCGGGGAGGGTCTGACCATGCGTCACATCTTCCACGAGATCCTCACGCGCTACCTGGACAACCAGCAGCACGCGTTCGACCCGTCCTGGCGGGAGTTCTGGCCCGACACCCGGCCTTCGTGGCACCCTCCGGTCCCAGGACAGACCGGCGGCCAGCTGCCCGAATCCGCGCGGCGCCAGCGGGTCCATCGTGAGCTTGAACCCCACAATTGACCCCATCCAAAGGCCGCCGGCGCCCGGGCACGTGACACTGCGACCCGCGACGCCGGCGGACCTGGCGTTCCTGCGCCGGTGGGACCTGGACCCGGCCGTACGCGGCGCCCTGGTCGACGACGACTGGCACTGGGAAACCGAGCTGTACCGCCACCCCGACTGGCGCGAGCAGCTCATCGCCGAGGTCGACGGCCGCCCGGTCGGCTTCGTCCAGATCATCGACCCGGAACGCGAGGAGACCCAGTACTGGGGCTGCGTGGAGGCGGGCCACCGCGCCATCGACATCTGGATCGGCGAGCCGGACGCCCGAAACCGGGGCTACGGCACCCGGATCATGGAGCAGGCCATCGAGCGCTGCTTCGCGGATCCCTCGGTCCATACCATCCTCCTGGACCCCCTGGAATCGAACGACCGGGCCAACCGCTTCTACGAGCGCCTGGGCTTCGAATTCGTGGCCAGCCGCGACTTCTGCGGCCAGCGGTGCCGGGTCTACCGCCTGCGGCGCGAGCGCACCCCCGCGAATTGACCCCAGTCAAGTGACGGCCGGCCGGCCCGACGCACACTGGCGCCGTGCCCATCCCGTACGCGACGCCCGCGGTCGAGTTCGACGCCGAGTTGCTGGCGCGTTACGACGTGGTCGGCCCGCGCTATACGTCCTACCCCACCGCGCCGAGCTTCCGGGAGGACTTCGGCGCGCGCGAATACCAGGCCGTCGCGCGCGAGAGCAACGAAGACCCGATCCCGCGCCCGCTCTCGCTCTACGTGCACGTGCCGTTCTGCCAGAGCCCCTGCTTCTACTGCGGCTGCACGCGCCTGATCACGCGCGACCACGGCAACGCGACGGCCTACCTCGACCGGCTCGGGCGCGAGATCGCGCTGCAGGGCGCGCTGTTCGACACCGACCGGCCGGCGGTGCAGCTCCACCTCGGCGGCGGCACGCCGAACTTCCTCAGCATCGACGAGCTCGAGCGCCTGACCGGCCTGCTCGCTGACCACTTCAACCTGGAAATGGCGGACGACCGCGACTACTCGATCGAGCTCGACCCGCGCTACCTGGAGCCGGGGTTCATCGGGGCGCTGGCCGAGCTCGGCTTCAACCGCGTGAGTTTCGGCGTGCAGGACCTCGACCCCGACGTGCAGCGGGCGATCAACCGCATCCAGCCGCTCGAACAGACGCAGGCAGCCGTCGCGGCGGCGCGTGAGGCGGGGATGCGCTCGGTCAACCTCGACCTGATCTACGGCCTGCCGAAGCAGGACCCGGAGTCGTTCGCAGGCACGCTCGCGGGCGTGATCGGCCTGAAGCCCGAGCGGATCGCGCTCTACGCCTACGCGCACCTGCCGGAGCGCTTCAAGGCGCAGCGCCGGATCAACGCGAACGACCTGCCGCCGCCGGCGGTGAAACTGGCGCTGCTCGGCACGGCGATCCGCGAGCTGACGCGCGCCGGCTACCGCTACATCGGCATGGATCACTTCGCGCTGCCGGGCGACCCGCTCGCCCGCGCGCAGGATGCCGGCACGCTGCAGCGCAACTTCCAGGGCTACTCGACGCACGGCCAGTGCGACCTCATCGGCCTCGGCATGAGCGCGATCAGCCACGTGGCCGGCTGCTACGCGCAGAACGTCCGCGACCTGTCGGGCTATTACCAGCGGCTCGAGTCAGGCGAGCTGCCGATCGTGCGGGGCGTCGCGCTCGACGCCGAGGACGAGCTGCGCGCCGAGCTCATCCAGTCGATCATGTGTCGCGGCCGCGTGCAGTTCGAGGACTTCGAGCGGCGCTTCGGGATCCGCTTCGACCGGCATTTCCACCGCGAGGTGGCGACGCTCGCCGGACTGGCGGCGGACGGCCTCGTGCAGCTGCACGAGTACGGCTTCTCGGTCACGCCGCGCGGGCGGCTCCTCCTGCGCGTCGTGGCGATGGCCTTCGATGCGAGCCTCCGGCGCCCGGAGTCGCCGGTCCGGAACTTCTCCCGCGTGATCTGACCCGGCGGCACTCCTAACTGCCGCCGAACCGGCGGCCGACCGACAGACCGTACGCCCAGGGATCAATGGCCACGCTGCCGATGCCGGTGCCGTCCAGGCGCGCATCGGTGTCGATGTCGATCCAGCGGACGTCGACGTTTATCATCCAGACGTCGGACAGCGCAAAATCCACGCCGACCTGTCCCGCGACGCCGAAAGAATCGTCGAGCGAGAGATCAGTGCCCGCCAGCGCGCCCGTCGTCTTCTCGTCGAAGAAGATCGTGGCGTTGAGGCCTGCGCCGACGTACGGGCGAATCTTCCCGTCCGGCTGGAAGTGGTACTGCAGGCTGAGCGTGGGCGGCAAGTGCTTGGTCTCGGCGACCTTCGAACCGTCGGCGTTCAGCGTGATGTCGTGGCTGAAGGGCCAGGCGGCGAGCAGCTCGACGCCCCAGTTCGGTGCAAACATGTAAGTGGCGTTGAAGGTCAGGCTCTGTCCCGAGTCGACGCTGACGGCCGGGTGGTTGTCCGACTTCGGGTCGACGTAGTGGCCGCCGACGCGGACGATCCAGTCCGAGGCCTGGGCGGCGCCGGCGCCACCTGCGAGCGCGAGAACAAGTGCGACGGCGACGGGCTTCTTGGCAAGGGCTTTCATGGCGGCCTCTCCCCAGGAAAATGTGTGTAAATTCATGTTATTTCGCGCGCGGAAACGCCGCTTGATCCAAGTCAACGTGAATCTGGAAAGTGGTCCGGGCGACGCGCGATATACTCGGCACGTGCCGAACCGTGAGTACCCGCTGCCTCGCGTCGATCGCGCCGGAGTGGACTTCCGGCTGCTGCAGACGAGCTGCGCGAACTGCGGGCTGCACCAGCTCTGCCTGCCGGCGTCGATCGGCGGCGACGACCTGTCCCTTCTCGACGAGGTCCTGCAGGTCAAGAAGTCGCTGGATCGCGAGCAGGCGCTGTACGCCGCCGGCCAGCCGTTCCGCGCGCTGTACGTCGTGCGTTCGGGCGCCTTCAAGACCAGCGCGATCGACAGCCAGGGCGAGATGCAGGTGCTCGGCTTCCACCTGCCCGGCGAGATCATGGGGCTCGACGCCATCGCCAGCGGCCGGCACGAATGCAGCGCCGAGGCGCTGATGAAGTCGAGCGCCTGCGAGGTCCCGTACGAACGGCTGGAGCAGATCGCACACGAGCTGCCGGGCCTGCAGCACCAGCTCATGCGAGTCATCAGCCGCGAGGTGCAGCAGGACCAGCGTCACCTCGTGATGATCGGCCGCAAGGTGGCGCTCGAGCGGCTGGCGATCTTCCTGTATTCGCTGTCGCAGCGGCTCGCGCGCGTGCGCCGCGACCCGCACCTGTTCGTGCTGCCGATGTCGCGCCGCGACCTCGCGAACTACCTCGGGCTCGTCATCGAGACCGTGAGCCGCCTGTTCTCGCGCCTGTCGGAGATGGGCGTGATCGCGGTGGAGCGCAAGACCATCCGCATCCTCGATCCCGAGAAGCTGCGGGATCTCGCCGGCGAGATCCAGCGAACGGAGGGGGCGCTCATTTTCCGAGGGTGAGCGTCCCCTCCGTTCGCGTCTGGTGGCGGTGCTGCGCGTGATCGACGCCTGACGGCGCGGGCCACAGCAGCGCGGCGCCGCTCGCGATGCCCATCGCGACGAGCACGGCGCCGCCGAGGCGCCGCGTGGCGGGGCGCAGCAGCTTCGTCGCGCCGCCCGCGAGCGCCAGCATCGCGGGCAACGTGCCGATCCCGAACAGCGCCATGAGCGTGGCGCCTTCCAGCGCGCCGCCCGTGAGCAGCGCCGCCGTCAGCATCGCGTAGGACATGCCGCAGGGCAGCCAGCCCCAGGCGAGCCCGACGCCGAACGCGCGCGCCGGCGTCGTCACCGGGAACAGCCCGCGCGTGTACGGCGCGATGCGTCGCCACGCCGCCGCGCCCGCGCGGTCGAGCCAGCCGAAGTGCCGCCCGCCGGTCGCGAGGCGCAGGCCGACGACCGCGATGACGAGCGCCGCGAGCAGCGCGAACGCACGGCCGAGCTGCGGCAGGCCCGCGACGGCGAGCGCGCCGCCGCCGAGCGCGCCGGCGATGCCGCCCGCGACGGCATAGCTCGTGATGCGGCCGAGGTTGTACAGCACGGGATAGCGCAGCGACGGTCCGTTGCAGGCGCCGCCCGCCTGCGCGCCGAGGCCGAGCGCGCCGGCGATGCCGCCGCACATGAGCACGCAGTGCGTGCTGCCGAGCAGGCCCGCGACCAGCGCCGCGAGTTGCGGGAACGCTTCCATCATGCGGGCGGCTCCCGGCGCGCCGGCTCGTCCTCGAGCAGCGGCGTGAGCGCGGGTGAGTCCAGGTCGTCGAACTGCCCGCCGTCGGCGGCCCGGAAGAACGCCCAGGCCGCGAGCACCACGAGCAACAGCGTCACCGGCACGAGGATCAGCAGCATCGTCATGCGGAGGCTCCCGCGAGGCGGCCCGGCGCCGCGGGACGGCGCTCGCCGGCCGGAGGCGCGGCCGGGCGCGCGAGACGCAGCGCGTTCAGCGTGACCACCAGCGAGGAGACCGCCATGCCGAGCGCCGCCAGCCACGGCGCGACGAAGCCGAGCGCGGCGGCCGGCAGCGCGAGCCCGTTGTAGGCGATCGCCCAGCCGAGGTTCTGGCGCATCACCCGCCGGGCGCGACGCGCGGTCGCGACCAGCGCCGGCAGCCGGCCGATGTCGGCGCCCGCCAGCACCACCGCCGCGGAAGCCTGCGCGAGCGCGGCACCGTCCGCGAGCGCGATGGCGACGTCGGCGCCCGCGAGCACGGCCGCGTCGTTCACGCCGTCGCCGACCATCGCGACGCGCCGGCCCGCGGCGCGCAGCGCCTCGATGCGCGCCAGCTTGTCCGCCGGCGTGGCGCGCGCGCGCCAGTCGCCGACGTCGAGCTCGGCGGCGAGCGCCGCGACGCGGGCCGGTGAGTCGCCGGAGAGAATCTCGACCGCGAAGCCCGTCTCGCGCAGCGCCGCCAGCGCCGCGGCCGCGCCGGGGCGCAGCGTGTCCGCGCAGTCGAAGCGGGCGAGGGCGCGCTCGCCGTCGCCGAGCCAGATGCCCTCGTC
Source organism: uncultured Steroidobacteraceae bacterium (assembly GCA_964626745.1). Classification (GTDB taxonomy): domain Bacteria; phylum Pseudomonadota; class Gammaproteobacteria; order Steroidobacterales; family Steroidobacteraceae; genus SCUD01. Next base: position 22,420 of record CAZVIF010000029.1, read on the forward strand.
GTCGCGCGCGCTCCCCGCCGCGAACGCCGGCGTGCCGATGCGAAACCGCCGTCCGCCGATCCGTCCCTCGATGCCCGCGCCGGCGACGACGCGCACGCCGTCGGCCGGCCGGCCGTCGTCGAACGGCCGGAACACGGCCGCGAGCGGGTGGTGCATGCCGCGCTCCAGCGCCGCCGCGGCGGCGAGCGCCTCGTCCTGCGGCAGTCCGAACGCCCGGAGCCCGGCGAGCTGCGGCCGGCCGGTGGTCAGCGTCCCGGTCTTGTCGAGGACGATCGTGTCCACGCGCGCGAGCGACTCGACGGCGTCGGGATCCAGCACCAGCGCGCCCCGGCGCGCGAACGCCGACTGCGCCGCGGCGATCGCCGCGGGTACGGCGAGCGCAAGCGCGCAGGGGCAGGTCGCGGCCAGCACGGCGAGCGTCACCGGCAGCGCGCGCGCCGGCTCGATCCACCACCAGGCGAGGCCGACCAGCGCCGCGGCGACCAGCATCGCCACGACGAACCCGCCCGCGACGCGGTCGGCGATCCGCGCCGCCCGCGGGCGCGCGGCCTGGGCGCGCGCCGCGAGTTCGGCGAGCCGCGCGATCGTGCTCTCGCCGGCGGCCCGGGTCGCCCGCAGCTCGAGCGGGCTGCCGAGCGCGATGCTTCCGGCGAGCAGCAGCTCGCCTGGCGCGTGACTCACCGCGCGCGACTCGCCGGTGATGAAGCGCTCGTCGAGCTCCGCCGGGGCCGCCAGCAGCAGGCCGTCCACCGGAACGGCGCTGCCGGCGCGCACGCGCAGGCGGTCGCCGGGCACCACGGCGGAGACGGCAACCGTCTCCTCGCGGCCGTCTGCGTCGAGCCGCAGCGCGAGTTCCGGCTGCGCGCGCGCGAGCACGTCGAGCGCCGCCGTCGCGCGCCGTCGAGCCTCGGTCTCGATGTGGCGCGCGGCGAGCAGGAAGAAGATGAACATCACGGCGGCGTCGTAATAGACCGCTTCGCCCCCGCGCAGGGTCTCGATGACGCTGGCTGCCCACGCGAGCAGCACCGACACCGCGACCAGCAGGTCCATGCCCGGCGCACGCGCCTGCAGCTGGCGCCAGGCGCCGGCGAGGAACGGCCAGCCGGCGTAGAACACGACCGGCGTCGCCACCAGGAAGGTCACCCAGCGGAAGAAATCCCGCGTCGCCAGGTCGAGCTCGCCGGCGCCGAAGTAGAGCGCCTCGGAGAGCATCATCGCCTGCATCGCGCCGAGCCCGGCGATGGCGAGCCGCTTCAGGGAAGCGCGCCGCTCGCCCGCAGCCGCGCGCGCGTCGTCGCGTGCCGGGCAGTGCACGCGGTAGCCGAGCCGCGCGAGCAGGGTGACCAGGCGCGAGAGTGGTGTCCGCTGCGGGTCCCACTCGAGGGCGAGCCGGGCGGTCGCGGCGTTGACGCTCACCGAGGCGACGCCGGCCTCGCCCGTGAGCGCGCGCTCGATCAGCCAGGCGCAGGCGGCGCAGCGCACGCCCTCGACGACCAGCGTCGTGGCGCGGCGGCCGTCCCGCTCGCTGCAGTGCAGGCGGGCGAAGGCGGGCTCGTCCCACTGCGCGAATGCCGGCGCTGCGGCCGGCTGCGGAATCAGCGCAGGCGCGGTGCGTGCGCGGTAGTAGCCGCCAAGGCCCGCACCCTCGATCCAGGCCGCCGCGGCCTCGCAGCCGCCGCAGCAGAAGTCCCGCTCGACGCCGCCGATCGCGGCGCGCGCGCCGCCCCCGGCCGGGACCGGCTCGCCGCAGTGGAAGCAGGCTGCGAGCAACGCGTCCATTCATTCCTCCAGCGCGGCGACCAGCCGCAGCCGCGCGCTGCCCGCCTCGAGCCGCCCGACCAGGCGCCAGTCGACGCGCTCCGGCGCCAGCTCCACGTTGTAGGCCCCCGGTTCGCGCGCCGCCTCGAGCCGGCCGACGAACACGCCCTCGCCGGCGCTGACCAGGCGCGCGCCGCGGTCGCGCCCGGCGTCGGTCGCGTGGCGCAGCTCGAGACGCAGCACGGTGGCCGCCGGCGGCGACCCGTCGAAGCGCAGCGTGACCGCGCCGTTGGCATCGAGCGTGAGCTCGCCCGCCAGCCCGAGTGCCGCGGCCGCGCGGTCCGGCGCCAGGTCCGCGGTCTGCGTCTGGGCCACGCGCCGGACGCGCGCATCGCCCGAGTCGCCGCCCGCCGCGAGCACGAGCGTCGTGATGCCGGCCACGACCGCCGCGGCGGGCAGGGCGATCACCAGCAGGACCATCGGCTCGCGATACCAGGGACGCGCGTTCATGACGACGGCCCGAAGAAACGGCTTTCGGCCTCGTAACGGACGCCGGGCTCGTCGACCGCCTCGACGATGAACTCGACGTCGGCGCGGCCGTGGATGTGGCCCGCGGGGGCGCGCAGCGTGATCGGCACTGCGAGCACCTCGCCCGCCTGCACGGTCACCTCGAGGGGCGCGCCGCCGGCCAGCGTGACGGACGCCTCGTCCTCGCCCTCGTCCTCCTCGAGCTCCTCCTCGAGGGTGACCCGGAAGCTGCGCACGGCATCGGCCTTGTTCATGATCTTGAGCGTGTAGGCATTCTCGATCGCGCCGTCGCCCGCCACGCGGTAGAGCGCGTTGCGGTCGCGCACCACGTCCACGATCAGCGGCAGGCGATGGGTGACCGACCAGCCGAAGCTGACGAAGCCCGCGGCGAGCAGCAGCCCGTAGATGATGACGCGAGGTCGCAGGAGGTGCGAGGGGCGGCCGGCGAGCGATTCCTCGGTCGCGTAGCGGATCAGCCCGCGCGGGTAGGCGACCTTGTCCATCACGGCGTCGCAGGCGTCGATGCAGGCGCCGCAGGCGATGCATTCGTATTGCAGCCCGTCGCGGATGTCGATGCCGGTCGGGCAGACCTGCACGCAGAAGGTGCAGTCGATGCAGTCGCCGAGGCCGGCGGCCTTGTAGTCCGAGCCCTTGCGGCGCGACCCGCGCGGCTCCCCGCGCGCCGTGTCGTAGGCGATGATCAGCGTGTTCGGGTCGAACATGGCGCCCTGGAACCGGGCGTAGGGGCACATGTACTTGCATACCTGCTCGCGCAGGTGGCCGGCGTTGCCCCAGGTCGCGAACGAATAGAACAGCGTCCAGAACGTTTCCCAGGGGCCGAGCGACAGCGCGAGCACGCGCGGCCCGAGCTCGCGGATCGGCGTGAAGAAACCGACGAAGGTGAAACCGGTCCACAGCGCGAACACGATCCAGAGCAGGTGCTTGCCGCCCTTGCGCGCGACCTTTTCCGCCGACCAGGGCGCCGCGTCGAGCTTCATGCGCCGGGCGCGGTCGCCTTCGGTCCAGCGTTCCATCCACAGGAAGACCTCGGTCCACACCGTCTGCGGGCAGGCATAGCCGCACCAGAGCCGCCCCGCGACCGCGGTGAAGAAGAACAGCGAGAGTCCCGCGAGGATCAGCAGCCACGACAGGTAGAAGAAGTCCTGCGGCCAGAAGGTGAGCCCGAGGATGTAGAACTTGCGTGCCGGCAGGTCGAACAGTACCGCCTGGCGCCCGTTCCAGGTCATCCACGGCATCACGTAGTAGAGGCCGAGCAGGACGATCACCGCCGCCTTGCGCAGGCGCTGGAAGCGTCCGTCCGTCTCGCGCGGGTAGATCTTCGGCGCCGCGCGGTACAGGTCGCCGTCGGCGACGACGGCGGCTTCGTTCGCGAGCTTCGTCATCAGCCGCGTCCGCGCAGCAGCAGCGAGGTGAACAGGCTCGACGAGAACGTGCAGATCCAGAACAGGAAGAAGCCGATCGTGTAACCCCACTTGCGGTCGAGCTCGACGCCGACCCACGCGATACGCGATAGCTCCGCCGGGTCGAACATCGCGAAGAACACCATGGTGGCGACGGCGGCCGCAAAGAAGGACGGCCAGACCACCGCCCCCCAACGCTGGACCGCGGGCAGCGGCGCCGGGTCCGGGGGGCGCATCTCAGCGCTCCGTGCGGCCCTGCGCCAGGACCCAGGCGGCGGCGAGCCGCGCGCGGTCCTCGCCGATCAGCGCCGCGTGCGCCGGCATCTGCCCCATGCGGCCCTTCGCAATCGTCTCCGCGATCGTCGCGGCGTCGCCGCCGTACAGCCAGGTGCCGTCCGTCAGGTTCGGCGCGCCGAGCAGCGGGTTGCCGCGCCCGTCGACGCCGTGGCAGGCGATGCACAGCGTCTGGAAGTGCGTGCTGCCCGCGGCTGCGAGCGCCGGGTCCACCGGCTGGCCGGAGAGGCTCTGCACGTAGGCGGCCGTCGCGGCAACGCCGGCCTCACCGAGCACCGCGCCCATCGCCGGCATCGCGGCCTGGCGCCCGCCGAGCACGGTCGCGAGCACGCTGTCCGGGTCGCCGCCCCACTGCCAGTCGGCGTCGACGAGGTTCGGGAAGCCGCGCGCGCCGCGCGCGTCCGAGCCGTGGCAGGTGGCGCAGTTGTTCGCGAACACGGAGCGGCCGAGTTCGACGGCTTCGGCATTGGCGGCGAGCGCCGCGATCGGCTGCGTGCGGAAGCCCGCCAGCACCGGCTCGAGCTTCGCCTGCGCCGCCGCGACGTCGGCCGCGTGCTTGCCCTGGCTCGACCAGCCGCCGGTGCCCGCGAATGCGCCGAGTCCGGGGTAATAGATGAGGTAGGCGAAGGCGAACACGATGGTGATGTAGAAGAGGTTGATCCACCACCGCGGCATCGGCTTGTTGCCCTCGACGAGATCGCCGTCCCAGACATGGCCGGTGGTCTCGCCCTCGGGCTTGTCGCCGTGCGGGCGGCGCGTCCACCACAGCAGCCACAGGCAGCCGAGGATGTTGGCGACCGTGAGGACGATGACGAACCAGGACCAGCCCGTGCTCACAACCGGTCTCCTTCATCGAACAGCGGATAGTGCGCGGCCTCCTCGAAGGCCTGCTTGCGCTTCTTGCTCCAGGCCCAGGCGACGATGCCGAGGAATGCGATCAGCAGCACGCCCGTCACCACGCCCATTGCGATGCCCCAGTCCATGTCAGCGTCCTTTGGGCGCGTGCCGCCCCAGTCCCTGCAGGTAGGCCACGACCGCGTCGAGTTCGGTCTTGCCTTCCACGGCGGCCGCCGCGCCGGCGAAGTCCGCCTCGGTGTACGGGTCGCCGAGCACGGCGAGCGCGCGCAGCTTCTTCTCGACGAGCGCGCCGTCGACGGGAGCCTCGGCGAGCCATGGATAGGCCGGCATGTTCGATTCCGGCACCAGGTCGCGCGGGTTCAGGAGGTGCACGCGGTGCCAGTCGTCGCTGTAGCGCCCGCCGACGCGCGCCAGGTCCGGGCCCGTGCGCTTGCTGCCCCACTGGAAAGGCCGGTCGTAGACGGACTCGCCGGCGAGCGAGTAGTGGCCGTAGCGCTCGGTCTCGAAACGCAGCGTGCGCACCATCTGCGAGTGGCAGTTGTAGCAGCCCTCGCGGATGTACACGTCGCGGCCGGCGAGCTCGAGCGGCGCGTAGGGCGTGACGCCCGGCAGCGGCTCGACCACCTCCGCCTGGTGCATCAGCGGCACGATCTCGACCAGGCCGCCGACCGAGACCACCACGGCCACGAGCACGGCCAGCAGCCCGACGTTCTTTTCGATCTTTTCGTGGTTCATCGCGGTTCCCGCCTCAGGCCCGCGCCGGGATCGGCACGACGACCGGCTTGACCTCGCGCACCGAGGCGAAGGTCTTCCACATGTTCCAGGCCATGATGAAGGTGCCGCCGAGTACCAGCAGCCCGCCGGCCAGGCGCACGACGTAGTAGGGGTAGGTGGCCTTCAGCGCCTCGACGAAGGTGTAGGTGAGCGTCCCGTCGTCGTTCGTCGCGCGCCACATGAGGCCCTGCATCACGCCCGCGATCCACATCGCCGCGATGTAGAACACGACGCCGATCGTGTGCACCCAGAAGTGCGTGTTGATCGCGCGCGTCGAGTACATGGACTTCAGGCCGAGCAGCCGCGGCGTCAGGCTGTAGATGCAGCCGAGCGAGATCATCGCCACCCAGCCGAGCGCGCCGGAGTGCACGTGGCCGATGGTCCAGTCGGTGTAGTGCGAGAGCGAGTTGACCGTCTTGATCGACATCATCGGCCCTTCGAACGTGCTCATGCCGTAGAAGGACAGCGAGACGATCATGAACTTGATGATCGGGTCGTCGCGCAGCTTATGCCACGCGCCGGAGAGCGTCATGATGCCGTTGATCATGCCGCCCCAGGACGGCGCGAGCAGCACGAGCGAGAACACCATGCCGAGCGACTGCGCCCAGTCGGGGAGCGCGGTGTACTGCAGGTGGTGCGGGCCCGCCCACATGTAGGTCGAGATCAGCGCCCAGAAGTGCACGACGGACAGCCGGTAGGAGTAGATCGGCCGCTCCGCCTGGCGCGGCACGAAGTAGTACATCATCCCGAGGAAGCCGGCGGTCAGGAAGAAGCCGACCGCGTTGTGCCCGTACCACCACTGCACCATGGCATCCACCGCGCCGGTGTAGGCGCTGTAGGACTTGGTCGCGGTGACCGGCATGCTCAGGTTGTTGAAGATGTGCAGCAGCGCGATCGTGATGATGAACGCGCCGAAGAACCAGTTCGCGACGTAGATGTGCGGGATGCGGCGCTTGACGATGGTGCCGAAGAAGACGACGCCGTAGCTGACCCAGACCGCGGTGATCAAGAGGTCGATCGGCCACTCGAGCTCGGCGTATTCCTTCGACTGCGTGATGCCGAGCGGCAGGGTGACGGCCGCGGCGACGATCACCGCCTGCCAGCCCCAGAAGGTGAAGGCGGCGAGCTTGTCGGAGAACAGCCGCACCTGGCAGGTGCGCTGCACGCAGTAATAGCTGGTCGCGAACAGCGCCGAGCCGCCGAAGGCGAAGATCACGGCGTTGGTGTGCAGCGGCCGCAGGCGCCCGTAACTGAGCCAGGGAATGCCGTGCAGGAGATCGGGCCAGATGAGCTGGGCGGCGATCACCACGCCCACCAGCATGCCGACGATCGCCCAGACCACGGTCATGACCGCGAACTGTCGGACCACCCGGTCGTTGTAGTATTCGGTTGCGGCCATCGATGCGCACCCCGCGCAGACAGATCGGCGGCACTCTGGCCGATCGCCGCCGGCGGGCATTTGACGTGGATCAAGTGGAGGGAGCATGAGCCGCGAAAACCACCGACCCGGAAGCAACCTTGCCCGCCGCCGCATCGGCCCCGCCGGCGCCGCCAGCCAGGCGGTCCACCCCGGCTTCGAGGGCGGCCAGTACAAGCCCCTGTCCGAGCGCGCCATCGAGCGCATCTACGACACGGCGCTGAAGCTGCTGGAGGAGGTCGGCATCGGCGACCCCATCCCGGAGATCCTGAAATACGCGCTGCCGGGGGGCTGCATCCTGGGCGAGGACAACCGCCTGCGCTTCCCCCGGGCCCTGGTCGAGGACCTGATCGCCGCGTCCGGCCGGCGCTATACGCTGCACGCCCCGGATCCGGCCTACGACCTCGAGGTGCACGACCGCTCGGTGCTGTTCACGACCTCCGGCGAGACAGTCAACATCCTCGAGTACGAGACCCAGACCTACCGGCCGACCCGGCTCGTCGACCTCTACGACGCGGCCCGCCTCGCCGACCACTGCCAGCACATCCACGTCTTCGGCCAGCCGTTCATCGCGGCCGAGTACAGCACCGACGTGTACGTGCACGACATGAACATCGCCTATGCGGAGCTCGCCGGCACGCGCAAGCACTTCGCGCTCGGCATCGCGGTGGTGGATCACATCGAGCCGATCATCTCGCTGTTCGACACCTTCCTGGGGCGCGAGGGCGCGTTCCTGGAGCGGCCGTTCTGCACCTTCGGCGGCTGCCCGATCGTCTCGCCGCTGCGCTTCGGCAAGGACAACGCCGAGGTCCTGGTGAAGCTCGCGGAGCTGGGCCTGCCCGGCGACGTCGCCATCGCGCCCCAGGCCGGGGCGACTTCGCCGGCGGCGCTCGCCGGGACGCTGGTGCAGAGCTTCGCGGAGACGCTCTCGTGCCTGTGCGTCATGAACCTGGTGCGCCGCGGCAGCCACATGAACTTCGGCATGTGGCCGTTCATCTCGGACCTGCGCACCGGCGCGTTCTCGGGCGGCAGCGGCGAGGAGGCCCTCGTCACGGCGGCGACCATCCAGCTCTGCAGCCACTTCGGGTTCACGACCAGCATCGGCGCCGGCATGACCGACTCCAAGACCATGGACGCCCAGGCGGGCTATGAAAAGGCGCTGACCGTGGCCGCGGCGGCGCTCGCGGGCTGCAACCAGGTGTCCTGCTACCCCGGCATCGTCGGCAGCCTGATGGGCCAGTCCTTCGAGGGCATGCTGATCGACAACGACATGATCGGGAACGTGCAGCGCATCCTGCGCGGCATCGAGGTGACCGACGAGACGCTGTCCTACGACGTCATCAAGGACACCGTGTACGGCGCCGGCCACTACCTCGGCCATGCCCAGACCCTGGCCCTCATGAAGAGCGAGTTTCTGTACCCGGAGCTCGCCGACCGCACGACCCCCGGGGCCTGGGCCGAGGCGGGGCACCCGACGATCTATGAGCACGCGCACAAGCGGGTGCACGAGATCCTGTCGACCTACTACCCCGCGTACATCCCGCCCGATGCGGACGCGCGCATCCGTGAGCGCTTCCCCATCAAGCTCGACCCCCGCGACATGAAACCCGGCAACGGCCGCTGGGGCAAGTAAAAGGGGACGCACCCCTTTTACGTAAGCCCGCACCAAGACAGGGATTTTTCCGGCTTTTCGCGGTTGTGCGCCGCAACGCGCGCATCTATAATGCGCGCGGCTTTCGGCCGCCTCTGAGGCTGGCTGCGCAGCGTGAGAACGCCACGAACCGCCCGAAGGGGAACGTGGCGTTTTTTGTGAGAACAGTTCGCAACATCCTGCTGGTGCAGCTCGCCGTCGCCGTCGGACTCGCCGCGATCGTCTGGGTCGGGTTGGGTTCGGAACGGGCGATCCCCACCTTGTTGGGTGGATTGATCGGCGTCGTGCCGAACGCGTTTCTGGCGGCGAGGGTGATGTCGCCGCGGGCCGGGAGCAGCGCGCAGAGCCTGCTCCGGGCCGGATGGCTGGGAGAGGTCGGCAAGCTCCTGATCGCGGCGGTGCTGTTCGCCGTGGTGTTCAAGACCTTGCGGCCGCTGCACCCGGGGTACTTGTTCACCGGGTACATCGCGACCTTGCTGGCCATCCCTCTGGGATTGCTGTTCGACGGGAGACGATCGTAGATCATGGCGGAATCGGGTCACACGGCTGGCAGCTACATCTCCCACCACCTCCAGCACCTGACCGTCTGCAAGAAGGACGGCGACTGGGTCTGGAACGACTGCCACGGCAACTTCTGGGCCGTGAACGTCGACTCGATGTTCTTTTCGGTGCTGCTCGGCGTCGTCCTGATCTGGCTCTTCAGCCGCGTCGCGAAGAAGGCGACCAGCGGCGTCCCCGGCCGCATGCAGGCCGTCGTCGAGACCGTCGTCGGCTTCGTGGACAAGAGCGTTTCCGACACCTTCAGCCACCCGCCCAAGAGCCCGGTGATCGCGCCGCTCGCGCTCACGCTGTTCGTCTGGATCTTCCTGATGAACGCGATGGACCTGATCCCGGTCGACTGGCTGCCCTGGGCCGCGAGCCAGGCCGGGGTCGATTACCTCCGCGTCGTGCCGACCGCGGACGTCAACATCACCTTCGCGATGGGCATCAGCGTCTTCCTGCTGACCATCTACTACAGCATCAGGATGAAGGGCTTCGGCGGCTTCACGAAGGAGCTGACGCTGCAGCCCTTCAACCACTGGGCCGCCGTGCCGTTCAACTTCGCGCTCGAGGGCGTGGCGCTGATCGCCAAGCCCGTGTCGCTCTCGCTGCGGTTGTTCGGCAACCTCTACGCCGGCGAGCTGATCTTCATGCTCATCGCGCTGCTCGGCCTCTGGCAGCTGCCGCTGCACTTCGGCTGGGCCGTGTTCCACCTGCTGATCGTGCTGCTGCAGGCGTTCATTTTCATGATGTTGACGATCGTGTACCTGTCGCAGGCGCACGAGGCACATTGAAGCTTTTTCGACCAGGAGACGTTCGATGGAAACTGTGATCGGTTTTACCGCGATTGCTGTCGCGATCCTCATCGGCCTCGGCGCCCTCGGCGTCGGCATCGGCATGGGCCTGCTCGGCGGCCGCTTCCTCGAAGGCGCCGCGCGCCAGCCGGAGCTCGCCCCGATGCTGCAGACCAAGATGTTCATCGTCGTCGCGCTGCTCGACGCGGTCGCGATGATCGGCGTGGGCGTCGCGCTGTTCTTCGCCTTCGCCAACCCGTTCATCGGCCAGCTGCAGGCGGCGACCGGCACGGGCGGCTGATCCCGGCAGGAGAGGTTCGATGGACTTCAACCTGACACTGATCGGCCAGACGATCGCGATGATCGTCTTCGTCTGGTTCTGCATGAAATTCATCTGGCCGCCGGTGATGGCGGCGATCGAGCAGCGCCGCAAGGAAATCGCCGACGGCATCGCCGCGGGCGAGCGGGGCCAGAAGGAACTGGCCGAGGCGCGGCACGGCTCGGAGGCCATCCTCGCGGAGGCCCGCCAGAAGGCCGTGCAGGTGACGGACCTCGCGCACAAGCGGGGCAGCGACCTGATCGCCGAGGCGAAGAACGCCGCGGTGACCGAGGGCCAGCGGATCGTGAGCCAGGCGCGCGGCGAGATCGCCAACGAGCAGGCGCGCGTGCGGGACGGCCTGCGCAAGGAAGTGTCCGCGCTCGCGCTCGCCGGCGCCGCCCAGCTGCTCGGCCGCGAGGTCGACGCCAAGGCGCACGCCAAGCTGCTGGACGAGCTGGCGGCGGAGCTCGAGAAGGGAGCCCCGGCCCGTGGCTGACCGCGCCACCATCGCGCGGCCCTACGCGCGGGCGGCCTTCGCCCACGCGCACGGCGCGAAGGCGCTCGCCGAGTGGTCGAAGCTGCTCGGCGCCGCCGCCGAGGGCGCGCGGCACCCGAAGGTCGCGCCGCTGATCGGCAACCCGCATGTCACGGGCGAGGAGCTCGTGGATCTCCTGGGCGGGTTGTCGAAGCACGCGGCGGGCGACCACGGGCGCAACTTCCTGCGCGCGCTCGCCGAGAACCGCCGGCTGCAGCTCCTGTCGCACATCGCCGAGCAGTTCGAGAAGCTGCGCGCCGACGTCGAGGGCGTCGTGGACGTGGAAGTCGTCGCGGCGCGCGCCATCGAGGCGCCGCAAGAGAAGAAGCTCGCGGCGGCGCTCGCGAAGCGCCTCGGCCGCGAGGTGCGCATGCACACGAAGATCGACGAGTCGCTCATCGGCGGAGCCATCGTGCGCGCCGGCGACCTCGTCATCGACGGATCGCTGAAGGGCCGCCTCGAGCGGCTCGGAACGGCGCTACAGAACAGTTAAGAGAGAACGTCCCATGTCCATCAAGGCCTCCGAAATCACCGACCTGATCCAGGCCCGGATCAAGAACTTCGACGCCGCGACCGAAGCGCGCAACGTCGGCACCGTGGTCAGCGTGACCGACGGCATCTGCCGCGTGCACGGCCTCGCGGACGTCGCTTACGGCGAGATGCTCGAGTTCCCGGGCAACACCTTCGGCCTCGCGCTGAACCTCGAGCAGGACTCGGTCGGCGCCGTGGTGCTCGGCGATTACATGCACATCTCCGAGGGCGCGACGGTGAAGACCACCGGCCGCATCCTCGAGGTGCCGGTCGGCCCCGAGATGCTCGGCCGCGTGGTGGACGCGCTCGGCAACCCGCTCGACGGCAAGGGCCCGATCAAGGCCTCGAAGAAGTCGCCGATCGAGCGCGTGGCGCCGGGCGTGATCTGGCGCAAGAGCGTCAGCCAGCCGGTGCAGACCGGCTACAAGGCCATCGACTCGATGGTGCCGATCGGCCGCGGCCAGCGCGAGCTGATCATCGGCGACC
>CAZVIF010000030.1:0-31922 GCA_964626745.1 uncultured Steroidobacteraceae bacterium
TTGGCGGAGAGGGTGGGATTCGAACCCACGTAGGGCGTAATGCCCTCAACCGATTTCGAGTCGGTGCCGTTATGACCGCTTCGGTACCTCTCCGTGCGGGGTTCCGGCGGCCGTCGTCGCGGGCCGGACCGGAACCGCTATTCTACATCAATGCAGCCGGAATCCGCGCCCGCCGCATCGCCCTGGCGGCGACTCCGCAGCCGGTTCGGCGTTCCGGCGATCCTGCTGTCTTCGCTCATGATCGGCACCTGCTCGCGCATGCCCGGCGCGCTGGAACTGATCATCGCGCAGGGTGCGGTCGAGGTCGCCACACGGAACAGTCCGCTCGCCTACTACGAAGGTGCTGCCGGCCCCGAGGGGCCGGAGTACGAACTCGCACGGGCGTTCGCGGAGCACCTCGGGGTGCGGCTCGAATTGCGGACGGTTCCGACCGCCGCGGCCGCGCTGTCGTCGGCCGCCAGGAACCGCGTGCAGATCGCCGCCGCCGGAATCGTGACCGGCGGTGAACACCCGCGGCGCGTGCTTTTCGGCCCGGTCTTCCAGCGCATCGACCAGTACGTCATCTACCGGGTGCAGGACCGGCTCCCGAGGACGCCGGCCGAGCTCGCCGGCCGGCGTGTCGTCGTCCAGCGCAATTCCCCGCACTCGGCGGCGCTGACGCAACTCGCGACCCAGGTGCCGGGTCTCGCCTGGACCGAGGTCCGCGCCGCCGATGCCCTGGACGTGCTGGGCCGCGTCGCGCGCGGCGAAGCGGACCTGACGATCGCGGACTCCATCGAGTTCTCCCTGGCCCGGCACTTCTTTCCGGACCTGCGCCCGGCCTTCCGGATCGCCGAGGCGGAAGCCGTTGCCTGGGCGATAACCCCGCACGGCCGCGACCTGCTGCCCGAGCTCGAACGCTTCTTCGCGAAGATCGAGTCGGACGGCCGCCTCGCCGACATCCTCGAGCGCAATCGCCGCGCGCTGGTGCGATTCGACCGGGTCGACGCCGCCAGCTTCGTGGCCGGGGTGCGCGAGCGGCTGCCCCGTTACCAGGCCTGGTTCCAGGAAGCGGCCGCCGAGACGGGCATCGACTGGCGCCTGCTCGCCGCCATCGGCTACCAGGAATCGCGCTGGGACCCGGCTGCGGTCTCGCCGACCGGCGTCCAGGGCCTGATGATGCTCACCGCGGAAACGGCTCGGCGCGTCGGCATCGCCGACCGCACCGATCCGCGCCAGAGCATCCTGGGCGGCGCGCGCTACCTGCGCGTCATCGGCAAGACGATCCCGGAGCGGATTCCCGACCCGGACCGGACCTGGATGACGCTCGCGGCCTACAACGTCGGCTACGGCCACCTCGAGGACGCCAGGATCCTCACCCAGCGTCGCGGCCAGGACCCTGATCGCTGGCCGGACGTGCGCGAAAACCTGCCGCTGCTGGCCCAGGAAAGCCACTACGCGACCCTGAAACGCGGCTACGCCCGCGGCTGGGAACCGGTCGGCTTCGTGCGCAACGTGCAGACCTACGCCGAGCTGCTGCGCTGGATGCTGGACGACGACACGCCCTCAGCGGCGCCCGGCGAAAAACCGGCGCAGTAGCGCGCCGCACTCCTCCGACAGGACGCCGCCGAACGCATCGACGCGGTGATTCATCGCCTCGGAGGCGACGAGGTCGAACACGCTCCCGGCTGCGCCCTGGCGCGGATCCCAGGCGCCGAAGACGAGCCGGGCGATGCGGGCATGCGCGATCGCGGCTGCGCACATCGGGCAGGGCTCCAGCGTCACGTAGAGCGTCGCGCCGCCCAGCCGGTAATCCCCGACGGCGGCGGCCGCATGGCGCAACGCCAGGATTTCCGCGTGCGCGGTCGGGTCACGGGTCGCGATCGGCTGGTTCCACCCCTCGCCGAGCACCCGGCCGTCGCGCACGACGAGCGCCCCGACCGGCACCTCGCCCATCTGTTCGGCCCGCGCGGCAAGTTGCAGCGCCTGCCGCATCCACCGTTCATCCACGCTCACCCGTGCACTGCCTCGCCCGTGACGGCCTTGAAGCGCGCTAGCGTACGCCGCCGCGCCACGTCGTGGTCGACGATCGGTGCCGGATACTGCCGGCCGATCAAGCAACCTGCCGCCTGCTGCTCGATCGGCGTCATCTCCCAGGGCGCATGGATCAGGCGGTCCGGGACGCGGGCGAGCTCGGGCAGCCAGCGGCGGATGTACTCTCCGGAAGGATCGAACCGCCGCGATTGCGTGACCGGATTGAAGATGCGGAACCACGGCTGGGCATCGCAGCCGGTCGAGGCGCTCCACTGCCAGCCGCCATTGTTTGCGGCCAGGTCGTAGTCGAGGAGCTCGGCGGCGAAATGGCGTTCGCCGCGACGCCAGTCGATGCCCAGGTCCTTGGTGAGGAACGAGGCCGTCACCATGCGCAGCCGGTTATGCATCGTGCCCTGCGCCCGCAATTCGCGCATCGCGGCATCCACCAGCGGGTAACCCGTACGGCCGTCGCGCCACGCCGCCCAGTGATCGGGGTCTTCGATCCATTCGAGCGCGTCGAACTCGCGGCGGTAGCAGTGGTCCGTGACGTCCGGTCGCGCGGACAGGACGGCGAAGAAGAACTCGCGCCAGACGAGTTCCGAAAGCCAGGTCGCCGCCCCCTCGCCGGCCTGCGCCGCGGCGTGACGCACCAGTTCGCGGATCGACAGCGTCCCGAATCGCAGGTGAACCGAGAGCCGTGACGTGCCGTCGAGCGCAGGAAAGTCGCGGCGCGCTGCATACGACTCGAGTCGGCGCTGGAAGGCGGTCCAGGCCCGCGCGGCGCCGGACATGCCGGGCGCGATCGGCAGCTCCTGCCGGGAGAATCCGAGCGCCTCCAGCGCAGGCAGGGCGTCCGCGGCGGGCGCCAGGCGGCCCGGCGACGGGCCGGGGGACCTTGCGGCGGTATGCGCCGCACTCAGTTTCGAGAGCCACGCCTTGCGGTAGGGCGTGAAGACGGCGAATGGCTCCCCGGCGCGCGTGCGGACTTCGTCGAGCTCGAAGACGACCTGGTCCTTGCAGTCGCGCCAGCGGATGCCGGCGTCGCGCAGCGCCGCCGCGACGGTGCCGTCGCGCGCGAGCGCCTCGGGTTCGTAGTCGCGATTGGCGTACACGGCCTCGACGCCGAGCGAGCGCGCCAGTGCGGGAATCTCCCGGCGTGCGTCGCCATGCAGGACGTGCAGCCCCCCGCCGACGCCCTGCAGGGCCTCATGCAGCTCGAGCACGCTGTCCCAGATGAAGGTGAGCCGGCGATCGGCCCGATTCCGCAGCCGATCGAGAATCGCGGTGTCGAACACGAACGCGCAATGGACCGGGTCGTGACCAGCCAGCGCGGCCGCCAGCCCGGCATGGTCGTAGTGGCGCAGATCTCGTCGAAACCAGACCAGGGCGGCGCTCAAACCTCTAACTCCTTGTCAAAGTTCTGTATAACGATTATACAAGTTTATTGCGGTTTACAGCTTATTTGTATAAGATTTGGTCAGTTATTTTGCGAGCATTCACATGGTAACCACAGCGACCGCGAACCTGCCGATCCGTACGATCGCCTCCCTGACGGGCGTCAACGCCGTCACCTTGCGAGCCTGGGAGCGTCGCTACGGTCTGGTCAGGCCCGCGCGCACCCCCAAGGGGCATCGGCTCTACTCCCATCAGCACGTCGAGCGGATCCGGCGCGTTCTGGCGCTGATGGATCGAGGTGTGCCGATCGGCCGCGTTCGCGACCTCATCGATGCCGAACCCGCCGCAGAAGCGACCAGCGCCGCCGGCCACTGGCGGGAATCGCAGGAGCGCATGGCGGCGGCGATCGCGAACTTCGACGAACCCGAGCTCGACCGCATTTACGACGAGTCGCTCAGCGTCTATGCAGTCGAGCAGGTGACCCGCGGACTGCTCCTGCCGCTCCTCGCCCACCTGGGGGAGCGCTGGCGCGACCTCCCGGGCGGCATCGCCGAGGAGCACTTTTTCTCGATGTACCTGCGCAGCAAGCTCGGCGCCCGCCTGCAACACCGCATGCGCTATGCGGCGGGTCCCCGCGTACTCGCGAGCTGCGCGCCCGGCGAGCAGCACGAGATCGGTCTGCTGCTGTTCGCGCTGCAGGCGCATGCCGCCGGCCTGCAGACGGTGCTGCTCGGCGCGGATACCCCGCTCGACGAGATCGTCATCGCCCGCCAGCGCAGCGCGGCGCGGGCGGTGGTCCTGTCATCGTCCCTGCCGGCGGCGGACGACTTCCTGTCCGGCGGTCTGCCGCGGTTGGTGCGCGAGGCCGGCTGTCCGGTGTTCGTCGGCGGCGACACCGCGCAATCGCGGCGTCGCGAGATTGCCGCCGCCGGCGCGACGCCGCTGTGGGTCCCGATCGAGGAAGGCGTGCGCCTGCTCAAGACGCAGCTCGATCAGGCCGGGGACGCGCCGTGAGCCTTCGCGGTAAATTCACGATGGGTTCACGTCGTCCTCACGAGGCGCTCACGGGCCAAAGCTCAATCTCATCGCTCAACTCTCAGGATCAGGTGCGACTCATGTCGATTCGCCAGGTACAGGTCGTGATCGCCGCCGCTTCGTTGACCCCGCTCGCCCTGGCCGGGGGCTCGCCGTGAGCGCATTCGCCCGAACCGCGATTGGCTGGGTGGACCAGGGGCTGGTCCCCGACGCGGTCATCCGTTCCGGCATCCGTCGCCTGTGCGAAAGCCGCCTACAGGACATTCACGCCGACGATTGCGAGCGGGCATCGGAGGCTACGGCGCGGTTCGCAGCCGACATGGACCGGTCGCCCGTCGCACTGGTCCCGGAGCGCGCCAACGAACAGCATTACGAGGTGCCGGCGGAGTTCTTCGGCCTCGTGCTGGGTACGCACCGCAAATACAGCTCGGCCTGGTGGCCGGAGGGCGTGTCCAGCCTGGCGGACGCCGAAGCAGCCGCGCTCGCCGTGACCGCGGAACGAGCCGGTCTCGAGGATGGACAGTCGGTCCTGGAACTGGGCTGCGGCTGGGGTTCGCTGACACTGTGGATGGCCTCGCATTATCCGGGCAGCCGGATCACCGCCGTCTCCAACTCGCACTCGCAACGCGCCTGGATCGAGTCGGAAGCGGCACGCCGGGGTCTTGGGAACGTGCGCGTCGTGACCGCCGACATGAACGATTTCCGGGCACCGGGCCGCTTCGACCGCATCGTGTCGGTCGAGATGTTCGAGCACATGCGCAATTGGCGCGAACTGTTCGCGCGCGTGCACGACTGGCTCGACGACGACGGCCGCTTCTTCATGCACGTCTTCTGCCATCGGGACGTGCCCTATGCCTTCGAGGACCAGGGCCCGGGCGACTGGATGAGCCGCCATTTCTTCACCGGCGGCATGATGCCGTCCGACGGCCTCGCCTTGCGGTTCCAGGACCGGCTCACGGTGCGCGCCCAGTGGCGCTGGAGCGGCCGGCACTACGAGCGCACCGCCAATGCCTGGCTCGCCAACCTCGACGCGCGGCGGACCGAGGCACTGGCGGTGCTGGCGCAGGTCTACGGCCCGGCCGATGCCGCGATCTGGCTGCAGCGGTGGCGGGTGTTCTTCATGGCCTGCGCAGAACTGTTCGGTTACCGGGGCGGCCAGGAATGGTGGGTCTCCCACTACCTGCTGTCGCGCCGGTCCGGTTGATCGGAGACGGTCCATGCCGCTGCCTGCCCTCGTGATGAACGTGTTGCTGTCCCAGATCGCCTGGTTCGGTGCCGTCCTGGCCGCCGCGCGCGGCCTGCCGTGGCTCGGGGTGATCGCGGTCATCGGGGTCGTGGCCTGGCACCTCGCGAGGGCCCGGCAGCCGGCGCGGGAGATCGGCCTGGTCGCCCTGGCGCTGGCGATAGGCGCTGTTTTCGAGACGCTGCTGGTGCAGGCGGGATTCCTGCGATTCGACGGCGGCGCGCTGCTCGCGGGCACCGCGCCGGTCTGGATGGTCGCGCTGTGGGCGAATTTCGCGACCACGCTCAACGTGTCGCTGCGCGCGCTGCGATCCCGGCTCCTGGCCGCCGCACTGCTCGGCGCGGTAGGGGCGCCGCTCGCTTACGTCGGCGGCCAGAAGCTCGGCGCGGTACAGTTCCTGGAGCCCGCGTCGGCGGTCGCCGCCATCGCCGCCGGCTGGGCCCTGCTGACGCCGGTCCTTTTCCTCGCGGCACGGCGCTTCGACGGATTCGCGCGATGACAGGCAGCACGCTCACGCAATGGCTGGCCGCCCTGCCCGCACTGCTGGTGCTGGGCGTGGCCGCGTGGGCCATTGCGACGGCCCGGCGAAATGCCGGGCTGGTGGACATCTTCTGGTCACTGTTCCTGCTGCTGGCTGCGATCGTCGCCTTCCTGCAGTCGCCTGCCACGTTCCGCGGTTGGCTGACGCTGGCGCTCGCTGCGGCCTGGGCGCTGCGCCTCGCCGCCTATCTCGCGGTCCGCAACTGGAATGCGCCGGAAGACCGCCGCTACCAGGCGATCCGCGCGCGCAACGAACCCGGGTTCCCCTGGAAGAGCCTGTACCTCGTGTTCGGGCTTCAGGCCGTGCTCGCCTGGCTGGTGTCGGCGCCGCTGGCGGCGGCCATCTCACAACCGGGCGCGCCGGGTATCGTCGGCTGGGCGGGCGCCGGCCTCGCGGCATTCGGCATCGCTTACGAAACGGTGGCGGACTGGCAGCTGGCGCGGTTTAAGGCCCGGGCGGACAGCGCGGGTCGCGTGCTGGACAGCGGGCTGTGGCGCTACAGCCGCCACCCGAATTACTTCGGCGAGTTCTGCGTCTGGTGGGGCTTCTTCCTGCTCGCCGCGGACGCCGGCGGCTGGTGGACCGTGTTTTCGCCGGTGCTGATGTCGCTGCTGCTGCTGCGTGTCTCGGGCGTGACGCTGCTCGAGCGCGACATCGGCGAGCGCCGGCCGGCCTATCGCGACTACGTCAGGCGGACTTCCGCGTTCTTCCCCGGTCCGCCGAAGGAGGCATGATGCGACTTGCGATCATCGCTCTGGCGCTGTCCATCGCCCTGCCCTGTCATGCCAGCGCGGGCGGCAACTGGAACTTCCGGGTCACGCTCGACGGCCGCGAGATCGGCAGCCACCGCTATACGCTCGAGCCCGGCGGCCAGGGCACGGTCTTGCGCAGCCAGGCGGATTTCGACGTCCGATTCCTGTTCGTGACCGCCTACCGGTACGACCACGAGGCGGTGGAGCGCTGGCAGGACGGCTGTCTGCGCGCACTCGACTCGCGCACCGATTCCAATGGCGAGGTCGTCGCGGTCAATGCCGTCGCCGGAAACGACGGACTTGCGGTGGCCCGGCCCGAAGGCCGCGACGTCCACCCCGGGTGCATCCGCAGCTTCGCATACTGGGATCGGCAGCTGCTGGAATCGGACCGCCTGCTGAACAGCCAGACGGGCGAGCTCGTGCCGGTGCAGGTGACCCCGCAGGGACAGGAGCGCGTGCGCGTGCGCGGCGACGAGCGCGTGGCGTCGCGCTACCGGATCAGCGGCCCGAACCTGCAGATCGACGTCTGGTACGCCGACGGTGACTGGGTCGGCCTCGAGGCGCTCACGGACGGCGGGCGCCGCCTGCGGTACGAACTGCAATGAAGCAGCGCATCCGGCATCCGGCGCGCCTGCTGGCGACGGCCGCCCTGCTGCTGGCGGGCTGCCGTGAGTCCGCGCATCCGCCGCTCGCGCTCGCGGAGAACGTGGACATCGATCGCTTCATGGGGGACTGGTACGTCATCGCCAACATCCCGACCGCCATCGAGAAAGGCGCGCACAACGCGGTCGAGTCCTATCGCCTCGCCGAGGACGGCACGATCGCGACGACGTTCACGTTCCGGAAGGATGGCTTCGACGGCGCGGAGAAGCGCTACACGCCGCGCGGCTTCGTGCGCGAAGGCACCGGAAACGCCGTCTGGGGCATGCGGTTCATCTGGCCCGTCAAGGCGGACTACCGGATCGCGTACGTGGATCCCGCGTACACGCAGACCGTGATCGGCCGCGAGGCGCGCGATTACGTATGGATCATGGCCCGCACGCCGCAGATCCCGGACGCGGACTACGAGCGCCTGGTCGCGTTCGCCGTCAGCCAGGGCTACGACGCCACGCGGATCCAGAAGGTGCCGCAGCACTGGGGCGGCGCACCGTGACCGGCTCCCGGATCGACCTGGCCCTGCGGCGCTGGGTGGACAGCGGCGCGGTCCCGGACCCGGCAGCGGAGGCCTTGCCGCGCAGCGTCGACTGGCCGCGGGTCGTGCCGTTCGTCGCGGTGCATCTCGGCTGCCTCGGCGCGTTCTGGACCGGCTACAGCGCGACGGCCATTGCCGTTGCCGTGGCGCTCTACGTGCTGCGGATGTTCGCGATCACGGCGTTCTACCACCGTTACTTCGCCCACCGCGCGTTCCGGACCTCGCGTGCGGCGCAATTTGCCTTTGCGCTGCTCGGCGCGAGCGCAGTGCAGCGCGGACCGCTGTGGTGGGCGGCCCATCACCGTCATCACCACGCCCACGCGGACCGGCCGGCTGACTGCCATTCGCCGACCGAGCACGGTTTCTTCTGGAGCCACGTCGGCTGGTTCCTCGCGCGCGAGAACTTCCCGACGCGCGCCGCCCTGGTGCGCGACCTCGCGCGCTACCCGGAGTTGCGCTGGCTGGACCGCTACGATGTCGTCGTGCCGGTCGCCCTGGCTGCCCTGCTGTTCGTGGCGGGCGAATGGCTGGAGTCGGCCCTGCCCGCCCTCGGTACCGACGGCTGGCAGCTGCTGGTGTGGGGATTCTGCATCTCGACCGTCGTGCTCTGGCACGCGACGTTCACGATCAATTCCCTGGCCCATCGCTTCGGCCGGCGCCGCTACGAGACGCGCGACGACTCGCGCAACAACGCCTGGCTCGCGTTGATCACGCTGGGCGAGGGCTGGCACAACAACCACCATCGTTACCCGGCGTCGGCGCGCCAGGGCTTCTACTGGTGGGAGCTGGACCTGTCCTGGTACGGGCTGCGCCTGCTCGGCTGGCTCGGGATCGTGGAGGGGCTGCGGCCCGTGCCGGCGGCGATCCGCGATTCGCACCGCGACCGGCAGCCTGGCGGCCGGCCGTGAAGATCGCCGTCGTCGGCGCCGGCATCGCCGGGAACGTCGCGGCGTCGCGCCTCGCCGGCGCGCACGAGATCACCGTTTTCGAGGCGGGATCGCACGCCGGCGGACACAGCCACACGCACGACCTCGAGATCGCGGGCCGCCGCGTCGCCGTGGACACGGGATTCATCGTCTACAACGAGCGGACCTACCCGCGCTTCACCGCCCTCCTCGCGGGGCTCGGCGTCGCGACGCAGGAAAGCCGCATGAGCTTCTCGGTCCGCGACGAGGCCGCGGATCTCGAATACAACGGCACTT
Organism: uncultured Steroidobacteraceae bacterium; assembly: GCA_964626745.1. Classification (GTDB taxonomy): domain Bacteria; phylum Pseudomonadota; class Gammaproteobacteria; order Steroidobacterales; family Steroidobacteraceae; genus SCUD01. The sequence goes on from CAZVIF010000030.1 coordinate 9,374, forward strand.
CGCTGAACGCGCTGTTCGCCCAGCGTCGCAACCTGCTGAAGCCGTCCTTCCTCGGCATGGTGCGCGACATCCTGCGCTTTCACCGCGAGGCGCCGCGGCTCCTCGTGCAGCCCGGTCCCGAGCTGCCGCTCGGCCGGTTCCTCGAGGAAGGCCGCTACGGGCAGGCCTTCCGGGAGCACTACATCCTGCCGATGGGCGCGGCCATCTGGTCGACCACGCCCGCCTCCATGTTCCAGTTCCCGGCGCGCTTCTTCGTGCGCTTCCTGCACAACCACGGGATGCTGACGGTCGACGACCGGCCCGTGTGGCGTACGGTCACGGGCGGTTCGGCGCGCTACGTGGATCGCCTCGTCGCGCCGTTCCGCCACCGGATCCGCCTCGGGACCCCGGTCGAATCGGTCCGCCGGCTGCCCGGCGCGGTCATCGTCAAGCCCCGCGGGCAGGAGGCGGAGCGATTCGACGCCGTGTTCCTCGCCTGCCACGCCGACCAGGCGCTGCGGCTGCTCGCGGACCCCAGCGTCGCGGAGCAGGAGGTACTCGGCGCCATCCCCTTCCAGCGCAACGAGGCCGTGCTGCACACGGACGCCCGGCTGCTGCCCCGCAGGCCGCTGGCCCATGCCGCGTGGAACTATCATGTACTGCCCGGCGGGCAGGGCCCGGTCGCGCTCACGTACCACATGAACATCCTCCAGCAACTCGACCTGCCCGTGCCGCTGCTCGTCACGCTGAACCGCACCGAGGCGATCGACCCCGCCAAGGTCCTGGCGAGGATGAGCTACGAACACCCGCTGTTCACGCCCCGGTCGGTCGCGGCCCAGGCGCGGCACCGGGAAGTGAACGGTGCGCTGCGCACCTACTATTGCGGCGCCTGGTGGCGGAACGGTTTTCACGAGGACGGCGTCGTCAGCGCCGACGAAGCCGTCGCACACTTCGAGTGGGATCATGCAGAGCGCGCTCTACACCGGTCGGCTTGAACATCGACGGCTCGAGCCCGTCCCGCACGCGTTCAGCTACCGGATGACGCTGTGCTGGCTCGACCTCGCCGAGCTGGACGAGGTGTTCCGCGGGCGGTGGTTCTGGTCCACGCGCCGGCCGGCGCCGGTGCGCTTCCGGCGCGCCGATTACCTCGGGAACCCCGGCATTCCGCTCGACACCGCCGTGCGCGACCGTGTCGCGCAGGAGACCGGCCGCCGGCCCTCGGGCCCGATCCGCATGCTGGCCCACCTGCGCAGCTTCGGCTTCTGCTTCAACCCGGTCAGCTTCTACTACTGCTACGACGCCGAAGACACGCGCGTCGAGGCGATCGTCGCCGAGATCACCAACACGCCGTGGAACGAGCGGCATGCCTATGTCCTGCGTGCGCCCGATGCGCCTGCGCCCGGCCGCAGCCTGCTGCGCTTCGAGCTCGCCAAGGACTTCCACGTGTCGCCCTTCATGCCCATGGACATCGACTACGACTGGCGATTCACGCCGCCGGGCACGACGCTCGGCGTGCACATGATCAACCGGCGCGCCGGGCGCCGCGTATTCGATGCCGCCCTGACGCTCCGCCGCCGGGAGATCACCGGCACGAGCCTCGCCGCCGCGCTGGTGCGGCAACCCTGCGGCTCGCTGGCCGCGGTCCTGCGCATCTACTGGCAGGCCCTGCGGCTCTGGTCGAAGCGCACGCCGTTCCACGCCCATCCTGCAAGCCGCACCCCGGAGACTTCCACGTGAACGACATCACCCTCGTCGAACTGTCGCGGACCGAGGCGCGCCCGGGCCTGCTGGGGCGCAAGGCGCGCGAGGGCGTGCTCGCCCGGCTCTCGGGCCTGCTCGAGGGCAGGCTGCAGATCCGTGAAGGCGGAAGCGCGATGACTTTTGGTCCCGGCGACGGTCTCGCGGCATCGATCACCGTGCACGACCCCTCCTTCTATGCGGACGTGGCCTTTGGCGGCTCGGTGGGCGCCGCCGAGGCGTACATGCGGGGAGCCTGGAGCAGCGACGACCTGACCGCGCTCCTGCGCTTGATGATCCGGAACCTTGCGATCCTGGACGACATGGAGGGCGGGCTCGCCCTGATCTCGGCGCCGCTGCGCCGGGCCGCGCACTGGCTGCGCCGCAACTCGCGCTCCGGCAGCCGGCGCAACATCGCCGCCCACTACGACCTCGGCAACGATTTCTTCCGGCTGATGCTCGACGAGACGTGGATGTACTCCTGCGCCCTCTTCGAGCGGGAGGGAATGACGCTTGCCGAAGCGCAGGCGGCCAAGCTGGACCGGATCTGCCGCGCGCTCGCGCTCGGCCCCGGCGACCACGTGCTCGAGATCGGCACGGGCTGGGGGGGATTCGCCCTGCACGCCGCAGGCCGCTACGGCTGCCGCGTCACGACGACGACCATCTCGCCGTCCCAGTTCGAGATGGCGCGCGAGCGCGTGCGGGCCGCCGGCCTCGCGGATCGCGTGACCCTGCTGCTCGAGGACTATCGCGACCTCGACGGCCGGTTCGACAAGCTGGTCTCGATCGAGATGATCGAGGCGATCGGCCACCGGCAATACGGGGAATTCTTCCGCCGCGCCGCGGAGCGTCTCGTGCCGGGCGGCCGCATGCTGCTGCAGTCCATCACGATCGCCGACCATCGCTACGCGCGCGCGCGCGACGAAGTCGACTTCATCAAGCGGTACGTCTTCCCCGGCGCCACCATCCCGGCTGTCAGCGCGCTCGCCTCGGCCATGGCGGAATCATCGGACCTGCGCATCCTCGCGCTCGAGGACATCGGCCCGCATTACGCGACGACGCTGGCGCGCTGGCGGTCGAACTTCCTGGCGAACCTCGGGCAGGTCCGGGCCCAGGGCTTCCCGGACACGTTCATCCGGCTCTGGGAGTACTACCTCTGCTACTGCGAGGCCGGATTCGCGGAGGGGCAGCTCGGCGACGCGCAGATCCTGCTGACGAGGTAGTCCGGGCCGCGTGCGGGTCATGGCCCCCGGGCGGGGCTGGAGCACCCGGGGGTCAGTCGACGCCGATCGACTCCCACATCGTGCTGCCCGAGCAGCTCGCCACTTCGGCGAACCTGAGGTCGGCGTCTGCGACCGGCGTCCCGTCGTCGTAGGTGTCGTAGAAGGCGCCCCACGCGGCGAGCGATGGCGCCCGCACGACGAAATCGAAGCGGTTCTCGCTCTCGCTCACGATGATGGGATAACGGATGGATGCCTGGAGCCGTTCGCCGTGCTTCATCGATCTCGCGGCGGCGAGCCAGGTGCGCGCGACGGCCCGCGCGTCGTCGAGGGTCTTGCCGGGCTCCATCTTGCAGCTCCAGACCTGCTCGAAGTCGTTCGCGGTGGCCGGCGCTGCGGATACCGCCATCACCATGGCGAGCCAGAGAGTCATTGCCGTTCGTTTCATGTTGATTCCTGTCGGGATGGTGGGATGGACTTCCGGCTCGGGAATCCGGAAATCAGCGCGGCAGGCAGTCGACCCGGTCGTAACTCAGCCGGCTCATCTCCTCTCCCTCGGGACGCCTCAGGCCATGGAGAAGCTCCGTGCGTACCTCGATGCTCGCCAGCAGCTTGTTGCCGAGCCGCAGGCCCTCCAAGCCGGCTGCGTGGCTGTATTCCGTGAGATAACGGGCCGCGAGATCCGCACGCCCCGCGCCGTGCAGCGTGTTCGCGGTATCGGCGACCGCCGGCTGCTCGGCGATCAGCCGATTCTCGAAGGCCGTGAGTGCTTCGGTCACCTCGGGCAGAAACTGCGCGGGGTGATCGCAGGTGTAGTACATGAGGCGCTTGAAGGTCTGCCCGGCGAACTCGGTCGCCTCCTGGATGGCCCAGTCGCGCGTCACGAAACGCGAATCCTCGCCCTTCGTGAGGTAACGGTGCTTTCCGAACTGCGGCGCGATCTCCGTGACGCCGATTCGGTAGGGTATGAACGGCGCCGTAACCGACCCCGTCGGCGCGATCCACAGGAGATTCATCTCCGGCCGGCCGTTGGCCCTGAGGTCCGCGACCTGCCCATATCCGGTCGAGTCCTTGGAGATGCGCGGGTCGCGCACGGCATCCATGATTCGGCGAAGACTGACCGGCGCTGCAGCACGCAGCTCCTGCTCCATCGCGCTGCGCGGATAACGCTCCTCGTCGACGCCGTAGACCCTCGTCACGTTGAACGGCTCGCCGCTGTCCGGGTCGTACCAGCCCTGCTCGATCGCGAAGCTCACGAAATTCGCCGATCCCATGAAGTCGTCGCGCTCGCGGAAGTCCAGCGGGATGTCCCCGATGTATCCGGGATAGGACATGCGCACGTCGTCGGGGCCGAGGCGCTCCGCGATCCACAGGCCCCGGCCGCCGGCGAAGTCGATCAGCACCCAGCCTTCGTTCTCATCGGCGAACATATGCGAGTTGCCGCCATAGGTCGAATAGCCGTGCTCATCGATCAGCCTGCCGACGATCTCGACCGCCTCGCGTGCCGTGCGCGCACGCTCCATCACGATCCTCGACAGGTCGCTGTACTGCGGGCCGGTCTGATCGGCGGGAGTCATGGCGACGAGCTCGGGCCGCGACGGTGACCAGACGTCGCGCGCCGCCACGTTGTGCTCGTTCAGGCCGCCGTTCGTGAGCGGCGGCGGCATGCCCTGGTACTCCGAGTAGTTCATCGTCAGGTAACGAAAGGTGTGCGGCACCTGCGGAATCTGCGTCAGACGGCCGGGCATGAACGCCGCCTCGGTGACTCCTACCGTGATCGTGGCGCCGGCGGGATGATCCCTGGCCGGCACGATCTCGAGCCAGTGGCTCGACACCTCGTCGCCCGAGCCTCCGATCAGCACGCCGCCGTCCGCGGTGAGATTCCTGCCGACGTAGATGGCGTAGCTTGCGTGGGCCTGCGCGGAAACGAGGGCGATCACCCAGAGGGCAACGTGATACCTGCACTGCATGCTTTCACCCCGTTCGACCGCCGCCCGAGGATTGTGCAGAAAGGCGGCGCCGAGAGAAAGCCGGCCGGGTGAGGTCAACTGAAAGAAAAGACGCGCCGGGCGGGGGCCCGGCGCGCCACACGGCGACCTGCAGGATCCCGTCTCAGTCCGGCATCAACACCGTGTCGATGACGTGGATCACGCCGTTGCTGGTCTCGATGTCGGTCTTGACGACCCTCGCGTTGTTCACGGTCACTCCGCTCGCGGTGGCGATGTCGATGGATCCGCCCTCGACGGTCGTGGCGGTCGACAGTCCGGCCACGTCCGCGGCCATGACCTTGCCGGGCACCACGTGGTAGGTGAGAACCCGCGTGAGCTTCTCCTTGTCGGCGAGCAGGGCATTCAAGTCAGCCTCCGGTATCTTGGCGAAGGCCTCGTCCGTCGGCGCGAACACCGTGAACGGCCCGTCGCCCTTCAGCGTCTCCACGAGGCCCGCTTCCTTCACGGCCGTGACCAGCGTATTGAAGCTGCCGGCGCTGACGGCGGTATCCACGATATCTTTCTTCACGCCGTAGCTGCCGGCCTGGGCCAGCGGGATCACCGAAGCGGCCGCGATCACGACCAGTACCTTGCGAATCGACATGACTCTTACCTCTTGTTCACGTTGGGGAAGCGCAGGATGAGACCTGGTCCGTGAACGTCTTGTGAGGCCTGCGTGAACCCGTCGTGAATTACTCCCACTCGATCGTCGCCGGCGGCTTGCCGGAGACGTCGTAGACGACGCGCGAGACGCCCTTGACCTCGTTGACGATGCGCCGGGCGACGACGTCTAGGAATTCGTAGGGCAGCCGCGCCCAGTGCGCGGTCATGAAGTCCACCGTCTCGACGGCACGCAGCGCGATGACCCAGTCGTAGCGACGCCCGTCGCCCATGACCGCCACCGACCGCACCGGCAGGAATACGGCCATCGCCTGGCTCACGCGGTCGTAGAGGTCGTGCGCGCGCAATTCGTCGATGAAAATGGCGTCCGCCCGCCGCAAGAGATCCGCCTGCTCGCGGGTCACCGCGCCGAGGATGCGCACCCCCAGGCCCGGTCCCGGGAACGGGTGGCGGAACACCATCTCGCGGGGCAGGCCGAGTTCGAGGCCGATGCGCCGCACCTCGTCCTTGAACAGCTCGCGCAGCGGCTCGAGGAGCTTCAGGTGCATGCGCTCCGGGAGACCCCCGACGTTGTGGTGCGACTTGATGACGTGGGCCTTGCCGGTCTTCGCGCCCGCCGACTCGATGACGTCGGGGTAGATCGTGCCCTGCGCGAGCCACTTCACGCCCTCGATCTTCCGCGATTCCTCCTCGAAAACGTCGATGAAGAGCCTGCCGATGATCTTCCGCTTGCGCTCCGGATCCTCCTCGCCGGCCAGCGCCGCGAAGAAGCGGTCCGCGGCATCGACCCGGATGACACGGATGCCGAGGTGCTGCGCGAAGGTCGCCATCACCTGGTCGCCCTCGCCAAGGCGCAGCAGGCCGTGGTCCACGAACACGCAGGTCAACGCATCGCCGATCGCCTCGTGCAGCAGCGCCGCGACCACGGACGAATCGACGCCGCCGGACAGCCCGAGCAGCACGCGGTCGCGGCCCACCTGCTCGCGCACGCGCATGGTCGCGTCGGCGACGATGTTGCCGGCGTCCCAGAGCGCGTCGCAGCCGCAGATCTCGCGCACGAAGCGCTCGAGGATGGCCGCGCCCGAGCGCGTGTGGGTCACTTCCGGGTGGAACTGCACGCCGTAGAGCCGCGCGGCGTCGTTCGCCATGGCGGCGAGCGGCGCATTCGCGGTCGCGGCGACCGCGGTGAAACCGGGCGGCAGCGCCTCGACGCGGTCGCCGTGGCTCATCCAGACGTCGAGCAGGCTCGCGTCGGACGCGCCTTCGTCCGCGATCCCGTCGAGCAGGCGCGAGGACGCGATGCGCCGCACCCTGGCGTAGCCGAACTCGCGGTGGGCGGACGGCGACACGCGGCCGCCGAGCTGGGCCGCCATCGTCTGCATGCCGTAGCAGATGCCGAGCACCGGCACCGCGAGCGCAAAGACCGCGTCGGGCGCGCGCGGCGGCACCGCGTCGGTGACGGATTCCGGCCCGCCGGACAGGATGATCCCGCGGGCGCCGAACGCGCGCACCGCCTCGTCGCCGCAGTCCCAGGGCAGGATCTCGCAGTAGACGCCGATCTCGCGCACGCGGCGCGCGATGAGCTGCGTGTACTGCGCCCCGAAGTCGAGGATCAGGATCCGGTGGGCGTGGATGTCGGCCGGGGCCGCGGGCTGGCGCTCCGGCATCAGCTGATCCGGTAGTTCGGCGCTTCCTTCGTGATGCTCACGTCGTGGACGTGGCTCTCGCGCACGCCCGCGCCCGTGATGCGCACGAAGACCGGCCGCGTCCGCATCTCGTCCATGTTGCGGCTGCCGGTGTACCCCATCGCGGCGCGCATGCCGCCCGCGAGCTGGTGCAGGATCGTGACGAGGCTGCCCTTGTAGGGCACGCGGCCCTCGACGCCCTCGGGCACCAGCTTCTCGAGTTCCTCGACCGTGTCCTGGAAGTAGCGGTCGCTGGAGCCGTGGCGCTGGGCCATGGCGCCCAGGGAGCCCATGCCGCGATACGACTTGTAGGAGGCGCCCTGGTAGAGCTCGACCTCGCCGGGCGACTCTTCCGTGCCGGCGAACAGGCCGCCGATCATGACGGAGTGGGCGCCGGCCGCGATCGCCTTTGCGACGTCGCCCGAGTAACGGATGCCGCCGTCGGAGATGAGCGGCACGCCGCTCTTCGCGAGCGCCTCGGCCACGATCGAGATCGCCGTGATCTGCGGCACGCCGACGCCGGCGACGATGCGGGTCGTGCAGATCGAGCCGGGACCGATGCCGACCTTGACGCCGTCCGCGCCGGCGTCGACCAGCGCCTTCGCGGCCTCCGCCGTGACGATGTTGCCGGCGACCAGCTGCAGCTGCGGGTGGGCCTTGCGGATGCGCTCGACGGTCGCGATGACGCCGCGCGAGTGGCCGTGCGAGGTGTCGACGATCACGAGGTCGACGCCCGCCTCGGCGAGCTGCGCCACGCGCTCCGGCGTGTCCGCCGAAGTCCCGACCGCCGCGCCGACCCGCAGCCGTCCGTGCTCGTCCTTGCAGGCCCGCGGGAAGTCCCGCGCCTTCTGGATGTCCTTGACGGTGATCATGCCGCGCAGCCGCCCGTCCGCGTCGACCACCGGCACCTTCTCGATGCGGTGGCGATGCAGGATCTGCAGGACCTCCTCGCGCGGCGTGTTCTCGCGCACCGTGACCAGCTTCTCCCTCGGCGTCATGACCTTCGACACCGGCAGGTCGAGCTGCTCCTCGAAGCGGATGTCGCGGTGGGTGATGATGCCGACGACCTGGTTGCCGTCCGACGTGACCGGCAGGCCGGAGATGCCCTTCGCCCTCGTCAGCGCGATGACGTCACGGATGGTCGCGTCGGGACGCACGGTGATGGGGTCCTTGATGACCCCGCTCTCGTGCTTCTTCACCCGGCCGACCTCGCGCGCCTGGTCGGCGGCGGTCATGTTCTTGTGGATGATGCCGATGCCGCCTTCCTGGGCGATCGTGATGGCGAGGCGCGCCTCGGTCACGGTGTCCATGGCCGCCGAGACGAACGGCAGGTTGAGGCGGATCCCGCGGGTCAGCTGCGTGGAAAGGTCGACCTCGCGCGGCAGTACCTCCGAGTAGGCAGGTACGAGCAGGACGTCGTCGAAGGTGAGTGCTTCCTGGACGATGCGCATGGCCGGCATTCCCGGGGCGGTCCGAATGAAGCGGCGCAGTGTACCATGCCGCATGCTCGGTTCCCGCGACATTTATACGGTCAGCCGGCTGAACCGCGAGGCGCGCGGCCTGCTGGAAGCGGGCCTCCCCTCGCTCTGGATCACGGGCGAGCTCTCGAACCTGTCCCGGCCCGCCTCCGGCCACTGGTACTTCACCCTGAAGGACTCGGACGCCCAGGTGCGCTGCGCCATGTTCCGCCAGCGCAACCTGGCCGTGCGCTGCGCCCTGCGGGACGGCCTGCAGGTGCTGCTCCGGGCGCGCGTGGGGCTCTACGAGGCACGCGGCGACTTCCAGCTCGTCGTGGACCACCTCGAGGAGGCCGGCGAAGGCGAGCTCCGGCGGCAGTTCGAGGCACTCAAGCAGAGGCTCGCGGCGGAGGGCCTGTTCGACGAGTCACGCAAGCGCCCCCTGCCCCGGTTCCCGCGCCGCATCGGCATCGTGACTTCGGCGAGCGGGGCGGCGCTGCGGGACGTGCTCAACGTGCTGCGCCGCCGCAGCCGGGGCGTCCCGCTGCTGATCTACCCGGTGCCCGTGCAGGGCACGGGCGCCGCGCGCGAGATTGCCGCGATGCTCGCGCTGGCCGACCGGCGGCGGGACGTGGACCTGCTGCTCCTCGTGCGCGGCGGCGGCTCACTCGAGGACCTGTGGGCCTTCAACGACGAGTCGCTCGCGCGCACGATCGCCGGCCTCGAGTTGCCGCTCGTGACCGGCATCGGGCACGAGGTCGACTTCACGATCGCCGATTTCGTCGCCGACCTGCGTGCGCCCACCCCCTCGGCCGCCGCGGAACTCGCGGTTCCGGACGCGGCCGCCTGGCTGGCGACGCTCGACGTGTCACAGTGGCGGCTGCGGTCCGCCATGGCCCGCACGCTGGCCCGCCGGGGCGACGCCTACGGGCAGCTGCTGCGTCGCCTCGGCCGGTTGCACCCGGCACAGGCCGTGCGGGAGCGCATGCAGCGCCTCGACGAGTTGCAATCCCGGCTCGCGGGCGCGATCGGGCGGGAGGTCCGCGGCCGGCACGAGCGCCTCCGCCGCCTCGCAGCTGAACTGGGCGGGCGCTCGCCCGCAAGCCGGCTCGCCGCGATCCGGCAGCGCATCGGCCATGCCGGCGCCCGCCTCCTGCCGGCCGTGCGCGGCCGGGTCGCGGAAGCACGCAGCCTGCTGCGGTCGGCGACGCGCGGGCTCGAGGCCACGAGCCCGGTCGCGACCCTCGCCCGCGGGTATGCCATCGTCACGCTGGCCGCCACGGGCGCCGTGGTGCGAAACCCGGCCGAAGCGCCGCCGGGAAGCGACATTGAGGCGCGCCTCGCGAGCGGCCGCCTGCGCGCCAGGGTCCTGGACCCCTAGGACCTGATTCAGCGGCGCGGGCGCGGCTTGCGGCGGTCGCGCGTGCGCCGCTGGCGCGGCGTCAGCTTGTCGCGCCGGCCCGCGAACGGATTCTCCTCGCTGCGCAGGTCCACGCGCACCGGCGTGCCGGCGAGGCGGAACGCCTCGCGGAAGCAGTTCACGAGGTAGCGACGGTAATCCTCCGGCGTGCGCTCGGCCTGGGCGCCGTGCACGACGATGACCGGCGGGTTGCGCCCGCCCTGGTGGGCATAGCGCAGCCGGATGCGGCGGCCGCGCACCAGCGGCGGCTGGTGCTGCCGGATCGCCGCTTCCAGCACGCGGGTGAGTTCCGGCGTCGGCATCTCCCGCATCGCCGCGGCAAAAGCCGCGCGCACGGCATCCATGAGGCCGCCCACGCCGCTGCCGTGCAGCGCCGATATGTAGTGGACCGGCGCGAAGTCCAGGAAACGCAGCCGCTGCGCGACCTGGTCGCGGATCTCGTCGCGCTGCCCGGGCGCGACGTGGTCCCACTTGTTGACGGCGACGACGAGCGCGCGGCCGCGCTCCGCGGCAAGCCCGAACAGCGTCGCGTCCTGCTCCGCGACCGCGTCGCGCGCGTCGACGACCCCGATCACGACGTGCGCCTCGTCGATCGCCTGCAGCGTCTTGATGACGCTCCACTTCTCCAGGCCCTCGTCGACGCGCGAGCGGCGGCGCACGCCGGCCGTGTCGATCAGCACGTAGCGCACGCCGTCGCGCTCGAACGGCACCTGCACCGCGTCGCGGGTCGTGCCGGGTTCGTCGAAGGTGATCACGCGCTCCTCGCCCACGAGCCGGTTGATCAGCGTCGACTTGCCCACGTTCGGCCGCCCGACCACGCAGACGCGGATCGCCGGCGCGGCTTCCCCGTCCGGCGCCGCGACCGGCTCGATCCCGTCGAGCGCGACGGCCACCAGGTCGTCGATGCCCTGGCGGTGGGCCGCGGAGATCGCGACGGGTTCGCCGAATCCGAAGCCGTGGAACTCGGCCGTGATCACGCCCGGGTCGCGGTCCTCGCACTTGTTGACGGCCACGGTGACCGGCTTGCCGCTCCTGCGCAGCACGTCGGCGACGAAACGGTCGGCCGGGTCGAGGCCCGACTGGCCATCCACGAGGAACACGATGCGGTCGGCCTCCTCGATGGCGCGCGCGGTCTGGCGGGCCATCAGCTCGTGCATGCCGCGCGGCGTCTCCACCAGGCCGCCGGTGTCCACGACGATGAACGCGTGCGGCTCGGCGCGCCCGTAGCCGTACTTGCGGTCGCGCGTCAGGCCCGGGACGTCGGCGACCAGCGCGTCGCGCGTGCCGGTCAGCGCGTTGAAGAGGGTCGACTTGCCGACGTTCGGCCTTCCGACCAGGGCGAGGACCGGCAGCATGGCATGCGTCGCCGGGCCGCGTTCAGCCCGTGGCGCGCGCCTGGGCGCGCCAGGCCTGGACGTCGCCGGAATCGGTCTGCAGCAGCAGCAGCTCGCCGGCCACGACGGGCGGGTTGCTGATGCGGCCGCCGCCGGTCTTGCCGCGCGCCAGCATCTGCCCGGTCGCCGCGTCCAGCCAGTGGACGTAGCCCTCGAAGTCGCCGACCACCAGCGTATCGCCGGCCAGCGCAGGCGCCGTGAGCCCGCGGCGCAGCATCGCGTCCTGCGACCAGACGGGCGTGCCGTCGCGCCGGCGCAGCGCCACCACGCTGCTGTCGGCGGTCGTCACGTAGATCGTGTCGCCGTCCACGGCGAGCCCGCGGTTGCTCGACAGGTCGCGGCCCCACCAGAGCTGGCCGGTGTCGCGCGCGAGCATCGCGATGCGGCCCTGGTAGCCGACCACGAAGATATCGTCGCCGACGACCCGCACCGGCGAATCGATGTCGACGAGGCGCTCGATCTCGGTGCGTCCCTGGGACGGCGCGACGGTCGTGGACCACAGCAGCTCGCCGGTGGCGAGCGACAGCGAGACCACCTTGCCGTTGTCCAGGCCGGCGATGACCATGTCGCCGTCGACGACCGGCGAGCCGTTGCCGCGCAGGGTCAGGCGCGGCACGGGCTGCTCGTAGGCCCAGGCCTCCACGCCGTCCGCGACCCGCAGCGCCCGCAGGCGGCCGTCCACCGTGCGCACGACCACGAGCCCCCCGGCCACCGCCGGCGGCGCGAGCACTTCGCCGCCCGTCGCGACCCGCCAGCGCTCGCTGCCGGTCGCGGCGTCGAGCGCCACGAGGTCGCCGCCCGTGCCGCCGACGACGACGATGCCCTCGCCGACCGTCGGCCCGCCCGACAGTTCGAGTTTCGTGGCGGCGCGCCAGGCAACCTTGCCGGTCGCGACCTCGAGGGCCTGGACGTCGCCGCCGTGCCCGGCGACGTAGGCGCGATCGCCGTCCAGCGCCGGACGCAGGCCCAGCCGCAGGACGTCGTCGCCGCCCTTGGTGCCGGCACTCCAGACACGGTCGATGCGCACGGTCGGCTCGAAGTCGACCAGCTCCGCGGGCGGCGCCACGTCCTCTTCCTTGCTGCAGGCCGCCACCAGCACAGCCGCCGTCACCACCACCAGGATCCGATTCATGGCCTTGCCCTACTTCGCCACCGGGACCGTGCCCAGTTCGGCGATCTTGAGCTGCAGGAGTTCCGCATCGATCTGCCCGGCAGCAGCCGGATCGGCGGCCACCGCGGACTCGGCTTTCCGCCACTGCTCGAGCGCCCCCTCGCGGTCGCCCTGCGCAAGCCTGACGTCGCCGCGCAGCTCGAGCACCCGGGCGTCGATGGCAGGCATAGCGGCCTTGTCCAGCGCCGCGAGCGCGTCGTCGTAGCGGCCCTGGGCGAGCAGCACGCGCGCCAGCCGCAGGCGGGCGACCGTGCGCAGGTCCGGGTCCTTCGACCCGTCGGCGACCCGGGCGAGCTTCGCCTCCGCCGCGGAGAAGTCGCCGGAATCGACATCCAGCCGCGCCAGCACGAGTGTCGCCTGGTCCGCGTACGGCGTATCCGCAAAGTCGCCCGTCACCTCGCCGGCGATCTTCACGCCGTCCTCGAGCCGGCCGGCACCGATCGCGTCGAGCATCGCCTCGAAGCGTTGGCCTGCCGCGACGGCGCGCGACGCCTGGCGCGACTCCCACCAGCGATAGCCGTAATAGCCGGCGAGCGTCAGCGCGACGCCGGCGACCAGCCAGATCCAGTTTTCGCGCAGCCAGTTCCGGAGCTGGTCCGCCTGCTCGCGCTCGGAAAGGTATTCATCGACCATCGTTGCTTCCTGATGCCTCACGCCGCCCGAGCAGTTCCGCAACCCGGCGCGGCAACTCCTCCCAGGACCACTCCTGCTGCGGCGCTTCCGCACGCAGCGACTTGACCGCCGCAACGCCCCGCGCCGCCTCGTCGTCGCCGACGATCACCGCGTAGGCCGCGCCGCTGCGGTCGGCGCGCTTCATCTGCGCCTTGAAACTGCCGCCTTCCATGTTGGCGAGGATGCCGGCGCCGGGCAGCGCGTCGCGCAGCCGCTCGGCGAGCGCGAGACCCGCCCGCTCGGCCCGTTCGCCCGACAGGACCAGGTAGACGGCCGGAGCGGATTCGGCCGCGCCGAGGCCCGCACCCTGCAGCAGGCCGACGACCCGCTCGACCCCGAGCGCCCAGCCGACGGCCGGCGTCGGGTCGCCACCCAGCAACTCGACGAGTCCATCATACCGGCCGCCGGAACAGACGGCATCCTGCGAGCCGAGCGCCGTGGTGCGCCATTCGAAGACGGTGCGCGTGTAGTAGTCCAGCCCGCGCACCAGGCGCGGGTCGACCTCCGCCGCGATCCCGGTGGCCGCGAGCAGATCGAGGAAGCGGTCGAAATGCCGGCGCGACTCGTCGTCGAGGTGATCGAGCAGCCGCGGCGCCCCGTCGATCAGGTCGCGCATCGCCGGGTTCTTCGAATCGAGGATCCGCAGCGGATTCGCCTCGAGGCGGCGCAGGCTGTCCGCATCCAGTTCCGAACGACGTCCCGCCAGGTAATCGACGAGCACCGCCCGGTAGCGGGTCCGCGCTTCCGGCGTGCCGAGCGAGTTCACCGACAGCGCGACGTCGCGGATTCCCAGCTTGCGCCAGAGGCGCGCCGAGATCTGGATGATCTCGGCGTCGATGTCGGGGCCGGGGTAGCCGAAGGCCTCGCAGTCGACCTGGTGGAACTGCCGGTAGCGCCCCTGCTGCGGACGCTCGTGGCGGAACATCGGCCCCGACGTCCACACGCGCTGTCGCTGGTTGTGCAGCAGGCCGTGCTCGATGGCGGCGCGCACCAGGCCGGCCGTGGCTTCAGGCCTGAGGCTCAGGCGGTCTCCGCCGCGGTCCTCGAAGGTGTACATCTCCTTCTCGACGATGTCGGTGTGCTCGCCGATGGACCGCTGGAAGAGTTCGGCGCGCTCGACCAGCGGCACGCGCATCTCGCGGTAGCCGTAGTCCGCGAACAGTTCGCGCGCGGCGGCCTCGACCCGCTGCCAGTACGGGAGCTGGTCGGCGAGCAGGTCGTTCATCCCGCGGATGGCCTGCAGCTTGCGGGTCACGGCTTCATCCGCGGGTCAGCCACCATGCGGTCGCCGCGAGCGCGGCCGCCAGCGCCGCGAACACGGCGATCCGGGGGCCGCGCGAGCGCGCCGCCGGCCGGCGATCGCCTGCCGGCAACAGCGTCGGCTCCGGCAGGTCGCCGACATCGAAGGCTTCCAGGACCCGCTGCTCGGACGCGCCGACGAGCGCGGCGTAGTTGCGCAGGTGCCCGCGCGCGAAGACCGGCGCGCCCAGCAGGCCGAAGCGGTCCTCCTCCATCGCCAGCACGAGCGCCTCGTTGAGCCGGAGGCGGTCCGCGACCTCCTCGATCGACAGGCCGAGCCCCTCGCGCGCCTTGCGCAACTGCACGCCCGGCGACCCGGGGCCCGGGCGCTCGCTCATCCGGGATTCCGGTTCGCCAGTTCTTCGGCCGAACGCGCCTGGCTGGACTCCGGAAACTCCTTCCGGAGCCTGTCGCGGAAGCCGGCGGCCGCAGCCGTGTCCTTGAGCGCCAGCTCGATGTTGTGGCCCAGCAGCAGCATGTCCGGCGTCGGCGGCGCGACCGCGAGGTAGCGCTCGACGAATGCGCGCGCCTGCAGGTTGCTGCCGCGCTCGTGCAGCACGCCGGCCAGCTGCGCGTACGTCTCCGGATAGTCGACCTGCGCGGTCAGCGCCATGCGCAGGTAACGCTCCGCCTGCTCGAGCCGGCCGGCGCTGCGCGCGCAGACGCCGGCATTCGTGTACGCGACGAACGGCGTGCGATACAGCGGGTTCGCGGCCGCCTTCAGGAACATCTCCTCGCCCTTGGCCTGCTGCTTGTTTCGGCACAGGAATGCCGCGAGCGCGTTCAGCGCCTCGGGGCTCTCGGCATCCTCGCGCACCGCCTGGCGGTAGTGTTTCTCGGCCTTCTTCGTTTCCAGCAGCCGCTCGTAGACCAGTCCCGCCGAGAGCTGCACGTTCACGTCGCGCGGGTTCTGCTGCAGCGCCTTCTCGATCTTCTCCTGGGCGACCTGCAGCTGGCCGCGCTTGAGGTACTCCATCGCGAGCCGCGCATTGATGCGCCCCGCCTCCTGGATGGGATCCGCCGCCGTGCTCTGGGCCTGCGCCGCGGATGCAGCGAGCAGCGCCAGCGCCAGCGCGGCGAGGCGCCCGCTCATGGCCGCACCGCTAGCGCGACGAGCTTGCTGCCGAGCCGCACCTGGGTGCGGTCCAGCACCTGGCCGCGCAGCTGGCCGCAGGCCGCTTCGATGTCGTCGCCGCGAGTCTTGCGTATGGTCGCCATGACGCCTCCCTGCATCAGCAGGTCGCGAAACCGCCGGATCGCCTCCGCGGGCGAGCGCCGGTATTTCGTGCCCGGGAACGTGTTGAACGGGATCAGGTTGACCTTGGCATCGTGCCCGCGCAGCAGCCGCGCGAGTTCGCGTGCGTGTTCGGGCCGGTCGTTCACCTGGTCGAGCATCGTGTACTCGAAGGTCACGCTGCGGCCATTCTGCCGTTCCAGGTAGTGCCAGCACGCGGCCAGCAGCTCCTCGATGGGGTGCTTGCGGTTGATCGGCACCAGCTCGTCGCGCAGCCGGTCGTTCGGCGCGTGCAGCGAGACGGCGAGCGCGACGTTCGCGTCCTCGGCGAGCCGGTAGATCTGGGGCACGAGCCCGGACGTCGAGAGCGTCACGCGGCGGCGCGACAGGTCGTATCCGAGGTCGTCCAGCATGAGCTGCATGGCCGGGAGCACGTTGCGGTAGTTCGCGAGCGGCTCTCCCATGCCCATCAGCACGACGTTCGTGACGATGCGCTCGCCCTCCGGGTCGTAGCCGAGTTCGCGGTTGGCGAGCCAGACCTGGCCGATGATCTCGGCCGCCGTGAGGTTGCGGTTGAATCCCTGCGCGCCGGTCGCGCAGAAGGAGCAGTCGAGCGCGCAGCCGATCTGGCTGGAAATGCACAGCGTTCCGCGCCCTGCCTCGGGAATGAAGACCGTCTCCACGACCTGCTCGTTCCCGGCGGCCCCGGGCATCCGCAGCAGCCACTTGCGCGTGCCGTCCGACGCGGTCCTGTCGGCGACGATCTCGGGCACGCGGACCTCCGCGCGAAGCGCGAGCTCGGCGCGGAAATCCCGGGCGAGGTCGGTCATGCGCGAAAAGTCCGCCTCGCCGCGGCGGTAGATCCACTTGAGGAGCTGGCGCGCGCGGTACGGCTTCGCGCCGAAGCCCGCGACGAATCCCTCGAGCTCGGCACGAGTCATGCCGAGCAGGTTCACGGGCCTGGACGCCTCGCTCATCTTCCGCAGCCGGTCATCGGGTGCGCGGGCACAGCGCCGTTTCGGCGAAGAAGTAGGCGATCTCGCGCGCGGCATTCTCGGCGCTGTCGGAGCCGTGCACGACGTTTTCCTCGATGCTCGTGGCGAGGTCGGCGCGGATGGTTCCCGGAGCCGCCTTCTTGGGGTCCGTCGCGCCCATGATCTCGCGATGGCGCGTCACCGCGGACTCGCCCTCGAGCACCTGCACCATGACCGGCCCGGAGGTCATGTAGGCGCACAGGTCACGGAAGAACGGCCGCTCGCGGTGGACCGCATAGAAGCCCTCGGCCTGGCGCTGGGTCAGGTGCAGCATCCGCGCGGCCACGACCCGGAGGCCGGCCCGCTCGAAGCGGTGGTAGACGTCGCCGATCAGGTTGCGGGCGACGCCGTCGGGTTTGACGATGGAAAGGGTTCGCTCGAGCGCCATGGGTTCCTCTGGATCCGGGGGTGGAAATCAGCCGCGCATTGTACCCGCGGGCACCCTGCCCCGGCAATCGCGATTCGCGCGGAAGTCCGCGTCCGGAAAGGAAAAATCAGACGCTGAAGCTCTCGATCAGACGCTGAAGCTCTCACCGCAGCCGCACTCGCCGCGCACGTTGGGATTGCGGAAGCGGAAGGCTTCGTTGAGCCCCTCGCGCACGAAATCGACCTCGGTGCCATCGATGAGTTCGAGGCTTCGCGCGTCCACCAGCACCCGCACGCCCTGGCTGTCGAACACCCGGTCGCCGGGTTCGACGGAATCCGCATAGTTGACGACGTAGGCGAAACCGGAGCAGCCGGTCTTGCGGACGCCGAGGCGCAGTCCGACCCCGTGTCCGCGTTCGGCGAGGAAGTGGCGCACGCGATCGGCCGCGGCGGGTGTGAGCGAGATGGCCATCGACGCGCTCATTGTACCCGACGCAGGTCCGCCAGCAGCGCCTGGAGGGCGTCCTCCAGGACGAGCAGGCGCCCCAGCTTTTCCGCCGGCACGTCGAGTTCGCGCGCCAGGACCGCCGCCTTGAGCTCCGACGGCGAGTCGAGCGGCGCGCCGCGCTGCCGGCAGGCCACCCAGGACGCCGCGGCCAGCGTGTGCGGACACCCGAAAGCGCGAAACCGGAAGTCGACGAACCGCCCGCCGTCGACCCGCGCCGCGAATCTCACCCAGGCGCCGCGATCCAGCGCGCAGGCCTCGCCGCTCACCAGCACGCCCGCGCCGGCCGCCGGGTCGCCCGCGCCGTCCAGCGCGCTGAAAAGCGCCCGCACGCGAGGCGAGTAGCGCGCGTTCCCGGGGCTCATGCGATCCGTTCCAGCGCTCCGGCCGGCAGCACGGCGCGCAGCCGGGCGACCGCGGCGACGAGGGCCGCCGCCGCACGATCGACCTCCTGCACCGTCGTGCCGCTGCCCAGGCTCAACCGCAGGGAGGCCTGGATCGCCTCGTCCGATCGCCCCAGGGCGCGCAACACGTAGGACGGCTCGCCAGTCGCCGAACTGCAGGCTGCGCCGCTCGAGCAGGCGATCGCCCCGTCGAGCTCGAGCAGCAGGCTCTCGCCCTCCACGCCGGCAAATCCGACGTTGAGGATTCCGGGCAGGGCCGGTTCGGCCGCCCCGTTGCGCCAGAGGGGCGCCGCGGGCTGCAGTCCCCGCCAGAGGCGGTCACGCAGCTCGCAGGTGCGTGCCGCCACGACGGAGAGCGATGCGTGCGCGATCTCGCAGGCCAGGCCGAAGCCGACCAGCTGGTGCGTCGCGAGCGTGCCCGGTCGCAAACCGCGCTCCTGTCCGCCCCCGAACTGCAGCGGCTGGAGCGCCGGGCGCGGCCGCCGGCGCACGTACAGCGCGCCGACGCCCTTGGGACCGCCGAGCTTGTGCGCGCAGAAGCTGAGGAGCGCGATCCCCGGCAGCGACGCGTCGACCGGAACCCGGCCGGCACTCTGCGCAGCGTCGACGTGAAGCGCGATCCCGCGCTGCGCGCACAGGCCGGCGACGGCGGCGATGTCGGTCAGCACCCCGGTCTCGTTGTTCGCGTGCATGAGCGACACGAGCGCCGTGTCGTCGCGCAGCGCCGAGGCGACCTGCCCGGCCTCGAGGCAGCCGTCGCGATCCGGCACGAGCCAGGTCACCTCGTGCCCTTCGCGCTCGAGCTGGCGACAGGCCTCGACGCCCGCCCGGTGCTCCACCCGCGACGTCACGACGTGCCGGCGGCCGGCGCCCGCGGCGCGCACGGCACCCAGCACGGCGAGGTTCACGCTTTCGGTCGCTCCCGAGGTGAACACGACGGCTTCCGGCGGCGCGTTCACGAGCCGCGCCACCTGCGCCCGCGCGACCGCCACGCGCGACGCCCCCGCCCGGCCGGCAGCGTGGCCGGAGGACGGATTGGCCTGCAGGGCCGGGTCCGCGAGGCAGGCCGCCATCGCCGCGGCGACGCGGGCGTCGAGCGGCGCGGTCGCCGCGTAATCGAAGTACACCGGATCAGCCACGGGCCGCGCGCCTCACCGGGCCGGCCCGAGGCCGCGCTCGAGGGCCGCGAGCCAGCCGCGCAGGATGCGCACCTCGCCCTCGTCGGGCGCCGCGCGGCCGATGAGCCTGCGCACGCGGGCGCCCAGCTGCTCGGCATTGCCCTCGTGCAGGAAGCCGCTCAGCCGCATCACGCGCTCGAGGTGCGATTCGAGAGCGCGCATCTCGTCCGCCGTCGCGGGCTGCGGCGCGTCCGTCCCGGCGGTACCGTGCAGCTGCGCCATGCGGATTTCGTAGGCCACGATCTGCACCGCCTGGGCCAGATTGAGCGACCCGTACCCCGGCGCGCAGGGTATGCGCACCAGCGCCCGGCAGCGCTCGAGGTCTTCGTTCGCGAGGCCGTTGCGCTCGCCGCCGAACAGCACGGCGGCCGGCCTGGACGCCGAGGCTGCGGCCAGCTCGACCGCGGCCTCGCGGGCGTCGAGCACGCGCCAGTTGGCGCTGCGCACGCGCGCGGTCGTGCCGAACACCGCGCCGCAGCCGGCAACGGCCTCGTCGACCGTCGAAACGATCCTGGCGCGCGCGAGCACGTCCGCGGCGCCGGCGGCACGCGCCGCCGCCTCCGGGTCCGCGGGCACGCGGGGCCGGACCAGCACGAGGGGCTCGATGCCCATGTTCTTGATCGCGCGCGCGCTCGCACCGACGTTGCCGGGGTGCTGCGTGTCGACGAGCACGATGCGGATGGCGGACATCGCGATTCCGTGGGGCTTGCTGCTATTCTAGGTCATGCATCCGCTGCTCAACATCGCGGTCGGCGCCGCGCGGCGCGCCGGCGAGGTGATCGTCCGCAGCCTCGACCGGGTCGGCGCGCTGGTGGTCAGCGAGAAAGGACGCAATGATTTCGTGAGCGAAGTGGACCGGGCCGCCGAGCAGGCGGTGATCGCGGCGGTCCGCAAGGCCTATCCGTCGCACGGCTTCCTCGCCGAGGAATCCGGCGCACAGGCCGGCGACGACTACACCTGGGTCATCGACCCGCTCGACGGCACCACCAACTTCCTGCACGGATTCCCGCAGTTTGCGGTGTCCATCGCCTGTCGCCACCGCGGCCGCGCGGAAGTCGCCGTCGTGCTCGACCCGATGCGCGGCGAGCTGTTCACCGCGGAGCGCGGCGCGGGCACCCAGCTCGACGGCAGGCGCCTTCGCGTCTCTCAGCGCGCGGGCCTCGAAGGCGCGCTGATTGGAACCGGCTTCCCGTATCGCGAGAACAAGGGCTGGCTGAAACCCTACCTGGCGATGCTGGAGCGCGTCATGAACGCGACCGCCGGCGTGCGGCGGCCCGGTGCGGCATCGCTGGACCTCGCCTACGTGGCGGCGGGACGGCTCGACGGCTTCTGGGAGGTCGGCCTGTCCCCGTGGGACACGGCCGCGGGCAATCTCCTGATCACCGAGGCGGGCGGCCGGGTCGGCGATTTCACGGGCGGCGAGTACCGCGACGGCGGCAACCTGCTGGTCGGAACGCCGCGCGTATTCGCCGCCCTGGTCGAGACATTCGCGCCGCTGCTCGACGAATCGCTCCGCAAATAGCCCGCGCCTGCCGGCTCGCAATCACGGCGGGGCTGGGTTAGAGTCCCTCACGGTTTTGGCAGGGGGGATCTCGCATGAGCCTGTTTCGCACCCAGCCCGTCGCGTCCATCGCGGCGACCGAGGCCGCTGCAGGCGGCGAGGTCACGCTGAAGCGCGCGCTCACCGCGCGTCACCTCGTGATGCTCGGGATCGGCGCGGTCATCGGCGCCGGCATCTTCGTCATGACCGGCAACGCCGCGGCCAATCATGCCGGTCCGGCCATCGTGCTCTCGTTCGTGATGGCCGGCGTGGCCTGCGCCTTCGCGGGACTGTGCTATGCGGAGTTCGCTGCCATGCTGCCCGTTTCCGGCAGCGCCTACTCCTACTCCTACGCGACGCTCGGCGAGGTCGTCGCCTGGTTCATCGGCTGGATGCTCGTGCTCGAGTACACCTTCGCCGCCGCGACCGTCGCCGTCGGCTGGTCGGGCTACTTCACCGGGCTGCTGGACACCATCGGCGCATTCTTCGGCATGTCGCTGGCGCTGCCGGCAGCGCTGACCAGCGCGCCGCTCAACGTGGTCGACGGCCGCCTGGTGACGACCGGCGCCCTGATCAACCTGCCGGCCGTCGCGATCGTGACGGCCGTGGCGGCCGTGTGCTACCGCGGCATCACGCAATCGGCATCGGTCAACGCCTTCATCGTGCTGGTCAAGGTCGGCGTGATCCTGCTGTTCATGGCCTTCACGCTGCAGTACGTCGACACGTCGAACTGGATTCCGTTCATCCCCGAGCCGGAGGGCCCGGGCCGCTTCGGCTGGGACGGCGTGCTACGTGGCGCGACCGTCGTGTTCTTCGCCTACATCGGCTTCGACGCGGTCTCGACCGCGGCGCAGGAAGCGAAGAACCCGCAGCGCGACATGCCCATCGGCATCCTCGGTTCCCTGTTCATCTGCACCCTCATCTACATCGCGATGTCGGCGGTGATGACCGGCATCATGCCGTACAACCTGCTCGGCACCCCCAAACCGGTCGCGACCGCGCTCGAGAACTACCCGAACCTGCTCTGGCTCAAGTCGATCGTGGAAATCGGGGCGATTGCGGGACTGACGTCGGTCATCCTGGTCATGACCCTTGGCCAGCCGCGCATCTTCTACACGATGTCGCGCGACGGGCTGATCCCGCCGCTGTTCGGACGCATCCACCCCGAGTACCGCACGCCGCACGTCGGCACGGTCGTGGTCGGCGTCACGGCGGTGATCCTCGCCGGGCTGCTGCCGATCAACGTGCTCGGCGACCTGGTGTCGATGGGCACCCTGCTCGCCTTCGCGACGGTCTGCATCGGCGTGCTGATCCTGCGCCGCACGCGGCCGGACCTGCCGCGCGCGTTCCGCGTGCCGGCGGCGCCGGTCGTGTGCCTGCTCGGCGCCGCGGCCTGTCTCTGGCTGTTCACGCGCGCGTTCGTGGACAACTGGAAGTGGATGACGGGCTGGATCGTGATCGGCTTCGTGATCTACTTCGGCTACAGCCGGCGGCACAGCAAGCTCAACAAGTAGCTTTCTAGCGGCGCGACTCGTACTGCGCGCGCTTGACCAGCCGGCGGGCCGGCGCGCGTGCTTCGCCGGCGGGACTCCCCTCGTGCGCTCGGAAGAACGGACACTCGCGCACTCGGGGGTCCCGCAACGGC
>CAZVIF010000031.1:0-27441 GCA_964626745.1 uncultured Steroidobacteraceae bacterium
CGTGAGTGGCATCTCGTTCACTTAACCCTTTAAAAAGGCGCGCATTGTACCCGCCAGGCAGGGTCGCCTCAAGCTAAAGCGCGAGGGCTCGCCGGTACCTCGACCATGAGGCGTTCGGGCGCCAGCCGGCCCCCTTCCTCGCTCATGCGGCCAACGCCCAGGAAGCGGCCCCCGACGCCGTACATGCGCACCCGCGCAGCGCCGGGGCCGGTCGCCGGCACGGCCTTCCCCTGGAGAATCGAGGCTTGCTCGCTCTGCCCGAGCTGCACGGGAGGCAGGGCCGCCAGCGCGGCATCCGGCGGCAGCAGCATGGCCTCGAGACCGCGGTCGTCCGAGACCGCCTGCTCGATGTCCGCGAGCGCGTGCATGCCGTCCCCCGGGAACGGGCCGAGCGCCGTGCGCCGCAGGCTGGCGACGTGGCCGACCGTGCCGAGCGCGACCGCCAGGTCTTCGGCCAGGCTGCGGACGTACGTGCCCTTGCTGCAGCGGACCTCGAAATCCACCCAACCCGGGCCCAGGGCACGCAGGTCGAGGCGCTCGATGCGCACCTTGCGCGCAGGCCTGTCCACCTCTTTACCAGCCCTCGCCAGGCGGTAGAGCCGCTGCCCGCCCTGCTTGAGGGCCGAGTACATCGGCGGCACCTGGGCCGTCTCGCCGAGGAACGCTGCCGCCGCCGCGCGGACCTGCCCCTCATCGAGCGCAGGCACAGGGGCCGATGCGATGATCTCACCTGCCCGGTCGCCGGTATCCGTCCGACTTCCGAGCGCCAGTCGGAACCGGTAGGTCTTGTCGGCATCGAGCAGCTGGCCGCTGACCTTCGTCGCCTGGCCGAGGCAGACGGGCAGCAGACCGCTCGC
This sequence comes from uncultured Steroidobacteraceae bacterium, assembly GCA_964626745.1. Classification (GTDB taxonomy): domain Bacteria; phylum Pseudomonadota; class Gammaproteobacteria; order Steroidobacterales; family Steroidobacteraceae; genus SCUD01. The sequence goes on from CAZVIF010000031.1 coordinate 858, forward strand.
GAGCGGGTCGAGGCTCCCGGTATGGCCGGCCTTGCGAGCGCGAAAGGCGCGCCGGACACGCTGCAGGGCGGCGTTGGAGGTCAGCCCCTCGGGCTTGTCCAGCAGGACGATGCCGTCAACGTCGCGCCACGGGCCCGCAGGCGCGGGCGCAGCCATCATTCGGGGTCCGGCTCGGTATCGACGTGCCGCCGGCGGTCGTCTTCCACCGCGTCGTGAATCAGCGCGGACAGGCGCGCGCCGCGCTCGACCGAGTCGTCGATGTGAAAGGCAAGCTCCGGGGCCACGCGCAGCCGCATCTCGTTGCGCACCTGGTGCCGCAGGTAGCCGGCGGCGTGCTGCAGGGCCGCGAGCGCCGCCTTCGCGTCGCCCTCGCCGGCGAACGGCGTGAAGTAGACGTTGGCGTGCGACAGGTCGCGCGACACCTCGACCGCCGTGATCGTGATCAGGCCGACGCGCGGATCCTTGACCTCGCGGCGCACCAGGTCCACGAGCAGCCGCTTGAGCTGCTCTTCGACCCGCCTTGCCCTCGGGAACTCGCGCGGCATCGCAGCGGGCTCAGGTGCCGAGCTGCCGGGCCACCTCGACGCGCTCGAAGCACTCGATCTGGTCCTTCACCCGCACGTCGTTGTAGCCCTTCACGCCGATGCCGCACTCTGTGCCCGCACGCACCTCGCTGGCGTCGTCCTTGAATCGCTTCAGCGACTCGAGCTCGCCCTGGAAGATCACGACGTTGTCGCGCAGCACCCGGATCGGGTTGTTCCGGCGCACGTAGCCGTCCACCACGAGGCAGCCGGCGACCGTGCCGAACTTGCTCGAGCGGAACACCTCGCGCACCTCGGCAAGGCCCACGATCTGCTCCTTGACCTCGGGCGCCAGCATGCCGGTGAGCGCCGCGCGGATGTCGTCGATCGCCTCGTAGATGACGCTGTAGTAGCGGACCTCGATGTTCTGGTCGCGCAGCGCCTCGCGCGCGGCCGCGTCCGCGCGGATGTTGAAGGCGATGATGCGCGCCTTGGAAGCGGCCGCCAGCATGACGTCGGATTCCGTTAGGCCGCCGACTCCGCTGGAGATGACCTTGACCGAGACCTCGCCGGTCGAGAGCTTGACCAGGGCCTCGCGCAGCGCCTCCGCCGAGCCCTGCACGTCCGCCTTGATCAGCAGGTTGACCGTGCCCTTGGAATCCTCGCCCAGCTGCGCGAAGGCGTCCTCGGACTTCTGGCCCGCCTGGCGCGCGAGGCGCACGTCGCGGAACTTGCCCTGCCGGTAGAGGGCCACTTCGCGCGCCTTGCGCTCGCTGTCGACGACGAGCAGCTCGTCGCCCGCGTTCGGCGGGCTGGAGAGACCCAGCATCTGGGCGGGAATCGACGGGCCCGCGGACTCGATCTCCTGGCCGCGCTCGTCGAAGAGCGCGCGCACGCGCCCGAACTGCTCGCCGGCGACGACCGAGTCGCCCACCTTGAGCGTTCCGCGCTTGACCAGCACCGTCGCCACGGCGCCGCGGCCGCGCTCGACGCTGGCCTCGAGCACCACGCCGACCGCGGGCGCGTCCTGGACCGCCTTGAGCTCGAGCACCTCGGCTTGCAGCAGGATCGACTCGAGCAGCTTGTCGATGCCGTCGCCGGTCTTGGCGGACACGGGCACGAAGATGTTCTCGCCGCCCCACTCCTCGGCGATCACGCCTTCCTGGGACAGCTCGTTGCGCACGCGCTCCGGATCCGCGTCGTGCTTGTCCATCTTGTTGACGGCAACCACGATCGGCACGTTCGCAGCCTTGGCGTGCTGCACCGCCTCCTTCGTCTGCGGCATGACGCCGTCATCCGCCGCGACCACCAGCACGACGATGTCCGTGACCTGGGCGCCGCGCGCGCGCATCGCGGTGAAGGCGGCGTGGCCCGGCGTGTCGAGGAAGGTGATGACGCCGCGCGGCGTCTCCACGTGGTACGCACCGATGTGCTGGGTGATGCCGCCCGCCTCGCCCGCCGCGACCTTAGTGCGGCGGATGTAGTCGAGCAGCGACGTCTTGCCGTGGTCGACGTGGCCCATGATCGTGACCACCGGCGGGCGCGGCAGCGCCTCGTCGGACGCCTCCATGCCGGCCTGCAGCGCCTCTTCGACCTGGTCGGCCTTCAGCACCTTGGCGACGTGACCCATCTCCTCGATCACGAGCACCGCGGTATCCTGGTCCACGGGCTGGTTGATCGTCGCCATGACGCCCATGTTCATCATGGTCTTCATGACTTCGCTCGCCTTGACCGCCATCTTCTGGGCCAGCTCGGCGACGGTGATCGTCTCGCCGACCGCCACTTCGTGCTGGACTGGCTGAGTCGGCAGCTCGAAGCCGTGCTTGCGGTCGGTGCTGACGGCGGCGGCACGCCGGCGCGAATCCGGCCTGGCGCGGCCCTTCTTGTGGCGCGCCGACAGCCCGCCCGCGATGTGCAATTCCTGCCGCCGGAATGGCGCGCCCTTGTCGTCCTCGGGCGCCTTGCGTGACTTCTCCTCGCGCGCGCGGCGTTCCTTCTCGGCCTGCTCGCGGGCCTTCTGCTCGGCCTCGCGCCGCGCCTGCTCCTCGGCCTGGCGGCGCGTCGCCTCCTCGGCCGTGCGGCGCTCGCTTTCTTCCCGTTCGCGGCGCTGCTGCTCGCGCTGCTCGACTTCGCGGCGCAGCAGCTGCTCGGCAGCCGCGCGCTCCGCGTTCTCCGCCTCGCGCTGCTGGTCGAGTACTTCCTGGGCGACCCGTGCCTGCTCCTCGAGCACGTCGCGCTTGATGTAGGTGCGCTGGCGGCGTACTTCGACGCTGACCGTGCGCGCCTTGCCCATGGGCGCCGCGACCCGGATCTCGCTCTGCGCCTTGCGGCGCAGCGTGATCTTGCGCGGCGCTCCGCCGTCCTCCGCCTTGCCGTGCGCCTTGCGCAGGTGGGTCAGGAGCTCGTGCTTCGCGTCCTCGCTGATGCGGTCCTTCGGGCCGAGCGACTTGATGCCCGCTTCCTCGAGCTGCGCGAGCAGCTTGTCGACCGTGACCTTCAGGACCTCAGCGAACTGTTCGACCGTGACGTCGGACATCTATGCCACCCTCCGCCCGGCCTCAGGCCTGGCCAGCGTTCTCGAACAAATGCGCGCGCGCCGCCATGATCAGCTGCCCTGCGCGCTCCGGGTCGAGGCCCGGCACCGCCTCGAGTTCGTCGAGGGACTGGTCGGCGAGCTCGTCGCGCGTGCGGATCCCGCGCGCCGCGAGCTCGTAGGCGAGTTCCTTGTCCATGCCCTCGATCGACAGCAGGTCCTCGGCGGGGCCGGACTCGTGGATCTTCTCCTCGCTCGCGATGGCCTGCGTCAGCAGCACGTCGCGGGCGCGGTTGCGCAGCTCCTCGACCATCTCCTCGTCGAACTCCTCGATGCTGAGCAGCTCGCTCGCCGGCACGTAGGCGACTTCCTCGATCGTCGAGAAGCCTTCCTGGACGAGCACGCTCGCGATGTCCTCGTCCACGTCGAGCTGCGTCTTGAACATCTCGCGCAGCTTGCCGGCCTCTTCCTCGCTGCGTTCCGTCGCCTGCTGCTCGGACATGACGTTCAGGCGCCAGCCCGTCAGCTCGCTCGCTAGCCGGACGTTCTGGCCGCCGCGGCCGATCGCCTGCGAGAGGCGGTCCTCGGTGACCGCGATGTCCATCGAGTGCGCGTCCTCGTCCATGACGATCGACGTGACCTCGGCGGGCTGCATGGCGTTGATGACGAACTGGGCCGGGTTGTCCACCCACGGGATGATGTCCACGCGCTCGCCCGCGATCTCGTTCGACACCGCCTGCACGCGCGAGCCGCGCATGCCGACGCAGGCCCCGACGGGGTCGATGCGGGGATCGAGGCTCTTGACCGCGATCTTCGCGCGCGCGCCCGGGTCGCGGGCCGCGCCGAGGATCTGGATCAGGCCCTGCCCCACTTCCGGGACCTCGAGCTTGAACAGCTCGATCAGGAAATCGGGCGACGTCCGCGACAGGAACAGCTGCGGCCCGCGCGCCTCCGAGCGGACCTCGCGCAGTAGCGCCTTGATGCGGTCCTGCGGGCGCACCATCTCGCGCGGAATCATGTGCTCGCGGGGCACGAAGCCCTCGGCGTTGCCGCCGAGGTCCACATAGACGCCATGACGGTCCACCCGCTTGACGATCCCCGAAACGAGCGTCGCCACCCGGTCCTTGTACTCGTCGACCACCTGGGCACGCTCGGCCTCGCGGACCTTCTGCACGATGACCTGTTTCGCGGTCTGCGCCGCGATGCGGCCGAAGGCGACCGATTCCATGGGCACCTCCACGAAGCCGCCGACCTCGGCCTTGGCGTCCACGTCGAGGGCGTCTTCGAGCCGCAACTCGCGCTCCGGGAACTCCAGTTCGGTGGAATCGTCGGCGAAGACCTTCCAGCGGCGGAACGTCTTGTATTCGCCGGACTTGCGGTCGATCTCGACGCGCACTTCGATGTCGTCGCCGTGCTTGCGGCGGGTCGCCGACGCGAGCGCCGCCTCGAGCGCCTCGAAGATGATCTCGCGCGCGACTCCCTTCTCGTTGGAGACCGCCTCGACGACTTCCAGTATCTGCTTGTTCATTGTCATCCCACCAATCGCGCCTTGCTGATTCCGGCGAGCGGCAGCTTCCACTCCTTCCGGTCCACCTCGATCGTCACCTGGCCGTTCTCGACCGCGCCGAGCCGGCCGCGGAACCTGCGGCGGCCCTCCAGCGGCCGCGCGAGTTCTATCCGCGCCTCGCTGCCTGCGAACCGCGCGAAGTGCGCGGCGGTCCGGAGCGGCCGGTCGAAACCGGGCGACGAGACCTCCAGCGAGTACTCGTGCCCGATCGGGTCCTCCGCTTCGAGCACCGCGCCGATCGCGCGGCTGACCCGCTCGCAGTCGTCGAGCCCGACGCTGCCGCCGTCGGTGCGGTCGATGTAGACCCGCACCACCGAGCGGCTCCCGGCGGAACCCCATTCGACGTCGACCAGCTCGTAACCGAGACCGTCGACCACCGGTTCGAGCAGGCCGAGCAGCCTATCCTTCATCCGGCCTCCAACCGCCGCACAAATAAAAAATGGGCACGAGGCCCATTTCCCGGCGACCTGGCCGCAACAAAAAGGCCCCGCGAGGGGGCCTTCTGGACGACCGTGCGGTTCCGGGGGACCATGACCGGGCCTCGCTGCCCGGAACACGGTGGCTCCGCCCGAGCCCCCGACCGGCGCGCATGATACCGCAGCAGCCGGGATACCCTCAACCCGCGCCGATGCGCGCGTCCGTCGCCGGACGCTGCGATAGACTCCCCCAGGCATCAGGAGGACCCGGTGAATCCAGGCATTGTCTCCGCAGCGCTGCTCCTGGCACTGGCCGAAGCGGCGTCCGCCGCCGTGACCGGCGCAGAGCTCGATACGGCCGCCGGCGCGCTGGAAACCCGCCTGATCGAATGGCGGCGCGATTTCCATCAACACCCGGAGCTGGCTAACCGCGAAGTGCGCACCTCCGCCAGGGTCGCCGAGCACCTGCGAGGGCTCGGGCTCGAGGTCCGCACCGGCATGGCCCATACCGGCGTCGTCGCCGTCATCAAGGGCGGGTTGCCCGGGCCGACGATCCTCCTGCGCGCGGACATGGATGCGCTGCCCGTCACCGAGCGGACCGACGTCCCGTTCCGGTCGACCGCGACCGGGGAGTTTCGCGGCCGGACGGTCGGCGTCATGCACGCCTGCGGCCACGACGGCCATACGGCGATCCTGATGGCGGCGGCCGAAGTGCTGGCGCGGCTGCGGGACCGGCTGCCGGGCAAGGTGGTACTCGTGTTCCAGCCGGCCGAAGAAGGCGTCCCCGAGGGCGAGCGCGGAGGAGCGCCGCTCATGCTCGAAGAAGGACTGCTCGACATCGCAAAACCCGAGGCTGCGTTCGGCCTGCACCTCATATCCTCGCTCAACGCCGGCACGGTCGGTCTCCGGCCGGGCCCATTCATGGCGGGCTCCGATTTCTTCGAAATCCGGGTGACGGGCCGGCAGAGCCACGGCTCACGACCGTGGTCAGGGGTTGACCCGATCGTGGCGGCCGCCGAAATCGTGGGCGCCCTGCAGACGATCGTCAGCCGGGAGCTCGACATCACACGCCTGCCCGCCGTGGTCACGGTCGGCGCCATCAACGGCGGCGTGCGGCACAACATCATCCCGCAGCATGTCGAACTGCTCGGGACCATCCGCACATTCAGCCCGGAAATGCGCCAGCAGGTCATCGATCGGATTGGCGCGCTCGCCACCGGCATCGCCGCCGCGCACAACGCAACGGCCGAACTCAAGATGATGCCGGATCCGAATCCGGTGGTCTTCAACGATCCGGCACTCACCGAGCGCGTTTCGCACTCGCTCGCCGCGGTCGTCGGGAAGGACGGCGTCAGGACGACGACACTGCAGACCGTGGCCGAGGACTTCGCGCACATCGCCGAGCGCGTGCCGAGCGTCTTCTTCTTCGTCGGCGTGACGCCCGAGGGGCAGGATCCTGCGACGGCGCCGGACAATCACTCGGATCTCTTCTACGTCGACGAAGCCGCGCTGCAGGTTGGCCTTCGCAGTCTTCTGCACGTCGCGGTGGATTTTCTGCAGGGCGCATCGAGCCAGTAGGAAGCTGCACGAGCCCTGCCCGGCACCGCCCCGGCTTTGACAGGCCGAATGCGAAAGCATACCGTGCCTGCAGCCGATTCCCCGGTCATCGCGGCCGGAGCACGGCCTACAACCACAAGCCGCCAGAGCGGCTTCCGACAGGGAGACAAAGAATGAAGAGACTCTTGATTGCAGCTTCGGCTGCCGGCCTCGCGTTTTCGTCCGGTTCGCAGGCCTTCGAGGTCTTCACCGACTACACGCCGTCCACCGAGGTGTGGAATGTCACGATGGTGAAGGTCAACCCGAACCGCATCGACGACTACCTGGAAGGCCTGAAGCAGACCTGGCTGACGGGCTGCGAAGTCGGCAAGAAACAGGGCACCGTGGTCGACTGCTACGCCTACCTGAGCGAGACGGCGGCCAGTCGCGACTTCAACATGCTGCTGGTCATCAAGTTCCCGAATGCCGCATCGCAGGACCCGAACCCCGAGCGCTACAAGGCATTCATGGCCGACCTGCGCGCGATGATCGCCGAGGACAAGCAGAACAACCTGGTCGAAGGTTACGAGGAGCTGCGGACGTTCTACGGCGAACAGAACTTCCGCCGGATCAACTTCAAGTAACTGTCCGCTGCTCAGCCTCCCGGGCGGCCCGAGCCGCCCGGCTGGCTTTCATTCGGCGATGCGGGCCGCCGCGACGGCGACGCGGAACTGCTCGGCGCTTTGGAACGGGCCGAGTCCCGTTGCGATCTGCGTCTGCTGTCCTGCGGCCAGCGTGCCGCTTACGTTTCGGCTGACTTCCCGCGTTCGTCCCTGGGCATCAACATACTGGATGGCGAGGCCGATCCCGGTCAGGGCCGAGGCGGTCGGGTTGCCGATCGCGACGACCAGCATGCCGCCGGAGTCGAGCCCGGCGCGCACCTGGACGTACTTGGACGGGTTCTGCGGCAGGTCCAGGCGCATGAGAGCCAGCTGCGCCGCCTTGCCGACCTCGCCGCCGGAGCCGGCAGCTGTCGCGTAGTACTTCTTGGCCGATTCCAGGTCTCTTGCGCGAGCGGCGATGTTGCCGAGCCCGTAGTACGCGATGCCCGTCGGTAGCAGCCTTGCGCTGGTCTCCAGGTCCTGCCGCGCCGACGCATCGTTGCCCTGGCGCTCCGCGATCAGGCCGCGCTGCAGCGGGTAATAGAAGTATCCGTCGTTGCGCGCAATCGCCTCCGTGTAGGCGGCCGTCGCCGCCTGCAAGTTCTTCTGCTGCGCGAGGGCGTCGCCCTTCAGCGCATGGAAATGCCCCTCGCCAGGCGCCAGCTTGATCGCCTGCTCCGCCTTCTGGAGCGCGACGTCGGCGCGCTTTTCGCGAAGTGCCTTCCGCCCCTCGTCGTATGCGTCATAGGCCGGCTTCGCCGTCATCGTCTTCGCCATGGCGGCCGCATGCGACTCCTTGCCGACCTCACCGCCAGGCCCGAGTTTCGCCGCGTAGCGCCGATTCGCCTCGACGCGTTCCTGCGACGGCGGGTGGCTGGCGAACAGGCCGTCGAACCAGCTGCTCTCCTTGTCGCCGCTCATCCGCACGAAGGTTTCCTGCAGTGTGACCGCCCCTTGGACGTCGTATCCCGCGCGCTTCATGTAGTCCATGCCGTAGCGGTCGGACTCGAGCTCGGCTTCCCGGCCATACTTCTGAAGCACGAGCTGGGAAGCCAGCTGTGCGCCCGTGGTAGCGAGGCCGCCGTACGCGCTGTTGCCCAGCGCCACTTGCGTCGCGAGCAGCCCGCCCTGCGCCAGCATGCCCTTGCTCATCTGCTGCGCCGAATGACGCGCGGCCGCATGCACGATCTCGTGCCCCAGCACGGCCGCAAGCTCGGACTCGGACGTGAGTGCGGTCAACAACCCGCGATTGACGGCGATCTTCCCGCCGGGCAGCGCCCACGCATTCGGTACGGAGTTGTTCAACACCGTGAACTCGTAGGGGAGCTCGCGGTCGCTGGCCGCGGCCAGCCGGTTGCCGACGCGTTGCACGTAGTCCGACAACGCCGGGTCGAGGCGGTAGTCGCCGCCCTCGGACTGCCGCATGGGCGCGTACTGCTGCGCTCCGATCGAGAGTTCGGTGTCTTCCCCCACCAGCATGAGGTCCTTCTTGCCGGTGACCGGGTTCGTGGCGCAGGCGGCCAGCAAGGCGAGTACGGCGAGCGACGCGAATCGGGGCAACCACCGCAGCATGTTCAGTACCTCCAACTGTCCACGTCCGCCCCCGGCGGGGCCGTGTCAAGGATGCGCTCGACCACCCAGGGCAGCACCATCTGCGGATACCGCAATCGCGAGTAGGCGTTTGCCCTCGTGTGGTCGCCGTTCCAGCAGTGCTCGGCCCGGTCGCCGTAGTCGACGACGGCGTCCGCGGGCGGGTCGGCGCGTTTCAGGAACTCCTCGACGCCGTAGACCGCGTTGTTCAGGTAGTAGTTGTCCATGTCCCCCGTATAGATCCGGAGCTTTCCGCGGAGTTTCGGGCCGAGCGTCGCCCAGTCGCGCTTCAGGATGTGGGCCAGGTCGAAGTTGTCGCGCCAGTACTGCGCGGTGAGGGGGTCCACGGCGCCGGTCTCGCGATCCCAGATGCGGCGCGGGTAGCCGTCGGGACCCACCGGCGAGTAGACGGACTCCCACGCGTCCCACTGATCGCCCGAACGGCCGCGCGTGCCGAGCACCGTCTCGTACCGGTTCTGCTCCTCGATCGTGGCGTCCACGTGCCCGAGCCAGTTGCGATGCCCCGGCCGGGGCGTACGCTTGTACGGGTTCGCCGTGAAATAGGCGTTCTTGTCCGCGTAGATGTCGACCTGCACGTAGTGCCGAAAGTCGATCGGGTCCGGGCAGGCGATCCAGGCGCCGTTGTAATCGTCCGGATAGAACATCTGGACTGCCATGGAAATCCAGCCGCCCGTCGAGCCGCCATAGACGAATCGCGACCAGCCCGTGCCGAGGGCGCGAAACTCCTTCTCGATCGCTGGAATCAGCTCGTACTGGATCGCGTCGCCGTAGGGGCCGTTGTTCGCCGAGTTCACGGCATAGGAGTCGTCATAAAAAGGCGTCGGGTGCTGGATCTCGACGAGCAGTACCCGCGGGAAGCCTGGCGCAATCCAGTCCTGGTGCGCCTGCCAGGCGTACTCCTGCTGGATACGGTTATAGCCTTCGAGCTGAAACCGCTTGCTGTACTCCGGTTGCAGGTCCGGATCCGGCGGCGTCTCGCGAAAGCCATCGGGCGCCGCCGGAAAATGGCCATGCGCGATGACGAGCGGATAGCGGGCAGATGGATGGTCGTGATAGCCCCAGGGCAGACGGACCCAGGCGGCCAGGTAAGTGTCTCGACCCCAGAATTTCGACAGGCGTTCGCTGCGAATCCGGAAATAACGGACAAAGTCGGTCTGCTGGTCCTCGAACGCCTCGACCGCCGGGATCTGCTGGTCCAGCACGAGATGAACGGGCTCGGGATGCCCGCCCCCCGCGCGGACCGTCACGGGCTTCGAGTAGAGGTTGCCCGGCTTGCGGTGCCAGACCTGCCCCTCCCCCTTGTCGGGCGGGAGCCAGAGCGTCCGGCCGTCACCGCGCGTGAACGACTCGTAGCGGTTGAGCACCGCCTGGACGCGGTACTCGCCGTCGGGCAACTCATCGAGCGAGCGCAGGGGGAAACCGCTCGCACGGGCATCGAATTCCTGGCGTTGCCCCGCTTCCCACCCCTCCACGTCCATGCCGAAGAAGGGAATGGCGTCGCCGTCCCAGGCCAACTGGGAGCGCGGTTCACCTTCCGACCGTGGCGAAAAGATGAGCAGCAGGCGGCCCGTCAGCGGACCGGGGCTCGAGGATTCGGCAAAGGAGACGCTGATCCGCGGAGCGGCGGCCGACGCCGCGGCGCCGAGGGACAACGCCAGGACGAGCGTCGTGTACAAGAGCAGGCGCCGCATGGCTTCGACTCCCAGTCAGTGCGGCGCAGGCGCCGTCAGCCGATGCTAGCGCAAGCGCCGGCCTCACGCAGTCGGCTGGCTGAGGAGCAGGCCGACGAAACGGTCGAGGTCGATATTGCCGCCCGACACGACGCACACGATCCGGCCGCCGCCTGCACGGCCGGACAGCGCCGCCGCCAGGCTGCAGGCCCCCGCCCCCTCCGCGACTACGTGCGCGCGCTCCACCAGAAGCCGCATGGCTGCGCCGATCTCCGTGAGTGACGAGACGATCGCGGCCTCGACGAGGCCTCTGGCCCGCTCGAGCATCGCCGGGAACACCGTACGACTGCCAATGCCATCGACGAAAGACGGGCGATGGTCCACCGTCACCGGCCGGCCCGCGGCCAACGCGGCCGCGAGCGGCGCGCCGGATGCCGCTTCCGCCGCATAGACGCGGCAGCCCGGCGACAGCGCACGGACGGCAGCAGCGATGCCGCAGGCCAGGCCGCCGCCGCCCCACGGCACGATGACCGCCTCGACGTCCGGCAGTTCTTCGAGGATCTCGAGGCCGATGGTCCCGTTGCCCGCCATGACCTGCGGATCGTCGAACGCGTGAATGAAGGTTCCGTCCGCCCCGGGGTAGCGCCGCTCCTCAAATGTCTGCCACCAGCGATCAAAGGGCACCTGCATGACGCGAGCGCCCAGGCGTGCGATCGCTTCGAGCTTGGCCGCCGGCGCGGTGCCCGGGGCGATCACGGTGCAGCGGATACCCAGCTCGCGCGCGCACCAGGCGACTCCCTGGGCCATGTTGCCGGCGGAGGCCGTCAGGACGCCGCGCGCCAGTTCGGCGGCCGGCAAGGCCCGCATGACGTTGGCGGCTCCGCGGATCTTGAAGGAGCCGATCGGCTGTAGATTCTCGAGCTTGAGCCAGATCTCGCCGGCAATACCCGGCAGGTCAAGCCGAAGCAAGGGTGTGCGCCAGGCCGTTCCTGCAATCCTCTGACGCGCCTGCCTGATCTGCTCCAGGGTCGGTGACATCGCCTTCCGCGCAATATGACAGGAGCCGAACTGTGAAGCAGTTCACAGTTTGAAGGTCCGGATTCTCGTCAGCCTGCCATTGCGTGGCAACGGAGCGCAGGCGAAGAGCGAAAAATACGCAAGCGGTTAGAATATCCGCAACTAGGGGAATTTCACGGGTAGCACAACGATGAATCGCTTCCTTCGCAGGTGCCTCGCGCCGCTTGCCCTCATATCCAGTCTGTTAGCCGGTCCGGCGGCAGCCGCCGTCGACGTTCGCGTGGAAGGGCGACCGCCGTCGGCGCCTATTCAGGTGTTCGTGCGGGTCACGAACGATAGCGGCGTTCCAATCACGAATCTGACGTTTACCGACTTCGCCGTAACCATCGACGGCGTGGCCGAAGTGCTAACGGGAAACCAGTTCACGAGACCTCAGGATGCAGATCCGAACCAGCACGTATCCGTCGTGTTTGTCATGGACTACACGTCCAGCGTAACGACCAACTTTCTCCCGGACATGCAAGCAGCCGTAACCGAGTTCATTGGCGCAATGGAATTGGGCGACATGGCCGCCATAATTAAGTTTAACAACGACAGCGGCGCCCAAGTAGTACAGGCATTCACCGAAATCGATGGTGCCAACAATTCTCAACTCCTAATCAACGCAGTTGCGAGCGCCTATCCGGGTGATGGATCAAACATCCTCGACGCCGCCGGGCTTGGGGTCGAGCAGTTCGAGGGCGTCTCGCTACCTGCAGGTCCAAAGGCCGTCATTCTGGTCACGGACGGTCGCGACTCGCACTCTGCGAGCAACCGAAGTGACGTCATAGGCTCAGCAAATGATGTCAGTATTCCCATATTCACCATCGGAATCGGCAATCCTCAGGTTCGTGGGCTCGAAACCCTGACTGCCCTCGCGAGTGAGACGGGGGGCCAGTACATCGATGCGACGAACGGCGGCGACGACATCGCTGCGGCCTATGAGTCCGTGCGCCTCCTGCTAACTGGCGAGTATCTGATCGAGATCCCGAATGGCATCACTGACTGCTCGACGCACCAGCTGACGGTGGTAGTGGCGAACCAAGCCGAGTCGGTAACGGCCCCGTTCACGCGCCGAACCTGCAACACAACGCCAAACGCCTTCACTTTCGCATCCCAGACCAATGTTGTGCCTGGCACAGTGGTCACTTCCAGCACGGCCACGATCGCTGGAATCGAGGCGCCAGCGCACATCAGCGTCATCAACGGCAGTTACTCGATTGGCTGTACGGCCACGTTTACCAGCGATCCGGGCACTATCCAGAATGGCCAGCAGGTTTGTGTGCAGCAAACCGCCTCCAACGAGGCGTCCCGGTCCAAGACCACCACGCTCACTGTCGGTGGGCTCGCCGTGACCTTCACGACCACCACGCGCGCTCAGTCGGGCGGCGGCGGCGGCGGCGGCGGCGGCGGCGGTGCAAGCGGCCTGCTCGAACTGCTGCTCGCGCTCAGCCTGGTGTTCATGCGCAGGCGCCTGGCTGCCTGACGACTGGCAGCTGTCGAACACGCCAGACCCCGGAGCGCCGCTCCGGGGTCTTTTTTTGCCCGCCGGCCAAGGGGATTGCGGGTCCGAATAATGAAAGCGGCGGCACCCCGCCAGGGATGCCGCCGCCAGATATACAGGCTGTGTCGTTACTTGTGCGGCCGGTCGTAGTGCGCCTGCAGATTGCCGCCATCCAGCTGCTGCAGCGGCACGTCCAGCACGACGTTCGCGGGATTGGACGTCTGGTAGATCCGGATTGCGGACTGGTCGTTGCCGCCCGGCTCACCCGCGTCGACAAGCGTGAACTCGATCGTATGGCACGCGACGTTATTGTAGCGGCCGGTGATCCTGACGCCGCAGCCCGCCCGCGACTCCGTCGCCCGAGGCGGCGACAGCGAGCGCGGTGACGGTCGCGGATGCGCCCGGGGGCGCCGCGGTCGAAACCGAGAGTGAGAAGCCCGGCCCGGCTCAGGGCAGTGCGGGCAGTGACGTGGTGCCGTGAATGTGAACGTTGTCGAACTGTGCGGTGGCCACCGCCCCGTCGCCCGCGCTGCTGACCGCAAGTCCGACGTAGACAGTCTTCTTGAGCCCGCTCAACTGCGCCTTGCCGCAATCCTTCCAGTTCACGCCGTCGGCTGCCCGCCAGCAATAGACCATGGCCGACTTGCGGACCAGCTTGACCCAATGCGGCGTCGTGCCGGCGGGAAGCGGGTTCGCACCCGCGACGGATGCGCCGCCCGTCGCCACGCGGAACACGGACCCGGCACCGGAACCGGGCGAGAGGTATGCGAAAGCCGACTTGGCATTCGGGTTCAGCGACTCCCGCAGCATCACGCCCGCGAGCGGATTGCCGCTCGCGTCGGGCTGCGCCGCTATGCGCGCCGTGATCTGGCCGTTGCCCGTGAGTTGTCGCCAGACGAAGTGGAATCCGTCTGCGGCGCCTCCGACTCCATCGCCCGACCCGTACACCGTCATCGTGCCGCTGTCGGTCGTGCTGAACCCGGCGCCCGACACGGCGCCGATGTCCTGATCGCGCAACTCGGGAAGGACGATGTGCGCCTCTTCGCCGGCGAGCAGCACGGGTTTCAGTACGCCGTTCCAGACGGCATACCCGGCGTCGTTCAGGTGGACCCGGTCGGAGCGGAAATAGGCGGTGTTGGGCTTACCGTTCGGCAGCAGCAAGTACGAGGCCGTATCCACGTACGTGCAGTTCGGAACATACAGGCACAGGTCCTGGAACATCTGGTTCACGACCTGGGCCTGTGGCCAGAGCAACACGAACTTCGGACTCGGCTTGACCGAGATCAGGTAAATGCGCGCGTCCGGGTAGGCAGTGCCGATGCGCTGCACGACGCTCGTCATGCGCTCCAGAATGAACTCCGGAGTCATCCCGATCTGAAGGTCATGATCGCCTTCGTAGATGACAACAGCACGCGGCGCGTACGCGAGGACAAGCCGGTCAAGGTAGTAGTCGAGGTCGTTGGCCGTGCTGCTACCGAAGCCGCGGGGGATCGTCTCGAGCGGCGCCAGATCGTTCCGGAGCTGCTTCCATAGGCGAATGGTGGAACTGCCGGTGACGACGATGGAGCCTGCGGGCGGTGGGAACCGCGCGTCTTTGCGCTCGAATGTCGCAACCTGGCTCTCGAAGTCGGTCGTTTGGGCTGAGGCCGGCGCGACGCTGACGCCAGCTACTGTCAGCCAACCAAGAACCACACAAGTAAGCGGGGCACGGCGCGCGGCGAAGTTCTTCTTCAAACCCCTCTCCGCATGTTTCGGCACAGAATTCCATCAGAGCAGACGGCCGAGTGCCTACGGATTTTACATATGCTGGACTACGAGCGTGCCCCGTCATTGTCTTTTGTGACGGAGCTCACAATTTTCATGCCGCTGTCGCAATGTAAGACTACACTCCCAATCGCAACCGTGGGAAAGCCCGACACGCAGGAGCGTTTCCATCATGGAGTGCCCCGCCAGGGAGGTTCGCGGACGGCTCGCAAGAAGCGCCTAGTTCATGTCTGATCTCTCGGGAGATTACAGATGAAGAAACAATCACTCGCACTGACAGCGGGCGTGCTGACCGCGCTCGCAGGCCTCGCCCCGACAATCGCCTCAGCCACCGGAGTCTGCTACGCGTTCGTGCCTGCAGGTTATGCCCAAGCGTCCTTCGACGGCGATCCGCCCCTGGTCCTGCGCTACATTGCGCAAAACGTGGGCGCCATCAACACCGATACCGAAGCCAAGCAGCTGGGGCACCTGAAGCAGGTTGCCTATAACTTGAACGGAAAGGCCACGGCGCTGTTCGACGACCGCTGCGCGACCAACGGCCCGGCGGATTGCGAACAGACCACCGACGACCTCCGACAGATCCGGCTGATGACGACGATCGACGGAACGATCATCACCGGTAGAGTACTTTCGGGCACCAACCCGGCGGATGCCCCCGGCGCCCACATGGGCATCAACGTGCAGTTCCTGCGGCGGATCCCGTATCTCGACGAGTTCGCCATCGGACCGCTCACACTGGAATGCACCTCGCCCCAGACATCGCCGGCGCCAGCCTCATGGCTCTGCAACGTCCGGGCGGAGATCGACGTCGGCTACTTCCCGTTCTTCCAGCAGTACGCGTTCGGCGTGCCGGTTCGCCTCGAGAAGTTGCCGGCCAACACCGCGCGCGCCTGCAGTGTGTTCCAGGACGGCGGGCTGGAAGTCGAGCCCGAGCCAATCTAGGTCTTGATACCACTTCATCCGGTCGCCCCGGATGACGTGCCAGGGACGTTGACTGAAGGCCCCGGACGCCCGATGGGATCCGGGGCCTTCGTATCTCCGGCCCCAGCGAGTTACCGCAAGAATCGATCGTCACCAGGTGATTGTCACGCTTGCGGAGCAGGTTGTCGTATTGAGCTTGCAGACCTTGAAGGTGTAAGTGCCGAGCGCCAGCGGACCGTTTCGCTGCACGCCATCGTTTGCGGTCTTGTACTTGGTCGAGTTGCGATAGTAGTTGATGTAGCTGCCAGAGATGCCGCTCCAAGTGAGCTTCGCATATCGCTTGCCGCCCGACTTGACCTTGGTCACCGTTAACTTGATGCCGTCGTCTGCCGGAGGTGGCGGAGGTGGCGGCGGCGGCGCGATCCCGCCGAGGAAATCGAATGCGGTTTTCGCCCGCACGATGCCGAACCCGTAAGAGTTGTCCCTGCCCACCGTGCCCTTGTCGAGCGCCGTCACCTGCAACGCCTCGCGAATCTCGGCATTGGTCTTCTCAGGGTAAAAACTCCAGAGAAGAGCCGCGATGCCCGCCACGTGCGGCGTCGCCATCGACGTGCCGTCCTTCGCGGCGTAGCCGCTGCCCGGCCCGGTCGAATTGACCAGCGAGGACTCGCCGTTGACGTGCGCAAGGGCAGCCTGGCCGTCCTGCTGGGTCAGACTGATCGCCGGAATGGCGCTTGCGCCGTTCAGCGTGCCGACGAAGCTGCCGGCGACGTCATTGTAGATCGCCGCGCCGACGCCGCCGCCCGCCGCCACGTTGGCAACCTTGTCGGCAAACGGGATGGTGCCGCGCCGGCACAGTACGACGCTGCCCGACCACGATCCGATGCCGTCGCACAATCCGCCGTCCGCCAGGGTACCGGCGGCATCGATGCGCGCCGACCCTTCGATGTTCGATCCGGGCCAGGTCAGTCCGCCCGCGCTCAGTCCCACGACCTTGAACGGAATCGTCGAGACGACGGCGACTCCCGGGGCCGCCAGCTCGACGTCGGCGTTCCGTTGCGAAAAACCTGCCACAGCGCCGTTTCCGTCCACGGCCGCCACCGACATGACCGACGGGTAGCCCGCCGGATAGACCGTCGAGGTACTGCCGCCGTTGCCGGCCGCCGCAACCAGCAATGCGCCGCCGTCATAGGCGGCCAGGAACGCGCTTTCTTCCGTCACGCTGGGCGTGGAGCCACTGAGGCTCATGTTGACCACGAGCTTCTGGCCGGTACCGGCTACCGCGTCCTGGCAACGATTGAGCGCGGCGATGATGTCCGAGGAGTACGTCCAGCCGCAGGCAGCGCCGTCGAAGACCTTCTCGATGTGCATGGCGAGCAGGCCGTTGCGGTTGACGCCGACGACGCCGATCGCGTTATCGAGCGCCGAGACGGTACCCGCCACGTGCGTGCCGTGCCCGCAGCTGTCTTCAAACCAATTGCCCGTACCCGGATCCAGCGAGCCGGTGACATTCGCGTCCTGCAGGTCCTCGTGTTCGAGGTAATAGCCGGAATCGATGACGCACACGGTGCTGCCAACCGACGCATTGCTCGCGGCCAGCGCGGGGTCGTCGGCCTGGACCAGGCCGATGCCGTAAGGCGCACTCTGCGACATCGGATAGCGCCGCTGGTCAACCTCGACGTATTCGACGTCCGGGTTGCTGCGCATCAGGCGCAACGCCTGCTCCGACAGGTAGACGCTGACAACCTTCTGGCGGGCCAGATCGTGCGTCACCCGGCCGCCAATGTCTGCGGTTGCTTTGGCGGCGCCCTGGGAAGTGCGGAACTTCACCAGGTAGCGGCCCTCGCCTTCCGCCACCCTGACGTCGGCCGCACGAACGGACGTCGCCACGAGCCCGGTCGCCAGGGCAACGGCAGCACAGGCACCGGACAATGTCTTCATCAGCGTCCGTAGGCCGCGCAAGTCACGAGGTTCCTGGATGATCAGCAGTGCGGAACGCGCGGGCCGTCCGATCCTGTGAGTGCATCGGGCCCAAGTCAAGCGAATCGTCGCCAGATGCTGGGATCGTTATGTCAACTATCGCTCGCGAAGAGCCGTGGCGCTGCGACACCCACGGTCTATTTGAAGATACCGGCAAATGGGTCGATAGATTGCGCAAGTCAAGCCATGCTTGCTGTGAATCACCGTCGGCGCCGGCGCTCCTCGGCGCAATACGCATCGACTCCGACGTCCCGGTTTCCATCAAGGTTCTGCCCGTCATCCGCGTCGAAACGCCGCTGAACCACCAGGGCTGCATCGAGGCGACGGGTCCCGGCGGCGGCAGGGTCGACCTTGCCGCCGAGCAGCTGGAGGCCGGCAACTATATCTTCAGGTGGACCACGTCCCGGGGACGCACCGGGACCGGGCCGGGTTTTCGCACCTGGGTCCCGCTTTCCTCGCCGCTGACGGTCACCCTGGTGCAGACCAACCTGCGCGACGCAGGAGACCATCAGCGTCAGCTCTGCAATCTGCGCGTCCGATACGACGCCGCCAGTCGTCGAAATCCGCAAACCGCTCACAGGCGAAACGTTCGCCGACGGCAACATCCCCCTGGTCGTACGGGTGAGCGACCGGGTGGACAAGTCGATTTCCCGCTACAAGGCATTCGTGGGCTACGAGAGCACCCTGCCCTTGAACGACAAGGGACTCAGTCATACAAGACTGCCGCCGTCGCGGGCCGTGGACGGCGGAACCAAAGTGATGATCCGCGTCGAGGCTCAGGATGCGCACGGAAATCTGGGCCAGGCCGAAACCTGGGTGACCATCGCGCGGTAGGCGGGCGAGTCGCGACCTGGCCGCGAAAAAGGAAAACCCCGGCGCATGGCCGGCGTCTCCACGGATCTTGGTAGCGGGGGTTCGTCGGGCCGGCCTATATTCCGGGTGCCGCTAGGCTAGGGTTTGGGGTCATTAATCGTCGGCTCCTTGTTGGGGACTATCTCCCCGCCGTCCATACGCTCCCCGGTTTCAAACCCCCCTCGCCTAGACATGCTCTCTAGGCCCTTCATGAGCTGGTAGTACACCCTAGCCGGTATGTAGTTCGTCTCCGCACCCACATAGCCGATGAATGGCTCGCATGAACGAGACCTGGCACTTGCCCAAGTACCGAAAAGTAACGTTGGTAAAAACACAGTCCGCGAACAGCTTGCCGTCCACCTCAACCGTCTGATTTGTGTACTGGCAGTTCCTAACCGGATCGAGGGCAGTCTGGAAGTCGTTCTTCTTCTTCGTCTTTTCTTCCGCGATCGCGAGCTTGTCCGTCAACCCGCGATTTCCTCGTCCTTGCCGTCGATACGTTCATGCAAAGTGTCGAGGCGCGTGCGCCATAAGCCCAGTTCACTGCAATCCAAATCGCCACTCCAGCAAGGAATACCGCGAGCACAAAACTCTTCCACACATTGCGAATCGCATGAATCGCATCAAGGAAACCGCGTGCGTGTTCGCTCATGGGTCTTGGCCGATGGCCGGTCGTGGCAGTTGACGTGGATCCGCTCGCGACCGCCGGGCGGAAGGCGCAGGTGATCGAGGTTGTAATCGAGCGCGTAAGCCGGCGTCGCGAGATCGAAACGCCCCTGCTCGACGAGCAGGTGCAGGGCCGGGTTCGTCGTCAGCGCGAGCGCGAGATCGGGCAGCGTGTTGGTCACCGGCTGCTTGCCCTCGTCGCTGTCGCCGACCCCCGGCTGCTTGTGGCTCCAATCCCATCTGCGATACTGGCCGGCCGATCTCGTGGCGGCCGTACGCCGGGCGGAAGCGCTCGACGCGCGGCGGATTTCATGCTGCGTGCGCTGTGCGCGAGGCTCCGGGGCCGGCGCGGCGGCTTCCCGGGAATCAGGCTCGCCGCGCGATTGCGCAGCCGGCTCCGCCGCTCATGCGGTCCAGATCGACTTCGTCATCAAAGGAAAACTCCTTCAGCTGCGCGGACATTTCCCGGACGGAGCGCAGTGTGCCATTTCGCGCGGCCGGCAATCACTCCGGATAGAGATTGGCCTTGGGAACCGTGGCGTAGGAGGTCTTGCCCGGCCTAAGCCACTTCAACTGCGCGACGGCGGCGCCCGTGTTGTCGTAGAACTCCATCGTGATGGCGTAGCTCTGGCCTGACTTCAGGGTGATGGCCGCGCTCGTCTTGGTCACGCTGGACGACCGGTTGGTCCAGGCATCGATCACCCGCACGCCGTTCACCGTGAGTCGCACGCCGTCGTTGCTCACGGTGCGGAACTTGTAAGCCCCCGACGCGGGCGCCTTGAACTTGCCGCTCCACCTCACCGAGAAATTGTCCTTGTTGACGCCTTTGCCGGGCGAGTTCGTGCTCCAGCTGAAGTTGACGACCTCGACGCGCTGGAGCACCGGCGTTCCGCTCAACGTCTTGTTGTTGAAGTACACACCCGCGAGGCCCGTGCCTGTCGTCGCGGGCGGCGGTGGCGGCGGGTCCGGGGCCGGCGCGCTGGGCTCCTGGCTGCCGATCTGCTGCACGTAGGCGACGAGATCCGTGCGCTCGTTGGCGGTCAGCGTCACGCCGCTGTGCGCGAGGATCGCATCCCCGAGCGTCGCCGCCGAGCCGAGGTGCAGGTAAGGCGCGGTCGCCCACACGTCGCGCAGCGTCGGTACGTCGATCCCCGTGAGCGCTCCGTTCAGCCGCTTCCCGCTCGCGGCCGTGAGCGTGCCGACGTCGCGCGGATTGTTGCCGGCGCTGATCGTGAACGCGGTGCCGCCGTGGCAGCTCGCGCAGTTCCTGTCGATGAATACCTGCCTGCCTGCCAGCGCGGACGCCGTCGGGGAGCCGTCCGCGTTGCGGTAGGGGCTGGCCGCGAATGCGTCGAGCGACGCCACGTAGGCCGCCAGCGCGTCGAGATCCGCGCTCACGCCGCGCTTCGGGTCCCCGAGCGGCTGACTGCGCGTGCCGGTGCTGAACTGCGCGCTCGTCATCAACCCGGTGCCGCCGGCGAGACTGCGGATCTGCCCCTCGAAGTCCTGCACCTCGTCGAAATTATTGCTCCAGTGCAGGAACCCCTGGGCCCCGCCGCGGCCCCGCAAGCTGATCGTGTTGCGCAGCCCCTCTCCCTGCCCGGTCAGGTCCCAGACGCGGCCGTCGTGCTCGCCGTCGTTGTGGCAGGACGCGCAGCTGAGGTACCTGTCCTTGGCGAGCCGCGCGTCCCGCGCGTCGTAGAACAAGCGCTTTCCCTGCAGGACCTGAGCAGCAAGGCGCTCGGTTCCGACGGTCGACATGGTCGCGATTAGCGGCACGTTCGCGATGCCTTCCGCGAGCAGGGTCGACGTGTCATAGACGCCGACGGTCCGGTCCATGAAGTTGCTGACGTACAGCGTGTTGTTTTCCGTCGAGAACGCCAGTCCCTGGGGCGCGTGCCCGGCGTTGACGCGGAACAGTTCCAGGTCGCCGTATGCGTCGACGACGGCGACTTCGCGGCTCGACTCCAGGGCGACGAACATGTAGATCCCGTTCGTGTCGAAGGCGATCGCACTCGCAACGCCCGAGTCGTCATGATCGAGGCGCGCCGGGTAGTCCTCCGTTTCTCCTCCGAGGTCGACTCGGGAGCTGATCGCCCTGACGGTGTTCTCGAAGGTGAGTGGTAATCCGTTGCGCAGCGTGCCGAGCATTAGGTTGTCCTGCTTCGAAGGGACCCACGCCGACCGGCCGTCGGGCGAGATCGCCATCGCGCCGAGGTAATTCGGGATGCCGCGCCCCTGCATCTCGAAGTCCGGCCTCTCGCTGTGCCGAAGCACAATGGTCTTCCTGATCGTCATGGCGCCGGCGTTGACGACGACGACTTCGCCGCCCACCGGGTTTCCGTCGATCTCCGGCGTCACGTTCGCCGTGCTCTCTCCGGGCAGGGGACGCGTCATGTAGCGCGAAACGTAGACGCGATTCCCGTCGCCCGTCACCGCCAGGTGCCGCGGGTGCGGGCCCACGTCGACGCTGCCCGTGACGGCACCGCTCTCGGAATCGATCCGCAACAGGCGGCCGAGCGCGTCGAGGGAAACGAACACGGCGCCGCCGGCCCGCGTCGCGACGACGCCGTAAGGCTGCGAGGCAAACGGCAGGCCGATCGTCCGGACGACCGCGAGGCTCGCGGAATCGATAACGCTGATCGTGCCGCCGCCCCGGTTGGCGACCCAGATCTCGCCGTTGGGGAGCACCGCCAGCGTCCGCGGCGCCGCACCTACCGGAATCTCCGCGATTCGAGAGTTGAGTTCGGTATCGAAGGCGCTGACCGAGTCATTGTCGGGGTTGACGACCCACAGGCGCTCGCCGCCACCCGGGAGCGTTTCGAGCGCGATCGGCGTGGAAATATCGGGCCTGACGGCGGTGAGCGGGAGGTGCACCTTGACCACGACCGTCGTCGTCTGCGGCAGGCCCCCGTCGACGCTGACGGCGGTCACGGTCACGTAGTAGATGCCCGGGTTCGAGAACGCATGGCTGATGGTCGCCGACTCGCCGTACGGTGTTTCCGGCGTCCCGTCGTCGAAGTCCCACTTGTAGAGGAGCGCCGACTCGCCGCTCGCGGAGGCCGCCAGCTCGATCTCGGCCCCGACCTCGACGGGCGCGGGAGTCGGCGGCGGCTTCAGTACGAATGCACCCGTGGCCGACGCGACGCTCCAGGTGAAGCCGATGCTTGCCGTATTCACGCCGTCGCTCGCCGTAACGGCGACGTCGAAGTTGCCGGCGGTGTCCAGAACCCCGGAAATGACGCCCGACAGCGGATCGAGCGCCAGCCCCGGCGGAAGCCCGCTGGCGCCGAATGTCAGCTCATCGCCGTTCGGGTCCGTTGCCGTGAGCGGCAGCCAGATTGGAACGCCCACCTCGCCGGCCTGGTTTCCCGGATTGTCGAGGCTCGGTACGACGTCCGGATCCGGGGTCGAGGCGACGCCGATGCGCAGTATCTTCCCGATGGACGGCGTGCCCGCCGCATCGATCGCGAACAGCAGGTAAAAGCCGGGCGGCGCTTCCGTGGCGCGCGCGGGCGCGCTGACCAGGAGCCGGTTGCCGGTAGCCTGGTAGGTCAATTCGATGAAGCGCTGTTCCATGTTGAAGCTGTGCGTGACGGCGCCGGTCTTGATGAGGACGATCCGGTCCGCCGCCCTGCCGGCCGCCATGTCCACGCGGAATGTCTGGCCGACCTCGATGAAACTCGGCGAATCGTCGATCACGGGCCTGTCGGCCCAACCCCCGCTCGAGTCGTACAGGTAGGGTGGGTAGTAGATTTCCGCGTTGTTGTTGTTCTGCGGCCCCGGCGAGCCGCCGCCCGCCACCAGCACGCTCGCGTCGGGCAGCAGCAGGGCCATCGAGTGGTACAGTCGCGCGCGATCCGCCAGCGCTCCCCGCTTCCACTGCTCCGTGCTCGGGTTCCAGATCTCCGCGCTGTAGTTGACCCCGACCAGCTCGTTCCTGACCTCGCTGCCGCCAGTCGCGAGCACCGTGCCGTCCGCCAGGATCGTCGCGGTCGCCAGCCGGCGCTTCGTCGACAGCGAGGCCGTCGTCGCCACGCTCGGCGCGCCGCCATTGATGTCGATGATCAGGGCGCCGCTCGAGGCGCCCCCGAACTGGAGGATCCGGCCCGGGCGGTACATGGCGGAGCTCGAGTCGCGCCCGGTCGGGCCGCCGAACTGGCCCATGTTCGCGACCGATCCGGAGCCCGCCGTGCTCACGTAGTACATCTTGCCGTTGCCGTCGAATCCGAAGACTCGGCCGTCGGGGGCGAGGAAGTTCCGCGGGTATGCGAAGAGGAGGTCATCCGTGTCGGCGCCCGACAGCAGCGCGAACGTGCCGTCCGTATCCCGTATTTCCGGGTGGTCGGTGCCACCGGTACCGCCCTGAATATAGGTACGGCCGTCGAGCAGCGTGGTCGACGTGGAATACCAGCGCGGACGCTTCATGTCGGCGTTTCGCGTGATCGCGTCGTCCTGGTAATTGTAGACGTTGGTCGTGCTGTCAGGGCTGTCGGAGCTGCCGCCGCCGGCGATGAAAACTCCGCCGCCGCCCGGTAGCACGAGGAGCGAACTGCAGAACGGGTTGGTTCCGGTGTCGTTCGGCAGCGTCAGGTGGCCGCCGGAGAGTCCCTCGGCTGGATCCCAGACGTCGACCTGACCGGTGCGCTGGTACGTGAGCACGCGGCCGTCCGGCATGAGCGCCGCGTGGATCGGGATAAATGGCCACGGCTTGACGGCGGACCAAGTGCCGTCGACGTCATTCGCGGCAATCGAAATCGGTGGTTCCAGAAGAGCGGCGACAAGCGCGAGCGACGCCCACAGATGCCTGCCCGCTCCGCAATTGCACTGCCGCACGCAGCTTCCCCCTGCGCGTCACGCCGCTCGTCCTTCTGGTTTCCCCGAACCAGTTGCGTTCCTAATTTCGCGGGACTATACGCCGCAACTTCGGCGACCCCAAGCGCCGCGACGCGGATGATTTGACTTAACGCGCAGACTTTTTCTGGCGCGATGATTCATTCGTCGCCGCTAAATGCGACTCCGTTGTGTTCGCCCATCGCCACTCGACGACAAATTGCCGTGCGCGAATCTCATGTACTGCGTTAATTCCGCGCTCAACCTGATTGATCCCGATGGCTTCGAGGGCAACCGCTCTCCTGCATCGTCACCGATCCGAACTTGGCCGCCACCCTGACCGCCGCAAGCAGCGACTACGAGGCCTTGCGTGAATGAAGTCCTTTCGGACTGCGCTGAGCGGAGCGAACCGCATGTGACGGAAAGTTCCTGCTCGACTGCAGAAGCCCTAAGCCTGCTTGCCGCCGACCAGGGCCGGAGACTGACAAGCGCCGGGAAATGAAACCCCGGCGCGAGGCCGGGGTTTCGGTCGAAGATTGGTAGCGGGGGCAGGATTTGAACCTGCGACCTTCGGGTTATGAGCCCGACGAGCTGCCAGACTGCTCCACCCCGCAACAGGGGCGCGAATTATAGTCAGCAGCAGCGGCGTTCACAACGCATCCCGCTCCGCGGCCAGCGCGTCATTGGCGGTAGCAGACTTCATTGGCACCGCTCGAGCAGGTGCTGCGTACCCGCTCGATGTCGCGCTTGTTTTCCTGCTGGGCGATCAGGTAGTCCCGCACCTGGTCTTCGCTGAAGCACCTCTTGGTCTGGAAGCGCGTGCCCAGCGTGGAATCCTTGATGCAGTAGAGCACGAGCTCGCCGCGCTTCTCGCTCTTGAACCCGGGGGGTGGCTTGAACTCCTCCCCCTTGGGCGCGTCTTCAGCGTGCGCGAGGATCGCGAGGAAGCTCAATAACAGGGCTCCGGAGTTCCTGTTCATGACGATGCCCTCCTTCCCCACCCGGGCTGCATCGGCTGCGCCTCGCCGTCAGCGCGCTGTCCGGTCGCCGGCTACTGCGGCGCGCAGACCGCCGCGCTGACGCAGGTCGACCGGATGCGGTCGATGTCGCGCTTCTGGACTTCGAGTGCCAGCAGGTACTCGCGGATCTGGTCCTCGTCGTAGCATTTTTCCGTCGTGAACCGGGTGCCCGTTTCCCGGTCGCGCTTGCAGTACAGCACCATTTCGCCTCGCTTCTTGGTCTGGAACCCCGGAGGCGGCGTGAACGGCTCCTCGGCCTCGGATCCCGCTGTGCTCTCGGCCACGGCCTTGTCAGGTGCCTGCTCTGCAGCCGGCGTTTCGTCGCCGACCGGAGAGCCACTCGCTGTCCCCGCCCCCGCCTGTGCCGCCAGTACGAGAAGGATCACACTCAGCATTCTGGTCATTCTGATACTCCATTACACCGGGGTCGGTATCGGCCAGGCCTGCCCTGATTCAGCAAGAACCGGGCATGCCGCAAGCACAGAGATTCGAGCAGGTCGCACGTATCTTGTCGACGTTGCCCTTGGTCTCCTGCAGGGCCATCAGGTAGTCGCGAATCTGTGCCTCGTCGAAACAGGACTCCTGCTTGATGCGCGATCCGAGCGGCGCCTCGCTCCGGCAGTAGACCGTGTATTTCCCGCGCTTTCTGGCAATGAATCCGGGCGGCAGCTTGATCGGTTCCGCTTCCGCGGTTGCCTGGGTCGGCGCCTCTGCCGGTTTCGACTCGTCGGCCCAGGCCGCGCCTCCACCCAAGGCAGTCGCCGCTGCCGCGTTCATCGCGATGCAGGTCAACCATCCCGGCACGACTCACCACCCTCCGGAAGGGCGCCGGTTCAGCCCCCGGCGCAGGATTCGGAACTGGCGCAGACCTTGCGGGTCTGTTCGAAATTCGCCTGGTCCTGCTCACGCTCAGCGCTCATCGCGCGCAGCTGGTCCTCGCTGTAGCACTTTTCCTGGGCGAAGCGCGTTCCGCTTTCCATCGATTTCTTGCAGTAGACGACCTTCTTGCCGCGCTTCTTCGGCTGGTAGCCGGCCGGGACCTTGAAGGCAGCCGGTTCGCGCGCCTCGTCCGTCGTTTCCGCCGCAGTCTTGTCAGGGGCCTGCTCGGCGGTCGGGATTTCGTTGCCGATCGCAGTGGGTTCCGCAAAGGCGGAGGCCGCAAGGAATACGCCGATTACCATAAGCATCATGCTTCGCATTCTTTGACTCCCTTGAATGATCCCGATCACCTGCTCCGCCGCGCGGGGCGCCCCGCGCTTCAGGCCCGTCCTGACCCGTAAAACCCTGTATATACAGGGACTTACGATATCACACTGGCGCACAACCGGAGCAGTAACCCCGGAAACAGGCCCAGTGCCAGTATCGCCAGCCCGTTGAGGCTCAAAACCACCCGGACCGCGGTTCCCGCTTGGACCGGCCCGGATGCCGAAGGTTCGTCGAAGTACATCAACTTGACGACGCGCAGGTAATAGA
>CAZVIF010000032.1:0-27311 GCA_964626745.1 uncultured Steroidobacteraceae bacterium
CGCCGGACGGCTCCCGGTGCGTCGTCAGGCGAAGTAAAAGGGGACGCACCCCTTTACTGCTAGGCCGGCTGGAAGGGAAACGGCGCGGGCCGGCCGCAGCGCTGGCGCCGGCGTTCCGCCGCCACCGCGCGGCGCCAGAAATCGCGCTCGCCTTCGGTAACGGACGGGAGCGAGAAGCGTCCGCGCGGCCCGTCCCTGTCTTCCGTCGTGCGCTTTGCCGCCGCGTGCCGCTGTTCCATGCCGGGTAAGATGCGGCGGGTGGAAAAAAGGTTGCGTACCCCGCTCATCTCGACCGAGGAGCTCGCCGGCCGGCTGTCCGACCCGGACCTGTTCGTGGCCGACTGCCGTTTCGAGCTCGGCGCGCCGGACGCCGGTCGCGCGGCCTGGAGCGTCGGCCACATACCCGGCGCCGTCCACGTGGACCTCGAGCGCGACCTGTCGGCGCCCGTGACGCCCGCGAGCGGGCGCCATCCGCTGCCGCCGCCCGATGCGTTCGCAGCGACACTGGGCCGACTGGGTATCGGCAACGCGACTCGGGTCGTCTGTTACGACGGCGGGCCTGGCGCCTTCGCCGCGCGGCTGTGGTGGATGCTGCGCTGGCTGGGCCACGATGCGGCCGCCGTGCTCGACGGCGGATTCGCCGCCTGGACAGCCGAAGGCCGGCCCGTGGACGCACGTCAGGCGCCGCGCGCGCCGGTGCGCTTCGAGGCACGGTTGCGGCCCCAGATGGTCCTGGACGCTGCCGGCGTCGCGAGCGCGCTCGCGCGCGGCGAGACGCTCGTGGACGTGCGCGGCGCGGAACGTTTCGCCGGGGTCGTCGAGCCGCTCGACGCGGTCGCAGGCCACGTGCCGGGCGCCGTCAACCTGCCCTTCCTCGAGAACCTCGACGCGGCGGGGCGCTTCCGCGCCCCCGCTGAGCTGGCCGCGCTGTGGCGCTCGCGCACGGGCGCCGCGCCGGGGCGCGCGCCGATCTGCATGTGCGGTTCGGGCGTCACCGCCTGCCAGGGTCTGCTCGCGCTCGAGGCGGCCGGCATCCGGGGCGGACGCCTGTACGCCGGTTCCTGGTCCGAGTGGATCCGAGATCCTTCACGGCCGGTTGCGCGCGCGACCTGATCTGCTATTGTCCGCGCCCTCTGGCAGCCAACGGTACCGGGATTTGGACAGCCTGGCGCGCGGAGCGGTGTCCCCGCGGTCGAACTGGAGCGTCGAGGACTCCGGGCAGCTCTACGCGGTCAGCGCGTGGGGCACCGGCTACTTCGGCATCAATGCCGCCGGTCACGCAATCTGCCGCCCCGACCGCAGCGGCGAACGCGAGATCGACCTCTACGAGGTCGTGCGCGAGCTCGAAGCGCGCGACCTCACCGCGCCGGTCGTGCTGCGCTTTTCCGACATCCTGCGCGACCGCCTGCGTTCGCTGCACGACGCCTTCGCGGCGGCGATCGCCGAGAACGACTACCGGAACCGCTACGCGGCCGTGTTCCCGATCAAGGTCAACCAGCAGCGCCTCGTGGTCGAGGAGGTCTACCGCGGCAGTGCGGACCTCGGCTTCGGGCTCGAGGCCGGCAGCAAGCCCGAGCTGCTCGCGGTCATGGCGATGACCGGAGACGCGCCGGAGCGCCTGATCATCTGCAACGGGTTCAAGGACGATAGCTACATCGAAGCGGTGATCCTGGCCACCAAGCTGGGCCGCTCCATCATCCCGGTGATCGAGAACTTCTCGGAGCTGGGCTACATCCTGCGGCACGCCGAGAAGTACCAGGTGCGGCCCAAGATCGGCGTGCGCGTGAAACTCGCGGCCGAGGGCGCCGGCCGCTGGCGCGAGTCGGCGGGCGACCGGTCGAAGTTCGGCCTGTTCACCACCGAGATGCTCGAGGTCGTCGAGGTGCTGCGTTCGCACGGCATGCTCGATTGCCTGAAGCTGGTGCACTGCCACCCGGGCTCGCAGCTGCACGACATCCGGCGCGTCAAGGACGCGGTGAACGAGCTGGCGATGGTGTACGCGGAACTCGCGCGTCTCGGCGCCGGGCTCGAGTACATCGACGTGGGCGGCGGCCTCGGCATCGACTACGACGGCTCGCGCACCAACTTCGAGTCATCGACGAACTATTCCCTGCGCGAGTACGCGAACGACGTCGTCTACCGCGTCGCCAGCGTCTGCAACGCGCGCGGGCTGCCCCACCCGGTGATCCTGAGCGAGTCCGGCCGCGCGATCGCCGCGCACCACAGCGTGCTGGTGTTCAACGTGCTGGGCGCGGCGCGGCTCGACCTCTTCAGCGTGCCGGAGCGGCCGAAAGGCGGCAGCCTGCCGCAGCCGATCGAGGACCTGTACGAGGCGCACGCGACGGTGAGCGAGCGCCGCCTGGTCGAGTGCTGGCACGACGCCCAGCAGGCGCGCGAGCAGGCGCAGCAGATGTTCAGCGTGGGTTACCTGACGATCGAGATGAGGAGCCTGGCCGAGCGCCTGTACTGGGCCACCTGCGCGAAGGTGCGCGACCTCACGCGCAAGCTCGGCCGCGCGCCCGAGGAGCTCGAGGACCTCGAGACCATCCTTTCCGACATCTACTTCTGCAACATGTCGGTGTTCCAGTCGCTGCCGGACAGCTGGGCGATCGACCAGCTGTTCCCGATCATGCCGCTGCACCGGCTGGACGAGCGCCCGGCGCGCAGCGCGGTGCTGGCCGACATCACCTGCGATTCGGACGGCAAGATCGACCGCTTCGTCTCCCAGCGCGAGACCAAGCGCGCGCTCGAAGTGCACGAGCTGGTGCCGGGCCAGGAGTACTTCCTGGGCGCCTTCCTGGTCGGCGCCTACCAGGAGACCCTCGGGGACCTGCACAACCTGTTCGGCGACACGCACGTCGTGCACATCCGCCTCGACGAAGCGCACGGCTGGTGGATCGAGGAGATCATCAAGGGCGACACCGCGAGCGCGGTGCTCGGCTACATGCAGTACGACCCGGGCGAGCTGTACCCGCGCTTCGCGCGCGACTGCGAGCGGGCGATGCGCGAGGGCCGCCTGTCGGTCGCCGAGGGCCAGGCGCTCAAGCGCTTCTACGAATCCGAGCTCGCGGGCTACACTTACCTGGAACCGGATGGCGCCGCCTGAATTCACAAGCAAGGAGCACTGGCATGATTGACCCGCATCGCATCGCCCGGACCGGCATCGCAGCCCTCGCCTGCCTCGCGGCCTTCGCCGCGGCGGCCTCGGACCCCCCGGAGATGGACGCGGCGACCCGTGCGACGCTGGACCGGGTGCTGGCGGGCGACCATCGCAGCGAGGCGAACCGCGCGCGCGACAAGTACCGCCACCCGAAGGAAACCCTCGAGTTCTTCGGGCTGCGCCAGGACATGACCGTCATGGAAGTCTCGCCCGGCGGCGGCGGCTGGTACACCGAGATCCTCGCGCCCACGCTGCGCGAACACGGCCAGTACATCGCCGCGAGCTGGGACCCGAACTCGACCAGCGAGTACGTCAAGACCAATTCGAAGAAGTTCGCTGACAAGCTGGCCGCGCGCCCGGACCTCTACGACCGCGCCAAGGTGACGGCCTTGCAGGCACCGAACGCCCTGAAGCCGGTGCCGGACGGCACCGTGGACATGGTGGTCACGTTCCGCAACATCCACGGCTGGATGGGCAACGACTCGGCCGACGCGATGTTCAAGGCCATGTTCGCCGCGCTGAAGCCGGGCGGCATCCTCGGCGTCGTCGAGCACCGCGCGAAGACCGACAAGCCGCAGGACCCGAAGGCGAAGTCGGGCTACGTGCGCGAGGACTACGCGATCGAGATGATCGAACGGGCCGGCTTCAAGCTGATCGGACGGAGCGAGGTCAACGCGAACCCGAAGGACACGGCGGACCATCCCGAGGGCGTGTGGACGCTGCCGCCGA
The DNA here is from genome assembly GCA_964626745.1 of uncultured Steroidobacteraceae bacterium. GTDB lineage: Bacteria > Pseudomonadota > Gammaproteobacteria > Steroidobacterales > Steroidobacteraceae > SCUD01. Next base: position 3,890 of record CAZVIF010000032.1, read on the forward strand.
CGCTCGAACTCGGCGACGTCGACCGCGAGAAGTACCTCGCCATCGGCGAGAGCGACCGCTTCACGCTGCGCTTCCGCAAGCCGGAATGACGAGCGGGCGGCGCGGCGCGTGGCTCGCGCTCGCGCTGCTGGCCGCCAGCCTGCCCGCCGCCGCCGCCGCCGGCCAGGATGAGGCCGTGACGCTGCGCGTCATGAGCTTCAATGTCTGGTACGGCGGCGAGCAGGTCAGCCTCGAGAAGGTGGGCGAGGCGATCCGGGCCGCGGACCCGGACGTCGTCGGCGTGCAGGAAGCGGACCGCAACCTGCACCGCATCGCCGAGGTCGCGGGCATGCCGTACGTCGACGAGCGGCGCCGCCTGCTGTCGCGCTGGCCCATTTTCGATTCGGGCTCGGGCATCCGCTCGGAATCCGGCGCTTCGCCGTACTCGACCACCGCGCTCGACAAGTCCGCGCTGCATGCCTGGGTGATGGTGCGGCCCGGCAAGGTGGTCGCGGTCGCCAACGTCCACCTGTCCAGCGGATCGGACGAGGCGGCCGTCCGGCTGGCGGAGGCCGAGCCGCTCGCGGTGCTCGGCCGGCTCGCGGCGGACGGCACGCCGGTCTTCCTGACCGGCGACTTCAACACGTCCTCGCACCTCGACCCGGCCGGCACGCGGCGCCGCGGCCGGGCGGACGACGAAGGCCCGCTCGACCGCGCGGTCACGCGGCTGCTCGCTGATGCCGGCCTGCGCGACAGTTACCGCGAGGCGCACCCGGACGCGGACGCGAAACCCGGCCATACCTGGTCGCCCGGCGCGCCGCATCCGCTGCGCGATGCGGACGCCAACCGCAGCCGGATCGATTACGTGTTCACCGCCGGGCGCAGCGAGGTGCTCGATTCCCGGGTGGTCGGGGAAGTCGACGGGCCCATCACCGACGTCGCCGTCTTCCCCTGGCCCTCCGATCACCGCGCCGTGGTCTCGACGTTCCGGGCGGTGCCCGTCGACGCGCCGCCCCTCGTCGCCGCGACGCCCCGCCGCGTGCCGGAAGGCGCCACCGTATCCGTGCGCACCTGGGACCCTCACGGCCCGGGCTGGACGGCGCTCGTGGTGCGTCGCGGCGGCGGGCCCGGGGACGCGCTGACCGGCGTGCGCGACATGCCCCACGACTGGCAGCGCATGATCCCGCTCGCGACGCTCGGCCTCGTGCCGGGCGACTACGACGTCCTGCTGGTCGGCGAGGACGGCGCCGTGCTGAGGCGCAACGCATTCTCGATCGCCGGCGCCGGCGCGACGCCCGCCGTCGAGGCGATCGAGCCCCGCGTGGCGCTCGGCGCGCCGATCCGCGTGCGCTGGCGCGACGCGCCGGGCGACCTGCGTGACTGGATCGGCCTGTACCGGGCCGGCGACGCGGACGTCTCGCGCTACCTCGGCTTCGTGTATACGGAAGCGGCCTTTTCAGGCGAGGCGAGCATCATTCCTTCGGCAGCCGACGGGACCGCCCTGCCGGCGGGCGATTACGAATTGCGGCTCATGCACGACGAATCCTACGTCGTCCTGGCAAAGGCGCCCGTGGCGATCCGCTGAGCGGACCCTGATTATGTGAAGGCCTTCGCGGAATGCCGCGCGGTGCTGCGCTAGCCTTTTTTGTCATCGGGCGGAACAGCGCGCGCGGAATCCAGATGGGCGGCAAGGACAAGTTGCGGAAGATCGGCGACTCCGTCAAGGAGATGGCGCACTTCGCCGAGGAGCAGCGCCTTGGCCACGGCCGCATCGAGTTCGACGAGCTGGGCAACGCCGTCTGGGTGCCCGCGAGCGGCGACGCGAGCGAAGAAGTCATGCGCCGCCTTCTCGACGATCCCACGCTTGCCTTCAGCGAGGATTACACCGCCGGGACCGTGCGGCGCATCCAGCAGAACCCGGTCGGGCTCAAGAAGGGCTACGACCCCTACGACAGCGGCCAGCTCGTGAAGAAGCAGTGGAAGAAGAAGAAGGACCTGCGCAAGCTCTCCGAGTGGATCAAGTCGAAGCGCCCCAAGGACGAATGAAGGGTTGACCCCCCGCGCCGGGACGCGCAGTCTCGGCCGCATGGCCGCGCTCACGCTCGTCATCGGCAGCCGCAACTACAGTTCATGGTCTCTGCGGCCGTGGTTGCTGATGCGTCACCTCGGGCTCGACTTCGGGGAGCGCCTGTTCCACCTCGACACGCCGGAGTTCGAGTCGGAGATCGCCAAGATCTCGCCGACGCGGCGCGTCCCGGTCCTCGTGCACGGCGACCTCGTCATCTGGGAATCGCTCGCGATCTGCGAATACGCCTCCGAGCTCGCGGGCGGACGCGGCTGGCCGTCCGACGCGCGCCCGCGCGCGCTCGCGCGCGCGACGGCGACCGAGATGCACGCGGGGTTCGGCGCGCTGCGCGCCGCCTGCCCGATGAATGCGCGCGCCGCGGGCAGGCACGTGCCGATGACCCGGCCGCTCGCACGCGACCTCGCGCGCATCGATGCGATCTGGTCCGGGTGCCGCCGCGACCACGGCGAACTCGGCCCCTGGCTGTTCGGCGCCTTCAGCGTCGCCGACGCGATGTTCGCGCCGGTGGCGCTGCGCGTCGCCACCTACGGGCTGCCGCTCTCCGGCCTGGCCTCGCGCTACTTCGAGACGGTGCTCGCCGACGGGCACCTGCGCGAGTGGCTCGAGGCCGCAGCGCGGGAGACGCAGGTGATTCCGCACGAGGAAGTCGGTGCCGGCGCCTGAGCGGCGCGAGCCGATGTCATGGACGAGCGCCATCGGGCTCGGCGCGCGCCTCGAGGACGCCGTCGCCGAGGCGGCGGACCAGGTCGGCACCGCGCACGCCATCGGGCACGATCTGGCCGTGGCGTTCGTGTCTGCCGCCTACGGCACGGCCGTCGAGCGGCTGCCGCAGCTGTTGCGGCCGGTGGTGGGCGACTGCCTGCTGCTCGGGTGCAACGCGGGCGGCCTGATCGGCGGCGGCAGCGAGGAGGAAGACGAGCCGGGCATCGCCCTCCTGTGCGGCCGCCTGCCGGACGCCGTGCTCGCGGCGGTCCACCTCGAACAGGCGACGCTGCCGCCGCTCACCGCCTCGCGCGAGAGCTGGTGGCGGCTGCTCGACGTCGGCCCCGAATCCGAACCCAGCTTCCTGCTGCTTGCCGATCCCGCGACGATCGATGCCGAAGCCTGCGCACGCGGACTCGACCGGGCATTCCCCGGCTCGACGGTGATCGGCGGCCTCACCGCCGGCATGCTCGCGCCGGGCACGGCGCGGCTGGTGACGGGCGGCGAAGTGCATCGGACGGGCGCCGCGCTGCTCGCGCTCTCGGGCAACGTGGTGATCGATTCGGTGCTTGCCCAGGGTTGCCGGCCGATCGGCGACCCGCTGTTCGTCACCGCCTGCGACGGCAACCTGATCAGCGAGCTCGACGGCCAGCGCCCCAGGGAAGTGCTCACCGCCTTGTTCTCGAGCCTCGACGAGGCCGATCGCGCGCGCTTCGGCGACGACCTCTGCATCGGGCTCGCGCTCCCGGGTCCGCGCCAGGCGGTGGGCGCCGGCGATTTCCTGGTGCGCAACGTCCTGGGCCTCGACCCGGACAGCGGCGCGTTGTGGATCGGCGGGCGCGTCACGCCCGCCGCCATCGTGCAGTTCCACCTGCGCGACGGGGAGTCCGCGTCCGGGGAGCTCGAGCAACGGCTCGGCGCCGCGCTGGCCGGCCAGACGCCGCCCGCGGCGGCGCTGCTGTTCGCCTGTGCGGGGCGCGGCAGGAACCTGTTCGGCGTCAGCGGCCATGATTCCGGTACCCTGCGGCGGATGATCGACATCCCGGTCGCCGGCATGTTCAGCGCCGGCGAGATCGCGCCGGTCCAGGGCGCGACTTTCGTGCACGGTTACTCCAGCGTTTTCGGGCTGATCCGGCCGCGTGCCGGGAGGTTGTGATGCGACGATTCCTCCTCGGCGCCGCCCTGGCGGCCGTTCCGCTGCTCGCCGCCTCCGCGCCGCGCGGCCTGAGCGCCGCGGATCTGGTGTCGCTGGCCCGAGTTTCCGAGCCCGCGCTGTCGCCCGACGGGCGGCAGCTGGTCTACACGTTGCGCGAGACGGACCTTGCCGCCGACCGCGGCCGCACCGACCTGTGGCTGCTGGCATTGGGCGCCGACGAGCCGCCGCGGCGCCTGACGACGCACGAGGAGAACGACGGCGCCGCGGACTGGGGCGGATCGGACCGCGGCGTGTTCTTCCTGTCCGCGCGCAGCGGCTCGCCGCAGGTCTGGTACCTGCCCGTCGGGGGCGGCGAGGCGACGCAGGTCACGCGGCTGCCGCTCGACGTGGCGAGCTTTCGCGCGTCGCCGCGCGGCGACCGTCTCATCGTCGCCGTCGAGGTGTTCCCGGATTGCCGCGACCTCGCCTGCACGAAGACGCGCCTCGATGCGACGCAGGCCGCCAGGCAGCGCGGGCAGGCCCACGAGCGGCTGTTCGTGCGCCACTGGGACCGCTGGAAGGACGGCCGCGTCTCGCAGCTGTTCTCGATCGCGGTGGACGCCGGGCCGCGGGCGCGAGGCGAGCCCGTGCCGCTCACCGCCGCGCTCGACGCCCAGGTCCCGCCGGGACCGTTCGGCGGCCGCGCCGACTACGCATTCAGCCCAGACGGCTCGCAGGTCGTGTTCGCGGCACGGCAGCGCGGACGCATTGAGCCGGTCTCGACGAACTTCGACATCTGGCGGGTGCCGGCGGAAGGCGGCGCCGCGCCCGTCAACCTGACGCCCGACAACCCGGCTTGGGACGCGAAGCCGGCGTTTTCCCCGGACGGCCGCCTGATCGCGCACCTGGCCATGGAGCGGCCGGGCTTCGAGGCCGACCGGTTCCGCCTCGTCGTGCGCGACGCCGCGAGCGGGCGGGTGCGATTCTCGACCGGCGACTGGGACCGGTCGATCGGCGACTTCCGATTTTCCCCGGACGGAAAGCAGGTGTACGCCGTCGCCGACGACGTCGGGCAGCACCCGTTGTTCGCCATCGACCTGGCGAGCGGCGAGCGCAGGCGGCTGACTGCCGGCGGCAACGTCACCGACTTCGACGCCGCGGGCGGCCGCGTGGTATTCGGGCTGCAGAGCCTCTCCGCGCCCGCCGATCTCTACGTCATCGAAGGGCGCACCCCCGCCCTGCAGCTCACCAGCGTCAACTCGGCGCGGCTCGCGGACGTCCGCTTCGGCGAGTACGAGCCCTTCAGCTTTGCGGGCGCCGGCGGCGACACCGTCTACGGCTACGTCATGAAGCCGTGGAAGTTCGCCGCCGGGCAACGCTACCCGGTCGCGTTCATCGTGCACGGCGGGCCGCAGTCGAGTTTCGCGAACACCTGGAGCTACCGCTGGAACCCGCAGGTCTACGCGGGCGCGGGCTACGCGGCTGTGTTCATCGATTTCCACGGCTCGACCGGCTACGGCCAGGCGTTCACCGATTCGATCAGCGGGGACTGGGGCGGCAAGCCCCTCGAGGATCTGCAGAAGGGCCTCGCCGCCGCGCTCGAGCGCTTCCCGTGGCTGGACGGCGACCGGGCCTGCGCCCTCGGCGCGTCCTATGGCGGCTACATGGTCAACTGGATCGCGGGCCAGTGGCCCGGCGGATTCCGCTGCCTCGTGAACCACGCCGGGATCTTCGACAACCGCTCCATGTACTACACGACGGAGGAACTCTGGTTCCCGGAGTGGGACCACGGCGGCGCCTACTTCGAGAACCCCGAAGGGCACGAGAAGGCCAACCCCGCCCTGCACGTCACCGCCTGGAAATCGCCCATGCTGGTGATCCACGGCGCGCTCGACTTCCGCGTGCCCTACACCCAGGGCCTCGCGACCTTCACGGCGCTGCAGCGACGCGGCATCGAGAGTCGCTTCCTGTTATTCCCGGACGAGAACCACTGGATACTGAAGCCTGCGAACAGCCAGCAGTGGCACGCGGAGGTGCTCGGCTGGCTGGACCGCCACCTGAAGTAGCAAAAAGGGGACGCTCACCTTTTAAAAAGGGGACGCTAACCTTTTCTCGGTGATCGCCCGAGCTGCAGGCAAATCGCCTACCGAGAAATGGTTAGCGTCCCCTTTTTAAAAGGTGAGCGTCCCCTTTTTGCTACCGGTCAGTCCTCCCGCCACGCTGCGCGGTAGCCGCGCCCGAGCGTGATGATCTTCTGCAGGAGGTCCGGGTATCCGATGCCGTCGTGCCGCGCGGCTTCCGCGAAGTCCTCGGCGCGCTCGAGGTTCGGGTTGGCGTTCGCCTCCAGCACCAGCGGCGTGCCGTCCGCGCGGACGCGGAAGTCGATGCGCGCGTAGCCGGTCATGTGCAACGCCCGGTAGATGCGGCGCGCGAGGCGGTCCAGCTTCTCCGCGAGCCCCGGCGGCAGGTCCACCGCCTTGCCGCTCGTGATGCCGTGGCGCTGCTGGTACTCCCGGTCCCATTTCGCCTTGCGCGTCGCGATCGCGGCGCGGCCCTGCTTCAGCTCGCCGAACAGGAACTCCCAGGGCGTCAGCGTCCGGATCCGCTCGTTGCCGATCACGCCGACGTAGAGTTCGCGGCCCTCGACGTACTCCTCGACCAGCGCGTCGGACTGGGTAAGCGCATGGATGAACTCGATGCGCTCGGCGAGCCGCGCCGCGTCCTCCACGATCGACGCCTGGGCGATGCCGAGCGAGGCGTCCTCGGTCGCCGACTTCACGAACAGCGGATAGCGCATGGCCTTTGGGATCCTGAGCGCGCCGCCGCGCCGGAACACCGCGAAGTGCGGCGTCGCGATGCGGTGCCAGGCCAGGATCTGCTTGGACAGCACCTTGTCGCGCGAGAGCATCATGCCGCGCGGGTTGCAGCCGGTGTAGGCCTGCCGCATCAGCTCGAGGAAGGCGACGACGTGCTGGTCGTAGGTGACGATGCCGCCGAATTCCTCGAGCAGGTTGAAGCAGACCTGGGGCTGCCAGTCCTGGATCGCCGCGCGCAGCTCGGTGAGGCTGTCGCCGATGCCGATCGGCCGCACGTCGTGTCCCATCTCCCGCAGGCAGCTCGTGACGTCGTACTCGGTGCGGAACTCGGCCGCGTCCTGCTCGCGCACGCCTTTCAGCGTCTCGGGCGGCACGAGCGTCTCGTGGACGAGCACCAGGATGCGCAGCTTCTTCACAGGACGTGCCTCGGTCCGCACTGCCGCATCGAGCGCGAGACCTCCGCCGCGACCAGGCGCGCGAGCCGGGGCCGCGCTTCGCGCCGGGTGCCCCGCAGCACCAGATCCAGCGCCCGGCAGCGTTCGATCATGCGCAGCACGACCTCCTGCACGACATATTCGCTCACGCCGAGTTCGCGCGCGACCCTGCGGCGCAGGCCGGGCAGTTCCTCGCGCAGGACGCGCGCCGCCCGCGTGCGGCGCCGACCCGCGTCGCATCGCGTGAACACCCGCCGCAGCGCCGCGTCGACGCGCGGCGCGCCGGACCCGCGCTGCCGCCGCGCGAGTCGCGCGTAGTACTGGCCGAGCGTGAGCCGCGAAGCGCGCGCCGGCTCGAACACCTGCCGCGTGCGTACCGCCGGCCGGCGGCCGCGCAGCTCGCGCATCAGGGCTTCGACGTAGCGCAGCTTGGCGAGCGCCGGCGGCCAGTCGGCGTAGCGGCGGCGCCAGTCCGAGCCGGGAGTCAGCCAGACCGCGAAGGTTTCCGCGAAGTCCTCGGCCGGGTGGCTCTGCGAGTACCAGCCGCGGAGGTGCTGCACGTAGCGGCGGCTGCCCGGCCGGGGGCGGTAGCTGCCGGCGTAGCGGCGCGAAGCGGGACCGAAGGCCTCGCGCCAGCCCGCGCGACGCCGCAGGCGGAACGCGTTGTCGATCGCGTGGCCGGCCTCGTGGCGCAGGATGCGCATCAGTTCCCGCGCGTTGCCGCCCTCGGCCTCACCGGTGAACCTGCGCTGCATCGACTGCAGCCGCGGATGGAGCAGGTAGAAAGGCACGGCGAAACCGGGCACGCCGTCCGGCGAAAACCACTCGAGCGCGATCCAGCAATGCGGACGGAGCCGGAGCCCCCGTTCCTCAAGCTCGCGTTGCAGGCGGCCCAGCGCGCGCTCGACCGGCGTGCCGCGCAGGGCGAGCCCGAGTCCCGCGATGCGGCGCGCGAGCAGCCGATCGTCCGGCAGGTCCTCCCAGGCGGGCCTGCGCCGCCTCACGGGGCGGACTCCCGCGGTGCGCGATCGACCAGCGCGTCGGCAAGCGCCTCGATGTCGGCGACGCGCGCGAGCGATTCGCGCAGCCTCGCCGGCAGCGCCGCGGCGCCGTAGCAGGCGCCGGCGAGCTGGCCGGCCATGGCGGCTGCGACCGGCCCGCCGTCCGGCCGCGAGGCCGCGACCGCGAGGCAGGCCTCCAGGTCGCCGCCGGCCTCGAATGCCGACAGCGCCGCCTCGAGCGCGGCGACGGCCGCGAGCTTGCCGCGCAGCAGCCGGCGCGGGGCCCGGCCGCGCCAGGCGCCGCCGGCGATCTCGCGCACGGGGGAGCGCAGCGAGTCCGGACGCCAGGCTTCCGGGGCGGGCGTGAAATCCGCCGCGAGGAGCGCAGGCCTGTCGCGCCCCGCCAGCGCGCCGGCGAGGAGCGCGGCGAAGAGCCGCATCGCGTCCAGCGTGAGCGGCGCCTGGTGCGTGACGCGCGCGCAATTGACGGCCGCCTCGATGGCTTCGAGCGGGCGCGCGCTGAACCACGCGATGACCGGGCCGACGCGCGCGAGCGGCTCCGCGTCCGCGTGGGCCGGGTCGTGCGACCCCGCATACGGGTTGCCGCTCCATTGCGCCGCGGCGAGCGCGCGGCTGGTCGCCGCGCTGATGCCGACGCAGGCGCCGGTGCTCGACCAGAGGCCGCTGCGCTGCCAGTCCCGGTATCGTGCGACCTGGTCGGCGGCATCGGTCCCGCCCCGTGACACGAGGCTGTCCGCGAGGCAGAGCGCCATCGCGGTCTTGTCGGACCAGGCGCCGGCCGGCAGGCCGTGCGCCGCGTGGCCGAGTGCGTCGCCGGCGGCAAGCCCGAGCAGCATGCCGCGCACGCGGTCGCGCAGACCGCCGCCCGGCGCCGGGGTGCGCGCGGCAGCGGCGGTCACGCCACGCGGCGCGCCCCAGCTTCGTACGAAATCGGCCTGTTCGTCGGTCTCCGGAATCCTCGGCCAGCGCCGCGAGCGCGCATTGCCGCGCCAGGCGCGGTTCAGCAGTTCGAGCGCCGTCTCGCCGTCCCCGGCGCGGCTCGCGAGCCAGCAGCCGGCCACCAGGTTGGTCCGCCCGATGCCCGCGCGGCAGTGCAGGTAGACGGACCGCCCCTCCGCGAGCGCGCGGTCGAGCGCATCGAGGATCTGGCGCATGCCCGCTTCCGACTTCGGCACGCCGTGGTCGCGGATCGGGCGACGCAGGTAGGTCGCCTGCCCGCCGCCGCGCGCGGCGGCGAGAAGCGGCTGGTAGCTCTCGAATTCCTCCGGTTCGGTCAGGTCGATGAAGCAGTCGATGCCGGCGTCCAGCAGCTTCGCGAGGCGCTTGCGCGTCGCCTTGTCGTCCGGCCCGGCCGGATGCTCCCCCGCCAGCAGCCTGCCCGGCTCGATCCAGTGGCTGTGCGGAAGCGGGCTGCGCGCCATCAGCGCCTGCGCTCGAGCCCGGCGAAGTCGAAGGCGCCCGGGTCGGCGAGATGCGAGGTCTCGACGTTGCACAGCGCGCTGAAGATCGAGTCCACGCGCCCCGGATGCTCGCGCTCCCAGTCCGCGAGCATGCGCGCGACGGCCTCGCGCTGCAGGTTGGGCTGCGAGCCGCACAGCGTGCAGGGAATGATCGGAAACCCGCGCGCGCGCGCGTAACGGGCGATCTCGCGTTCGGGCACGTAGCAGAGCGGGCGGATCACCACGTTCGCGCCGTCGTCGGAGAGCAGTTTCGGCGGCATGGCCTTCAACCTGCCGCCGTGGAACAGGTTGAGGAACAGCGTCTCGACGATGTCGTCGCGGTGGTGGCCGAGCGCGATGCGCGTGAATCCCTGCTCGCGCGCGAAGCGATACAGCGCGCCCCGCCGCAGGCGGCTGCACAGCCCGCACTGCGTGCGGCCCTCGGGGATCACGCGCCGGACAACGGAGTAGGTGTCCTGCGAGATGACGTGGTACGGCACGCCGAGCGACTCGAGGTAATCCGGCAGCACCCGCTCCGGGAAGCCCGGCTGCTTCTGGTCAAGGTTCACGGCGGCGAGCTCGAAGGACACGGGCGCCGCGCGCTGCAGGGAGAGCAGCATGTCGAGCAGCGTGTAGGAGTCCTTGCCGCCGGAGAGGCAGACCATCACGCGGTCGCCCTCCCCGATCATCCGAAAGTCGGCGATCGCCTTGCCGGTCAGGCCGCGGATGCGGGCCGCGAGGCGGCGGAAGTTCGCGGAGGTTTCTGTGGCCGCCGGGATCATGGCGACATTCTAGGATTCCGCGAGGTACTTGCGCTCCAGGTAGCGCAGGAACGGCGCCGCGGTGAGCGGCCGGCCCGTCGCGTGACGGACCAGCTGCGGCACGCCGAGGCTCGCGCCCATGGCGTGCACCCGCTCACGCAGCCAGCCGAGCAGGCTGCCGAACTGCCCCGCCGCGATCTCGGCCTCGATGCCGGGCTGCTGCTCGCGGATCGTCTCCCAGAACTGCCCGGCGATCACCGCGCCGACGCCGTACGAGGGGAAGTGGCCGAACGAGCCGATTGCCCAGTGGATGTCCTGCAGGCAGCCTTCGACGTCGCTCGCCGGCACGAGCCCGAGCCGGTCGGATGACAGCGCGTTCCAGGCGTCGCGCAGCTCCTTGACCGCCAGCTCGCCGGACAGCAGCCGCCGCTCGAGCTCGTAGCGCATCCAGATGTGGGTCTGGTAGGTGAGCTCGTCGGCATCCGTCCGGCTCGGGCCGCGCGCCACGCGGTTCAGGTGGCGATAGAGATTCTCCTCGCTCCACTCGGGCCCGGCCGCGCCGTAATGCTTCTCGAGCAGCGGGCGCAGAAAGGTCACGAAGGCACGGCTGCGGCCGACCATCATCTCGAGCAGCAGCGACTGGCTCTCCTCGATGGCCATGCCGCGGTCCTGGCCGACCGGCTGGTCGACCCATGCCGCCGGGAGGCCGAGGTCGTACAGGGCCTGGCCCGTCTCGTGCAGCGCGCCGAGCAACCCCTGGAAGGCGTCCCGCTGCACGAAGCGCGTGGAGACGCGGATGTCGCCCGGCACGCCCTCGGTGAACGGGTGGTCGCTCTCGTCGAAGCGCCCGCGGTCGAACGGGAAGCCGAGCGCCTTCATGACGTCGATGCACAGGCCGCGCTGCCGGCTCGCCGAAAAGCGGCCTTCGACCGGCAACGCCGGGGCGCCGGCCTGCAGCTCGATGGCCTCGGTAACGAGGCCCGGCAGCCGTTGCGCGAGCGGCGTGAAGATCGACTCGATGTCCCGCGCCAGCAATCCGGGCGTGAATTCATCGGCGAGCGCGTCCCAGGGCTCGAGCGAGAAGCGCTGGCCGAGCAGCTCCGCCTTGCTGCGCACCAGCTTGACGGTCTCCTCGAGCTGGGGCGCTAGCACGTTGAAGTCGTTCGCCTCGCGCGCCTCGCGCCAGCGCGACTCGGCCCGCGCGAAGGCCTTGGCCATGCGCGCGATCAGCGACTGCGGCGTCGCGATCGCGTGGTCGTGCAGCCGGCGCATCTCGCGCAGGTTCGCCGCCTGCCAGTCCTCCAGCGAGCGGGCACCCGCGTCCGCCCGGTCGAGCAGGCGCGAGATGCGCGGCGAGACGAGCAGCGTGTGGGATTCGATCTCGAGCGCGGCGAGCTGGTCGCCTCGGACGTCCGCGCTCGCCCTGGGCATGGTGACGGCGGCATCCCAGCGCAGGAGCGCGAGAACGCCGCGGAACGCGTGCAGCCGCCGGAATTCCTGTTCGAGCTGCTGATAGGGGGTTGCCGTCGCCACGCTCAATTCTACCAGCCGGCCCCCTCCCGCAGGCCGCGGGCGGGCGCTTATGGCTTGCAGATCAGCAGGTTATCGCCCCATACCCGGCTTGACACCCGGGCACGTCCGGGGCGCCCCTCAGGCCTGGCCGGCCGCCTCGGGGGTTTCGGATTCGAGGCGCTCCAGCTCGTGTGAAAGAGCCTCGGGCGAGGCCGTGTACGGGGCGAGCAGCGCATAGAAGGACGGCACGACGTACAGCGAGAGCAGCGTCGAGAACGCCACGCCGAAGATCACCACCACGCCGATCGCCGATCGGCTCGCGGACCCGGGCCCGCCGGCGATCACGAGCGGGACCGCGCCCGCCATGGTCGCGATCGAGGTCATCATGATGGGCCGCAGCCGGACCCCCGCGGCCTCGACGATCGCCTCCCGGACGGATCGCCCCTCGTCGCGCAGCTTGTTGGCGAAATCGACGATCAGGATCCCGTTCTTGGCCGCCAGGCCGACGAGCATGACGATGCCGATCTGGCTGAAGAGGTTCAGCGTGCCGCCCGTCACCAGGATGCCGAGCAGCGCGCCGGTCACCGCGAGCGGCACGGTCAGCATGATCACGAACGGGTGGATGAAACTCTCGAACTGCGCGGCCAGCACCAGGTACACGATCAGCAGCGCCATCGCGAAGGTGAAGAGCACGGCGCCGCCGGCGGTCATGAATTCGCGCGACTGGCCCTTGTAGTCCAGCTGCGCGACCTCGGGCAGCTCGGCCGCGGCCGTCTCCTGCACCCAGCGGATCGCCTCGCCGAGCGTGTAGCCGTCGGCCAGGGACGCCTCGATCGTGATCGCGCGCAGGCGGTTGAACCGGTTCAGGGTGCCTGGCTCGGCGACCTCGGTGAGCGACACGAGCGAGGAAAGCGGGATGAGCTCGAGGCTCCGGCCCGACCGGACGTAAAGGTTCTCGAGGTTCGCCGGCGCGGCGCGGTCGTCGGCGCGCGCCTGCAGGATGACGTCGTACTCCTCGCCGTCCTCGACGAAGGTGGTCACGCGCCGCGAGCCCATCATCGTCTCCAGCGTCGTGCCGATCTCCTCGGTCGACACGCCGAGGTCGGCGGCGCGCTCGTAGTTGATCTCGATCCGCAGCTGCGGCCGCGTCTCGCGGTAATCCGACTCCGCGTCGAGGATGCGCGGGTTTTCCGCCATGCGCTCGAGCATCGCGTCGCGCCAGCGGGCGAGCTCCTTGTAGTCGGGGCCGCCGAGCACGAACTGCAGCGGCCGGCTGTTGCTGCGCACGAGGCCGGTGCGCACGAACGGCGAGGCGCGCACGGTCGGGATGGCCGCAAGCTCGCCGCGCAGCGACGCGACGACCTCGCCGGTCGTCACGTCGCGCTTGTGCCAGTCGTGCAGGAAGATGATCGCCATGCCGGAGTTCATGTCCTCGGCGCCGCCGAAGAAGCCGGGCACTCGCGTGTTCACGCGCTGGATCGGCCGGTCTTCCCCGATCAGCGGCTCGAGCACGCGCTCGACCTTGCGGATCTGGGTCACCGTGTAGTCGAAGCCGGCGCCTTCCGGCGCCTCGATCATGATGAAGAACGCGCCGCGATCCTCCGCGGGCGCGAGTTCCTTGGGCACGATCCAGAACAGCAGCAGGCTGAGCAGCGCGCTGCCCGCCAGGACCGCGCCGAAGAACGCCGGCCGGCCGATCGTCGCCGCGACCTGGCGACGGTAGGTGTAGGAGAGGCGGGTCAGCTGCCGGTGCATCCAGGCGTTGAGCCCGCGCGGCTCGCGGTGCGGCCGGATCAGCTTCGAGCACATCATCGGCGTCAGGGTCAGCGCGACGAAGCAGGAGATCGCGACCGCGCTCGCCAGCGCCACCGACAGCTCCCGGAACAGGCGCCCGGTGTTGCCCTCCATGAAACCGACCGGAAGGAACACGGCGACCAGCACGACGGTCGTGGCGATGACCGCAAAGGCGACCTGCGCGGTGCCGCGGCGCGCTGCGACCAGCGGCGGCTCGCCGAGGTCCGCGCGGCGCTGGACGTTCTCGACGACGACGATCGCGTCGTCGACGACCAGGCCGATGCACAACACGATGGCGAGCAGCGTGAGCAGGTTGATGCTGAACCCGAAGGCCCAGAGCGCCGCGAACGCCGTCACCAGGCAGACCGGGATCGTGACCGCCGGGATCAGCGCCGAGCGGGCGCTGCCGAGGAACAGGTAGATGACGACGATCACGAGCGCCACCGCCTCGAACAGCGTCATGAAGACTCGCTTGACGGCCGCGTCGATGAAGACGGTGGTGTCGAAGGCGACGAAGATCTCGGTGCCCTCCGGCAGCCCCTTCTGGATCTCCTCGGCGGTCTCGCGCGCAGCGCGCGCGACGTCGAGGCTGTTGGCCGTCGAGGTCTTGACGATGCCGATGCCGAGATTCTCGACGCCGTTGCTGCGGAAATACGCGCGCCGTTCCTCCGACGCCCGCTCGACGCGCGCCACGTCGCCGAGCCGCACCAGGTAGCCCTCCTCGCCCTTGGCGAGCGTCAGGCGCGCGAAGTCCGCCGGCTCGCGGAAGCCGCGCTCGACGCGCAGCAGGAAGTCGCGGTCGGTCGACTCGATGCGGCCGGCGGGCAGCTCGACGTTCTCGCGCCGGAGCGCCGCCTCGACGTCGGCGACCGTGAGTCCGCGCGCGGCGAGCGCCCCGCTGTCGAGCCAGACGCGCATCGCGTAGCGCTGGCCGCCGCCGGTGCGCACGCGCGAGACGCCGTCGAGCGACGAGAGCCGGTCGACGACGTAGCGGTCGGCGTAATCGGACAACTCCAGGTTGTCCATCTGCGTCGAACTCATGTTCAGCCACAGGATCACGTCGGAATCCGACTCGGCCTTCTCGATCTCCGGCGGGTCGGCCTCCTGCGGCAGGCGGTCGAGGACGCGGCTGACCGCGTCGCGCACGTCGTTCGTCGCGGCCTCGATGTCGCGGTCGAGCGAGAACTCCATGCTGATGCTGCCCTCGCCGTTGCCGCTCCAGGACTCGATGGTCTCGACGCCCTCGATCCCGGCCAGCGAGTCCTCGAGCACCTGCGTGATGCGCGTCTCGACGACGGCCGCCGATGCGCCCGGGTACTCGACCGAAACGGAGACGATGGGCGGATCGATCGCCGGCAGTTCGCGCAGCGTCAGTCGCGTGAACGCGATCACGCCGAGCACGAGCAGCAGCAGGCTCATGACGGTGGCGAAGACCGGGCGGCGGATCGAGACGTCGGAGAGGACCACTAGCCGCCCGCCTCCGGCTCCACCGCCGCGCTGGTCACGCGCGCGCCGTCGCGCAGCTTGACCGAACCCTCGGTCACGATCGTGTCGCCGGCGGCGAGCCCGGAGACCACCTCGACCTCGCCGCGCCGGCGCGACCCGAGCTCGACGCGCACGCGCGCGGCCGTCTGGTCGGGCGACACGCGGTAGATGAATGCCTCCGTGCCGACCTGGACAACGGCGATCTCGGGCACGACGAGGGTCTCGCGCGCGGCCTGGTAAAGCCGCACGGTGAGCAGCATACCCGGTCGCAGCAGGCGCTCCGGGTTCGGCAGCTCCGCGCGGATCGTCAGGGAGCGGGTCACCGGGTCGACGCGCGAATCGACGCTGGCCACCTTGCCGCTGAACTCCCGGTCCGGCCAGGCCTCGCTGCGCGCGACGATGTCCTGACCGGGCGCGAGCACCGCGAGGAAGCGCTCGGGCACGCTGAAGTCGAGCTTGATCACGGAGATGTCGTCGAGCGTCGCGATGGGCGCGCCCGGCGTCACGAGCGAACCCGGGCTCACGCGGCGCAGGCCCAGGATGCCGTCGAACGGCGCGGTGATGACGCGGTCGCTGAGCTGCGCGCGCACCACGTCCATGCGCGCCTTCGCCGCGTCGCGCGTCGATCGCTGCGTGTCGAGCTGGCTCTCGGAGATGATCTTCGAGCGGGCGAGCTCCTGGCCGCGCGCGAGCTGGCGCTCGGCCTCCTGGTAGGCGGCCTTGGCTTCCTCGAGCCCTGCGAGCTGCGCGCCGCTCGAAAGGTCCACGATCACGTCGCCGGCGCGCACGACGTCGCCGCTGTCAAAGGCCACCTTGCGCACCGTTTCGCTGACCTTCGCCGTCAGCGTCACCGACTCGTTCGCGCGGGCCGTGCCCAGGGCCTCGATGGTGTCGCGCCACTCGACCGGCGACACGGTCGCCATCACCACGGTCGTGGCGGGCGCCGCCCCGCCGTCCGCTGCGTCATCGCCGCCGCAGCCGGCGAGCAGGCCCGTCGCCGTCAACGTCACCGACAGCCAGCAAACGCGAAAAAACGGCAATGGCGAGGCCTTTTGCATCGAGCCGATCATGCTAACCGAAGCCCCGGACCTGCGCGCGTCAGCGGACCTCCAGCCATTGGGCGATGGTTCGCGGCAGGAGTTCCTGCGCGCTGCGGCTGACGTAGATGCCGATGTGCCCGCCGTCGAACTCGAAGGTCGTGTAATCGCCGGTCGCCACCAGGCTGCCGAGCGGCCGCGAAGCCGAGGGCGGAACCAAGTGGTCCTGCGAGGCAAAGACGTTGAGGACCGGGCAGGTGATGCGGCGCGGATCCACCGGCTTCCCGCCGATCTCGAGCCCGCCGCGCGCCAGGCGGTTCTCCTGGAAGAAGCCGCGTACGAACTGCCGGAACGCGGTGCCCGCCTGGTCGGGGCTGTCCGCGATCCAGCGCTCCATGCGCAGGAAGTTCTCGAGCGCGCCGCGATCGCCGGCGATGTCGGCGAGCCCCGCGTACTTGCCCGCGGTGAGGCGCAGCGGCATGAGGGCGACGAACGCGGCGTTGAGCAGTTCCCCCGGGACGTTGCCGAGCGCGTCCACGAGGCGGTCGACGTCGAGCTTGCGCGCCCACTTCGCGAGCAGGTTGTCGTCCGTGTGGAAGTCCACCGGGGTGACCATGGTCACGAGGTTGCGCACACGGCCCGGGTGGAGCGCCGCGTGGCAGATCGACAGCGTGCCGCCCTGGCAGACACCCAGCAGGTTGACCGAAGGGATGCCGTGCGTGCCGCGCACGTGGTCGATGCAGCCGCCCAGGTAACGATTCACGTAATCGTCGAGCGAAAGCGCGCCGTCGCCGCGGTCCGGGTAGCCCCAGTCGACCAGGTACACGTCGAGGCCGCGCGCCAGGAGCCCCCGGATCAGCGACCGGTCGGGCTGCAGGTCCAGCATGTAAGGACGGTTGACCAGCGCATAGCAGATGACGAGTGGCGCAAGGCCCGCATCCGGCGCGGTGCGCGCATAGCGCCAGAGCACCGTCTTGCCGTCGCGGTACACCTCGCTGCGCCCGGAACAACCCTCCGGGCGCACCTCCATCGTCGCGAGTTGCTGCGCGGCGAGCGCCAGGCGGCCCGCGAACTCCGCCGCTTCGGCCGCGACCCGCGCCGGGTCGAGCGCGAGCCGGGTCATGCGGCCGATCCCGCGGCCCGCAGCTCGACCCACGCAGCGAGCAGTTCGGCCAGCGCCGCCGCGAAAGCCTCGCGGTGGGCCGCCGCCGTCCAGGCCGCTTCGCCGCAGTCGATCCACAGCGCGCGCAGCTCGCGCAGGGTGGTCACTGGCGGATCATCGGGCCCGCCGGCCGCGAGGGCCGCGCCGAGTCGGCGGCCCGCATCGATGGCAGCCTCGTTCAGCAGCACGCCGAACTGCTGCGCCGCCGCCTGATAGCGCTGCAGCGCCGCGCCGCCGGCGGCCGGACCCGCGGGCGCCGGCAGCAGCGCGGGCGCTTCGAAGAACCGGCGAAACGCATCGGCAAGGAGGTGCTGGTTCGCGCTCGCGGCGGGATCCGCGGGGGGACTGTTAACGGCGAGCCGCGCCAGCGCCTGCTGAGCCTGCAGCCAGGCGCTCATGAAATCCGCAGGACCGGAGGCGCCGTTCATGCGCGGGCCTGGCCTGATTTGGGTGCGCCGCAAAACTCCGCATGCGGACAGGGGCCGTTTCCAGGCATCTTGAGTATGTATAACAACTTGTTTTACTTCATATTTTTGTGCGCCGCTCGCGGTGCCGATGCGATCTTCAATTTTCCTGTTGCACTGCAACAGAACCGGCACTATAATGCGCCCATCTCGAATCGGTAACGCCGAGCCAAGGATGCCAGAAATGAACCACCAGACTTTCGACTTCAATGCCTTCGTCGATGCCGGCAAGAAGGCGTTCGCCCCGGCCGTGAAGCTCAACGAGCTCTCGACGGCCGCCTTCGAGCGCATCGCCCGGCAGCAGTACGCCTTCGTCGGCGAAATGCTCGAGTTTTCGCTGAAGCAGCTTCAGCTCGCGAGCTCGGCTCGGGACTTCAACGACCTGACCTCGCGTCAGATCGAGCTGTCCACGCAGTTCGCGGAGCGCGCCACCCAGCGTTCGCAGGACCTGATCAAGCTCTCCACGGAGCACCAGGCCGAGCTGACGAAGTGGTTCGACCAGACCGTTTCCGAGTCCGCAAAGGGCGCCAAGAAGGCCGCCTGACCGGATTCAACCTTCCCCCCTCGGGACGGCGCGCCTTCAGGCCGCCGTCCTTTTTTTTTGCTCTGCGGTAGACTGCCCCCATGAGCAAGGAACGGCTGATCAAGAAGTACGCCAACCGGCGGCTCTATGACGCTTCCATCAGCAAGCACGTCACGCTCGAGGACATCCGCGACCTGATCGTGCGCGGCGAGAAGATCAAGGTCGTCGAGGACAAGACCGGCGAGGACATCACCCGCCTGATCCTGCTGCAGGTCATTGCCGAGCAGGAGCAGTTCGGCAAGCCGATCCTGACCACCCAGCTCCTCGAATCGATCATCCGCTATTACGGCGGGCCGATGCAGGACTTCATGGCCGGCTATCTCGAGCAGAGCGTGGCGGCCTTCATGAAGCAGCAGGACAACGTCCAGCAGCAGATCTCGCAGATGCTGAACAACGCGCCCCCGCCGATGAACGCGATGGCCGAACTCACCCGGCAGAACATGGAAATGTGGAGCCGGATGCAGGAAGGCATGCTGCAGATGCTGGTTCCCGCCCGCAAGCCGCGGAAGGACGCGGAGCCCGACGAGCCGCCCGAACCGCAAGACGGCGCCGGCGGTTAGCCCCGATTCGCGGCCGCCATCTCCCACGCCAGCATCGCCCGCTTGCGCTCCACGCCCCAGTGGTAGCCGCCCAGGTCGCCGTCCCGCCGCAGCACGCGATGGCAGGGGATCAGCCAGGCCACGGGGTTGGCGCCGACCGCCTGCCCGACGGCGCGACTCGCGCCCGGGCTGCCGATCGCGTCGGCGAGCGCGCCGTAGCTCGTCGCCCCGCGTGAGCCCAGGTCGAGCAGCGCCTGCCAGACCTTGACCTGGAAATTGGTGCCCATGGGCGCAAGCACGATGCGTCCCTCGCGCGCCACGAATACCTGCCGCGCGATCCGGGCCGCCTGCTCGTCGTCGCGGCGAAGCAGCGCGCGCGGCCAGCGCCGCACCAGTGTCGCGATCGCGCGCTCGTCGCTGCCGTCGACGAAAGCAAGCCACGCAAGCCCGCGCGCGGTGGTCGCGGCGTGAATGCGGCCGAAGGGCGAGGCTGCGAAACCGTGCGTGAAAGCGAGACCCGCGCCGCCTGCCTTGTACTCGCCCGGGGTGACCGCATCGAACTGGACGAAGAGGTCGTGCAGCCGCCCGCCGCCCGAGAGTCCGGCGGCCCAGGCCGCCGTGAGCACGGAACCGCGACCGTCGAGTTCGCGCTTGGCGCTCGTCAGCGAAAGCGTGCGCAGGTAGCGCGTGGGCGACAGGCCCGCCCAGCGGCGGAATTCCCGCGAAAAATGAAAGACGGAAAGCCCGGCCACCCGCGCCAGTTCGGAGAGTCCGGGCTGCCGGCCCGCCTCCCGGTCGATGTGGGCGATGACCTTGCCGATGCGATGAAAGCTGGTGGATTCGTTCATGGGCGAAGCGTGATGCCCTGCTTCACCTGCGGCAACCCGGATCTTGCTGCGCCTCAGTTGCGCCGTCCCTTGCGGCCCAGCAGGTCGGCGATCGGCAGTTCGCCGGTCTGCTCGAACGGGATCGTGCGCAACATGCCGAGCCGGGTCGACAGCTTGCCCTTCAGACGGTAACCGATCTCGCCGGCCTTGCGGTCCGCCCCGGCGATCTGCAGCAGGGCCGCCGCCGCGTTCGCCGTGACGTTCATGTCGAACTCCGCTTCTCCCTCGGCGGGAATCACGAACTCGCGGGCCGACGTGCCGTGCGCAAAGTGTTCGCCCGCCAGCTCCACGTCGATGTCCAGGCCGTTGACCGGCAGCTCGATGCGGTTGGGATTGCGCACCAGGAGTCGCAGCTCGAGCTTCTGCTCGAATACCGACGCTTCGACCGCCCGCAGGCCAACGAAGGACACCTCCGGTGTCTGCAGGTCCCGCGGGATGCCAGTACACGCGGCCAGCGTGAGGCTGCCGATCAACGCGATGAGTTTCGTCCGCATGGTTACGCGGACCATGCCTGAAATCCGACCGTCCCGGCCAGTCCTTGACTACTAGTCACTTAGTAGTACTATGCACTCCATAGTGCTACTCAATGAGTTGGGATGGATGGACAGCGAGACACGCGAGCGCCTTTCTCTCAAGTTCCAGCGCGAGCTCAATGCCGGTCTGGTGGGCCTCGTCCTGCTCGCCATCCTGGAGCGCGCGACCGAGGATCTCTACGGCTATCAGATCGCCAAGCGCCTCCAGCAAGCCGGAGACGGCAGCCCTCCCGTGAAACAAGGCGCCCTCTATCCCGTGCTGCGGCAGCTCTCGGCCAATGGCTTGCTGGCGAGCCGGATCGTGCCGTCATACGCTGGCCCGCCTAGGCGCTATTACCGGATCACCGAGTCAGGACGCGCGACGCTGGCCGAATGGCGGGCGATCTGGCGCGGCACGCGCGATTTCGTCGACGGGTTTACGGACGAGAACGGAGTTTCCTCATGAACGACAAGACGGCCCCGCGCTCGATCGACCAGTACCTGGATGCGCTCAAGGCGGCGCTCGCCGGCGAGGATCCCGCGCTGATCCAGGACGCGCTCTACGACGCGGAGGAATACCTGAGGGCCGAGGTGGCCGCGAATCCGTCGCGCACCGAATCCGACACCCTCGAGCTGATCGCCAGCACCTACGGCGCGCCGGAAGAGGTCGCTCTCGCCTACCGCACGACCGAGAAGCAGGTCCGCACGGCGCTCGCCCCGCCGCCGCGCAAGGTGCCGCGCACGGCGCTCGGCCGCTTCTTCGGCGTGTACGGCGATACGCGCACCTGGACCGCGCTCTTCTACATGCTGCTGGCGCTGGTGACCGGCGTCTTCTACTTCACGATGACGGTCACCGGCCTGTCGATGTCCGCGGGCCTGATCGTGCTCATCATCGGCATTCCGTTCTTCCTCATCTTCGTCGGGTTCACGCGCGTGCTGGCGCTCGCCGAGGGGCGGCTGGTGGAGGGCCTGCTCGGACAGCGCATGCCGCGGCGCCCGCTGTATCCGGCCAAGGGCGTGCCGATCCTCGAGCGCATCAAGGACATGCTCGTGGACCGCCGCACCTGGACGACGATGTTCTATTTCCTGCTGATGCTGCCGCTCGGCATCTTCTACTTCGTGGTCGCGACGGTGGGCATTACCGTCAGCATCGGCCTCGTGGGTGGCTCCATCGCCTCGGTGCTCATGGCGCTGGACGTCGGCAGCGGAAGCCTGTCGATCGACGGACACGCGGTCTACTACGGGCCTTCGCCCTGGGCGGCGCCCTTCCTGCTCGTCGGGGGCATCGTCCTGCTGACAGCCGTCATGCACGGGATCCGCGCCATCGGCCGCGCCCACGGGACGCTCGCCAAGCACCTCCTGGTCGCGCGCTCGGACGCCGGCTGACCCACGCGTCCGGCATGCTGGCCGCGCTGCTCCTGCTGACGCTCGGTGCGACGCCTGCGGTCGCGCCGCCGCCGCAGGCCGCGCCGAAATGCCTGCCGGCAGGCGACGGGTTCCTCGCGATGCGGCTGCGCGGCAGCATCGAAGAGGACGTGCGCTGGACCGAGCCCCTCCTGACCTGCACCGGGATGTCTCGGCCGGACGGGCGCGGCATGCGCCTGCGGTTCGCCGCCGAGCGCGGTGGCGCCGAACTGGCCGTCGTGTTCGCGGCGCCGGAACTCGGCATCGGCGCTTCCGGGCGCAGCGTTCCGGTCAACGTCACCCTGCTCGACGGCGCGGGCGAACGGATCTACGGCACGCAGGGCGACAGTCGCTGCGTGCTCGACGAGGTCGAACAGCAACCGCTGGAAAGTCCGGGACTGCCGCCGCGCAGTTACCGGGTCGCCGGCCGCGGGTTCTGTGTCGCGCCGGCGCGCGCCGTGGATGGCGAGGGCTCCGTCCTGCTCACGCGCTTCGACTTTGCCGGACTCGTGACCTGGGGCGCTGACGACCCTGCGGATCGCCCGGCGGTGCAGCGGTGAGGTTCGCTACCTGGTTGCTCGTGAGCGCAGCCCTGCTCGCAGCCTGCGCAAACACCTCCGCCCGCGGGACGGATCTCTTCCCCGCTCTGCCGCAAGCCGAAGTGGAGGTCGCGACGGCCAGCGGCAGCCATCGCTTTCGCGTCTGGATCGCCGCGGACGACCGCAGCCGCACCCGCGGCCTGATGTTCGTCCGCGAGCTGCCCGCCGACCGCGGCATGCTGTTCCTGTTCCCGACGCCGCAGCCGGCGACGTTCTGGATGAAGAACACGTATGTCCCGCTGGACCTGGTTTTCATCGACCCGACCGGGCGGGTCCTGAACATCGGCCGGGACGCTCGCCCCTTGTCACTTGCGCCCATCCAATCGGACGGGCTGGTGATTGCGGTGCTGGAGGTCCAGGCAGGAGCGGCCGCCCGCATCGGCCTTGCGCCGGGGGATCGAGTCCAACTGCCGAATTTGCGAACGACATTCTCGAATCCTGACCCACCATCCCCGCCCAAGACAAAACAAGCCCCTTTTTCACTCTAAAGTGGGCTGGCACTGGCGGATATCGACAAGTCCGCCTGAATAGTGGGCCAAACAAGGCCTGCTGGCCCGCGTTCTGCGCTTTGCCTCGCGATCGAGTTCTTTCCATGTTCGTGGCGATTTAGCAACAAGCGCTCGCGGATTGCACGCGCGAAACGGCCGAACTGAGAGTGTCAGCTGAGTCCAGGGAGCCAAACCCGGCGGGCGGTTTCTCCGCAGTTTTGCCCAGGTTCGTTGTACTTTCGCAACAATTGTTGCGCGCGAAAGCAATGTTGTTATGATCCGCGCATCCCAAGTGGCGGGCAGGCCGTATCTAATCCGCCACGATGGCGTTCGAGCTTTTTGGTTGACGTGTCAACTCAGCAATTCAATGAACGGCTCTGCCGTTCGCGGGAGGACGTAAGCAATGGAACGTAAGTACCAGGTCGCATCCGCGGTACGCCGCGCGCTCGTGATGGGCGCCCTGACGGCTGCCGGTGCGGCACCTGCGCTCGCGCAGGAAAGCTTGGGTGAGATCGTCGTCACGGGTTCGCGCATCCGCTCGGCGAACCTCGAGTCGACCACGCCCGTCACGCAGGTCACCGC
>CAZVIF010000033.1:0-24839 GCA_964626745.1 uncultured Steroidobacteraceae bacterium
AGAGTGTCACCCATGTGTCCGGAATGGCCTGTTACCCCCTAGTCGGGTAGCTCAACATTCATGCCTATCGCCGATAGCCTCACGCCCTCGCGTTCGCGATGCGCAGGTCAACCAGCGAGCGCACGTCTTGCTGGACTGGGTAGTCGATGATCCAGTCGTTGCTGTCGGGCAATGCACGGCAGCGGTCATTGCGCGTGCGCAAGGTCATGCTTTAGACCAGCCGGCTACTCAAAAACGAAGGACGGCGGTTGCAGCAAGCGAGTGAGGGCGCTCTTCACGCTGCTTTCACCCCGCCTTCACCCCGCCGGGCTTAGAGTCCACGCGCAATTGGTACTCCAGCTAGAGGAAAGACTCTATGTCCGCTCGTCAAAGGATGCTCGCACTTGCCGTGGCGGTCGCGCTGGGCGCGCCAACGGCTGCGGGGGCCCAGGATCTCGGCTTCACTTACCTCGAGGGCGGCGTCGTCGCCGGCTTCGTCAACGACGTGGAGGAGTTCGGGACGATCCCGGACAACGGCAGCACGCTCGATCTCGAGACCGATTCCGGCAGCGGCGGCTTCATCGGCGGCGCGTGGCAATTCTGGGAGAACATGCACCTGTTCGGCGAGTACGGATTGGCCAGCCAGGACCTCGAGGTCAGCGATGGCATCGACACCGTCGAAGGTGATTTCGACTTGGTGCGCTGGCGCATTGGTGTCGGCTATGCATATCCGTTCTCGCCCACCATGGCTTTCTACGGCCGCCTCAGCTTTGACAACGCCGAGTTGAAGGACGTGCAGGTCTCCGGCTTCGATCTCGACGCCGACGTCGACGAAGACGGTATCGGCGGCGAGGTCGGAATGATCTGGGCGGCGACGCCGGCGATCCACCTGCAGGGCCACGTGCGCTACACCTCGGTCGGCGACGTCGCTGACGAAGGCTCCGATCCCTTCGATTCCGACATTCTCATAGGCCTGAACGGCCGCTGGTACTTCCGGCCTGACTTCGCGTTGGTCACTGGCTACGAGTACGGCAAGATCACCACATGGAACTTGGGCGTGCGGTACGCGTTCTGAGTGATTTCAGATCCTGCCGACGGCACAGGGAGCACATCGGCATGAAACTGATCATTCAGCTTTTCGCCGCGCTGCTGGTCCTCTGCGAATCCTCTGCCGCGATGGCGCAAAGCGCCGAGGGCGGGATGCGCATTGCGGTGGTCAGCATGGAGACACAGCGGCCTCTCGAGGGCGTGACCGTGACGGTGACCGACCGCGACGGTAACGTCACTACCGGTCGCACGGAGGCCAACGGGATCGTCGAATTGAGCGATCTCGACATCGGGCTCTATGCGGTTACGGCAGAGAGCCCCGGCCTGGTGACAGCCAGGGAACCCAGCGTACGTGTGGTCGGCCGCAAGGTGACTCCGCTGAACCTCGAAATGCTCGCCCGCACGGAGGCGCTCCAGGAGGTCGTGGTTGTAGCCCGCGCGCGGGTTGCCGATCCACATGGGGCGGTGAGCAACTCCTTGCTGAACCGGGAGGAGCTGCGCAGCGCCCCTGGCACGGGCAGTGACGTCCTGCGAGCGCTCGACGGCCTGCCGGGGCTGATATCCAACGGCGAATTCGCCAGCTTCTCCGTGCGCGGCCGTGGACCCCGGGACAACCTGATCCTGATCGACGATATCCCCTTTGACCGGGTGGTTCACTTCGACCAGACACTTGGCGAGGAGGAGGACATCGGTGGCGGTGGTCGCTACTCGATTTTCGCGCCGAACGCCATCGAGAGCGCGGAGTTCTCGCCCGGCGGCTGGAGCGCCGCGTACGGAGGGCGCTCGGGTTCGCTGTTGAAGCTCGACGTCGCGGGCGGAACCCCGACGCCCAGCGCCAGTCTGCGGGTGGACATCGCAGGGCTCGAACTCAGCTACGAGGGGCCGAGCGGCGTTCATGACGATACGACCCTGTATTTCACGGCGCGCCAGTTCGATTTCGGCGCCGTCTTCGACATGATTGAAGAGCTGGACATCGGCGATCCGGAGCTGACCGATATCGTCCTCAAGACGGTGACGACCCTCGACTCCGGCGACACGATCGAATTCCTCGGTGTTTACGCGCCGGAGGAATACACGCGCGACATCGACAACGTCCTCGAGTCCCCGGACTTCGAGGACGTTGCGCTGATCGACACCGATCAGGACCTGTACATGACGGCGCTGGCCTGGCGCCGCCTGGTCGGGGAGACCGGCGAATGGACGAACCGGATCTACCTGCGCGCAAATGACAAGTCTTCAGCGGAGGGCGAGGCTTATCCGGACCTCGTGCCGGAGGGCACGCCGGCCGAGGACATCCCGGTGCGCGAGCAACTGATCACCGTCACCGAGGAGGAAACCGAGATCGGCTTGCGCAGCGACTATGTGACACGCAACCGCTTCGGCCAGGGATCGGCCGGGCTGCACGTCTGGCAGACCGACGTCGATTACGCGACTTTCCTCAGGGAGGACTGGGACCGGTTCGTCTTTCGTACGACCGACCCGCGCCCGCCCGGCCAGCAGTACATCACGTTGACACCGGATGACGTGAATTCACTTTATGAGGCGAAGGAGACCAGCTATGCCGCCTACGGCGAGCAGGTTTTCGAGCTCGGAGACTGGGAACTTAGAGCAGGGCTTCGTTACGATTACGATGGCTTTGCGGACGAATCGCTCGTCTCCCCGCGGTTTGCAGCGAACTGGCGCCCCGAGCCGGACCTGCGGGTGTCAGCAACCGCGGGCGTGTTCTATCAGTCGCCCCGCTTTCTGGTCCGCGGGGCGAGCCCGGAGAACTTCGGCATCGAGAACGAGCAAATCACGCACGTGAGTGTCGGCGTCGAGCGGTACTTCGGCCCGGACTGGTCGCTGCTCGTCGAGCCGTACTATCAGTGGCTGGATAATCTCATCGTCGAGCAGGAACGCACCAGCGGCCGGGTCACCAACGACGGAGAAGGCACGAATCTCGGACTGGACGTCGTTCTGTCACGGAATTTTGCCGATGGCTGGTTCGGGAATGTCGTCTACTCTTACAACGATGCGCGCATCGATGATAACGATGGCTTAGGGGAATATGACGCCGATTTCAACCGCGAGCACTTCTTCTCCATCGGCGGCAGCTGGGAGATCACCGAACGCTGGAAGGTCGGTGCACGATGGAAATGGGCGACCGGGCGACCCACGGACGACTTCATCATCAATAGCGACGTGCTGGGACCCGGACAGCCGCTGCGCTACTCGAAGGAACTCACCGACCGGAACGCGCTTCGGCTCGATGACTACCACTCGCTCAATATCCGGGTGGATTACCGGCTCCCTCTCGGCCCGGTGGACCTCGTCGCGTTTCTGGACGTGATCAACCTCTATGGCGGCCCAGGCGGCGGTTCGCAGGAGTTCGACCCGCGGCGCGGCGTGATCGTCGAAGACGAAGGCGAAGCATTCCCCATCATAGGCCTGATCTTCGAGCGCTCCTGGTGAGAGACCTGCGCGCAAGAATCATGCCCGACGGCCTCCCTACCGTTCGGCGTCTTGTCAACGGCCAACGCGACCGAAAACCCGGCTTCTGTTCACATAACCGGGGCATTGCCGGACGATCTGACCCTTGGCCATCAGTGGTTTGGTTTCTTGATCGAGCGACTGGCCGAGTTGTGGGAGGATAGTGCCGTCCGTAGAAGAAAATCAGACGTTCGAGAAACTGAAGTTACTTCGCCGGGTATCGATGCTCGACCAGCACATTCGACGATTGCTTCCGATCGCGCTATTCCTGCTCGTCACTGCTTGCGGCGGCGGTGGGTCGGGCTCGAATTCATCCGGACCGCCGCCGCCCCCTCCACCACCTCCGCCTCCGCCTCCGCCAGCTGTCGTCACACTCACTAGCGATGCGGGCGACACCATCGGTGGTGGCGTTGACTATGCCTATTCAAATGCCGACGCGCTCATCACAGTGTCAGCCGAGGGCGCTCGACTGACGATTTCTATCGCTGGAGACGAGAGGTGGACGGGCGTTTTTCAACTGCCCAGCACATACACGAAACTCCAGCAGGGTTCCTACACCGATCTTGCGCGCTACTCGTTCCACGACCCGGCGGTCGGCGGACTCAGCTGGTACGGCGAGGGGCGCGCCTGCAATTCGCTGACCGGCTGGATCGTCATCGACAGCGTCGCGTACGACGGTGTGGACCTAACCGCCATCGACTTGCGGTTCGGACAACATTGCGAAGGCGCTGCCGCCGCGCTGCATGGCGAGGTCAATTGGGACGTTGACGACACGACCAAACCGCCGGGTCCTGTCGTGCCGCCCCCGGCGGAACTGTGGCGGCCGGCAACCGGCGTGACGCCCGCGAGCGGCAACTACATTTACCTTGAGAGCCAGCCTGGTGATTCGGTCGGCGGGGGCGGGACTTATCTATATACCGGGTCCGATGCCGTCATTACGGTAGTTGCGGCGCAGGGCCGGTTGTCCGTCTCCGTAAGCGGCGATCAAAGTTGGACCGGCGACTTTCAGGCCATGAGTACGTTGAGCCGGCTCGAGGTTGGCTACTATGGCAACTTGAAGCGCCACCCCTTGCACAACCCGGCAAGGGGCGGACTGAACTGGTTGGGCGAGGCGAGTAGCTGCAACACGCTGAACGGGTGGTTTGTCGTCGACAAAGTGACATTCAACGGCTCGACGCTTGCCGCAATCGACTTGCGATTCGAACAGGTTTGCGAAGGCGCAGCGTCCGCACTACACGGCGAGATTCACTGGGAAGCTAGCGACACGACGACTCCGCCGGGACCGGTCTTGCCGCCGCCCACGCATCTTTGGCGGCCGGCGGACGGCATCACGCCCGCGACCGGCAACTACGTCTACCTTGAAA
Source organism: uncultured Steroidobacteraceae bacterium (assembly GCA_964626745.1). Lineage (GTDB taxonomy): Bacteria > Pseudomonadota > Gammaproteobacteria > Steroidobacterales > Steroidobacteraceae > SCUD01. Next base: position 4,860 of record CAZVIF010000033.1, read on the forward strand.
GCCAGTCCGGGGATTTCATCGGCGCCGGCGGCAACTATCTCTATACGCTGGCTGACAGTGAAATCGCGACTGGAGCGAGTGGACCGTACTTCGTGATTTCGGTGTTCGGAGACGAGAACTGGACCGGCTACTTCCAGGGCATGAGCTGGTTAAGCCGCCTCGAGATCGGGTACTACGGCGAGCTGGATCGTTACCCGTATCACAATCCCGTGACAGGCGGATTGAGCTGGGGCGGGAATGGACGCGGCTGCGACACGTTGAGCGGCTGGTTTGTCGTCGACAGCGTTACGTACGACGGCACGGCCCTAATTGCGATCGACCTACGCTTCGAGCAGCACTGCAACGGCAGTATTCCCGCGCTGCACGGCCAGATTCACTGGGACGTCAACGACATGTCGCGCTAGCCGTGCATCGGGCCGAAGATCGGCGTATCGAGTGTTCGACTCCCGCCCTGGCCATCATTCCCGGGTTCGGCGCCAATCACGCTGTCCTCAAGCACCTTGACAATGTAGCTACTCGTAGCTGCGCGTCATCCGATGAAAGCCGTCCGAATTCGCGAGCTCAGGAACCGGCTGAGCGCATGTCTCCGGGAGGTGCGTTCCGGCGAGTGGGTGCTCGTGACGGACGGCGGCGAGGCCGTGGCCGAGTTCTCGCCGCCCGCGCGGCAATCGCCGGACTCGGTCCGCTTTCCCTCGACGGGCACATCCGCAAGGCAGCAAGGAAGCTTGGACTGCAGCTGCTTCCCGAGTAAACACCGGCGCAGGTCGGCCCATGCCGGGAACACTCTTCGTGTCGACGGCCGCGCACCGGCGCTTCCTGCTGCTGGCACTGCTCATCTGCGCGGTACCGCTGACCGTGTCGGCCAACCCGGGGTGGCACAGGCTGCGTTGCGTGCTGGTGGTCCTGTGGTTCGTGTCCCACTCGGGCACCCTGTTCTCGATTTTCTCGGTGCGGCCCGGTGGAATAGCTGACCCGCGTCCCCGCGCTTGACGTGGCGGCGTACCTGCTGCTCGCGTTTCTGTTCATGCAGCTCAAGCCGTGGCTGATCATCCGGGACCCGGCCAGCTTTTCGTTGCCTGTCGAGGCGACGTTGGGTTACGGCGACATCCTGCCGGCGACCCACACGGCGCGCATGCTGGTCATGGTGCGGGCGGTGGTCGGGCAGTTCTTCTTCGCGGTGATCGTCGCGCTGTTCGCCGCCATTAATTCGTCGCAGCCGCGAGCCTGGGCCCGCGTCGGGTCGAAAGTCTCATTCATGCCGTTCGACTCCCGCCTCGCCTCGGCGGATCGCGTCGGCGCGCCGCCTCACCGCGTTTCTTTCCGCGCCGGTCAGGCGCGCCGCATTCCTGACCTGGAGCGCCATGCGCGGGTTTTTCGACAGCGCCGCCTCGTGACGCATCAGGAAATCCCAGTACAGGGTGGTGAACGGGCACGCGCGGTCGCCGATGCGCTGCGCGGGGTCGTAGCGGCAGTTCCGGCAATACGGGCTCATGCGCTGGATGTACTTGCCGGTCGCGACATACGGCTTGCTGCCCATGACGCCGTCGTCGGCGTACTGGCTCATGCCCAGGGTGTTGGGCAGTTCCACCCATTCGACGGCGTCGACATACACGGCCAGGTACCAGGCGTGAACCTGGCCGGGCTGCACGCCCAGCATCAGCGCGTACAGGCCGGTGACCATCAGTCGCTGGATATGGTTGGCGTACCCGTGCGTGAGCGTCTGGGTCAGCGCATCGCGCAGGCACGCCATGTCCGTGGCGCCGGTCCAGTACCACGCGGGCAGATCCTCCCGGGCGCCAAGGGCATTGCGCTCCAGGTACTCCGGCATCTGCGTCCAGTAGATGCCGCGCACGTACTCACGCCAGCCCAGGATCTGGCGTACGAATCCCTCGACGCTGGCCAGCGGCGCCCGCCCGTCCTCGTACGCCGCCTCGGCCGCAGCCACGACCTCGCGCGGATTCAGCAGCTTCAGGTTGAGCGCTGCCGACAAATGGGAGTGATAGAGCCACGGGTTGCCTGGCCACATCGCATCCTGGTAACGACCAAACAGCGGCAGGCGCTCCTCGATGAAGGCATTCAGCGAGTGCAGCGCCTGTGCCCGAGTCACGGGCCAGGCGAAGTCCTCCAGCCGGCCAGGGTGTCCGGCGAAACGTGAATTGACGAGCGCGATGACGTCACGCGTGACGGGGTCGGGTTCGAAGGTCACGGGCCGCGGAACTGCGCCGGGGCCGTTTGGTCCGAAGGCCTTCCGGTTCTCGGCATCGAAGTTCCACCGGCCGCCGACAGGCCGGATGCCATTCGCGTCATCCGTCATCAGCACTCGGTGACGCCGGCGCTGCTCGCGGTAGAAGTACTCCATGCGCAGCGACTTGCGCGCGTTCGCATGGGCGGCGAACTCGGGCAGGCTGCAGTAGAAGTGCCGGTCTTCCCGCACTTCGAGAGGCAGCTCGCTGGTCGCGGCAACCTCCTTGATGGCCTGCAGGACGCGCCAGTCGCCGGGCGTGGTGATCACGAGTCGAACTGGCTGCAGGCGCCTGACGTCGTGACGCAGCTGCGCAGCCAGTGTGTCGCCGGCGTCGCGAGAATCCAGGCGCGTGTAATGCAGCCGCCGGCCGGCTTCGCCCAGGGTGAGCGCGAAGTGGCGCATCGCCGCCAGGAACATCACCGTGCGTGGCTTGCTCGACCACACGTGGGTCGACTCCTCGGCGGCTTCCGCCATCCAGACAGCATCGCGGCCGGCCTGGAATCCGTCGAAGGCCGCCGCATCGGGGTCGAGCTGGTCTCCCAGCACGATGACCAGGTTGCGCAATTCAGCCATCAGCGTCCGAATCGCGCCGGATTCCGGACTCCGGGTTCGCGTCGCGCAAGCTGTTATCAGCAGCGCTGCAGACGGGGAAATCGACCCTGAAGCCCCCGGGAGCGGTAATCTTCGGACGCATGCGATTGCTCGACCTCGGCAGTCCGGAAGTTGCAGGTACCTTTCGCGTCGTCAATGACGATGTCATGGGCGGCATGTCTGCAGCGCGACTGCGACCCGGGTCCGGATTCCAGCCGGATATGGGGTACTGCTGCTGACGGCGCGTGGCGACGGGCAGAGGTACAAGCCTTTTCTCGGACTCGATGATGCCGCCGGTGCAGTGCGATACCAGGCCGCTTTCGTCGCATCGCGGCAATGGCAGACCATCCGATTCCGGCCAGAGGATTTCCGGGCAAGTCGGCGCGGCCGCACCGTTGCCGCGCGACCGCTGGAATTCGAGCGCGCGCAGACTGTCGGGCTGCTCATTTCAGACAGCCAATCGGGTCCGTTCAGGATCGAACTGAAGGAGGTCGGCGTCGACGCCGCGGAGCGTACTGCCGGGGCGCGAGCCAATGTCGCGCGCCCATGCGAAACCCGTCGAACCTCACATGTCACGGAACTCTTTCACCGTGAATCCGATCCCGACGAGCAGCATGACGAAAACGAAGATTCCGAGCCACAACAGATCGGGCGGCATCACGACCTCCTCGCGAGGAGCGCGGCGACCTTGAAGTAGAGGCCGAAACAGAGTATCGACGGAACCCAGATCGCCGTAAAAATTGCCTGCTCGCGATCATGCAGAACGAACCAGAAATAGGCGGAGATGAAGAACGAGATCATCACCGCCAGCAGAATGAAGAAATCCGATTTCTTGAACACTCGAGTTCTCCAGTGATTCGACTATTCCAGATAGTCCGGGATGCCGTAGCCGACCGCGCTCAGCAGACAGCCGGCAATGGCCACCGAACCCATCGCGCGAATGCCCGACGAGATGTCCCCGGCAAGCCACTCCAGACTGACGATGCCGGTCACGCCGAGCAGCAGGCCGGCGCAGCCGATCAGCGTCAGGGAGTTGCCGAGCAGAACCAGGAGCTTCCGGGTTCGGCTCCTGACCGGACTCGCATGAGTTGCCAGCCGCCGTGGATCAGGCGTTTCGGGCAATTGCGGATCCTTCGCGCTGTATGGCAATCCACAATCTGATCCTGCCGGCGATTTTCACCGGCTTCACCCGCCAGTTCATGATGAAAGGAGTGCCGTCCTTGCGGTAGTTGATGGCGCGGCCTTCGAACTTGCCGCCCTTTTTCAGCGCCGTGCCGAGGCGGGCAATCACCTTCTTGTCGGTGCCGGATCCCTGGAGGATTCGCGGCGTCCTGCCGATGACTTCTGCGGGCGAGTAACCGGTCAGTTTCTTGAATGCATTGTTGGCATAGACGATCTTTGTCGCCCGAGTTGCGTCGGTGATCAGGATCGAGTCATAACTCGATTCCAGCAGCGATCGAAGTGCGCGCAGGCTGGTATCCGTGTCTCGCAGGACTTTTGCCAGGGTGCCGGTCATTGAGCGTTCCTTTCGTACAGGCATCGAGCCCGGTGACATTGGTTCAGGAAGAACGCCCGCTTGCGCGGGCGTCATGTTTCCTACCGGGGCATGACCACGGAATCGATGACGTGGATCACGCCGTTGTCGGCAGCGATGTCGACGGCGGTGACGTTGGCATCGTCGACCTTGACGCCGCCGGTCGTGCTGACGGTCAGCGACGAGCCCTGCACGGTGCGGACCATGCCGGCCTTGACGTCCTTGGACATCACCAGACCCGGGACCACGTGGTAGGTGAGCACCGCGGTCAGTTTTTCCTTGTCAGCCAGCAGCGCGTTCAGGTCTGCCTCGGGGATCTTTGCAAAGGCGGCATCGGTCGGCGCAAAGACCGTGAACGGGCCAGCGCCCTTCAGCGTGTCGATCAGGTCCGCGGCCTGCAGGGCGGTTGCCAGTGTCTTGAAGTTGCCGGCCGCGACTGCGGTGTCGACGATGTCCTTGGCACTGGCAACGGACACCAGGCTCAGGGACAACGTGGCGGCGGAAATCAGCTTTTTCATCGCTTATAGCTCCTCGGTTGGATTAGTGAACTGTTATAGAAGCGGAAATGTATCCGATTTTGTTGAGAATGAACAGGTATAATTTGAATTATTGTTGAATATCAACTGGCTTTTAAGGAACTGTTGAGTTCAAATACAGTTCATCGAATATGGGTGCGCTCATGACAGACACTGGCGATGTCGTGGCCGACGGACCGGTTTACCGGAGCGGTGCGGTCGCGAGGCTGACTGGAATCCCCGTGCAGACGCTTCGAGTCTGGGAGCGGCGCTATAGGATTGTCGGACCGCGTCAGAGTGCGTCGGGACAGCGCCAGTACCTGCCGCACGACGTCGCGCGCCTCACGGTCATCAAGCAGCTCGTGGACGCGGGGCACGCCATCGGTTCAATTGCCTCGTTGCGGCTGGAGGAGCTGCGGTCGATGCTCGCCAGGACCGTTCGCGCTTCCCGCCTGCGCGACCTCCCGGCCGACGCGGCCGCCGGTGGCGTTGGGCGGTCGGTGCGCCTGGCGATCGTCGGCGACGCGCTCGCGTTGCGCGTGGCGCATTTTCAGCTGCCCGCGGTGCAGCTCGTGGCGACAGCTCCGGATGCCGCGGGCGTGATCGAGGCGCTGCAGGGTTCAGCGGTCGATGTCCTGCTGTGCGAACTGCCGACCCTGCAGCGGGAGTCGGCCCCGGAGATTCGCGCCTTGGCTCGGCAAGTCGCGCCACAGCAGATCGTCGTCGAGTACGGCTACGGTCGGCAAGGCGTCGAGCAGGAGCTGCGCGATCTCGGCTGCAGCCTGGTGCGCGCGCCGCTGGAGGCCGACCAGCTGGCGGCGCTCTGTCGGCCCCTGCCAGCCGCGCCCCGGACCGGAGGGCCAGCCGTCTCCCTGCCGCAGCTCGATCCCGCCGCGCCGCCGCGCTTCGACCGCAAGACCCTCACCCAGATTTCCCTGGCTTCAGTGGCGCTCAACTGCGAGTGCCCGCATCACATCTCCCAGCTGCTCGTGCAGCTGGGGAATTTCGAAACCTACAGCGCCGAGTGCGAGAATCGCAGTCCAGCCGACGCCGAGTTGCACCGCTACCTGAAAGACGTGACGGGAAGCGCCCGCGTCATCCTCGAAGATGCGATGGTCCGCGTCCTCGCAGCGGAAAACATCGCGCTGCCCGCCTGAATCGAGGGACGGAGCATGTCATGACCGACGAGCATCCGGCGGAAGGCCCGGCTCACGTCACGCCATTTCCTCCCGGCGGCATCGCCGTCGTCTTCGGGGCCAGCGGCGGGATCGGCAGCGCCCTCATGGCCCGACTCCGCGGCCGTCCTGACTTCTCGTTCGTGTCGGGCTACTCGCGCGCGAGCGCGACTCCGCTCGACCTCGGCGCGGAGTCCACCATCGAAGCGGCCGCCGCCGAAGTTCTTCGGCTCGGCGCGGATCTGCGATTGTTGATCGACGCGACCGGCGTACTCGAGGGGGACGGCTGTGTTGCCGAGAAGTCCTGGCGTCAGCTGGATCCCGCCGCGTTGTCGCGCGCGTTCGCAGTCAACGCCATCGGGCCGGCACTGCTCATGAAGCACTTCCTTCCGCTGCTCCCGCGTCGAGGCAAGTGCGTGTTCGCCACCCTCTCGGCACGCGTCGGCAGCATCGGCGACAACCGGCTCGGCGGCTGGTACGGCTACCGCGCGTCGAAAGCCGCGTTGAATCAGATCGTGCGCACCGCAGCGATCGAGTTGCGCCGCATCCGGGCCGAGGCCGCCTGCGTGGCCCTGCATCCGGGCACGGTCGACACATCCCTGTCTGCGCGCTTCGCCAAGCCCGGGCTCGAGGTCCAGACGCCGGATACCGCAGCAGGACGGATCATCACGGTGATCGACACCCTGACATCCGCGGACACGGGCGAGTTCCTGGACCAGCGGGGGCGGCGTATTCCCTGGTAGCCGGCGCGGCTTCCTCGTGCATGGCCCGTTGTCGGCGAGCGCGCAGCGCGTCGCATCGAGTATCCTTGCCGCCACTTTCGCGCGGGGCGGGATCGATGAAGCGACCGATCGCATGGGCGGCTGTACTGGTGACCGTAGTGTCCGGCTCGGCAGCCGCGCAATCCGCGGCGCACGAGATCAAGGCGCGGGAGATCTATGCGCGGGTCATCTCCTTCCGGACCGCAGCCGGCCAGCAGCAGACGCCGGCGATGGTCGCCTACCTGGTCGAGGTGTTGCAGGCCGGCGGCGTGCCGGACGAGGACTTTGCGACGCTCGACCAGGAGGGCGAACGCGCGCTGATCGTGCGCCTGCCCGGGCGCGGTCCGGGCCGGCCCATCCTGTTCTCGGCGCACATGGACGTCGTCGATGCGCGCCGGGATGAGTGGGAGCGCAGCCCCTTCGAGCTCATCGAGGAGAACGGCAGGTTCTACGGACGCGGCACGTCGGACAACAAGGCGGGCGTGGTCGCGCTCGTGTCGACGATCCTGCGCTTCAAGGCGGAGAAGTTGCAGCCCGCGCGTGACCTCGTGTTCGCCTTCGTCGCCGATGAAGAGACCGGCATGAACACGACCAAGCTGATCGCGGCGCACCCGTGGGTGAAGAATGCCGAGTTCGCCATCAACACGGATGCCGGCGGCGGGATCCTGGACGAGGCGACGGGCAAGCCGCTCATCTACCTCGTGCAGGGTGCCGAGAAGACGTACGCGACGTTCGAACTGGTCGTCACCAATCCAGGCGGGCACAGTTCGCGCCCGCGCAGCGACAACGCGATTTACCAGCTCGCTCATGCGCTTGGCAAAGTCGAGGCCTGCCGATTTCCGGCGATGGCCACCGATCTCACCCGCGCCTATCTGGGTGCGGTCGGCAAGGCGCAGTCGGGGTCGCTGGGCGAGGCGCTGCAGAAGTTCGCTGCCGACCCGACGGATGCGGACGCCGCCGACGCGCTGGCGAAGTCGCCCGAGTTCGTCGGTACGACGCGCACCACGTGCGTTGCAACGATGCTGGACGCCGGTCACGCCGAGAACGCTTTGCCGCAGACGGCCCGGGCCGCCGTCAACTGCCGCATCTTCCCGGGCGTCGCCGTCGAGGCGGTCCGCGATGCACTGGTTGCGACCATCGCCGACCAGGGAGTGAAGGTCACGGTGCGCGGAAATCCCGAAGCCAGCCCGGTTTCTGAAATGCGGCCGGACGTGCTGGCCGCGATCACGCGGGCCGTGCATGCGGATTATCCCGGCGTGATGGTCGTTCCTTACCTGGAATCCGGCGGCACGGACGGCAAGGTCTACCGCGCGGCGGGCATTCCGACGTTCGCGAGCTCGGGCATGTTCACCAAGGCCAGCGAGATGTACGCGCACGGGCTCAACGAGCGAATACCGGTCGAGGCTTTCTATCGCGGCCTGGAGCACATCCACCGCCTGGCGATCGAGCTGGGGGCCGCGGGGCCATGACCGGACCGGCAGACGATCGGGAACTGCGGGAATTCCTCGCACGGCAGCCCGGGATCGATGCCGTGCAGATCTTCCTCACCGATCCCTGCGGCGTGGCGCGCGGCAAGCTGGTGCGCCGGCATGAGCTCGCCGCCATCTTCGCGAACGGCCGGCAGGTCGCGGGTTCCATCCTCGGTCTGGACGTCACCGGCATGGACGTCGACGCCACGGGTCTCGTGTGGGACACGGGCGATGCCGACATGGTGTGCCGCCCGGTCGCAGGCACGCTGACGCCGGTGACCTGGCTGCCCGTGCCGAGCGGGCAGCTGATGCTGACGATGTTCGATCGTGACGGCAAGCCGGCGCCGGCGGATCCCCGTCATGCGCTTGCGCGGGCGATTGGCCGCCTGCAGGGACTGGGCTATGCGCCCGTACTGGCCTGCGAGATCGAGTTTTACCTGCTTCAGCCGGAGACCCTGCAGCCGGCCGGCGGCGGCCGCGCCAGCGAACGGCAGAAGATCGATGCCTACAGCCTGACCCGGCTCGATGACCTGGCGCCGCTGTTCGCCGACGTCTTCGCCGCCGCCGCCGCGCAGGGCCTGCCGGCCGAGACGCTCATGTCGGAGTACGCGAGCGGCCAGTTCGAGATCACGCTGAAGCATCGCGGCGACGCCCTGCGCGCGGTGGACGAGGCCATCCTGTTCAAGCGCCTGCTGCGCGGCGTCGCAGCCCGGCACGGACTGCTGGCAACGTTCATGGCGAAGCCGTTCGCCGAACGCGCCGGCAGCGGTCTGCACCTGCACCTGAGTCTCGCCCGTCACGGCGGCAATGCGGCAGAGAACCTGTGCGCCGCGGACGACCCGGCCGGCAGCGTGCTGCTGCGGCACATGATCGGCGGCCTCAAGGCGACGATGGCCGAGAGCTTTGCGGTGTTCGCGCCCAACGCGAACTCGTACCGTCGCTTCCAGTCCGCAAGCTACGCGCCGGTGTCGCCGATCTGGGGCGTCAACAACCGGTCGGTGAGCCTGCGCGTGCCGGCCGGGCCGCCGGAGAGCCGGCACGTCGAGCACCGGGTAGCGGGCGCGGATGCAAACCTCTACCTCGCGGCGGCCGCGGTGCTGGCGGGGGCGGAGAAGGGCATCCGGGAGCAGCTCGATCCCGGGCCGCCCGTCACGGGGAACGGCTACGCACAGGCCCTGCCGCGCGCGTTTCCGGCCACCTGGCAGGAAGCGCTGGACCGGGCGGAGCAATCCGCGTTCCTGCGCGACGCGCTGGGCGCGAGCACGCTCGGGATCTTTCTCGCCATCAAGCGCCAGGAATGCGCGCGTTTCGCCGCACAGGTCACCGAACTGGATTACGCGTGGTATGCGCGCAGCGTCTAGGGCGGCAGCACGAGCTCGTCCGAGTCCATTCGGGTTTCTCATGAGTACGCGACGTCGATTCCTGTCCACGTTCATGGCGCCCGGCCTGCTGCTCGGCGCGGCGCCCTCGCTTGCGGGCGGCGCCCGGCCCGCGGCTTTCGAGATTGACCCGCTGGCGGATGACGCGGCTGTCTTCGCCGCCGCGCGCGAGCACTTCCTGATTCCCGAGGGCGTTGCCTACTGCAACACCGGAACCCTGGGAGCGTCACCCCGTGAGGTGGTGTATGCCCTGACCGAGGGCATCCGCAGGCTCGAGACCGGCCTCGCGGACTGGCCTTATGAGCAGCCCGACGGTGAGCCTTTGACCGGCTACCAGGAACTGCCCGACGTACGCGAGGCGGCGGGGCGGTTCGTGAATGCGCCGGGCGCCGACATCGCGCTCACGCAGAACGCGACGATGGGCATCAACTTCCTCGCCCATGGGCTCGACCTCGCTGCCGGCGACGAGGTCGTCAGCACCGACCAGGAACACGGCGGCGGAATCTCCCCCTGGCGAATGCTGGCGAAGCGCCGCGGCATCGTGGTCCGCGAACTGCCGCTCGAGCCGGCATTCGCGGGCGGCCCCGAGTCGATCGTTCGCCTGTTCGAGGAAGCGATGACGCCGCGCACGAGAGTCGTGATGTTCAGCCACGTCACGAGCGGACTCGGCGCGCTGCTGCCGGCGCGCGAACTGTGCGAGCTCGCGCGCGATCGTGGTGCGCTTTCGATCGTGGACGGCGCGCAGGCGGTAGGGCAGGTGCAGGTGGACGTGCAGTCGCTCGGCTGCGATGCCTACGTCGGGAGCCCGCACAAGTGGATGATGGCGCCGAAAGGCACGGGCTTCATGTTCGTGCGTCGCGAGGTGCAGGACCGGTTCTGGACGACGCTGGCCAGCTACCAGTGGGACAACCGTGAGGACGGCGCCTTCCGCTTCATGCAGTACGGCACGGGCAGCGTCCCGGTCGTCGAAGGCCTCGTGGCCGCGCTTCGGTTCATCGACAAGATCGGCATGCCGCGCATCGAGCGCTGGGACGCCGGCCTCACGCAGCGACTGCGTGCCGGCCTCGCGGAGTTGCCGGCGGTCCGGATCGCGTCACCCGCCGACCCGCGGCTGACCGCGGCCATCACGACGTTTCGCGTCGACGGCGTGAAAGCCAAAGCGCTGCAGGATGCGCTCTGGGAAAAGCGCGTGCGCGTGCGTGCGCAGAACGACGAGCGGGGCGTGCGCCTGTCGGCGCACCTGTACGTCAGCCAGGCGGACATCGATCGCGTCCTGGAAGTCACCCGGGAAGCGGCCGCGCGGGCGTAGCGGGCAGGAACCTCGGATTGCGCAGCAGCGCCGCCGAGATCAGCGAGATCAGGACACCCACCGGGAAGATCTCGACGAACGTGATCGGCAGGCGGAAGAACGGATTCTCGTACTGGCGGCGGAACTCGCCCATCTGCACGACCAGCGCTTCGATTTCCGCGGCCGACGCGCCCTTGGCCCGCGCCGACTCGATGGCCGCGGCGCTGTAGGAATCGATGAAGGCGAAGTCCGTGGCGGCCAGCGTGATCTCCCAGCCAATCACGTAGACGACGCCGGCGACGGCGCTGATGCCGAGTCCGGCCAGCAGCGCCGGCATGAACCGGATCACGCCGCCCAGCTCGCGGTCGCGCAGGCGCTTGACACCGAAGAAGACCAGGCTGAGCGCAAGCACCATGATGAGGTAGCCGGCGAAGTGGGAAGTCGCCGCGGAGCCCGGCTCGCTGTTGGCGATCATCAGGAACATGGGCACGGCGACCAGCAGGCCGGCGAGGGCGCCGAAGATCAGGATCCTGCGTGACATGCGGAAATTCCTCGGATCCAGTTGCCGTCACTACACGCCAGGCACGCCGTCCGGTCCATCGCCCGAAAGGGTGATTCTGGCCGCATCACCCGAGATTCGCCGGTCCGGCGGGCTACGGGACGAGTCCAAGCTCGCGGGCAAGGCCGATGGCCTCGGTCCGCCTCGCCACTTGCAGCTTCTCGAAGAGCCGTGCGACGTGGGTTTTCACGGTGTTGGGCGAAAGGCCCAGCCGCGCGGCGATCTCCTTGTTGGAGCGACCGTCGGCCAGCAGTTGCAGGACCTCCCGCTCGCGCTCCGTGATGCCCAGCGAGGACCGCGCGCGTTCGTTTGGGGCGAAGGCGCCGGGGCGCGGCTCCTTGCGGATCAGGCGTGCGCCGATCCAGATGCCGAGTCCGAGGAAGGCCGCCGCGATCAGCGCCATGTAGATCGTGCTCGCGTGCGCGCGAGCCCAGATCTGGTACTCGATCCACTGCAGCGCGACTGCGCCCGCGGCCAGGGCGACTCCATAGGCGAGCACGGTTCTCAGCATGGCCGCAGTCTATCGGCGGCTGCGTGACCTTGCCATCGTCGAGGCGGCGCCTGTATGTTCGGGCATGCCCGTTCGGCTGGTTGGCCCGCTCGCGTTCATGGCCTGCATGAGTTTCCTGTCGGCCACGGACGCCGGCGCCGAATCCTGGTGTGCGGAGGCCCCGGATCCCGTCTTCACGACCGCGGAATCCGTCGCGGTCGGCAGCGACTGGTTTGCGGTGCACGCGGTCGCACCCGGCGTGTTCGCGATCACGGAACGGCGACAGTACGAGGGGGTGACGTCGTTCCTGGTCGTCGGATCCGGTCGCGCAGTCCTGTTCGACTCGGGCCTCGGCGTCGCACTGATCAGCCGCGTCGTGCAACGCATGACGGCGCTGCCCGTGACGGTGATCAATTCGCACACCCACTTCGACCACGTCGGCGGCAACCGCGAGTTCACGGACGTCCGCAACCTCGACGAGGCCTACAGCCACGCGAGTGCGCGCGGCGAGATCGGGGAGTCGCTGCGCGAGTACGCCAGCCAGACACTCGCGGAGGATCGGGTCTGCGGCGCGCTGCCAGCCGGTGTCGCGAGCCGTGACTACGAAATCCCGGCCTGGCGAATCGCCGCCCACGTGCAGGACGGCGAGATGATCGAACTCGGGGACCGCCGGCTCGAGGTCCTGCGCACGCCCGGGCATACGCCCGATTCGCTATCGCTGCTGGACCGCGAGAACGGACTCCTCTTCACGGGGGACACCTATTACTCCGGCGAGATATACCTGTGGGCGCCGGAGACCGACCTGGCCACCTACACGGCGTCGATCGACCGGCTCGCCGGCCTCGCACCGGCACTCAGAAAACTGCTCCCGGCGCACGGGCCGCCGGCGGCGAAACCCGAGCGCCTGCTCGAACTGCAGCGGGCGCTCCGCGAGATCCGGTCGGGGGCGGCGCGCTTCGAGCCGGCGGACGAGGGCCGGCGGCTGTTCCGCTTCGATCACTTCTCCATCTTGATGGGCGGCGCGGGCTGATACCGCAGAGCGCGGTCGAGATGCACGCTGGGGCCCCGGATGCCCTCGCGGCTCAGGTAGCGCGCGTCGCGGAAGTGCACCACGTGCGCGGCGGCGCTTCCCGCCGGAGCCGGCTCCACGATCACGTAAGGAAACCGCGACCATGTCAGGAAATCCCGCGCCTCGGGCGCGCGTGCCGCGGCGGCGAACACCGGATCGTCGGGCGAAGGCCGGGCGATGCGCGCGCCGGCGTACTCGAACCGCGGCTTGCCGAGCCAGTGCCAGCGGCCCGCGTGATAGGCGTCCGGCGTGACCGCGACGACCTCGCCGGCAAGCGGGTCCGCGGGCGCGGGACCGACCATGATCCGCTCGACCGGGCCGAGGCCGAGGGCGCCGAGCGCAGAGCGGACTTCGGCGCGCGCGGGCAGATTGGCCGCGAGCGAGGCGACCATGTAGGCGGCCACGAGCGCAAGCGCGGTCCGCGCAGCGCGCTCGACGAGAGGCTCGCGCCGCGGCGCGGCGAATCCGGCGATGCGCGCCAGGACGATGACGGCGATGCCCGCGAGCCAGGCGACGCGCGCGAACGGCGGCACGAGCGGCTCGGTGAGGATCAGCGCGGTGGTTAGAAGGCCGAGCACGATCCAGAGGCCGGTCGACCACCATGCCCGTGAATGCATGAGGCACAGGACGCCGCCGAGCAGGAGCCAGACCCAGGGATCGACGATGAACCAGGCGTCGCCGTAGAACCAGCGGCGGTCGAACGGCATCAGCCAGCGCATGCCGTAGTTGTTCAGCCAGTCGAGCAGCGGGTGAGTCGCGACGCCCAGGGCCGCGACGGCCCACAGCGGGCCGGCGCGCGCGGGCGCCGCACCCGCACGGCGCCGCCGGAAGAGGCGATCCCAGGCAAGCAGCAGCCCGCAGACCAGGAACGGCCAGACGACGAGCGCCAGGACGCCGTGGGTCCACCCGCGGCGGTGGGCGAGGGCGGCGTAGTCGCCGTCGAGCTGGGCAATGAAATCCACGTCGGGCACGTTGGCGCCGATGAGGAGCGCCGCGGCCGCGAGCGGCGTGGCGCGGCGCAATCCGGCCGCGGCGAGGGCGCCGCCAGTCAGCGTGTGGGCGATCGGGTCCACGGGACGTTCATTCGACGAATCGCGTCTCAGCCGCCGGTCGCGGCAAGGCGGGCGTCGGCCTTCGCCATCATCGCCTGGAAACGGGGAAGTTCACGCAAGGCGTGGAGGTCCGGGTCGACCTTGGCCCAACTGATGGTTTCGGCGGCATCTCGCTCGAAAACCGGACCCAACAGGTCGAGTGCCGCATCGAACTCGCCCAGTGCCGTGAAGCCGCAGCCGAAGTTGTAGCGCATCGTGAGGTTGTCGGGCTCCAGCAACATCGCGCGTTTCGCGAGGTCCTTCGCGCGCTCGGTCTGGCCGAGCGTGCAGAGCGACATGACGACATAGCCCAGTGCAAGGCCATTGTCCGGTTCCTGGGTCGTTATCTTCTCTGCACGCGCGAGCGTGCGCTGCGCCGCGAGGCGCGTGTTGGCCACGTCGCCGATCACCTTGTAGCAGGTCATCAAGACGCTGACCGAAGAGAAATCCGTCTCCATCAGCGCCGCTGCCTTCTCGTTGAACCGAATGGCCTCGGCATGACGGCTCAACATGAAATACAGACGGGCCGCTGCCGCGTTGACCTCGAATGAATCCTGGTCGAGGCGGAGCGCCGCCTCGATCTCGATCATCGCCTCGTCGTAGCGGCCCTCGGTGGTCAGCACCCGAGCCTTGGCGGCGTGCGCCTCCGCCAGGTTGTCATCGAGGGCGAGCGCCCGCTCCGCTGCCGCCAGGCCGCCGTCGCCCGGCCCATTGAAGTAGAACTTCAACGCGGCCTGGGCGACCGCCATCAGCGCCCAGGCGGTCGCATAGTCGGGGTCGATCTCGGTTGCGCTGCGGCACAGGCGAATGATGGCCTCGCAGCGGCGCACGTTGCCGTAGTTGCCCGTGACGCTGAATTGCCGCGCCATGAGGTAGAGATTGTAGGCCTCGAGGTTGTTCGTCCCGCGCTGCTCGATCGCCTTCTTCTCCTCCGGCATGAGCTTCAGCTTGAGTGCCTTGACGATGGCCTGGGAGATCTCGTCCTGCAGGGCAAATATGTCGCTGAGGTCGCGGTCGTAGCGCTCGGCCCAGACGTGGTTATCCCTGGACACCTCGATCAGCTGTGCGGTGATGCGCACGCGGCCGGCGGCCTTGCGTACGCTTCCTTCTAGCACGTAGGCGACCTTGAGCTGCCGCCCGATCTGGGCGATATCGATGCTCCGGCCCTTCAGGCCGAATGCCGTGTTGCGCGACACGACCGCGAGCGAGGAGACCTTGCTGAGGTCGGTGATGATGTCCTCGCTGATACCGTCGCTGAAGTACTCCTGTTCCGCGTCGCCGCTCATGTTCGCGAAGGGCAGGACGCAGATCGAGACGCGCGCGGACTTCGGGGCGCCCTCGACAGGAACTGCGCCGGGCAAGGCGGCGGCGCCACGCGGCGCGGCGTTGCTCGCCAGCATCCCGCCGAGCGCCCGCAGCACCTCCTGGAAGCAGGGACTTCCGGGGTCATCGCCCCACGTGTCGAGGTCCGTGGTATGCAGCGCCCGCACGTCCATGGGCAGGCGCGCCTCGTCGAACCGCACGGGCACGAGGATGCCCCGGTCGGCCGCCTCGCGGGCCTCCCCGCGCACCCACCGCGAGCTCACGGAAGTGGGCGTCCAGACCACCAGCACGCATTTCGCGGCCGTGAGTTGCGCCTCGATCTGGTCGTCGAACTGCTGGCCCGCGGCGATTTCCGGGTCCCACCAGACCGTCCAGCCCTGGGCTTCGATCGCGGCGACGATCGGGGCGACCCGCGCCTTGTCGACGCGGGCATAGGAGACGAAAACGTCGGCCATGGTTTAGTTTAACGTACCAGCTGGCAGCATCCATGTTGAGGCGATTCATGGCGACCCGAAAGAGCGGGGCACGCAAGCCTGGCGGCGCGAGGGGCGGATCCCGCGGCAAGTCGCTGGCTCCGGGCAAGGCCAAGCGCGGGCTTGACGCCGGCGAAATAGCGCTTCCGCTCGACGACGAGCGCATCGCGCCGCTCGCGGCGCAGGTGCGCGAACGCGGCGGCGCGCCCATCGGCGCCTATCGCGAACCGCTTTCCGGAAGCGCCGTGCTGATCGCGACGCTGCCGCTCCCGGCCGTGCAGCCGACGCCCTTCCAGCGCGACCTGTCGCCGACCCACGCCAAGCGCCTCGCGCAGAAAATCGACGAGGCGGGGTCCTTTCTCGACCCGATCATCGTCGTGCGCGGCGAGGATGGCGGGTTCTGGACGCCGAACGGCCGGCACCGGCTCGCGGCGGCCAAGGTGCTGGGGCTCAAGCAGATCACGGCGCTCGTTTCCCCGGACGAGGGTCTCGCGTTCCGCATCCTCGCCCTCAACACCGAGAAAGCGCACAACCTCAAGGACCGCAGCCTGGAAGTCATCCGCATGGCGAAAGCGCTCGCGCGCCGCGAACCGCGCGCAAAGGAGAGCGACTTCGCCGCGCAGTTCGAGTCTGCCGAGTTCCTGACACTCGGCATCCTGTACCTCAAGGACGCGCGCTTCGCCGGCGGCGCGTACGGCTCGTTCCTGCGGAAGGTGGACCGATTCAGCGATCGTACGCTCGCGGTCAGCCTGCGCGAACGGGAAGGCTACGCGTCCCGGTTGCGGGAGATCGACACGCAGGTGCGCAAGATCGTCAAGGCGCTGGAAGCCCGCGGCTTCAAGTCGCCGTACCTGCGCACCTTCGTCGTCGCGCGCATCAATCCGGTGCGCTTCATCCGCACGAAGCCGGGAGACAGGAGCCCGCCGATGCCGATCGCCGCCGCGCTCACCCGCATGACCGCCGCAGCCAAGAAATTCGATGTGGGCAAGGTCCGGTCCGCGGACCTGGCGCTGGTCGCGGCGCTGTCCGGCGACTGACGATTCAACGGGGGAGAACGATGGGAAGTCCGATGCAGTGGCGGGCCGCCGCGGCGGCTATCGTGGCGGCGTCCGCGGGGATTGGCGCGGTCAATGCGGAATCCGCGCCGGCGGACCCCGGCGAGGCTGCGTTCCGCGCGATCTACAAGGAGCTGATCGAGATCAACACGACCCGCTCGGTCGGCGACTGCACGCGGGCGGCCGAGGCCATGCGACAGCGGCTGCTCGCGGCGGGCCACCCGGCCGGGGACATGCAGATCCTGGCGCCGCCCGAGGCGCCGAAGGACGGCGCGCTCATCGCGGTGCTGCGCGGCAAGGACAGGAACCTGAAGCCGATCCTCCTGCTCGCGCACATCGACGTCGTCGAGGCCAGGCGCGAGGACTGGGTGCGCGATCCCTTCAAGCTGGTGGAGGAAGACGGCTGGTTCTACGCGCGCGGCGCGAGCGACGACAAGGCCATGGCCGCGATCTTCACCGACAGCCTGATCCGCTACAGGCAGGAAGGCTACCTGCCGCGCCGCGACATCAAGCTTGCGCTCACCTGCGGCGAAGAGACTGCGGGCGCGGGATTCTTCGACAGCGTGCGCTGGCTGGTGCAGACGCAGCCGGAGGTGCTGGCTGCCGAGTTCGTGATCAACGAGGGTGCAGGGGGCGAGTACGACGAGAACGGCCGGCCGATCGTGCTGCAGGTCCAGGCCGGCGAGAAGGTCTACCAGGACTTCAAGCTCGAAGTGACCGATCCCGGCGGGCACAGCTCGCTGCCGAAACCGGGCAATGCGATCGTGAGCCTCGCCGAGGGCCTGGCGAGGCTCGGTGCCCACCAGTTCCCGATCGCGCTCAACCCGGTGACCCGCGCCTATTTCGAGACGATGTCAAAACTCGTGGACCCCGCGGTCGCTGCCGACATGCGCGCGGTACTCGGGACGCCGCCTGACGAGGCGGCAGCGAAGCGGCTGTGGGCGAAGAACCCGCTCTGGAATGCGATGCTGCGCACGACCTGCATCGTCAGCGAGATCCAGGGCGGCCATGCGCCGAACGCGATCCCGCAGCACGTGCAGGCGACCGTGAACTGCCGCATCCTGCCGGACACGCCGGTCGCCGACGTGCAGGCGCAGATCGCACGGGTCCTCGCCGATGATTCGATCCGGGTCTCGACGAAAGGCGAGGGCGGCGTGCAGTCGCCGATACCGCCGCTGACGGAATCCATCCTCGGGCCCGCACGCGAAGTCGCCGAACGGATCTGGCCCGGCGTCACGCTCGTGCCGATGATGTTGCCGGGATACACCGACGGCAAGTACCTGAACGCAGCCGGCATCCCGACCTACGGGCTATCCGGCCTGTTCGAGACCGCCGAAGGCGACTACATCCATGGCCTCAACGAGCGCATGAACGTGAAAGCGCTGATGGAAGGCCGGCGCTTCCTGCACGAGGTCGTGAAGCTCTATGCGGACGGCGACCGCTAGGCGCCGCGCGATACCGATCGCCGCGGCGCTCGCCTGCGGCCTGGCGCTACTCGCGCGCGTCGGCGCGGCAGCCGACGTAAAGGTCGTGCGCGACGTCGCCGTTCCGATGCGCGACGGCGTCGTGCTGCGCGCGGACGTGTATCGTCCGGACGGCGAGGGCAGGTTCCCGGTCCTCGTCTTCCGCACGCCCTACGGCAAGCACTTCGCCGAGAAGGGCGACGGCGTGCATCGCAAGGCCGTGGAGCGCGGCTACGTCGCGGTGCTGCAGGACGTGCGCGGCCGTTACGCCTCGGAGGGGCACTTCGATCCCTATCGGCAGGAGGGCCGGGACGGCTACGACACGATCGAGTGGGCGGCCGCGCAGCCCTGGTCGGACGGCCGCGTCGGAACCTGGGGCCTCTCGTATCCCGGCGCCGTCCAGTGGCTGGCGGCGATGGAGAAGCCGCCGCACCTGGTGTCGATGGCGCCCGCGATGACGTTCTCCTCGCCGCGCCGGTTCTTCTACATGAACGGGATCTTCGACCGTTCGTGGCTGCCGTGGATCTACCAGTACGTCGCGCCGGATGCGCGGCGCCGGCTGGGCATGCCGGTCGGCGGCGACGCGGAGGAGAGCTGGCGAACGGTTGCGGACGAGTTCCAGTCCTTCCTGCCGCTGCGGGAGCTTCCGTGGCTCCGCAAGGAAGCGCCGTACTACTTCGAGTGGCTCGCGCACCCGCCCGAAGACCCCTGGTGGGACTGGGCGGAGCTGCAGGGCCGCTACGGGCGCGTCTCGGCGGCCGTGCTGAACTTCAGCGGCTG
Source organism: uncultured Steroidobacteraceae bacterium (assembly GCA_964626745.1). Lineage (GTDB taxonomy): Bacteria > Pseudomonadota > Gammaproteobacteria > Steroidobacterales > Steroidobacteraceae > SCUD01. Next base: position 24,120 of record CAZVIF010000033.1, read on the forward strand.
GTACGACGACGCCTACGGGGTCGAAGGCGCGGCGACGAACCACGGCGGGCTCGTGCGGGCGCGAAGCCTCGAGGCGCGCTCGCGATCGCACCTCGTGCTGGGCCCCTGGGTGCACGGCGCGGAGTCGACGATGAGTTCCCGCGCGGGCGAGCTGGATTTCGGTCCCCGGGCGGCGATCGATTACGACGCGCTGGTGCTCGATTTCCACGACCACTACCTGCGCGGGATTGCCAACCGCTTCGCGACCGAGCCGCCGGTGCGCTATTTCGTCATGGGCGCGAACGAGTGGCGCGCGGCGCGCGAGTGGCCGCCGCCCGCCGGGCGTGTCGAGACGCTGTACCTGCACCGCGCCGGCGGGGGTGGGATTGGCCGCCTGGAGGCGGCGCCGGCCTTGTCGGGGAATGCCACGTCCGCCATTCGCGCGGATCCGGAACAGCCGGTCGTGGACCCGTTCTCCGATCCCGGCGCGCATGACTACCGCGCGCTCGCTGCGCGCGCGGATGTCCTCACGTTCGAAACGGCGCCGCTGGCCGACGACCTGCTGGTCGCGGGCAACATCGCGGCGGAGATCCACGCGTCCTGCGACTGTCGCGACTTCGACCTATGGGTGCGGCTCCAGGACGTGCATCCGGACGGCGCGGCCTACAATGTCACGAGCCCCGGCAACGACGTGATCCGCGCGAGCTACCGCGAGCCGCAGTCCGGCCCGCGGCCGCTCGA
>CAZVIF010000034.1:0-24647 GCA_964626745.1 uncultured Steroidobacteraceae bacterium
TTCATTTTCCGACCCCCTTGACCTTCCTCCCTGCAAAAAGGGGTGCGTCCCCTTTTACGGCTTCTTCCCTGCCGGCTTCGCCGCCGCTTCGGGGTTCTCGGGCTTGGCCGCAGGCGCCGGCACGGGCGCATGCTCCGCGCCCTTGCGCTCCAGGAACCAGTGCGTCACGCCCTGTTCCTTCGGGCCGACATAGTGGAACCAGCGATGTTCAATCCGGTCCGGTGACACGAACCGGATCTCTCCCCGGTGCACGTGCCCGTCGTGGTCCGGGTCGAATCCCGTGCCGCCGTCGAAAGCCAGCTCGAGCAGCTCGGCCGTGGTCCCGGCGCCGCGCTTGAAGCCCGGCTGGTTGCCGGCGGGCGAGTACTGGGTTGCGTGCAGCTTGCCATTGGCGAGGAAATAAACCGTCACGACCGGCAGGCTGCCGCTCGGGGCCTGATGCTCGATCACGGCCTTGCCGCCGCTCACACTTTCGTAACGCACGGTCACCGGCGGCCCGGCGAGGGGATCTTCCATATGTCCGGTCCAGTCGCCGGCGAGCGACACGATCCGGTCATAAATCGCCGCGTCGTCCGGAACGGCGGCTGCCGACGCGCCGGCCGCGTAGGCGGTCGCTGCGGCAGCCAGGAATGTGCGCAGGTACTTGGGCATGACGGGCTCCTTCATGCACCATGATACCGGCATGGCCACGAAGAAGAGACAGCCGGCGACGGCGCTCGCGCGCCTGCGGCGCATGTACATCGACTGCCGCTACGGGCAGTTGCATCTCACGACCGCCTATCCGGGCAGCGGCGGCTTCGACGAAGCCTTGCCGCTCGTCTTCCTCCACGCCGACGGCGGCAGCGGCGCCGATTTCAGCCGCTGCGCGGAACTGCTCGGGACCGATCGCTCGATCTACGCGCCGGACCTGCCCGGCAGCGGCGGCTCGGATGCCCCCAGGACGCGCCTGCCGGTCGCCGGCCTCGCACTGGCGGTGGTCGATCTCCTCGAGCACCTGCGCCTCAGGCGCGTCGACCTGCTCGGCTGCGGGCGCGGCGCACTGGTCGCCTTCGAGCTGGCGACCACCCGGCCGGCCCAGGTGCGCCGCGTCATCGTCGCCGGCAGCCAGGAGCCCGCCGCCGCGCTCCCGCAGCCGATGCTCGAGCTCTCGCGCGAGGCGGATTACGTCCAGGCAGGGCCGGCCGAGGCCGTCATCGGCGAGATCCGCGCGTTCCTCGACCGGCTTTGAGCCCTAGCCAGGCGCCAGCGCCGGCCGCCGGCTCAGCATCGCCATCGCGACCACGACGGCCGCCAGCAGCGGCAGCGTCGCGAGGTTGAGCCGCTCCCAGCCCAGGGTCGTGACCGCGAGCCCGGCGAGCAGCGACGCCACGGCCTGGGCGCCGAACACCAGGAAGTCGTTCAGGGTCTGCGCCTGGATCCGCTCGCGCGCCCGGTAGGTCCGGGTCAGCATCGTGGTGGCCGCGATGAACAGCAGGTTCCAGCCGAGCCCGAGTACGCCGAGCGCCCAGCCATAGTGCAGGACCGCGTGGCCGGCCAGCGTCGCGATGGCGACGCAGCCCGCCATCAGCAGCGTCCCGGCGACGATCACCGGCCCGTCGCCGAACCGGGCGATGATCCAGCCGCTCGCAAGCGAGGGCAGGTACATGCCGAGCAGGTGCACCTGGATCACGCGCGCCGTGGCCACCGCATCGTGGCCGTCGACCACGTGCATGCTGATCGGCGTCGCCGTCATGATGAAGCTCATGACTGTGTAGGAGACGAGGGCGGCGAGCACCGCGACGCGGAACACCGGCTGCGCCGCGATCACCCCGAGCCGGCGCGGCGGCTTCGGGTCGACCTGCACGGCCGGCGTCGAGTCCGGAATCCGCGCGAGCACGATCGCGGCGGCCAGGTAGAGGCCGGTCCCGGCGTAGAAGGACCCCGCGTACTCCGCCTGCGGCACCAGGTGGGCCGTCCGGACGGCCAGCTCGGGCCCCAGCCAGGCCGCCACCAGGGCCCCGCACATCACCAGGGCGATCGCCCGGCTGGCCCGCGACGCGTCCACGTACTCGGTGGCCGCGAATCGGTACTGCATGACGACGGCGTTGTTGGCACCGAGCAGGAAGGCGGCCGCGCAGAAGAGCCAGAAGCTTCCGAGCGTGATCGCGTAGCCGGCCAGGACGCAGCCGGCCGCCGCCTGCAGCGCGCTGCCCGCAAACACGCCGCGCCGGCCGAAACGGTGAATCAGGGCGCCGGCGGGAATGACGCTGGCCGCGAGGCCGGCGATCAGCACCGAAACCGGCAGGGTCGCGAGCGCCGGCGAGGGAGCGAGGTGCGAACCGATGATGCCGCCGAGCAGGACGAACAGGAAGCTGCCCGACATGCACAGCGCCTGGGTCGCGGAGAGCATCCACACGGGTCGCATGGCGGCCATCCTAGCGACACTCTGTATTGCGCGCGTGCTTCGCCGGCGGGACTCGTGGCGCGCGCGTGACGCGTGGCGGCGTATCGTACGCGTGCCCGCCCGCAGCGTCTCGCGCGCGTGCGAGCCGTTGCGGGACCCCCGAGCGAGCGAATGCGGTCGCCGCCCTGAGCGAGCGAGGGGAGTCCCGCCGTCGCAGCACGCGCGCAAGTGCCCTGGCCGGCCAGGCGCGCGCGGAAGGACATGTGACCCGGTTCACACTTCAGACGCATCGCTGGGCCGTTGTGTCGCTAACTCATTGATACATAATGAAGTACAAGCAGAATGAGTGGCGCCGGCCCGCGACGAGTCCATAATGGGCGGCATGGAGAAGGGGGACGGGGATAGCCTCCCGGATGACGGCATCGTCGCCGAGGATCTCACGCAGCTCGTCGAGCACATCGAGTTGACGGGCGCTCATCGCTTGCCCGAAGACCACGACTGGGAACTCGCGACCCCCGCGACGGATCTCGACGATGCTCCGATCCTGATCGGCACGCTCCCGGACGAGCCCGGCATCGCCGGCATGGATGTCGGCGACGACACCCAGATGTTCATCGAGACGCAGGCCGACCTCGCCCGCCTGCTGCCGGGCGGGGAGCGCCGCAGCGGCCAGGCCGCCGCGCTCGCGGCCGAGCGCGCGCGCTGGCAGAAGCGCGTGGACGAGCTCGAGCGCGCCCTCGCCGAGCGCAACCAGCTGCTCGCCGAACGCGAGCGCCGGATCGAGGAGCTGCAGGCCCGGCTAGCCGCCCGCACGCTCGAGCGCGAGGGACTGGCCGCGGAGCTGCGCGAGGCGCGGCCCGTCAACGCCGCGGTCACGGATGCCCTGCCGAGCGAGGCGCCGGCAGCCCGGACGCCCGATGCCGGCGTGGAATCCGACTACACGCAGGAGCTGCCGGTCCCGGAACTGCCGGTCGTGCCCTCGGCCGCGGCGACCCCGCGCCTGCGCCGTTACCTGATCGGGCTCGACCTGGTCGGCTGCGTCCACGAGATCGCGGGCCGGCGCGTCAACATCGGCCGCACCCGCGACAACGACCTGCGCATCGTCGACCCGACCGTGAGCCGGCTGCACGCGATGCTGACGGTGCGCAACGGCGAGGCGATGCTGGTGGATGCGAACAGCCGCAACGGCATCTTCGTGAACGGCATCCAGGTGCGTTACGCGCGCCTCGACGACGGCGACCTCATCACCTTCGGCACCGTGCGCTTCCGCTACCGCGTCGGCTCCGACGCGACCGGCTCGCCCGCCGGATCGGCCTGAGCGGCCGGGGGCCGGTCGAGCGGAATCCTCCCGATCGGCCTGAGCGCGAGCAACGAGGCCAGGCACAGCGCCAGCAACACAACCGCAAGCGGAACCGGCGAATGCGCCGACAGCGCGGCGACGAGCTGCGTCGCGGCTGCCGCCGTCACGAGCTGCAGGAACCCGAGCAGGCCCGACGCGGCGCCGGCGATGGCCGGGTCGCGCGAGATCGCGCCGATCGTCGCGGACGGCGCCGCGATCGCGTTCGCGAAGCCGATCGCCATGCCGGGGACGAACAGGGCCAGCGGGTGCCAGGCGCCGGCGAGCGCCAGCCCGGTCATCGACAGCGCACCTGCGAAGGCGATCATCGCGCCCGCGCGCATCATGCGCTGGCCGCCGAATCGGCTCGTCACCCGGGAAGCCAGCAGGAACCCGGCGAACGAGGCGAGCGCCGGGAAGAAGAGCAGCAGCCCGAAGCGCGAGGGCGAGACGCCGAGCACGTCGATCGCGACGTACGGCGCGCCGGTCACGAACGTGTAGATCATGCTCACCATGCACGAACCGAACACCAGGAACGCGCGGTAGTCGCGCGAGGCGAACAGCCGGCGGTAGCTCGACAGGTAGCGCAGCGACGGGCCGGCGGCGCGATCCGCGCGGCGCGCGTCGCGGAGGTTCCGCGACGCGAACAGGAACACCGCGAAGCCGAGGATGCCGGAGAGCGCGAACACTGCATGCCAGTCGAGCCACTCCAGCACGAACCCGCCGATCGACGGCGCCACCATCGGCGCGAGCAGGATGGCGGTCGCCGTGGCCGCGAGCGCGGACGCCGCGCGCCCCGGGCCGAAGTGGTCGAGTATCGTCGCCCGCATGACCGACATCGCCGCGCCGCCGCCGAAGGCCTGGACGACGCGCGAGGCGACCAGCCAGCCGAGCGACTTCGCGAACACGCCCGCGGCGCTGCCGAGCACGAACAGCCCGAGCGAGAGCAGCACGATCGGCCGGCGGCCATAGCGGTCCGAGAGCGGCGCGATCGCGAGGTTCCCGAACGCGATCGCGAGGATCGACAGGCTGATGAGCAGCTGCGCGGAATGCGGCGCGACGCCCATGGCGACCGCGATCGCCGGCAACGCGGGCAGCAGCACGTGCAGGCTGAAGGTGCCGATCGAACCGATGATCGCGGATGCCGCGATCAGGCGCCGGGAAGCGTCGCGTGGCTGCAAGGAGGATATCCGGTTCCGGCGGCCATCTTGCGGCCTTGCCTCGCCGGCCGCAACCGACGGCGGCACGGGCTCGGGCCGGCAACTGGTAGAATGGCGGCGGCCGGCGCGCCCGGCGCAAGATGATCGGCGACTTCCTACTGCTTCTGCTGCTCGTGTGCATCAACGGCCTGTTCGCAATGGCCGAGCTCGCGACGTTCTCCTCGCGCCCGACGCGGCTCAAGGAGCAGGCGAACCGCGGCAGCGGCGGCGCGCGGGCGGCGATCCGGCTGCTCGACCACCCGACGCGCTTCCTGTCGTCGGTGCAGATCGGCATCACGCTGATCGGCGTGCTCTCGGGCGTTTTCAGCGGCGCGCGGTTTGCCGCGCCGCTCGCGGACTGGCTCGCGCACTTCGAGCTGCTCACGCCCGTCGTGCAGTACCTCGACACTGCGGCCTACGCGATCGTCGTCGTCGGCGTGACGTTCCTCTCGGTCGTGGTCGGGGAACTGGTGCCGAAGCGCTGGGCGCTGACGAACCCGGAAGCCATCGCGGCGGCGCTGGCGCGCCCGATGGAGATCGTCGCGTTCCTGAGCGCGCCGCTCGTCTGGGTGCTGCGCACCGCGACCGAGCTGGTCGTGAGCCTGCTCAGGCTGCCGAAGAACACGGCGCGCGCGGTCAGCGAGGAGGAGATCCGCTCGATGATCGCGGAGGGCGCGCACACCGGCATCTTCCATGCCGCGGAGCACCAGATGATCGAGGGCGTGCTGCGCCTGCCGGACCGCACCGTGCGCAGCATCATGACCCCGCGCGGTGACGTGGTCTGGCTCGACTCCGCCGACGACCGCACGACGGTCTGGAATGTCGTGCGCACCAGCGGCCACTCGCGCTATCCGGTCTGTCGCGGCCAGCTCGACGAGCTGCTCGGCGTCGTCATGACCGGCGAGCTGGCCGAGTGGCTCGGCGATCCGCAGTCGGGCGAGCTGGCGGCGCGCGTGCGGGCCCCGCTCATCGTGCACGAGTCCACGCGCATCCTGCGGCTGCTCGACCTGTTCCGCGAGTCGAAGATGCACTTCGCGGCGATCGTCGACGAGCACGGCTCCATCGAGGGCGTGGTCACGCCCTCCGACATCCTGACCGCGATCGCGGGCGAGCTGCCCGAAGCCGCGGACGAGGAGGTCCCCGAGGTGGTCGCGCGCGACGATTCCTCCTGGCTGGTGGACGGCGGCATGTCGATCGACGACGTCGAGCGGCTGCTCGGCGCCGGCAACATGCGTTCGGGCGACGACTACACGACGCTCGCCGGCTTCGTGCTCGCCCAGCTCGGGCACCTGCCCGCGACCGGCGAGAGCTTCCGCTGGCGCGGCCATCGCTTCGAGGTCGTCGACCTCGACGGCCGCCGCATCGACAAGCTGCTGATCCAGCGCCTCGCGCCCGCGTGACCCGGTGAGCTACCGCGTCCAGCGCCCGGGCCGGCACGGGACGGTCGCGATCCGCGGCCTCGAACACCACTTCATCCGCTGGGGGCCGGAATCGGCCGACCCGGTGCTGCTGCTGCACGGCTTCGCCGACTGCGCGGCGACTTTCCAGTTCCTGGCCGACGAGATCGATTCCGGCTTGCCGCTCGTCGCGATCGACTGGCGCGGGTTCGGCGCCAGCGCGCGCAGCCCAGGCGGCTACTGGTTCCCGGACTATTACGCCGACCTGGAGGCGATGCTGGACACCTTCTGCCCGCAGGGACCGGCACGGCTGGTCGGCCACAGCATGGGCGCGAACGTCGCGATGATCTTTGCCGGCGTCCGGCCCGCGCGCGTGCGCGCGCTGGTGAATCTCGAGGGCATCGGCCTGCCGCGCACGCAGCCGACCCAGGCGCCGGCGCGGCTGGCGCAGTGGCTGGACGAGCTGCGCGCCCCGCTGCCGGCCGGCGAGTACGCAAGCGTCGACGAGCTGGCCGCGCGCGTCGCGAAGCGCAATCCGCGCCTCACGGCGGACCAGGCCGGGTTCATCGCCGCCTGCTGGAGCGGGCCGCTGCCGGGCGGCGGCGTGCGCCTGCTCGCCGACCCGGCGCACCGGCGCACCAATCCCTACCTCTACCGGCGCGAGGAAATGGAGGCCTGCTGGCGCGCCCTCGAGGCGCGCGTCCTGCTGGTGGTCGGCGGCGCCTCGGAGCTGCTGCCGCGGCTCGCGCCGGAGGGCGGCGTCGAGTCGCTCAAGGCCATCGTGCCCGGCCTCGTCATCGAGCAGGTGGCCGGCGCCGGCCACATGCTGCATCATGAGGCGCCGCGCGTCATCGCGCGGCTCATCGAACGTTTCGCCGGGACAACCTTGCCATGAGATGGCGAATTCGCGGCTATCTGCGCCGCACGATCACCTATCGCTGGGCGCGGCGCATCGCGGTCGCCGTCCTCGGCGGCAGCATCGTGCTGCTCGGCGTCGCCATGGTCGTGCTCCCGGGCCCGGCGATCGTCGTCATTCCGCTCGGCCTCGGCGTGCTGGCGATCGAGTTCGCCTGGGCGCGGCACTGGCTGCGCAAGCTGCGCTCGACCGCCAGCGGCGTCGTGAACCGCGTCCGCGGCCGCCCGAAGGACCCGCCGCCCCCGCACCTCTGAACGCTCGCCGCGGGCATCGCGCTGCGCGCTGGGCCAAGCGGCGTGCTTGCGCGCGTGCTTCGCCGGCGGGACCCCCTCGTTCGCTCGGAAGAACGGACACTCGCTCTCTCGGGGGTCCCGCAACGGCTCGCACGCGCGCGATGCGCCGCGGCCGTTCACGCGCGCGCCGGCCGGGCGGGGTGCCGTACGAGCGACTTGCGGTCGCCGCCAGGAGCGAGTACGGCACCCCGCCCGGCCCGGCGCGCGCGAGTGGTGGGGGCGGATCTAGCCCTTGAGGCTGGCCTCGACCGCCTCGAGAGTCTTCGCGAGCGGACCTGCGGATTTCCGCTGCAACTGGGCGATCTCCGCGAGTGTTGCAGCCTTGAACGCCCCTTCGCGCACCGACGGCAGGTTTATGCGTACGTTCAGGATCGCCGCCTCGAGCCCGGCTTTCGCCAGCAGGGCACCGACGCCGGCGTCCGAGGCCGAGTTCCGGTTGCCGGTGCGCGCCGCTTCCTCGGCGAGTTCGATGGCCTGCAGGCACAGCCGCGCGGTCGCGAGCGGCACGGAGGTCGCCTTCTCGTAGGCGGCCGCGATCGCGTCGGCGCGCGCGGCCTTCTCCGCGTCCGTGGCCTTCGGCAGCCGCATCGCGGCCAGGACGTCGTCGAAAGCCTTCGTGTCGTCGTCCACCGCGGCGAGCAGCGCGGCCTTCAGCGCCTGGGCGCGTTCGGCGAGCGCCGAGGACGAGGTCCAGGCGGCTTCGTAGCCTTTCTTGCCGACCGTGAGATTGGCGACCATCGCCGCGAGCGCGGCACCGAGGCTGCCGGCGAGCGCGGCGACCGATCCGCCGCCCGGCGCGGGCGAGCTGCTCGACACCTCGTCCACGAAGCGCTCGACCGTCATCGACACCAGGGGTCCGGGCATGCGCACAGCGTACTCGATGACGCGCTTGTCGGGATCGAAAGGCGCCAGTTGCGAGAGTCCCAGCGACTGGATCGCGATCTCGACCAGTTCCCGCTCGGGCATGCCGGTCGAGCGCCCCTGCTTCTCAAGGTAGTAGCGGCCCGCCTCGACGAGCGGCGCGAGCGGCGTGAGTCCCACGATCTCCGAACCGGTCACCACGAGGCCGAGCTTCGCGGCCTCCTCGCGCGTCGTCTCGTACACGACGTGCAGCGGGGTCGTGCGGTAGCTCAGCAGGTTGATGGACACCTGCGCCTGGCGGTACTGCTCGATGGTCCAGCCGATCGCCTTGACGGCCTTGAGCCGCCCCGGCACGCGCAGGTCCTGGCCCGCCGCGTCCTTGACCACCTCGCCCTGCGCGTCGCGCTTGAGCCGTCCCGCCTCGCGGATGTTGAGCGCGACCTCGTTCGCGAGCTTCTGCTCGCGCGTGTTCAGGTTGACGTTGTACGCGATCAGGAATTCGCGCGCGCCGACCGCCGTCGCGCCGAGACGTGCGTTGAATGTCGCGGGGCCCGCGTCCGGCGCCCAGGCGGGATCGGCGAGCTTCTTCGCGAGGCCTTCGTACTCGCCGGCGCGGATGTCGGCGAGATTGCGCCGTTCGGGGCGCGCCGCCGCGAACTCGTAGAAATAGACCGGCAGCGCCAGTGCTTCGGCCAGGCGCCGGCCGAGCGCGCGCGCGACCTCGACGCACTCGTCCATCGTGACGCCCGCGACCGGCACGATCGGGCAGACGTCGAGCGCTCCCATGCGCGGGTGTGCGCCGGCGTGCCTCGCCATGTCGATGAGCTTCGCGCCTTCGACGCCCGCCCGGAACGCCGCCTCGCTGACCGCTCCGGGCTCGCCGACGAAGGTGTAGACCGTGCGGTTCGTGTCGGCGCCCGGGTCGACGTCGAGCAGGCGCACGCCGGACACGCCCGATACCGCGCGCGCGATGGCGTCGATCACCGCCCGGTCGCGTCCCTCCGAGAAGTTGGGGACGCACTCGACGAGCCGCGTCATCAGCCGGCGCCGGCGTTCAGGAAGTCAACGACCAGCGAGGTCATGAGCCGCATGGCGATGGGCACGGATTCGTCGGCCGCGTAGAACGTGGGCGTGTGGTGCCCGCCCGAGACCTTGCCGTCCGGCACCACGCCGAGCCGGAAGTAGAAGCCGGGCACGATCTGCGAGAAGTACGAGAAATCCTCGGCCCCGGTGATCGGCTGCGCCTGGCGGACCCGGTCCTTGCCGAGGATGCGCTCGAGCGTCGGCACCATCCCGGCCGTGAGCTCCGCCTGGTTCACCGTCATCGGGTGGCCGGTATCGAAGGACAGCTCGTACGTGGCGTGGGCGGCCTTCGTGTGCCCCTCGAAGATGTCGCGCATGCGCGCCTCGATGGTCGCGAGCGTCTCGTCGTCGAAGGTGCGGATCGTGCCGCCGAGCTGGGCGGACTCCGGGATGATGTTGTGCCGCTCGCCGCTGCGGAACAGACCGACCGTGATGACGTTGTCCGAGAGCGGGGAGAGCACGCGCGAGCGGATGGTCTGCAGCGCCATCACGATCCCGGAGGCCGTGACGATCGGGTCCACGCCGAGGTGCGGCGTCGAGCCGTGCGCCTGGCGGCCCTTGACCGTCGCCTCCCAGCGCGTCGCCGCGGCGAAGGCCGGGCCGACCGAGTAGGCGACCGTGCCGAGGCGCTCGTCGTCGCCGTCGGCGTCCGGCGGTGAGCCGTTGGTGTGGAAGGCGATCACGGCGTCCGGCTTGATCTTCGCGAAGATGCCGTCCTCGACCATCATGCGCGCGCCGCCGCGCTCGCCGGCCGGCACGCCCTCCTCGGCGGGCTGGAAGATGAACATCACCGTGCCCGGGAGCCGCTCGCGGAACTCCGCCAGCATCGACGCCGTGCCGAGCAGCGCCGCGGTGTGCACGTCGTGGCCGCAGGCGTGCATCACGCCGACGTCCTTGTCGAGGTAGGTGCTGCGCACCGTGGACTTGAACGGGTAGTCCGCCTGCTCGGTCACCGGCAAGCCGTCCATGTCCGCGCGCACCGCGATCGTCGGGCCGGGCCGGCCGCCGCGCAGGATGCCGACGACGCCCGTGTGCGCGATGCCGGTCTGCACCTCGATGCCGAGCGACTTCAGGTGCTCGGCAACCAGCGCGCCGGTGCGCGTCTCTCGATTCGAGAGCTCGGGGTTCCGGTGCATGTCCTGGCGCTGCGCGATGCTCGCGCCCGCGAAGCGCTCGGCGAGCGCCGCTATCTCGGCGTCGGTCGGCTTGCTGGCGGCGGCCGCGGTCCCGGCGGCGAGCAGGCAGGCGGCGGCGGTGATCGTCGATCGTGCACGGAGCATGGGTATCCCCCCGGGGTGGTTATTTCTCGAACAGCTGTCCCGCGATGTCGCGGAACGCCTTGAACTCGAGCGCGTTGCCGCTCGGGTCGGTCAGGAACATCGTCGCCTGCTCGCCCGGCCGGCCCTTGAAGCGGATCGTCGGCTCGATCACGAACGCGACGCCGGCGGACTTCAGCTGCTTCGCGAGCGCTTCCCAGTCCGGCATCTCGAGCACCATGCCGAAGTGCGGTACCGGCACGTCGTGGCCGTCCACGGGGTTGTGGGCCGGCGGGCCGCTGCCGCTGCCCGCGACCGCGTGGCAGACGAGCTGGTGGCCGAAGAAGTCGAAATCGACCCAGTCGTCGGCGCTGCGTCCCTCGCGGCAGCCGAGCAGCCCCCCGTAGAAGGCGCGCGCCGCCGCGAGGTCGTGCACCGGGATCGCGAGGTGAAAGGGCGTCAGCTCCGGCATCAGGCCTCGAGCCTCGCGTCCATCGAGATCTCGGCCTTCAGCACCTTGCTGAGCGGGCAGCCGGCCTTGGCGTTCTGCGCCGCCGCCTCGAACTTCGCGCGGTCGGCGCCCGGCGCGCGCACGGCGACGTCGAGGTGCGAGCGCGTGATCGTGAAGCCGGTGTCGAGCTTCTCGAAGGTGATCGTGCACTTCGTCTCGATGCGCTCCGGCCGGATGCCGGCCTCGCCGAGCTGCAGCGACAGCGCCATCGAGAAGCAGCCCGCGTGCGCCGCCCCGAGCAGTTCCTCCGGGTTCGTGCCCGGCGCCCCCTCGAAGCGCGTGCCGAACGAATACGGCGTGTCGGCGAGCGCGCGGCTGTCCGTCGTGAGCCTGCCCTTGCCGTCCTTGAGCCCGCCTTCCCAGACGGCCGTTGCCTTGCGCTGCATCAGGAGTCCTCCGTCAGTTCGCGCGCGTCCTGCGCGTGGTGAGATAGTGATGCCACAGCAGCCGCGCCGCAACCGAGCGCCAGGGCGCCCAGGCGGCGCTCATCGCCGCCTGCCGCGCGGCATCCGGCCGCCGCCGCAGCCCCTTGACTTCCTGCAGCGCGATCGCAAGCGCGAGGTCGCCGACCGGCCAGACGTCCGGGCGCCGCAGCGCCATCAGGTAATAGATGTCCGCGCTCCACGGCCCGATGCCGCGCAGCGCCAGCAATGCCGCCCGGCCGGCGTCGTCCTCGGCGCGCGCGATGCGGCCGAGCGAGAGGCTGCCGTCCGCGACCGCCGCGGCCAGTGCGTGGCAGTAGGAAGCCTTCTGGCGCGTGAGCCCGAGCCGGTGCAGGCCGTGAACGCCGCGTTCCAGCACGCGCTGCGGCGTCATCCCGCCGAGCGCGACGGAGACGCGGCGGAACAGGGTGCGCGCCGCGGCGATCGAGACCTGCTGCTCGAGCACGATGTGCACCAGCGTCGGGAAGCCGGGCCGGCGCGCCCACATCGGCGGCAGGCCGTTGCGGCGGTGTAGCGCGGCGAAATCCGGGTCGCGACGGGCGAGGGCGGCGACGCCCGCGGCGAGCGAGGCGCGCGTGAGCGCTCGCGGGACGGCGGCCATCTTCAAGTGCGCGGCTTCAGCCGCTCGCTGAAGTGATAACCGGCGAGTTCGAGGCCCTCGCGCAGGTAGAAGGCGTGCGCGCGCTTGCGCTGCACGCCCGAGTCCAGGTGGAAGACGTCGCAGTCGTTCTCGACCGCCTGCTGCCGCAGCCAGCCGAGCAGCGCCTTGCCGTGCCCTTTCGAGCGCTCGGACTCCGCGGTGACCAGGTCGTCCACGTACAGGTGGCGGCCGCAGAAGAGGTTCGTCGAGATCCGGTAGCCCGCGACCGCGACCACGCGGCCACCCTCGCGGATGCAGGCGAGCCGCAGCCCGTCCTTCTGCATTTCGTGGACGGTCGCCAGAAACTCGCCCTCGGCGAGGTGCGGCCGAAGCTCCCGCATGACCTCGCGGCAGGCGAGGATCGCCTCGTCCGTCTCGGCGTGCTCGATCATCGGCGCGGCCGCGTCAGTCCGCGAGGTGGTACTCGACCGTCGAGACCACGCGCACCTTCTTGATGTGCGGCGTCGTGCTGTCGCGGTTCTCGATCGAGAACTGGCCCTGCTGCGCGGAGCGGATGCGGCCGAGCCGGCTGCCCGAGTCCTCCGCGAACTTCTCGGCCACGGCGCGTGCGTTCTTGGTCGCTTCCTCGACCATCGCGGGCTTCAGCTCCGAGAGGCCCGTGAACTCGAACTGGGTCTGTCCCTGGTAGCCCTCGCCGGAGAGCGCGACGCCCTTCTGGCCGAGCGAGATGACGTCGCGCATCGCCTTGCGCACCGCTTCGACGTCGCTGGTGTAAACGGTGACCGTGGAGGTCGCCGTGTAGCGGTAGGCGATGTTGCTGGTGTCGCCGTAGGACTGGGCGAAGCGGTCGGTGACCGCCGGCGCGCCGACCGTGATGGCCTCGGCAGCGATCCCGTGGCCGGCGAGGAACTCCGTGATCAGGGCGTTCTTCTTCTGCAGCGACGCGAACAGGGCGTTCAGGTCGTTGCTCGCGTCCTGGAAGGTGAGCGGCCAGATCGCGATGTCGGCCGGTACTTCGCGCTCGGACAGCCCCTTGACGACGACCGTGCGGTCGAACTTCTTGACCCGCACCGCGTAATTGCCCAGCAGCCAGCCGAGGGCGATGAAGCCGAGCAGGAGGCTGGCGCCGTGGACGACAAGGCTGCGCGAGATCGGTTCGTTCATGTCGGGTTCCTGCGGGGAAGGCGGTTCGGGGGCGGCAGGTATTTTCTCATGCGCGCAGCTTCGCGAGTAGCGCCTCGCGCCGGGCGAGGCTGGCCGCCGGCCACAGCGCCTTGCGGTCGTAGAACTCCGGCACCGCGGGGACGCCGGGCGGCAGCACGACCCAGGGCTGCTTGGTAGAAGTGAAGATATGCACGTCCGGCGGCAGCGCATCGGGGTCGTCCAGCGTCCCGACCCGCACGAACGCGACCGCGGTGCCGCCGCCCGCGTAATGGCTCCAGACGGCGAGGCGGCAGCTCGGGCAGCGGGCTATCTTCTGGCCCTTGCCGCTCGCGGAGGGCGTGTCGACCAGTTCCGGCCGGCCGGCCAGCAGCGTCACGCGATCGGTCTCGATCATGGCGTTGAGCGCGAAGGACGCGCCGGTCTCGCGCTGGCACCAGCGGCAATGGCAGCAGTGCACGAACAGCGGCTCGGTCTCCATCCGGTAACGGATGGCGCGGCAGTCGCAGCCGCCCTCGGCCGGGAATTGCTTCGCCGTCATGGCACCACCTTCGCATAGAGGACGCTGTCGATGACTTCGCCGTCCTTGAAGACGCTCTTTCTCAGCACGCCCTCGCGGACGTAGCCGCACTTCTCGAGCACGCGCATCGAGGCCGGGTTCCAGGCGAACACCGGCGCCTCGAGCCGCAGGAATCCCGGCGCCGTGAGCGCGTGGTTCGTCACCGCGCGCACGACGGCCGTCATGATCCCGCGGCCCCAGAAGGGCTCGCCGAGCCAGTAGCCGATGTGCGCGCAGCGCGCGTGCACGTCGGTGAGCGGCACGAGGCCGATCCCGCCGGCGCAGGCGCCCTCGACCTCGATGGCAAGCCCGGTCCTGTCGGGATCGGTGCGCGCGAGCGCGAGCCAGGCCGCGGCGTCCGCGTCGGTGTAGGGGTGGGGGAAGCGGTTCTTGAGGTTGCGCCAGACCTTGCGGTTGTTCGCCTGCCGCACGAGCGGGGCCCGGTCGTCGTCCTGCCAGGTCCGTACCGCCGCGAGCGGCGCCTCGTGGGTGGTGAGCGCCTCGAACTCGCGGTCGAGCCGTTCGTACTCGCCGGCAAAGCGGCTGCGGAAAACGCGCCAGGCCTCGGCGCCCTCCCAGCGGTCCACGGTGACGTAGCGCAGCGGATCCTTCCCGTCGCGCAGCAGCTCGCTGCCGAGGTAGCCCGGCGCGCGGCGGAAAAGTTGCGCCCAGTCGCCCTCCGGCCCGTAGCGCAACTCGAACTCCGCCTGCCGCGCGGGCGCGGCGCCGAACTCCCAGAGCGCGGTGAACCCCGCGGCGGCCATCAGCGCGGCTGGCCGGCGAGCCAGGCCTCTGCCTCGGCAACGGTCGCGAACAGCCGCATCGGCACGCCGCGGTTGTTCGCGACCGTCTCGGCGAACTTCATCAGCTCGCCGCCCGCGTTCACGTCCACGAAAGCGATCGTGCGGAGGACGCCGCGCGCGAGCGTACTGTGGTCCGAGGCGATCTGGTACACGTCCCAGGTCTCGAGGCGCCGGCCCGTCAGCCGCTCCTCGATCAGCACGTTGAAGTACTGCCGCGCCTCGCACTCGCGCAGGAGTTCCTTGAGGTAGCCGGTGACGTTCTCCACCGTGTTCTTGCCAATCACGACGGCGTGCAGGTACGTCGGCTTCTCGGTGATCTGCAGCTGGTACGGCATGGCGCGCCCCGGGGCGGGGCCTCGGATTATCGCTCAGCCGGAGTGGTCGTGCACCGCGCGCCAGCTCTCGTACCCGTGCTCAAGGCGCACGCCCGTGGATGACGATGACCTCGTGCGGCCCGGCGAGCCGCTCGCGCCGGCGCCGGTTGATGCGGTTGATGCCGTCGATGAGGAAATGGCGGCCCTGCCACTCGAGCAGCAGGATGGGGCGGTCGTCGCGCTTCGGTCGCGCGCGGTCGTGGGCGTCCACGTGCACGAGCGGCGCCAGCCGTTCGAGCGGCCAGTGTTCGCGCGTGACGGTCAGCATCCCGCGCGTGAGTACCGGCGGCGCCTGCGGCAGCTTGAGCACTCCGTCCATCGACATGACGAAGCGGTTCTTGCGCCACAGCCGGTTCAGCGTGTCGACCCAGTCGTGGCCGGGCCGGGCGTGGAAGCCGAGCTGGGACATGGCCTCGTCCCAGAGGGACTGTTCCTCAGCGGACACGGGCACCTTGCTGGAGCAGGAGGGCCCGCAGAAGCGAGCGGTGGCAGCGTGATTCATCCTCGCAGTAGCAGCCGACGGAGAAGTCCGTGCCATGCGAGAGCGCGGCGAGCAGGGTGATCGCCTGCTTCGCGTCGGGCCGGGCCATCTCCGCGCGGTAGCGACGGGCGAAGCGGCGCCAGCCGGCGTCGCTGTCGACGGCGCGGCCGAGTTTCACCGTGGCTTCAGAGGGGGCGAGGAGGGGCAACCAGACGTCGTACCAGTTGCCGGCGGCGAACTTCGCCTTCGGCACGCCGCGCGGCGGGCGCCGCACGGTCCCGATCCGCAGCCCTTCGCCGGCAGCGCGCGGCGAACCCAGCCTGACGATGCGCACGGTCATGATGCCGCCGGTAACTCCTTGTAGAACACCACGGTGTCGTGCAGCGTTCGCCCGTCCGTGTCCAGCGCGAAGCGCGGGATGGTGCCGGCGACGGTCCAGCCGAGCCGGCGGTACAGCCGCTCGCCGGCGTCGCCGCGCCTCGAGTCGAGAACCAGCAGGCGGAAGCCGGCGGCGGCGGCTTCGTGCTCCACGGCCGCCATCAGTGCCGCGCCGAGTCCGCGTTTTCGCGCGCGCCGGTGCACGATCAGCTTCGAGACGTCCGCATGGTGCGGCTGGTTCGGCGCCCAGGCGGGATGCACCTGCACGCTGCCGGCGATGCCCTCGGCGTCGCGCACGACCAGGTGAATCGAACCGGAAGCGGGATTCGCGAGCTGCCGGCGCCACCAGTTCTCGGCCTCGGCCTGGGAAATCGAAATGAAGCTCACCGCGGCGCCGGAATCCACGGCGTCCACGAGCAGCGCGGCGAGCGACCGCAGGTCGGATTCGCTGACCGGCGGCAGGAGGCGCTCGATCATCCGGTCTTCTTGCAGCCCGAGACGTGCGAGGCGATCGCCGTGCCGTACTCGATCTCCTCGAGCCGGTTCAGCGCGATGGAAAGCGAATGCGAAGGCGCGTTCATGGTCATCGCCTCAGGAGCCCGGCGGTGGCTGCCAGAGCTCGATCTTGTTGCCCTCGGGGTCCATGACCCAGCCGAACTTCCCGTACTCGGAGTCGTCGGTCTTGTCGAGGACGTTGCAGCCCTCCTCGCGCAGGGCCTTCAGCAGCGACGCGAGGTCGGCGACGCGGTAGTTGACCATGAAGCTCGACGTGCTCGGCGCGTAGTAGTCGTTGTCCTGCTCGCCGATGTTCCAGACCGTCGTGCCCTTCACCGGGTGGCCGGCGTCGTCGGCCCATGTGAATGCGGCGCCGCCCCAGGGCTGCACGTCGATGCCAAGGTGTTCCCGGTACCAGGCGCGCAGCGCGACCGGGTCCCGGGCCTTGAAAAAGATGCCGCCGATCCCGGTGACTCGCTTCATGGCCCCTCCTTCGCGCCGGAATGCCTAGAATGATCCAACATCGAGGGAGAATGCACCATGCATACGGGCTCCTGTCTTTGCGGCGCCGTCAAGTTCACGGTCGAGGGCGAGCTCGAGGCGCCGGACGCCTGCCATTGCACGCAGTGCCGCAAGACCTCGGGCCATTACTGGGTCTCCACCGACGTCCCGCGCAAGGCGCTGAAAGTGGACGGCGAGTTCAACCTCGCCTGGTTTCGTTCGTCGGAGAAGGCCCAGCGGGGCTTCTGCTCGACCTGCGGCGCGTCGCTGTTCTGGGAAGCGATCGGCCGGGACTCGATCTCCGTGGCCATGGGCGCCTTCGATGCGCTGACCGGAACGCACATCGGCAAGCACATCTTCGTCGCCGACAAGGGCGATTACTACGAGATCACGGACGGCCTGCCGCAGCGTCCGCGCTAGCCGACGCGGGCGGCGATGCACTCCACTTCGACGCGCGCGCCCATTGCGAGGCCGTTGGCGCCGAGCGCGCTGCGCGCCGGGTAGGGCGGCGGAAAGAAACTCCGGTACACGGCGTTGAAGGCCGCCCACTCGGTGATGTCCGCGAGCATCACCGTGCACTTGACCACGTCGCGCATCGTGTACCCGTGCGTCTCGAGCGTGGTGCGGATGTTCTCGAGTGTCTGGCGCGCCTCGGCCTCGATGCCGCCCGGCGCAAGCTCGAGGGTGCCCGGCTTGATGCCGATCTGGCCGGAGAGATAGAGCGTGTCGCCGACGCGCACCGCCTCGGAGAACGGCGGCGTGGTCGGCGTCACCTTGCCGGAATTCAGGAACTCGATGGCAGGCGCGCCGCCCGCGAGCGCCGGCAGGGCGACCGCGAGCAGTGCGCCGGCAGCAACCGTCGTGAGCATCCGGTTCATTGCGTCCTCCTTCAGGAAGCCACCGCGTACAGGAACACGAGGAAGGCGGGGAAAATGGCCGTGACCAGGAAGATGCGCGCGGCGAGCTGCAAGGCCGGCCGGTCCGGCTGCGACCGGATCAGCGACCAGTTCACGATCGCCGTGACAGGCAGGGCGACCAGCCCGAGCAGCATGGCGCCGAGGCCGACGAAGGAACCCGTGCCCTGGGTCGCGAGGATGATCGCGAGCGTGAAGACGAGCTGGAAAACCAGCGGCACCACGATGCCGAGGACGTGGCGGCTCATCGCCGGTCGCCGGCAGCGGCGCTGCGCGTCGCGCGCATCGCGAGGTGCACCTCGCGCAGGAAGAAGGCGAGCCCGACGACCAGCGCCAGCATCGCCGCCGTGAACAGGCCGCCGACCAGCCACTTGAGCGGCGCGTCCAGCATCGCCTCGATGAACAGCGTGGCGATGACCATGCAGACCAGCAGCGCCGCGATCGTGCAGGCCGTGATCGCGATGCTGGTGAAGTGCCGCCGCTGTTCGAGGACCCGGCGCGCCGGATCGGCTGCGCCGGCCGGGATCGCGTCACGCGCCAGTTCGCGCACCCGGTCGACGATGCGAGCGAGCCGGCCGGTCATGACGTTCAGCAGTCCCGCGATGCCGGTCAGCAGGAACACGGGGGCGAGCGCGAGCTGGATCGCGCGCACCATGTCGGTGTAGGCCTCGGGCGAGGGGTTCATGAACGGTCGGCAGAAGTCTCTTCGCGGTCGTAGTAGTCGACCGTGTTCTCGGCGCGGAACATCTTGCGCAGACCTCTGTGGCCGCGCCTGCCGCTCACGACCAGCACCTTTTGCGAGTCCGGATACTCGCAGGCTTCCACCTCGACTAGCGTCGACAGCGCCAGGTAGCGCATCGTCGTCGTGCCGGTGTTGAGGATCTGGTGTGCGACCTCGGGACCGCCGGGCGGACAGGCGATCACGTCGTGCTTGCGGATCGGGTAGCGCTGGTCGCCGAAGCGCAGTTCGCCCTCGCCCTCGAGGATCAGGAACATCTCCTCCTCCCCGTGATGGTTGTGGAAGGGGCACTGGACCTTGCCGGGCGGCAGGACGGTCAGGTTGTAGCCGAGGTTCTTGGCGCCGATGTGGTCGCTGATCTGGCCGCGGCTCGAGGTGTAGCGGCCGTTCTCTTCGACGTCGTCGAACACGACCTCGTCCAGGTTCATGAAGGGCTTAGTCATCGCCGGTTTCGCCTCCCGCAGCGGCGCGGCGCCAGGTCAGCACGCGTCGCCTCGGCACGCCGTCCACTTCCGCATTCAGGCTGATGTAGAGCCGATCCCCTTCGATGCGGATCGCGCGCCTGTACTCGACGCCCACTTCCTCCGGGCGCAGGCTCGTCTCGACGAAGTGCGTGATGGCGTCGCCGCCGGGCGCGACTTCGTAGCGCCCGAAGTACGCGTAGTAGCCGCGGACCAGGTCGCGCAGTGAATCGGCTTCCAGCGCCGCGAACGGGTCGGCGCCGGCGAGCTTTGCGGCGTCTCCCTCCCGGGGCTTCGCCTCGGGAATCGTCGGGCGCGGATCGCGCATGAACTGGACGCTCATGTGACCGGAGGCGGAGTAGATGATGGCTCCTTTCGGCCGCTCGCCCATCCAGTGCGAGTAGGTGCCGTCCTCCAGCGCATCGACGATGCTTTCCAGCAGCCAGGCCCCGATGATGGCCGGGCGTCCGGCCGCCTCCTCGCTGCGCGCCGACGGGAAGGCGAACAGGATGGCCGCCGCGACGAGCGGCATCAGGCGGGGGAAGGACATGTTTCATCCCTTGTGGCGGCTTCGACCGCCACCGGATGATACACAAGACACCGCCGCGCCAAGCGGTCGCCTGGCCGGCGCGGGCAGCGGCAGGAAACTCCACGAGGCGCCGCGCACGAGGACGCTTGGAAGCCCGTACGAGGCCGCGGCGTCGACGTTGGCGGGCGTGTCGTCGAAGAAGAGCAGTGCCTCCGGATGGCAGCCGGTCACCCGGCACACGTGATCGAACGCGGCCGGCTCGGGCTTGCGCCGGCCGATTTCGTGCGAGGCGAAGATACGGTCGAATCCGGTCGCCACGCGAGGGAAGCGCGCAGCCCAGCAGGCCATGTGCGTGGCGTTGGTATTGGTCAGCACGTAGCAGGGCAGCGAGCGCCGCGCCTGCGCGACCCGTTCGAGCGTCGCTGCGATCTCGCCGCGGAAGATCGCGTTCCAGCCGGCCACGACCTGATCGGGCGTGGCGGTCAGCTGCAACGCGGAGGTTAGATGCGCGAAGTACTCGTCCGCCGCGATTTCGTCGCGCTCGTGGCGCTCGTAAGGCGTGTCGAACAGGAAGTGTTGGCGAAGAGTTCCGAGCGGCAGCGCCGAATGCCGCGACCATGCCTGGTAGGCCAGGTCGAAATCGATGTCGATCAGGGCGCCGCCGAGGTCGAACAGCAGCGCCTTGGGCGTCACGCCAGCAGGGAGGGATTCAGCTGCCACAGGCGGTGGTTCAGTATGGCCGCGAAAGAGACCCAAGCCAGGTAGGGCACGAGCAGCCAACCGGCCAGCGGGCGGACGCGCCAGAAGAGCGCGAGCGTCGTCACGATCAGCGCCCACAGGAGGACGATGTCGAAAAACGAGAGCGCTCCCAGTCGCCAGCCGAAGAACAGCCAGCTCCACAGCGCGTTCAGGGCCAGCTGCAGCACGAAGAAGGCGAGTGCGATCCGGACCGCTCGGATGTCGCGGCGTCTCCAGACCAGCCAGGCCGCCACGCCCATCATCGCGTAAAGCAGGGTCCAGACCGGCCCGAACAGGGTTGCGGGCGGCGCCCAGTCGGGGCGGACCAGTTCCGCGTAGAAGGCGCCTGCCTGCACCGATGCCGATGCGCCGATTCCCGCGGCCAGGAAGCAGAGCGCGAGCCACAGGAGGAGGCCGAACGAGTTGGCGAGTGTTGAATGGCTACGCATGGTCGCGAACGAACGATACTGCAAATGATCGCGCTCATGTGAGCGCGCGATACAACTCCGCCAGCGTGACCGACTTCGATCCGCCGGCAAACGCACGTTCGACGATCGCCGACGCGTCGTTCGCACGGTCGGCGCCGAGCGATGCCACGAAGCGAATCGCCTCGTCGCGGGACAGGCCTCTTGTACGCACGACGGAAAAGCAGCGGCCCGGGCGGATCAGGGCGTCGTCGATGTCGCCGATGTTGTGCAGGTTGGTCGTGAAGATGATCTTCCGGCCGAGGGCCTGGACCACGCCGTCGGCAACCGTCAGGAACCGGTGCAGGTCGCGATTGCCGTTCGACCGGGCGCCGAGCAGGTGATCGGCGTCCTCGACGACCAGTGCGTCGTGCGATCCGGTGAGGAACTCGACGTAGATCTCGTCATTCTCGATCGCGCGGCGGTCCGCCGTGTAAAGGATCTTTGCGCTGTCGCGCTTGCGCTTCGACATGGCCGCAAGAATCGCGCGCACGAGCCGCGTCTTGCCCGTGCCGGGCGGCCCTTGCAGGACCAGGATCGGGTCGCGCGCCGCGAGATAGCGCTCGATGAACGCCGCCACGCCGCCCTCGATCGACGGGTAGGCCTCGTCGACCAGGGCCGGGTCGGCCAGCTCGTCGAACGAGACATCCATGAGTCCGCCGTGGCTGGCGTGGAAGTGCCAGTCAATCGTGAACTGCTCTTCGCGCACCATCTGGTCGCCGAGCGAGCGCAGGATGTCCGCCTCCACTTCGCGCAGTCGGACGACGTCCCGCGCCCAGACCAGGACAGTTCCGCTCGAGTAGTTCGTCTTGCGACGACCCGTGGCAGACGCGAGGAATCCGTCGCCCTCGATGACCACGGCGCCCTCTTCGAGACGCTGGGCGCGCGGCGCGGCATGCAGCGCGAGGTCGTCGAACACCTCCTCGAGTGGCCGGCGAACCGCAAACCGGAGAACGCGGTGCACGGGAAACAGCGCCGGGTCGCTGTCCAGGGCCTGGATCGCCCTCATGCCGAGCATCGAGTCGGCGAGCGATTCGAGGTCGGCCTGCAGCGTCAGCCGCGGCAAGTCGACGGCGAGGCGTCGCTCGCGGAGCCGGAAACGGGAACCCTGTGTTGTGCGGTGCATAAAGACAAAAGGCCTCGGGTTTAGCACCCAGAGGCCTTTCATCGGCTGCGCCGACGCGCGATCCAGGGCGAAACTTCAGTTGGTTTGGAACTTCCGTGAATTCCGAACGCTATTCGATGTATACGCCATGGGGACGCTCCAGAAATCGAGCCGCGTAGGTTACTCCTGCGGGTGCGGCTGTCAATGGGGGTGGTTGATCGCCGCCGCGGCTTTCAGCTTTCGGAAGACCTCGTCTGCCGGGATGACTTCGACCTGACCGGTGTCGATCTCCATGCCGCGCCTGCGCACTTCTTCGAGCCACGCCGATTCGACGTCCGGGTCGGGCGGACAAGTCGGCTCCGCTTCGGGCCCGACGGTCATTTGCGTGTTGACGACCGATTGAGAATTCGGGCTCTCACCTCGGGCCAGGGGGAACCGGCGGCAGGATTCTCGCGATAGGCATCCAGCCGGCGATCGAGCTCCAGCTCCTGGGCCCGGGTGAGTCCACCTGGCGCGGGAATCGTGACGGTGCCGAAGGCTTTCATGGCGCGGACCGGCGTCGCGACGTGGTTTTGCTCATGACGGTCAGCCCTTCCCATGGTGAGCGTGTTCCAATCCGCGCCATGATCGCATGCGCCGACCCATCTCTTCATCGGGGATACTGCGTCCGGCATCGGCGTCGGCAGGACCCCGCTGCACCATGATATGGAGTATCAGTTCGCGGACGACCTCCTCCCGCGAGCTGCTTTCGGGCGGTGGCTGCATCACTGCATTTGAGTGCATGTCACTGCTGACATAACCTGCGCCCGGCGGCTTCAACTGCCAAGACCCAGCCGAACCGTAGCCTATGACGTGGTCGCGAAATGGAATGAAGCGTCCCTGGAAGCAAGGCAGTGCGTGCAAGGAGGAAGCGTGCGAGTCGCGGCTGGAAAACCGGGACCATCAAGGAGTTCCTGGCTCTCGCGCCTGAGGATGCTGCGCTGATCGAGCTGCATCCGAGTCTTTCGGACGGTCTCAAGGCCTGGCGCAAGCGCAAGCGCCGGGCGCTGCATGATCTGGCTGCAGCTGTTCAATCCAGCCAGTCGCGAGTTGCCAGGATGGAGGCGGGGGATCCGGCTGTCTCCATCGACTTGCTGGTGCGCACACTCCTCGCGCTCGGCGCCTCGGGGCGAGACCTTGCGAGGATCATCGAGTCGCGTTGATTGTGCGAGCTGACGTCCGCGTTTGGTGGGCTGCAGAACGGCACCGCGGCGCCAAGCTTGCTCGGGCGCTCGCGACCCGCTTGCCTTCCATTGCAGCTCGCTACAAAGTGCCGTGATGCGGCGCATGACGGGACCAAGTGTTCGCGCCGCACTGAACGTCCGCGTTGAGTACGCCACCGGCAGCCTTTCACGGAACAGTTCAACGCACAGTTAAGTTTCACTCCTTGCCGCGTGGGATCGGAGCCTTGGCAAGGCGATTCGCCATGCGCGTCTGCCAACCCGGGCCGGTGGCACGCCAACGCTTCAGCACCTCGGGAGGCAAGCGAAGAGAAATGAGCTGCCGCGGATTCGGAGAGCGCGGTCGGCCGCCTTTGTTGACGACGGCACGGCGCAACATCTCATCGGTCAGATCCGGAAGTTCCTTGTACTCCGAGCGCCGAATCCGGTGCGCGTCAGCGCGCTTGAGATCCGACCGCAAAGTACGGCGCGAGGCGGTCTTGCTCACGTCTATTGGCCTTTCTCATGCTGAAGATGTGGCGATTCGCGCCACGCGGGGTGTAGCCGATGACGATCAGGCGTCCTTCGAGCTTGCCGTAGCAGAGCATCCGAACCTCGCCATAGTCCTTGCGCGTGGCGTGGATCTCGACGGTCAAACCTGCGAACACGATCGGGGCATCCTCAAAATCCAGGCCTCGTTCCATCAGCGTCCGGGCAGGCTCGTCAGGATCGTAGGTGACGCCCATAGGTTATTGTATATACAATAACAGGATGGTACAAGGCGCGATGATTTTAGCGCCTGAACCGCTAGAAACGCTCCGGAAGTGAAACCTGACGTCCGCGTTGAGCGGGTTGCGCGAGGCCGTTGCAGCGCGCCGCAGGCGTAAACCCTGCCGGCGCGCCTGCGGCGCGCCACCCGCAAGCTTTCACGGACCGCTCCAACGCATAGTTAGGCGTCACTTCGTGCTGCCAGATGGTCCTCGAAACCGTCGCGCGCCTCACGAATGAAGACCAAAAGGTCACTATCCGAAACGCGTCGAACCTCAATGCCTCGTTGCGTCGCTTCACGTGCAAGTATGTTCGCAATCTGTTTCTGAGGGATGAATAGAATCTCTGGCAGGTCCTGCTTGTGCTTACGACCCATGTTCAGCAACGTCCGTGCTTCCTGAGCGCTCGGCTCGGCGCTCATCGCAGGAATGAGTTCTATTCCCAAGATGAAGCAGCTGGCGGCATCCATAACAGCAAAGCAGTTGTGCGGTCCATCTTGCTCGGTGAGGATCGGCTGGCGATTGAGTTGAAACACGATCCATGCCTCGTTAACCGCAAACTGCTCAGGGCCGAGTTTCACCCGCTTCTCCAGTGACGTCTAACGTCCGCGTTGAGCAGGCCGCGTAAAGTCGTTACAGCGCGCTGCAGGCGTAGAATCTCTCCGCGCGCCTGCGGCGCGCCACCCGCAAGCTTTCACGG
>CAZVIF010000035.1:0-23467 GCA_964626745.1 uncultured Steroidobacteraceae bacterium
ATTCATTTCCAACCCCCATCCCCTTGCCCCCTGCAAAAAGGTGAGCGTCCCCTTCGTTTTCGGCGCTAGAAGCGAACCTTCGCGACCACCGCGCGGTGGTCCGACGGCCAGGGCGCCACCACGACGTCCGCCTGCGGCGTCTTCTCGCCGTAAATCCGCGCCTGCTCGACGACGAGGCCCGCGCCGCGCGCGAACACGTAGTCGATGCGGTCATGGTGGACCTGGACGTCGGCGGGGCGCGCGATCGCTTCCCACGTGTAGCCCGGCTCGTCCACTTCATCCGGGTGCATGGCGCGATACGCGTCCGTGAATCCCTGCGCCTCGACCGCGCGGGCGGACGGGAAGTCGACCGCAAACGGATGTCGTCCCGCGGCGGCCGTGCGCGCGGTCCAGTCGCGGTGCGAGGGCTCGTTGAAGTCGCCGAACACGAAGGCCGCGTCGGCGCCATTCGCCGCCTTCAGGTCCTGCACCAGCAGCGCGATGCCGGTGCCGCGCGCGGCTCCGGCAGCCCGTGCCGCGGCCGCGCCGGTCGTCAGGTAGGGCGCGTCGCCGTACGGGATGCCCATGACCTGGTAGGGCTGGTAGGGAAAATCGGTCAGGTGGATGTTGAACGCGTAAACCCGCCTGCCGTTCACGTCGATGGCGACGCCGAGGTCGTTGGGTGTCGCGGCGCCGATGGGGTAGCGGGACAGGATCGCGTTTGCCCACAGCGCGTCGTTGGTCTTCGCCTGGTCGTAGTAGTGGAAGCCCAGGGCCGCCGCGAGCCTGGCCGCCACGCTCTCGCTGTCGGGCGGGCAGGATTCCTCGCGGCAGTCCACCCCCTCCCGGCGCGTCTCCTGGATGCCGACGATGTCGGCGCCGGCGGCGCGGATCACGGCGGCCGTCTCGTCGACGGGCTTGCCCTCGTTGGCGCCGCCGCCCCAGACGTTGAAGGTCATCACCGTGAGCACGGTGTCGGCGCCGGCAGGCGGCGCCGCGCCGGCGAGGACGGCGAGGCAGAAGGCGAGTGCGTGGATGCGCATGCGGGAACCCCAGGACGCCACGGTGGCTTCCATCGTAGCCGCAAAAACGAAAGCCGGCGCGAGGCCGGCTTCCGGGTCGGAATCCTTTCCTGTCGGCTCAGCCGATGGGGCGCAGGTTCACCTCGCGCATGTAGGTGACACCGAGGAACTTGCGCATGTCGAGGCGCTTGCTCGAGAGTTCCCGCTGCTTGTCCTCGTCGCCCTGGTTGTAGTCGACGATAAGCCCCTGCTTCTTCGCCTCCGCATTGATCACCGTGGCGTGCGCGGGAGCTTACGCCGGTTCACCAGGCGATGCCGTAGTCCTCGCCGTGGTTGCTCGACCCGCCCCAGAACGTGCCATGAGCGTGGTCGATCAGGATGGCGTTGATCGGCCCGGAGGTCCGCGAGGCGAACTCCGCCTGGTAACCGCGTGCCTTGAGGTCGCGGCGCACCCAGTCGGGGATCGCGGTGTTCAGGGTGACCCGTCCGGGGAAACGCTCGTGCGGCACGAACGAGTCGCGCATCTGGTAGCTGGTGATGTTCGGCGCCTCCGCCGCCTGCTGCGGCGTCATGCCGAACTCGACGACGTTGAGGAAGAACTGCAGCAGGTTCTGGTCCTGGGTGTCGCCGCCCTGGACCGCGAAGGCGAGCCAGGGCTTGCCGTCCTTGAAGGCGAGCGAGGGCGTCAGCGTCACGCGCGGGCGCTTGCCCGGCTCGATCACGTTGTACGGGTTCACGGCCGGGTCGATCACGAACTGCTGCGCGCGCTGGCTCATGCCGATGCCGGTCCGGCCGGCGATGACCGCCGGGAGCCAGGCGCCGGAGGGCGTCATCGAGACCAGCCAGCCGTCCTTGTCGGCGGCGACGACGGAAGTCGTGCCGCGAAAGAAGGAACCCGTGGCGGGATCGGTCACCGCCGCGAAGCGTGCCGCATCGAAGCCGGGCTCTGCGGCGGCCGCGCGCTTGTTCAGGAGTTCCGCGTACGGATTGGTGCCGCCCTGGAAGGGGTACGGGTCGCCGGGGCCGATCCCGGGATCGTTGGCGCCGGCAGGGGAAATGGCGGCGGCGCGCTGCTTCGCGTAATCCTCCGAGAGCAGCCCCACGATCGGCTCCTCGGGCGGGAAGTAGGGGTCGCCGTAGTAGAAGTCGCGGTCGGCGAACGCGAGGTTCATCGCCTGGTACACGGTGTGGATGTAGTTGCCGCTGTTGTAGCCCATCGACTTGAGGTCGAAGTTCTCCAGGATGTTGAGCGCCTGGAGCATGACCGGGCCCTGGGTCCAGCGGTCGAGCTTGTAAACGTCGATACCGCGGTAGTTCGCGTGGCGCGGCTCCTCGAACTTGACCTCCCAACCCGCGAGGTCGTCCTTCGTGATCAGGGCGCCCTCCTCGCGCGCGCCGCGCACGAACTCCTCGGCGATGTCGCCGCGGTAGAAGCGGTCGTAGGCCGCCTGCAGGGCCTCCTTGCGCGACTTGCCGGCCGCGAGCGCGTTCGCCTCGGCCTCCACGAGCTTGCGCAGCGTGGCCGCGAGCTCCGGCTGGCGGAAGATCTCGCCGGCCGCCGGCGCCTCGCGAGCCTCGCCGAGGTGCGGCAGCATGACGGCCTTCGCGTAGCGCCACTGCTTGAGCTTGTCCTTCTCGAGCTCGATGCGGTCTGCGGTCTCGGCGTCGATCGCGTAGCCGTCCGCGAGCGAGATCGAGGGCGCGAGCACTTCCGCGAGCGAGAGCCTGCCGAACTCGGCGAGCATCACGATGAGCGCGCCGGGCGTGCCGGGCGTCACGGCGGACAGCGGCCCGTCCTCGGGCGGGCCGGCAAGGCCCTTGGAGCGGAAGAACTCCGGCGTGGCCCCGGTCGGCGCCACGCCGAGACCGTTGATCGCGATGATCTTGCGCGTTCCAGGGTGGTACACGAGCGCCTGGGTCTCGCCGCCCCAGGAGAGCACGTCCCACATCGTCGAGGTCGCGGCGAGCATCGCGCAGGCGGCGTCCACCGCGTTGCCGCCGCGCTCGAACATGCGCGCGCCCGCGGTCGCGGCGAGCGGCTTGCCGGTGATCGCCATCCAGTTCGTCCCGTGCAGCGGCGGCTTCTGCGTCTTCTCCTGCGCCAGCGCGGGGGCGGTGGCCAGCGCCGTGAGGCAGAACGCCGCGGCAGCGGCGCGAAGCGGGTGAGTCATCGTGGCGCTCCTCAGATCAGGTCCTTCACGCCGTCGCGCTCCTCGAGGAGCTCCCGGTGCGTCGCGTCCATGCGCTCGCGGCTGAATTCGTCCACGGCGAGTCCCTGCACCACGGCGTACTGGCCGTCCTTGCAGGTGACGGGATAGGAATAGATGACGCCCTCGGCGATGCCGTAGCTGCCGTCGGCCGGCACGGCCATGCTGACCCAGTCGCCGTCGGGCGTGCCGCGCGCCCAGTCGCGCATGTGGTCGATCGCGGCGGAAGCCGCCGAGGCGGCCGACGAGGATCCGCGCGCCTTGATCACCGCCGCGCCGCGCTGCTGCACGGTCGGGATGAACTCCTCGCGGTACCACTTCGTCTCCACCAGCGACCTGGCGGGCTTGCCGGCGACGGTGCAGTGGGCAATGTCCGGGTGCTGCGTCGCGCTGTGGTTGCCCCAGACGATCATGCGGCGGATGTCGCTCACGTGCTTGCCGGTCTTGGCGGCGAGCTGGCCGAGCGCGCGGTTGTGGTCGAGGCGCATCATCGCCGTGAAGTTGCGGCGGGCGATGTCAGGCGCGTTCGACGCGGCGATCAGCGCGTTGGTGTTCGCCGGGTTGCCGACCACCAGCACGCGCACGTCGCGGCTCGCCGACTCGTTGAGTGCGCGGCCCTGGGCCGAGAAGATCTGCGCGTTGGCGAGCAGCAGGTCCTTGCGCTCCATGCCCGGCCCGCGCGGCCTGGCGCCCACCAGCATCGCGTAGTCGCAGTCCCTGAAGGCCGCTTTCGCGTCGTCGGTCGCGACCACGCGGTTCAGCGTCGGGAAGGCGCAGTCCATGAGCTCCATGACGACGCCCCCGAGCGCAGGCAGCGCCGGCGTGATCTCGAGCAGGTTCAGGTTGACCGGGCGGTCGCTGCCGAGCATCTGCCCGGAGGCGACGCGGAAGGCGAGTGCATAGCCAATCTGCCCGGCGGCGCCGGTGATCGTGACGGTGGCGGGCTTCTTCAATCCGTGCTCCGGGGCGGTCTCGAAAGGGGGCCGTAGTGTACCAGTGACCCCATGGAGGGGACGCGCCCCTTCATCTTTCCTGCGCACGCCAGAGCAGCAGCGCGAAGGCGAAGCCGAGCGCGCCGGAGGCGAGGAACAACAGCATCATCGGACCGTAGCCCGAGGGATTGTCCGCGCCTGCGCCGAAGTGGTCGTTGAGGCGGCCCGCGACCAGGTTCGCTGCGGCAATGCCGAGGTTCAGCCCGACCGACAGCAGCGCGAAGGCGGCGCCGAGCCGGTCGCCCGGCACGTGCCGCGCGGCCAGCGGCCAGAGCACCGCGGGCACCAGCGAGTAGCTGATGCCGATCAGCACGGTCCCGATCCAGAGCGGGAATGCGGCGGACATCATCGCCAGCATCGCGAGCGGCAGGAGCAGCGCCCCGACCGCCAGCATGGGCGCCGGCCGCCCGAGCCGGTCGGCAAGCCAGCCGAACAGGGGCGTCGCGACGAGTGCCGCGGCATAGACGGCGCCGTTGATCGCGCCCGCAGCCGCGAGCTCCAGCCCGTGCGCGTGCTGGAAGTACTTGATCGAGAACGTGCTGCGGAAGGCGAAAATCACCGCGTACCAGAGCACGCAGAGCGCGAACAGGAGCCAGTACGGGGTTGCGAAATCCAGGACCTGACGCCTGTCGAAACGCAACGCCGCGGCCCCGGCGCGCCGGACCATGACGGCCCGGCGCCGTTCGACTGCAAGGTAGGCGAGCGAAGCCGCCAGCGACAACCCCGCGAAGGCCGCCGCGGCGACGAGCGGCGGCTGCCAGCCCGCCGCGTAGGCCCCCGGCATCCACGACGGCGACAAGTCGACGGCGAACGCGCCGGCGCGCCCGAGCGCGAGCGAGACGCCGATCGCGAACGCCAGATGGCGCCCGGTGAAGAAGCCGACGATGGCGGCGAGCGTCGCGACGTTGAAGGTCTCCGCGCCGATGCCGAACAGCAGGCGGCCCGCCGCCATGCCCGGGAATCCGCTGCCATACGCGGTCACCAGCGCGCCCGCGAAGCAGAGCGCCGCCGTGCAGGCCATCATCCGGCCTGCGCCGAAACGGTCCACCATCCAGCCGCCGACCAGCAGGAGCACGACGTTCGGCAGGCTGTAGATGGCGTTGAGCCAGCCGATCTGCGTGTCGCTGAAGCCACGCCCGCGCTGCAGCAGTTCCGCGACCGGGGCGATCGAGTCGTAGACGTAGAAGTTGCCGAAGTTCGCCAGCGCGACCAGCGCGAGCACGGCCCAGGCGGTGCGGTCGTGGTGCGGCGTGTCCCCCGGCATTTCGCTAGCATGCTATCCGGGAGAGGGAGGCTGCCATGGGGAATCGCTGGAGTGCGGCATTCGCACTGGGATGCGCCGGTCTTGCCGCGACAGCGGACGAACCGCCCGACCGCATCCTGGTCAACGGGCGCGTGCTGACGGTGGACGCCGCGGATCGCGTCGCCGAGGCGCTCGCGATACGGGATAGGCGCATCCTCGCGGTCGGCACGACGGAGGACATCGAGCGGCTCGCCGGTCACGGCACGGAGCGCATCGACCTCGCGGGGCGCACGGCGACGCCGGGTCTCATCGATGCGCACGCGCATTTCTCGTCGGGGGGCCTGCTGCGCCTCACCCAGGTCGACCTCAGTTACCCGCAGGTCACGGGCATCTCGGACGTCGTCCGGCTCGTGGG
The DNA here is from genome assembly GCA_964626745.1 of uncultured Steroidobacteraceae bacterium. GTDB lineage: Bacteria > Pseudomonadota > Gammaproteobacteria > Steroidobacterales > Steroidobacteraceae > SCUD01. The sequence goes on from CAZVIF010000035.1 coordinate 5,859, forward strand.
TGAGCGCGCGGCCTCCGCGCGTGACGGGGGCTGGGTCCTCGGGCGCGGCTGGGACGAGGGCAAGCTCGCCGAACGGCGTCTCCCGCACGCATCCGACATCGACGCCGTGACAGCCGGCCGTCCCGCCTGGCTGGTGCAGACCAGCGGCCACTACGGCCTCGCGAACAGCGCCGCGCTCGAGCTCGCGGGCATCACGCGCGACACGCCCGACCCTCCGGGCGGAACCATCGACCGCGATGTCGACGGGCGCCCGACGGGCGTGCTGAAGGAATCGGCGATGGGACTGGTCACGCGACACCTGCCGCAGGCCGGCCCCGACACCCTGCGCGAAGCGCTGCGCGCGATGGCGCGCGAGTTCAATCGCGAGTGCATGACCGGCGTCAAGGACCCGGGCATCGGCAGCGGCCTCGGCTTCGACCCCGATGCGGCCCTGCAGACCTGGAACGCCTACCGCGACGTGCTCGTCTCGGGCGATCTGACGGTGCGCGCCTTCGTCCTCTGGACCAGCCCGCAGAATGTCGACGACGCGCGCCGGCTCCTGGCGCTGATCGAGCCGTTCGGCAAGCCGGCCGAAGGCGGCGGCGACGGCCGCCTGGTGTCGGGCGGCATCAAGATCTTCGCCGACGGCAGCGGCGGCGCGCGCACCGCCTGGATGTGGCAGGACTGGAATCGCGACCGCACCGGCATCGATGCCGGCAACCGCGGCTACCCGGCTTTCGATCCGGCCGCGATCCGCGACCTCATAGCGCTCTACCACGACGCCGGTTTTCACGTCGGCACGCACGCGATCGGCGACCGCACCATCGACTGGGTCGTCGACTCCTACGCCGCGGCGCTGCAGCGCAAGCCCGTGAAGGGCCTGCGTCATTCGCTGATCCACGCCAACATTCCGAGCGGGCATGCGCTCGACGTGATCGCCGCGATGCAGCGGGAATACGACGCCGTCATCCCGGAACCGTCCCCGTCCTTCACCTGGTGGTTCGGAGCCACCTACGCCGCGAACTTCGGTCCGGAGCGCAGCCTGCGGCTCAACCCGTTCGCGACCTTCGGGAAGCGCGGCATCCGCTGGGCGAGCGGTTCGGACTACTTCGTGACGCCGTTTCCGGCGCGCTACGGGATCTGGGCCGCCGTCGCGCGCGAGCCGCTGCTCAACCCGGAGGGCGACGACCCCTTCGGCCGCGCCGAGGCCGTGGACGCGCGCGCGGCGCTGCGCTCCTTCACGATCAATGCCGCGCACCAGATGTTCATGGACGATCTGACCGGCTCGCTGGAGCCCGGCAAGCGCGCCGACATCGCGGTCTGGGACAGGGATTTCTACCAGGCGCCGACCGCCGACCTGAAGGACGCGAGCTGCCACATGACGATCTTCGACGGCGACGTCGTCCACCGCAGCGACCGATTCCCGTGACGGGCGAGCCGCAGATCCACCCGGGCGACGCGGACGAGTTCGCCTTCCATGCCGCGGACCGCCCGCTGCCGGAGGCGGCGGACGTCGCGATCATCGGCGGCGGCATCGTCGGCTGTTCGGCCGCCTGGTTCCTGGCGCAGGCGGGCGTTTCCGTCGCGCTGTTCGAGAAAGGCCGCATCGCGGGCGAACAGTCGGGGCGCAACTGGGGCTGGGTCCGGCAGCAGTGCCGTTCGCCGGTCGAGCTGCCGCTCATGATGGAGAGCCTCGCGATCTGGCAGGAGCTGCCGGCGCGGCTCGGCGAGGACGTCGGCTTCCGCCAGGGCGGAACGCTCTACCTCGCCGACGACGAAGCCGGGCTCGCCCGACTTGCCGAGTGGCTCGCGGTCGCGCGCACGCACGGCCTCGACACGCGCGTGATCGCCGGGCGCGAGCTCGCGGACGTCTTCGCCGCAGGCTCGCGTTACGCGGGCGCGCTTTACACTGCGAGCGACGGCCGGGCCGAGCCGTCGCGGGCCGGGCGCGCCATCGCCCGCGGCGCCGCGCGGGCCGGCGCGCACGTCGTCAGCCGCTGCGCCGTGCGCGGCATCGAGACGGCGGCCGGACGCGTCTCGGCGGTCGTGACGGAACACGGAAGGGTCGCCACGCGGGCCGTGGTCTGCGCCGCCGGCGCCTGGACACGGCTGTTCTGCGGCTCGCTCGGGATCCGCATCCCGCAGCTGCAGGTCGCCAACACCGTCGCGCGGCTCGGGCCGGCGCCGAAGCTGCTCGAGGGCCAGGCCTGGTCGGACGCGGTCGCGATCCGCCGGCGCGCCGACGGCGGCTACACCGTCGCGCACGGGCATTCGTCGGTGCACGCGCTGGTACCCGCGAGCTTCCGCGAGATGTTCAGGTTCCTGCCGGCCTTCCGCGCCAGCCCGGAGTCGATCCGTTTCACCCTGGGCAACGACTTCCTGCGCGCGCTCGCGACCCCCGCGCGCTGGGCGCTGGACCGCCCTTCGCCCTTCGAGCGCGAGCGCGTTCTTAATCCCGCGCCCGCCGCCCGCGAGCTCCGCGAAATGCGCGCCGCGCTCGATACGCGGCTGCCGGAGATCGCGGGCGCGCCGTTCGTCGAGACCTGGGCCGGCATGATCGAGGCGTCCCCGGACGTCCTGCCGTTCATCGCGCCGATCGACTCGATCGGCGACTTCTACGTCGCGAGCGGCTTCAGCGGACATGGCTTCGGAATCGGCCCGGGCGCCGGTAGACTGGTCGCGGACATGGTGCGCGGCGCCGCGGACCCGGAGACGCTCCGCAGGTTCCGGCTCGACCGCTTCTTCGACGGGTCGCCGATCGTGCCGGGGCCTGCGATTTGAGGGGGAGTACGGCGCGATGAAGGCGAAGCGGTACGACGCCGTCGTGATCGGGGCCGGCCACAACGGCCTGACCGCCGCGTTCTATCTCGCGCGCGCCGGGCTTTCGGTCCTCGTGCTCGAGCGCCGCGACGTGCTCGGCGGCTGCGCCGTGACGGAGGAGATCGACGCGGCCAGGGCGCCGGGCTGCCGCGTCTCGACCGCTTCCTACATGGCGAGCATGCTGCGGCCCGAGGTGATCCGCGACCTCGCGCTCGATGCGCACGGCCTGCGCATGGTCGCGGCCGAGCCGACCGTGCAGGCGGTGACGCCGGACGGCGTGGTGCTGCCCTGGTGGAGCGACCGCGCGCGCATGCGCGCGCTGCTCGAGCGGTTCGCGCCGGCGGACTGCGAGCGCTTCCTGGCGATGGAAGGCCGGCTTGCCGGCCTCGCCCGGCATCTCGAACCGCTCTTCATGCAGGCGCCCCCGGACATGGAACGCGACGGCCTGGCGGGGCTCGCGGACCTGCTCGGCTTCGCGCTCAGGTTCCGCGGGCTCCGCAACCGCGAGATTCCCGAGCTGATCGCGTTCGCGACCGGCAGCCTCGGCGAGTTCCTCGACCGCACGCTGGAATCGCCGCACCTGAAGTCGCTGATCCTGGCCAACAGCCTGTACGGCAAGCACGGCGGGCCCTACGACCCGGGCACGCTGTTCGGGCTGCTGTTCCACCTGCTCGGCGGCGGCGCCGAATCGAAGCAGGGATTCGTCGGCCACGTGATGGGCGGCATGGGCGCGATCACGCAGGCGATGGCGGCGGCCTGCCGCGGCGCGGGCGTCGAGCTCGTGACCGGCGCGGGGGTTTCCGGGGTGCGCATCGAGGGCGGTCGCGCGACGGGAGTCGCCCTCGCGGACGGGCGCGCGATCGACGCGGCGATCGTGGTGTCGAACGCGGACCCGAAGCGCACGTACCTGAAGCTGGTCCCGGCAGGCGCGCTCGACCCGGAGTTCCGCGCGCGCGTGGCCGGCATCAAGATGGACGGCCCCTGCGGCAAGTTCAACCTCGTGCTGTCGGAGGAGCCGCGGCTCGCGAACGAGGAGCCCGGCTCCGACGCGCTGCGCCGCGCGCAGTTCACGCTCGTGCCCTGGCTCGACGGCGCGCAGGCCGCCTACGGCGAGATGCGCCGCGGCCGCATCGCCGAGGAACTCTGGATCGACTGCCTCGTGCCGTCGCTCGTCGACGACTCGCTCGCGACGAACGGCAGGCACGTGATGACCTGCTTCATCCAGTACCTGCCGTACGCGCTCGCCGGGTCCGACTGGAGCCTCGAGCGCGAGCGGCTCGAGGCGCAGCTCGTCCGCCAGATCGCTCAGTTCGTGCCCGCGGTCGGCCGTTCCGTGGTCGCGCAGCGGCTGTACACGCCGGCCGACCTCGAGGCCACCTTCGGCATCACCGAGGGCAACATCTTCCACGGCGATCTCCGGCCCGATCAGCTCTTCTTCATGCGCCCGGTGCCCGGCCACGCGCGTTACGCGGCGCCCGTTCCCGCGCTCTACCTGTGCGGTGCCGGCACGCACCCGGGCGGCGGCGTCACCGGCGCGCCCGGCCACAATGCGGCGCACCGCATCCTCGCGGACCTGAAGCGCGACCGCGCGCTGCGACGCCGCCTGGCGACATGAGGAGCTGCTGAACATGCTGCGCAGGGTGCCGGTCCGCTGGCGCGTGCTCGCGGTGCTGTTCCTGGTGAGCTTCGTCAACTACGCGCTGCGCAACGTGATCTCGGTCGCCGCGCCGACCCTGCGCGAGGAGTTCGGGTTCACCACTGCCGAGCTCGGCTGGATCCTCGGCAGCTTCAGCCTCAGCTACACGCTGCTGCAGGTCCCGGGCGGCATCTTCGGACAGCGCTACGGCACGCGCCGCGCGCTCGGGTTCCTCACGGTCTGCTGGGGCCTGCTGACCTGGCTGACCGGCTTTGCGCCCGGGCTGATGGCGGCGTCCGCGGCCGGCGCGATGGTCGCGCTCGTGTCGGTGCGCCTGCTGCTCGGCGCGACGCAGGCGCCGATCTTTCCGGTCACCGCCGGCACCGTCGAGGCCTGGTTCCCGCCCGGCCACTGGGCGCTGCCGCTCGCCGTGACGAGCTCGGGGCTGTCGCTCGGCCAGGCGGCGCTCGGCCCGATCGTGACGGCGCTGATCTTCCATTTCGGCTGGCGCGAGGCCTGCTACATCCTGGCGCCCTTCGGCGTCGCCGTCGGGCTCTGGTGGTACTGGTACGCGCGCGACCTGCCCGTGCAGCATCCCGCGATCACGCCCGAGGAGATCGCCTTCATCGACCGCGACCGGGCGAAGGTGAAGGCCGCCGCGCCCGGGTCCTGGCGCAAGGCGCTGCTCGAGCGCGACGTGGTGGTCCTGGCGGCCAGCTATTTCTGCATGAACTACGTGTTCTTCATGTTCTCGCAGTGGCTCTATACCTACCTCGTCGAATCGCGCGGGTTCTCCATGCTCGAAGGCGGCGTCCTGTACGCGCTGCCGTTCATCAGCGGGGCGGTGCTGACGGTGGTAGGCGGCGTGGTCTGCGACCACCTGTGCCGGCGGTACGGTGCGCGGGCCGGCTGCCGCATCACGGCGATGACGGGGCTGCTGCTGGTCGCCGGATTCATGCTGGCGGGCGCGTTCGCGACCAATCCGTACATGGCGGTCGCGATGCTCTCGCTGTGCTTCGGCTTCGTGATGTTCACCGACACGCCGTACTGGGTGGCCATCGCCTACGCGGCCGGGAAGGACACGATGAGCGCATCCGGGGTGCTGAACCTCGGCGGCAACCTGCCGAGCCTGCTCGCGCCGCTGATCGGCCTCATGATCGACCGCGCGGGCTGGCTGCCGACGATCGCAAGCGGCTCGGTGTTCGCCGTCATCGGCGCGGGCCTGTGGCTCTTCGTGCGGCTCAGGGCGTCGGATCCCGTGCGGACATGATCGAGTTCCCGAAACGGCACCGCGTCCCCTGGGACGGCGATTTCCGCATCGCGGACTTCGACCCGGACCCGCCGAAGGGAAGCGGCTCGGAGGCCAGGCTCGAGGCGGAGCTGAAGGAAAGCGTCGCGCGGCTCGACGAGCTGCAGCGCCGGCTGTTCGCCGACCAGCGCTACGCGCTGCTCGCCGTGTTCCAGGCGATGGATGCGGCGGGCAAGGACAGCACGATCCGCAAGGTGTTCTCGGGCGTCAACCCGGCCGGGTTCCGCGTGCACGCCTTCGGCCGGCCGAGCGAGCTCGAGCTGCGGCACGACTTCCTGCAGCGCGTCGCGTCGCGGCTGCCGGAGCGCGGCAAGATCGGCGTCTTCAACCGCAGCCACTACGAGGAAGTTCTGGTCGTGCGGGTGCACGACGGCGCGCTCGCGGCCCAGAATCTCCCGGAGGCCGGCGGCAGGGACTTCTGGGAGGGACGCTTCGAGTCGATCCGCGGGTTCGAGCAGCACCTGGCCCGCAACGGCACCGTGATCGTGAAGTTCTGGCTGAACGTCTCGCGGAAGGAGCAGAAGAAGCGGCTGCTCGAGCGCATCGACGACCCGGAGAAGAACTGGAAATTCCGGCTCGGCGACCTCGACGACCGCGCGCGGTGGGGCGAGTACCTGTCGGCGTACGAGTCGATGCTGCGGGCCACCTCGCGGCCGCACGCACCGTGGTACGCGATCCCCGCGGACGACAAGGACTACATGCGCGCGGCCGTGGCGCGGATCCTGGTCGAGACGCTCGAACGCATCGACCCGCGTTACCCGCCGGTCGACGCGGCGCAGAAGCGCGACCTTCTGGAAGGGCGCCGGCGGCTCGAATCGGAGTGAAACGCCGCGCCCGCGCGACCGGTGCGGGACTTCCCTAGCGCCGCTCTTCCTTCTTCAGGTTCTCGGCGCGCTGCTCGAGCCAGCCCGGCCAGGCCTGGCGCAGCCGCTCGAGTTCCCGCTCGGCCTCCTCGCTGCGCCCCGCGGCGCGCAGTTCCAGGATTTCCGCATACCAGGCTTCCGGCGGGCGCGGCGGCGCCTGCGCCCCGTCGGCTGCCGCGGCGGGCGCCGCGGCTGGCGGGCCTGCGGGCGCGGACTCGGCCGGCAGTTCGCTCGCGGCGCGCACCTCGTGCTCGGGACCGCTGACGAGGGGCGCGGCGCCTGCTTCGTCGAATCCCGACTCTTCCTCCGGGTAACCGTAGTCCTCCGGCTCCACCGCCGGCCGCGCGGGCGCCTTCCGAAGCGGTGCGGCGACGTCCGGTGACCGGCCCTCCTCGCGGGATTCGGGCCCGGCCTCGCGGTCAATGATTCGCGCCTGCATGGCCTCGCCCCCCGTGCGGTCGGACTCGGTCATCGGCGCACGGCGAATCGTCCCGAACTGGGACTGCACGATCATCACCGCGAGCACGAAGCTCGCCGCGAGCGAGGCGGGCAGCCACCAGCGCCGGCCGCGCGGCGCGAGATCGCGGCGTGCGGCGGCGCGGATGCGGGCGTCCGTCGTTTCCGGCGGGCCGTCCGCGGCGTCCGCCAGCAGCTTTTGCCAGGGCTCGCGCGGGAAGGGCGTCTCGTCTTCGCGTCGTTCCATGTCCTTCAGTCCGGTGCGGCGCTGCCGAGCGCCTGCTTGAGCCTCGCCACCGCGTAACGCAGCCGACTCTTGGCGGTCTCGGCGTTCACGCCCGTCGTGACGCCGATCTCGGCCACGCTGAGCCCGCCCTCAACGTACAGCAGGAACGCAGCGCGCTGTTCGTCGGGCAACCGCTCGAGCGCTGCAGCCAGCCGTCCGGCCGCTTCGCTGTCGAGGGCAGCGGCCAGCGGATCGGTGTCCGTCGGGTCGGCCGCGGCGGCGACGGCCTCGTCGTCCGTCGTCTCGTGCGCCCCGCGGCGGCCGCTCTTGCGCCAGTGATCCATGCAGCAGTTGTGCGCAATCCGGTACAGCCAGGTCGCGAAACGCGCCTCCGGCCGGTAGTTCTCGCGATGGGCGATCACGCGCGACCAGCATTCCTGGAAGACGTCGTCGGTGGCCGCCGCATCCTGGACCAGCCGGCGGATGAAGCGCCACAAGCCCGGTCGGTAGGTCGCGTAGAGCTCATCGAACGCCCGCGCGTCGCCCGCGGCGTAACGCAGCATCAATTGCGCGTCGGCGTCGCCTTCTCCCATCGGCGGCCACTGTACCCGGAAGGGGCGGTGACCACTTTTCTCAACGCTCGCGGATGCCATGCGGGGTTGCGGAGTTGCGCAAAAAGCGCCCGCCGGCGGGCCGCAAAGCCCGGGCAGCACCGCGCGCTCAAAGATTTTTTGTACCTAACTGATTGATTTATAAGCCTCTAGCCGACGTCTGCAATTATTTTCGCAGAACCCCCTTGCAATCGAGTCAGTGTTATAGTTAACTACAACACCAGAGGAGCACATCAGTACATCGGGCTGAGACAGAAAGGATAAGGAGAGGCACATGTTCACGATGGTTGCACAGAACACCCGGAAGACCTTCAGCGCAGTGGCGGCGGTTGCCATCGTTGGATTCGGCGGCCTCGTCATGGACCAGGCCTATCTGGCGGCGGCCCCCCAGGGCCGGATCGAGGTCGGCGAGCTGACGGCGCTCGACGGCGCCACGATGCTGGCCCAGCTGCCGGAAGTGACGGTCGTCGGCAAGCGCGAGGCTGCCACCCAGTTCGCGGCGGCGCAGCTGCCCGAGATCGTCGTGGTCGCCAAGCGCGTCGCGACGATGATCGCGCAGGACGACCAGGCCGCGCTGCTGCCGACGCCTGCCATCAACGCGGGGTTCTGAGGGGTCCGCAAGGACTCCTCAGGTGCTCTGCTAAAGTAGTCTGGTAGCGAGCTAGTTCACTTCGGCAAACGCATGGACACCAACTGGAACGACAGCCTGCCGATCTACCGCCAACTGCGCGACCGCGTGGTGGCGATGATCCTGGAGGGGGTTCTCAACGACGGCGATCCGCTGCCGTCGGTGCGCAGCGTCGCGGCCGAATACCGGCTGAACCCCCTGACGGTCCTGAAGGGCTACCAGCAGCTCGTCGACGAAAACCTCGTCGAGAAGCGCCGCGGACGCGGCATGTTCGTGACCGAGGGCGCGCGGCGCGCGCTGCTGAAGGACGAGCGGCAGCTGTTCCTCGAGGAGGAGTGGCCCAAGATCGCGAGCCGCATCCAGCGACTCGGATTCGAGCCGAAGGAGCTCCTGGACAAGCTAGACCGGATTCCGCCCGCGCCGGCCTCGTCGCTGACGGCCGTGCGCAGCGACTCCGCGGACGCCGCGGACGAGGATGAGGAGGACAGGCGTGAGTGAGCTGATCGTGGCGCGCGGGCTCCGCAAGAGCTTCGGCTCGACGCAGGCCCTGAGCGGCGTCGACTTCCGCGTCGAGTCCGGACGCATCGTCGGCCTCATCGGCCCCAACGGCGCCGGCAAGACCACCGCGCTCAAGGCCATGCTCGGCCTGACGCGTTTCGAGGGCGAGCTGTCGGTGCTCGGCCTCAACCCGTACCTGCAGCGGCACCGCCTGATGCAGGACGTCTGCTTCATCGCCGACGTCGCGGTGCTGCCGCGCTGGATCCGCGTGAGCCAGTTGATCGATTTCGTCGCGGCGACCCACCCGAGGTTCCGCCGCGAGGTCTGCGAGCAGTTCCTCTCGCGCAGCGACGTCCGCAAGGGAAGCCGGGTCAGGGAGCTGTCGAAGGGCATGGTGACGCAGCTGCACCTCGCGCTCGTCATGGCGATCGACGCGAAGCTGCTGGTCCTGGACGAGCCGACGCTCGGCCTCGACATCCTGATGCGCAAGCAGTTCTACGAGACGCTGCTCAACGAGTATTTCGACGAACAGCGCACCATCCTCGTCACGACACACCAGGTCGAGGAGGTCGAGCACATACTGACGGATCTCCTGTTCATCGATCGCGGGCGCATTGTGCTCGACGCGGCGATGGACGAAGTGCAGGAGCAGTACGCGCAGGTGGCGGTCCGGCCCGAGCACCTGGCCGCGGCGCGGACCCGCCAGCCGATCGCCGAGCGACAGGGCCTCGGCCGCACGCACATGCTGTTCCGCGGCGTCGACCGCGCAGAGCTCGAGCGGCTCGGCGAGGTGGGCGTGCCGTCGGTCGCGGACCTGTTCGTCGCCGTGATCCAGGGAGCCCGCACATGAACCGTTTCCTGTGGCTGGTCCGCCGCGAGGTCTGGGAGCACAAGGCGATCTGGGTCGCCCCGGCGATCGTGATCGGTTGCCTGGTGCTGCTGATGCTGACCGGGAACGTGCACCTGGGGCCGATCGGCACCGTCAACGGGCACGCGGTGCTCGGCGAGGCGACGGACGAGATCAAGCTGAAGCTCCTGGTGATCGTCTACGCCGGCCTCGCGCTGGTGGTGTTCATGGTCATGGGCATCGTCGCCTTCTTCTACGCGCTGGACGCGCTGTACGCCGATCGGCGCGACCGCTCGGTGCTGTTCTGGAAGTCGCTGCCGCTCTCCGACGCCGAGACCGTGCTGTCGAAATTCGCCGTGGCGATCGTGGTGATCCCGCTCGTCGCGCTGGCCGCCTCGCTGGTCGCGCAGCTCGTGATCGCGGCCGGCGGCTCGGCGCGGCTCGCGCTCGAGGGCATCGGCGGCGCCGTGATGTGGCGGCCCGAGGCGCTGTTCGGCGGCTTCGCGGTCGCGTTCCTGTGGTGCGTGACGGCGATGCTCTGGTACGCGCCGGTCGTCGGTTACCTGATGCTGGCTTCGGCCTGGGCGCCGCGCGGACCCTTCCTGTGGGCGGTACTGCCGCCGGTCGGGCTGTGGGTCGGCGAGCGGTTCGTGGTCGGCTCGGAGCACGTCGGCGACTTCATCACCGGCCGCCTGTTCGGCCTCTACGGCCTGCTCGGCGCGCGCTCGGACGGCAGCCCGGGCGCGGAAGGCGACGAGATGGCGAAGATCAGCCAGGTCGACCTCGTCGGGGGCCTGCGCGAGTTCTACGCCTCGCCGGAACTCTGGCTCGGCGTGGTCGCGGCCGCGCTGCTGCTCGCGGGGGCCATGTGGGTCCGCCGCTACCGCGACGAGACGAGCTGACCCGTTTCCGGACGATGATTCACGGAGAAAGTGCGATGCAGATGTTTTCCCGCGCCGCCGCCGCGCTCGCGTTGCTGGCGGTGAGCCTCCCGGCTGCGGCCGCGAGCGCGACGGCGACGCGTGCCTGGCAGTTCAAGCCCGAGTCGAACGCGGGCCTGACGGTGCGCAACCTGATCGGCAACGTACGCGTCGAGCGCGGCACCGCCCCCGGCATCCACGTGACTGCGACGACCACGATCGACGCCGCATCGCAGGCCGAGGCCGACCGTCTCATCGCGCTGGTCGAGTTCCGCACGTCGGACGTCGGTCCCGGCTCGCGTCTGGACGTGCGCCTGCCGCGCGCCCACTTCCCGAAGATCTACTCGGAGCGCGGCGCCGAGGGCTGGTGGTCGGTGAGTTACGTCGAGCACCTCGGCGAGCGCATCCGCCTGGTCCGCGATCCCGCCGAGGCGCCCGCCGTCCGGGTCGATCTGCTGATCCGCGCGCCGGCGGGGGCGAAGCTGGAAGTCAACAATACGTTCGGCGATGCCGTCGCCCAGGGGTACTCGGGCACGCTGCGCCTCGACGGCGGCAGCGGCCGGCTGAGTTCCACGGGCGGGGAGGGCGAAGTCGAGCTCGACAACGGCAGCGGCGAAGTCATCGTCAGCGGCCATCGCGGGCGGGTGGTTGCCGACACCGGCAGCGGTTCGGTGGACATCACGGACTGCGAGTGCGAGATCTCGGCCGACACCGGTTCCGGCTCGGTGAAGATCGCGCGCGGCAAGGGCAGCGTCGCCGCCGACACCGGCTCGGGCGGGGTCACCGTCGCGGATTTTGCGGGCCCATTCGCGGCGGATACCGGCTCCGGCTCGGTCCGGGCGCGCGGGCTCACGGACGTACGCAGCCTCGACGTGGACACGGGTTCCGGCAGCGTGAACGTCGAAGGCGACCTGTCCGCGCTCACGCGGCTGCACGTCGATACCGGCTCGGGCGGCGTCGACCTGCGCTCGTCGGCGCAGCCCTCGATGGAGATCCGGATCGACACCGGCAGCGGCGGCGTCAACGTCAACGCGCCGGGCGCCACGATACGCGAGGACGACGACATCACCTACGTGACCCTGAAGCTCGGCTCGCACCGCGGCGTCATCGACACGGGCTCGGGCAGCGTCGACCTCGACTTCCCGTAGGGATACGCCTCGCCGCTTCGGGGACGCCTCGCGGCCCACGCGAGGTGGCGGGGTCCTCGCGAGCAAACCCTTATCGTTCCGGCAGGGTTTGCGAGCGAGGAACCCCGCCGGATCCCGCGTGCGCCGCGAGTTGAATCGCAGCGCCCAGGCGCGTCACCCTGCGAGAAGTACCGCCTCGGCGTGCTCCTGGGCCTCGGGCGTGCCGAACAGCACGACGACGTCGCCCTCGCGCAGGGTCATCTGCGGGTCGGGGTCGCGGCCGACGATGCCGTCGCGCCGAACGGCGGTGAACGACACCTCCGCGCCGCGGCTGCGGATTTCCTGGATCGTGCGGCCGATCGACCAGGCCCCGGGCGGCAGCACGACCGTGTGCAGCTCCTCGCGGAACGTCCCCGACCCGTCGGCGTCTCCCGCGGGATCGCGGCGGATCACCGAGCGCAGCGTCTTGTAGCGCTGGCGCCGGATCTCGCCGACCGCGCGGATGACCCGCGAGGGCGGGACCTGCAGCATGTGCAGCGCATTCGACACCAGCGTCAGCGCGGCCTCGAGCGTCTCCGGCACCACCTCGGTCGCGCCCGCGGCGAGCAGTTCCTCGAGGTGCGCGTCGTCCGTGGCGCGCACCAGGATCGGCAGCTCGCCGCGGATCCGGCGCACGGCGCGCACGATGGCGAGCGACCGGGACGTGTCCGAGAACGTCACGACGACGGCATTGGCGCGGTCGAGGCCCGCTGATCTCAGCACCCCCTCGTCCGCGGCGTCGCCGTAGATGACCGCGTCGCCCGCGGCCAGCGCCGCGCGCACCCGAACCGGGTCCAGGTCCATCGCCAGGAACTCGAAGCCCTCCGTCTCCAGCACGCGCGCGACGTTCTGCCCGACCCGGCCGTAGCCGCACAGGATCACGTGCTCGCGCCGCGCGAGCGCCTGGTTCGCCGCCTCCAGCCGCTCGAGACCGGACGCCCCGGGCCCGCTCTGGCCGAGAACCGCGCGCGCGATCCGCTTGTTGTGGCGGATCAGGACCGGCGCGACCAGCATGCTGAGCGTGATCGCGGCCAGCAGCGGCTGCGTGAATGCCGCGCCGATCAGCCGGTTGTCGAGCAGGAGCGCGATCAGCGCGAATCCGAACTCGCCGCCCGGCGACAGCACGATGCCCGCGCGCAGGGCCTTGAACCACTGCCCGGCGAACGGGCGGGCCGCCAGCATCACGATCGTCGCCTTGACGAGGAGCAGCCCCGCCAGCAGCGCGAGCACCACCGGCAGGTGGGCGAGCAGCTCCGGCACGTCCAGCTGCATGCCGATGGTCACGAAGAAGAGCCCGAGCAGCGTGTCGCGGAACGGGCGGATGCCAGCCTCGACCTGGTAGCGGTACTCGGTCTCCGCCAGCATCATCCCGGCGAGGAACGCCCCCAGCGCGAAGGAGAGCCCGGCGGCGTGCGTCGCCCAGGAGGCGCCGATCGCGACGAACAGCACGGCGAAGGTGAACAGCTCCGGCGCGTTGCTCGAGGCGATCTCGTGGAACAGCGGCCGCAGCAGCCAGCGCCCGGCGGCCAGCACGATGAGCAGCGCGACCGCCGCCTTGCCGAGCGCGAGCGCGATCTCCGGCGTCGTGTAGGTCTCCTGCGGCGCGCCGAGCACGCCGGCGAGGGCGAGGAAGGGCACGACCGCCAGGTCCTGGAACAGCAGGACCCCGAAGGCCAGCCGGCCGTGCGTGCGGTTGAGCTCGTCCTGCGCGGTGAGCTGGCGCAGGACGATCGCGGTGGAGGACATCGCCACCGCGCCGCCGAGCAGGATCGCGATCGGCGGCGCGAGCCCGAGCGCCCAGCCGACGGCGGCGGCGGCGGCCGTGGTGGCGAAGACCTGCAGCCCGCCGAGCGTGAACACTTCGCCGCGCATCGCGATCAGGCGCGGCAGCGAGAACTCGAGCCCGAGGGTGAACAGCAGGAACACGACGCCGAACTCGGCGAGGGTCTCGGTCGTCTCCGTCGACTCGACCCAGCCGAGCGCGTGCGGGCCGACCACCATGCCGACCAGCAGGAAGGCAAGGATCAGCGGCAGGCGCAGGCGCTTCAGGCCCACGACGACGGCGAGCGTCGCCATGAGCAGCAGCAGCACGTCTTCCAGGACGCTGTTTTCCAGGGGGCGCCTCCGCCGCCCATTATCACCTGCTAGCATCTTCCGGAGCGTCCGGGAGAGGGCATGCCGTTCGAGCTGACTGATGAGGGCACTCGCCAGCGGGTGCGCCTGCTGGGGCGCTGGACGGTCGCCGAGGCCGCGACGCAGGGTCCGGGCCTGGACGCGGTCCAGGCGCAGGCCGGGCGCGACGTGCTGCTCGATGCCGCCGGCCTCGAGACGCTCGACCTCACCGGCGCCTGGCTGCTGCTCACCCTGGAAGGCCGCCTCGCGGCCTCCGGCGCCCGCGTCGACTGGCGGCCCGCGCGCCCCGGGCTGATCGAGTTCATCGACCGCACCATGGCCGGCGGGAAGCCGCCGCCCCCGTCCGATGACGAGCCGCTCTCGCTGGTGACCGGCACCCTGCACGGCGTGGGCCGGGCGACCGTGCTCGCGAAGCAGGGCGTGGTGGATACCCTCGGTTTCGTCGGCCTGCTCACGCTGGGATTCGGCCGCGCGCTCTCGAGCGTCAGGCGACTGCGGCTGCCGTCGGTCGTCCGGCACGCGTACGAGACGGGCCTGACGGCGGTGCCGATCGTGTCCCTGATCGCCTTCCTGATCGCGGTGATCGTCGCCTACATCGGCGCCCAGCAGCTGCGCAAGTTCGGCGGCGAGATCTTCGTCGTCGACCTGGTCACCGTCTCCGTCCTGCGCGAGCTCGGCGTGCTGCTCACCGCGATCATCGTCGCCGGCCGCTCGGGCAGCGCCTTCGCCGCGGAGATCGGCGCGATGAAGCTGAACGAGGAGGTCGACGCGCTGCGCGCCATGGGCATGGATCCCTACGAGGTCCTGGTCCTGCCGCGCGTGCTGGGGCTCGTGATCGCGCTTCCCGCGCTCACCGTGCTCGCCGACGCCATGGGGCTCGCCGGCGGCGCGCTGCTCTCCTGGTACCTGATCGACATCCCGTTCAACCAGTACGTCGAGCGCGTGCAGGGGTCGATCTCGGAGTTCACCTTCTGGGTCGGCATCATCAAGGCGCCGGTGTTCGCGGTCCTGATCGCGGCGGTCGGCACGCTGCGCGGGATGCAGGTGCGCACCTCGTCCCGGGAGCTCGGCCGGCTCACGACCGTCGCGGTCGTCCAGTCGATCTTCCTGGTGATCCTCGCGGACGCGCTGTTCGCCGTGCTGTTCATGGAGCTCGACATCTGATGGCGCAACCGGTCATCGAGGTGCGCGGCGTCGTCAACCGGTTCGGCCGCCAGGTCGTGCACGACGGCCTCGACCTCGAGGTCCGCGCGGGCGAGGTGTTCAGCATCGTCGGCGGCTCGGGCAGCGGGAAGTCGGTGCTGCTGCGCACCATGCTCGGCCTGCAGGAGCCGGCCGCCGGCTCGGTGCGCATCGAGGGCCGCGAAGTCGCGCACCAGCCGGACCAGGCGCTCCTCGCCGTGAAGCGCCGCTACGGCGTCATGTTCCAGCGCGGCGCGCTGTTCTCGTCGCTGACCGTGGCGCAGAACATCGAGCTGCCGATCCGCGAGCACTTCCCGGTCACGCGCGAGCTCGCCGCCGAGCTCGCGCTGCTGCGGCTGTACATGGTCGGGCTGGACGCCGAGGCCGCGCCCAAGTACCCGGCCCAGCTCTCGGGCGGCATGACCAAGCGGGTCGCGCTCGCGCGCGCGCTCGCCCTCGACCCGGCGATCCTGTTCCTGGACGAGCCGACCTCCGGCCTCGACCCGATCTCCGCGGCCGCTTTCGACGAGCTGGTGCTGGAGCTGCAGCGGAGCCTCGGGCTGACCGTGGTGATGATCACCCACGATCTGGATACCATCTTCCGGGTCAGCAACCGGGTCGGCGTGATCGTGGACGGACGCATGATCGCCGGGACCGTCGAGGAGATCGTGGCGAGCGGGCACCCCTGGATTCGTGAATACTTCCACGGCGAGCGCAGCCGCGCGATCCGTGGCGAGGCCAGAACCGATGGATAGGGAAGCGAACTACGTGGCGATCGGCGCCTTCGTGCTGCTGGTCGTGGTCATGGCCGCCGGCTTCGTGCTCTGGTACTCGGACGCGGGCGACGGCCAGGCCGTGCGGCGCTACGAGATCTACTTCGACGGCAGCGTGTCCGGCCTTTCCGAGGGCAGCACCGTGCGCTACCTCGGGGTCGCGGTGGGCCGCGTGATGCGCATCGGCATCGACCCGCGCGATCCCGGCCGCGTGCGCGTCGTCGCCGACATCCAGGAGAGCACGCCGATCGAGGCGGACACCGTGGCCCGGCTGTCGCTGCAGGGCGTGACCGGGCTGCTGACCATCAACCTGCAGCCGCGCACGCCGGGCGTTGCGCCGTCGCAACGCATCGAGAGCCTCAAGTTTCCCGTGATCCCCTCCGAGCAGTCGCAGTTCGACGTGCTGGTGTCGAGCCTGCCGGACGTGGTCGCGAAAGCGGGCGAGGCGCTCGACCGGATCAACACGATACTGTCGGACCGGAACGTGGCCGCCGTCGAGGCCGCGCTCGCCAACGCGGAGCGCGCGAGCGCGGACCTGCCGGCGGCGGTCGCCGACGCGCGCGTGATGTTCCGCGACATGAAGGTCGCCGCGAACGAGATGCAGACGACCATGGAGGGCCTCGGCGCGCTGAGCGGCACGGGCGGCCAGGACGTCAAGGCCGCCGCGGCGCGCCTGCGCGAAGTGGCCGACACGCTCGCCTCGACCGCATCGCGGCTCGACCGGCTGGTGGCCGAGAGCGAGGACAACGTCAGCCGCTTCGCCGAGGAGGGCCTCGCCGAGTTCGAGCAGCTCATGCGCGAGACGCGCAACGCCGTGCGCAGCTTCGACGCGCTGACCAGCGGCCTCGAGCAGGATCCGTCGCGCCTGATTTACCGCCCGGCCCCGGCTGGCGTGGAGATACCGCCATGAGAATCGCATGCATCGCGGCGGCTGCCGCGCTCGCGGCCGGCTGCTTCGGCGGGATGCGCGAACAGGCGCCCTCGCTCATCTACCGCGTCGACGCGCCGTCGCTGGCCGCGGGAACCGCGCTGCCGGTCGACCTCAAGGTGGTCGTTTCGGGGACCGCGCCCGGACTCGACGGCGCCGGCATCGCGGGCCGCTGGCCCGGGCAGCGCCTCGACTACCTGGCGGGCGCGCGCTGGGCGGATCGCCTGCCCGTGCTGGTCGAAACCGCGCTCGTGGAGGCGTTGCAGGATTCCGGCCGTCTGCGCTCGGTGCAGGGCGACCTCGGCCGCTTCCGCGCGTCCCACACGCTGGTCGTGGAAGTGCGCCGCTTCGAGGCGGACTACACGGCGGGCGGGGCGCCCGTCGCGCAGGTGGCGCTCGCCGCGACGCTCGGCCGCGCCTCGGACCGGCACGTGCTCGCGGCGTTCACGGTGTCCGCGAGCGAAGGCGCGGCGGAGAACCGGCAGTCGGCGGTGGTCGAGGCGCTCGAGGCCGCGTTCGCGCGCGCCGCGGGCGATGCGGCGGAACGGACGTTCGCGGCCCTGAACGCCGAGCCATGATGGGGCGGTCTTTTCGTGAAGGGGGAAGGGGAAGGGGGTTACAAAATGAGTGACAA
>CAZVIF010000036.1:0-21926 GCA_964626745.1 uncultured Steroidobacteraceae bacterium
CCAATGCGGGCGTCTCCGTCGGTACGACATCCGAAACCCAGCTATCCGCCATGCGGCGCGCGTGCGTGAAATAGATGCTTCACACCGCACGACTGGTACTGATAGTCCGTGGACTCATAGTCATCATCGAGAGGATTCTTACTCATGGAGAGAAAGAGGCAACGGGCCAATAGATTTGGGAAAGCCGTTCGGAAGGCGCGGACGGCTGCTGGCCTAACGCAAGAGGACTTGGCTGATCGGTCGGGCCTTGACCGGAGCTACATCGGCGGTGTTGAACGCGGTGAGCGCAACCCCACTCTCACCGTTATTGAGAAGATTGCCGATGGCCTTGGCATCTCAATAGCGGAACTGTTCACTTTTCCGGCAAACGAGTGATCGCATTCCGTGCTGCGATTTCCGAATCCTGGTTCCACAATCGACAATTTTGTCAGAGTCTACAGCTCGGCATTCGAGCGCCTAAACGGCCAGACGATTGACCTTGATGCCATAGTGGCGGCGGTAGTCAGTGCAAACCTGGCGACATCTTCCGGCTACATGGGCGAGAAAGCCGTAGCGCGTTCGACACGCGCCAATCGCAGTCTCGACCCTCTCTACAATCAGCTCAAGATGTATGCGGAACTATTCCGCACTTTGGGGTGGATGCACCCTACTTCACAAAGCGCATTAACCTTCACATTCACGCTGCTCGGCGAGCAAGTCGTTGCGGCTGGACGTGATTTCGGGCCTCTGCTCGAAGAGTGCGTGCTGGGAATCGTTTACCCCACGCCCATACTCACGGTAAAAGGCGATTTTGACCTCCGGCCTTTCGCCTTTATCCTGCGGGCAATGGCGGCCTGCGGGGGTCACCTGTCACGCGACGAATTGATAATCGGACCTCTAAGTGCCGTCAGCGATCGCAAGCAGACCGATTTGGATTTAGTGGCGGCCACAATCAATTTGGCGCGCGAGAGCTTAGCGGATGCGGAGCACGCCTTAGCAGGCGTGTCGACTGCGCGGAAAGTTCAAATCAATACCTTGCGGAACTACACTCGGTGGCCGATCGCTGTGCTGCGGGATCTGGGATGGGCAACACGAGGGCCGGCCACCTTGAGGGATGGCGCTAGGTACGAAACCTTCCGGTTAACCGACAGAGGCCACGCACTTGCGGAGCGTGTCACTGGCAGCGTTGATCTCCGCGTCGATGATGCGGCGCAGATCGCTCCGGAGCTGCGTACGGCGCTCGCCGTCGTAGCGCACTTTCGGATGCTGGAAAGGTCGGGTTTCGATATCGCACCGGTCGCGGAGCGCATCGCGAAAGCGGAACTAGAAGCGACGGCAGTACTCAGTCGATTAGCGACAAATGGTCGCAACCTGCTTTTCTCGCCGTTCCAGTCTCTATCGCTGCGCGACATTGCCGCCGCCTTCCCTACGCGGGCGCGAACCCCACAAGTGGAAGAGGGCGCAATCAGGTCGGAGGTCACAGCAACGGCATACGGACGCGACGATCGTTCACACCTGTTTGTACGTCCGAGCATGGTCTCAGAGGAAGAGGCTGGCGCGGCTGGCCCCTACGCGCTGCGGGCGGAACTGGCCAGGCTATTGGGGATATGCGGGACGATCGAAGTCGCGGCTAGGACTTTCGCCGAGAACCACGCGCGGGACACCAAGACTGAATTCTACCCACTGGTCACGCACCTGTTTCAAATCCTAGGATTCAGGAGTGATTATTCTCGCGCTGGCGTGAATTACCAGAGGTGGGACGCCTATGTGATGGCCGATGGCTTCGCCCTTCCGGTCGAAGTAAAGTCGCCGACCGAGGAAACTATGCTCTCCACGAAGGCGGTTCGTCAGGCACTTGAAAACAAGGTGATCCTGCTATCGCGAGGCGGGTTAGAGACGCGTACCGATCTGTCAAGTCTCGTCGTCGGCTATCGCCTTCCTAACGAGCGCAGCGAGATGTCAAACCTGATTGACGATGTGTTCAGAGCTTTCGGCCTGCGTGTTGGTGTGGTCGATCTAACGACCCTCGCCTACCTCGCGCTACGCGCCGTCCGCGATGGTTTGACGATTGACGCCCGGCAACTAAGCCAGCTTCGCGGGTTCCTTGATGTCTGACTTCGTCGTTCACAAAGGCCGACGAGCAGCGGGGTCGTTTGCGAGGCACTACGGGGCCGACGTAGCGGAAGTCCATTACAGGCATGGAACACGCACGTCGGTCATACTGGCTAATGGGCAAGCCGGAGCCGGAACCTGCCTTGGGTGCGGTAGTGCACCCTGCATAGAAAAGGCCGACACCGAGCTCGCGCTGTTCGGCGCACTTGAAGCCTTTCCTGGCGACCCCAGCCTCGATGTCTGCCCGACGAAGGCAATTCGTTGGGATGGCGAGACCTTGAACGCCTTTGTCGTGGCCGAGTATTGCATCGGCTGCGGACTGTGCATCAGCCGCTGCCCCTACGGTGCGATCAACTTGGCCAATGGTCTTACCGCCGCTGTCGAAACGGCCGACCCTGACAGGATAGCGGTCGCGGGAGCAACAAAGGGCCAGCACCCGGAGGTAAAGCGCAGCGGGCAGATCGCATCACTAAAAGCACCCGCAGCCACCAATCTCGCTACGACAGTCGGCGCGCTGGAGGATGCGCGCGCGACGCTTATGGTAAGAAACCTTCTAAACGAAGTCGGACTGAACGCCCGAACGCGGCGACGCGGGGATACCAACATGCGCATTGACGCTGTTGGTTTCTCGCGCAATGAGAGGCCATTCGTGGTGGAGATTGAAACCGGTGCGGGCGTTCTGGAGTCCCCTCGTGCACTTCTTGAAGATGTGGCTGTGCTCCACTCGCGCTATGGCTATGCGGTCGATGTCATCGACCCTATCAGCATTATCCTATCCTTGCCAAATGTGCGTTCGGAGTATTATCAAGTAATTCGCGACATCGAGAATGTTCTTGGGCTACGTTGTCGCACGATCACGGTCGGTGCGCTAGTCGCGATGCTGTGGAATTGCGTACGGCTGAATGGCTTCGATGGTGATGCCTTCACCGTAGGTGAAGGGAATATTGACCTTGCCGATTGCCTTAGCCTTGGCGACGAGAAACCAGAAGAGCCTTATCCCGGCGCATTCAGACCGGCAAAGTAGCGAGCAAGTTCACCTGCTCGGGATAGTCGCCATCCCGTAGGTTGTTGATGCGTTTTCGAGCTATTTCAATGTAAGCACGATTCAGTTCGAAACCAAGGTATTCCCGGCCCTCCATTGCTGCGGCCACACACTCGCTGCCGCTGCCTGCGAAAGGTACAAGCACCGTATCGCCTGGATTGGAAAAGTGCTTGACGATTCGACGAGAAATTGAGAGCGGTTTCTGGGTCGGGTGATTGACCTTTTCCTCGCGGAAGCGGCGACCGGCGAGCGTAGGAAACGACCAAATGTCCCCTGCCATGCGGCCTTCGGGATTAGGCTCCCACACTTTACCTTTCTTGATGATCTTATGTTTCAGCCGTTCCTGACTCTTATAGGGCTCGCGGATGGGCACATAAATGTAGCGATCCGTCTTGGAGAACCACAGCAAGGGCTCGTAGGTAGCGTTGAGGGAACGCCTGCCATATCCCGCAAAACCATTCTCGTAGTGCCAGATGATCTGTCGGCGATAGACGAGGCCAAGCTCCAGCATCATGCACTGAACCCAGCACATATGGTGGTGGATGCCGTAAACAAAGATGTTGCCGTCATCGGAGAGCACACGACCAGCTTCGGCAAGCCATGTGCGTGTCCAGTCCCGCCACTCAGACTTACGCTCGCTTTCCTTCCATTGCCCGAAGTCCTTGTTCAAGTTGTAGGGCGGGTCAGCGATGATGAGGTTGAACGAACCAACTTCGAGACTGGCCATGCCCTCGATGCAATCGCCATGAATGATGCACGACTTTGACACTACTTCCGCCTCTGCAAAATCAGTATGTATTGGTTGTGGATGTTGGGAACGTAGGAGTACGGATACCCGTAGGGGAACACTTTCTTGTGGCGCTGATACAAGACCTTTAGGCCGCGCATTTCAAGGCCGAAGGGCTCAAGCGAGCGCGCTAAATCAGCATGGAACATGATGTATCTTGACTTGTCGCGGAAATCACTGACGATGATCGCCATGTAGCGACCGCGCTTCAAGACGCGGGCACACTCACCGAAGATCTTCACGAGCTCCTGCAAAAAGATATCGTAACTCTCGATTTTGGCCAGATCGCGGGCATCGGTACCGTAATCCTTGGCGAGCCCTTTCTCCAGACGCTCCTGGCGCACCTTGTGATCCTCTTTTCTGAGGATGGACCAATACGGTGGGCTGGTGACGACGAAATCCACACTCTCGTCCGCAATCGCTGGCAGATGATCGCGAGCGTCGCCTTCAAGGATGCGCTGGCCATCAGCGGTCGAGAACATGTCGCGGACTTCGGTAGCAAGGCGCTTGCGCGATAATTCCGCGAACTCGGGATTCAGCTCGATGCCAATGCCGTGGCGCTCAGCGATTGCGCAAGCCTTCAAGGTCGAGCCGACGCCTACAAAGGGGTCGAGAACAGTGTGGCCCCTTTTTGTGAAGAAGCGAATGAGACGGCCAACATCAGTAAACGAAAAAGGCGCGGGGTGTTGCCGCTCAATCTGCGCATCAGGATGGCTTGCGCCAAGGCCTCGCTGATTCCAAACAGAAACCGTCTCTGGAATCCATTCCTTGGCCGTAAGGTCATTGAGCTGGTTACGTGGATCAATGGTCGCAGGCAACTCGGCGGCATCTGAGCGTACGACCACTTCATTCTTGGCCATTGAATCAAGATTCTTGGTTCTGCGCACGCCGCGTTTCGTCACAGCTGATGCGCTAACAGTCTCGATGTTGGCAGCTTGAGTTGCCACTTTCACACTGCATTCTCCGAATTAGGGCTGCCACTCGCGCCCGCTCGGCAAGTAGCAATCGCGCAATGGAATGTCACTTGACACATGGTACTCATCGGGCCTGCTCACCAAATGGCGGCCACTGTTCGGCGACATATTTCTCGGCGGCGTCGCGAATCACCCAAGCAACCGACACCTTCTTCTGTTGAGCAATCTCCTGAAGTGTGCGGGCAACGTCTGCGGGTAGACTTGCCGACACGCGCGCAGCGAGCGGCTTGCCAACTAGTGGCCGTCCGCGAGACTTTGATCTGGCTCGTTTGTTCATATGTGGTTGCCCGGGAATTATATGCATCACTTTACAGCAAAATGACGCAGAAAGCTGTTGGCGGTCGAGTTGCGGTGCATTCGGTTCACCTGTGGCCTCACTTGCGCTTGTCAACGAAGACCTGCTCATTTCCCTCCTGCTACCAAACTATTTCGATCAGCAGCGGCATGTCGACGCGCGACAACCGCGGCACTACATCGTTTGCACTCGAGAATCAGTATCTGAGGTGGCTGAGTATCGGATTCAGAGAAACAAACCTGGCACCACAGTCCTCCCGAAGCTCTCTAGCAGCATGATCCCAAAACACTACGTCTATCTTGAACCCGTCCTCCACTAACATGCGAACCGACGGGACAAAATCAGAGTCTCCGGCAACGAGCGTGATCGTGTCGTTGGCCTTGTCCGCGATCGTATAGGCATCCTTGACCATAGCTGCAACAATCCCGGTGTCGATTTTTTTTCCCTTGTTCTTCACATTCCTGTCTTCAACGATCACCTCAAACCCAGCGCGCTCCGCAATTTTCCAAAGAGAGTCGTTTGGCGGCGGTCGGCTGCCGAAAAGCATGCACCGCTTGATCTGAGACGTGTCCTTGCCTGCAATGAAGTCGTGTAAGCGACCAAAATCGATTTTGTAGTCAAAATCCAGAATCCGATTGTTCATCGCATCGTAGATATTCATCGCCTTGCCGCTGGCGACGGCATAGACGCGCTGGCCCTCAATGAAGACATTGGAGTTGTCGACATAAACGAGCTCGGCCATGTACGCCCCTTGAGTGCAAACTAGATGTTATACGTCACCGCCGCCTCCGTCCCCGCGATCAGCCCCGCCTCCAGCAGGTGCTCGATCGCCTTCTTGACCTCCGCCCCTGTCAACTTCTTGTTGAAGTGCGTGGCGAGATAGTTGTGCTCTGTGTGGTCCGCCACCGCCTGCGCGTGCGCCGGGAGCGGCGCGCGGGGCGCAGGCGTCGCACGCGCCTGGCCGTCGCGCCGGCACTTGAACCCGCGCGCCACGAGGTGCCGCACGAGGGGATCGAAGCCCCCTGTCGTTCGACAGGATGACGAACTCGGCCTTGGGGTACTTGCAGATCCCCTCGCCCAGGTGACAGGCGATGTGGAAGTCGAGGGCGTTCGGGCCGTTGCCGTCGATGGTCACCCATTGCAGGCGCGAGCCCAGCGCCTGCGCCTGCTGGACGAGCGCCGTCGGCAGCTTCGACTGCATCTGGCCGACGAAGATCTTGATGCGCGCGTTGGGCGGCGCCTTGCCGAGGTCGAAGCGGTGGATGTTCTCCAGGTCCACCAGCAGGAGCTGCTCGTTCATTCTTATTGCCTCCGGCCCCTGAGGTCGCCCAACGTGCCATGATCGGCGGCGAGGCCGTGATCGCTCACCGTGTTCACAGCAATGAAATCAACGGGTTGGATTCGAGCGCACCCCCAGTCACGCCCGTATCCTGACCCCTCACGGCGGCAAGGACAACCCGCAGGCGGGCTTGGTTTGCTGATCGCCCTGGTCCCGCTGCTGTTGGCCCAGGGCGCGGCCGCCCAGACCGCGGACCACGACCCCGCCGTGAAGATGTCCCGCAGCGGCATCTGCCACGCGCGTGGGACGGTGCACTACCAGCAGACGATCTACTTCGAGGCCTTCGACTCGATGGAGGCCTGCCGCGCGGCCGGCGGGCGCCGCATGGGCGGAGCGCGCGAGGCCGACCAGCCGCAGCCGGTGTACCGCGGATCGCGGCCGGCCAATGATTACCGTCCCTGGGTGGCAGGCGGTGTCATCGCCTTGGCTGCGCTGCTGGTGGGCGGGGCGTACGGATGGCGGCGCTGGAAAGTCAGGCGGACCATGCGGGCATTCGAGGAGAGCAGAAAGCGACGCTGGGAGGGGCACAGGCTCGAGCCAAGGAAGCCGCCTCGGCCCTAGCCGTGGACTATCTGTACTCGCTGTATGATTGAAGGGGACATGGGCACGACGCTGGCCACCAAGCAGGACCTCGAGAAAGTCCGCCTTGCGACCAAGCAGGATGTGGACTTGCTCCGCAAGGCCATGGACGGCCGCTTTGCATTGGTTGACCAGAAGCTTGAGAACCTCGAGCTCAAGCTGTTCCTCAAGCTCGGCTCCCTGATAGCTGCGGGCGTCGCTCTTACGATTGGCGCTCTGCGGCTCTGGATCTGATTGGCGTGGCAATGCGATACGCGATCGTGATCGAGCAGGCCGGCGACAATTACTCCGCGTACGTCCTGGATCTGCCCGGCTGCGTGGCGACCGGCGGGACCGTCGCGGAGGTCGAGCAGAACATCCGTGCGGCAATCGAACTGCACCTGGAAGGGATGCGGCAGGATGGTCAGGCTGTCCCGCTACCGTCCAGCCGGGTCCATTACGTCGACGTCGCACAGGGAAGGTGACCTTCCCAATTACTGCAACTCACACCCCTGTGGGCGAGCGCTGAGTTCCTGGCCGATCTCGGCCGCTTTGCGACGGGCCAGCGCGCGGTTAACGGCCCAGTATCTTCCCCGGGCGCGCGCGACCGGTTGGTAGGACTATTTGCTACTATTTCCTCCTGCCAACGGAGGACCTATGGCAAGCATCGAGAAAATCAGTGTCGCGTTGCCTGCGGACATGCTGGCGCTCGTGCGCGCCGCGGTCGAATCGGGCGACTACGCCACGACCAGCGAAGTGATCCGCGAGGCACTGCGTGAGTGGAAAGGTCGCCGTGAGACTCGGGAGGCGGCGTTCGAGGATATTCGGCGGCTGTGGCGAGATGGACTCGCCAACCCTGGCCGCCATGAGCTGGATACAGAAGAGGTCAAGCGCGAGGGGCGCAGACGCCTGGCAAAAACGGGGGCAGGCAGAAGCCATCGAGGCAAATGACCCGTGTCGTCCTTACCGATGCCGCTAGACAGGATCAGCTCGAGATCTGGCTCTATATCGCAGCTGACAATCCTGACGCGGCTGATCGGCTTCTGGACGAGATCGACAGGACGTTACGTCTTCTTGCCGGTGCGCCTGGCCTCGGGCGGGCAAGGGACGACATCGTCCCGGGACTGCACTGTTTTCCAGTTGGCAACTACCTGATCCTGTATGAGGTGATCCCGGAGGGAATCAACGTCGTCCGCCTGGTACATGGTGCGAGGCAGCTTTCCTTGCTGCTCGACTAGTTCCCGCCGTCAACCCCGCACCAACTCGCCCGTTACTTGTCCCATACTGTCCAAGTACCGGGACCTCACCATGCTGCCCAAGACTCCTTCATTCTTATGTGAACTCCGGGCCGGCCTCGTCGCCGCAGCCCTCCTCGCCCTCGCCGCCTGCGGCGACGGCGGCGGCATCATCATCACCCCGCCGGACGACGACGACCCGCCGACCAGCGACTGCACCGCGACCACCTGCGGCGAGGTCCGCATCGGCCTCGCCGACGCGGACGGCGACTTTCTCTCGTACACCGTGGACGTCGTCTCGATCCGCCTCGAAAAGGCGAACGGCGACACGGTCGAGACCCTGCCGACGCGCCAGCGCGTGGACTTCGCGGACCTGGTGGACGTGACCGAGTTCGTCACGGCCGCGACGATCCCGAACGGCACGTACGTCGCCGCGACGTTGCGGCTCGACTACCGCGAGGCCGCGGTGAGCGTCGAGGTGGACGGCTTCCCGGCGGAAGCCGAGGTGGTGGACGCGAACGCCGACCCGCTCGAGGTCGTGGACGTCGAGCTGACGCTCGACGACGCCGCGCCGGTCGTCATCGCCCCGGGCACGCCCGCCCTGCTGCAGCTCGACTTCGACCTCGAGGCCGCGCACGAGGTGAACATCGGCACGACGCCGGTGACGGTCACCGCCGCGCCCTTCCTGGTCGCCTCGCTCGAGCCCGTGGACACGCGCGAGTTCCGCGTGCGCGGCCCGCTGGTCTCGGTGAACGAGGCGGCGGGCAGTTACGTGGTGGACCTGCGGCCGTTCTTTCACAGAACGGCGCGCAACGGCGAGTTCACGGTGCGGACGGACGCCGCGACGACCTGCGAGGTGGACGGCGACGAGTTCGAGGGCACAGCCTGCATCGCCGCGCTCGCGGACCTGGCCGACAACACCCTGACGGCCGCGCACGGTGTCTACGACGTCGCCGCGCGGACATTCACCGCCGACCGCGTGCTCGCAGGCTCCAGCGTGCCGGGCGCGGATCTCGACACGGCGATCGGCGTCGTGGCGGCGCGCAACCTCGACGTGCTGACGCTGCAGGGCGCGACGATCGTGCGCACCGACGGCGAGGTCGTGTACGCGCGCGGCGACGTCGAGGTGACGCTCGGGTCCGGGACGGACGTGACCCGCGACGGCGGCAGCCCGACGCTGCTCAACATCGACGACATCTCCGTCGGCCAGGTCGTGCACGCCTTCGGCACGGCGTCGAGCTCCGACTTCGAGCCGGTGCTGACCGCGAGCCACGTGCGGCTGCACCGCACGCGGCTCACGGGCCTCGTCGTCAGCGCCGTGACCGGGGAGCTCGTGCTCGACCTCTTCTCGATCGCCGGCCGCGACCCGCAGTTCTTCGACTTCGACCGCACGGGGACCTCGCTCCTGACCGAGGCGGACCCGCGGAACTACCAGGTGGACACGGGCACGCTGGCGGTCGGCGACTTCGACGACGGCGACGGTGCCGCGGCTTTCGGCTTCGTCGCGCCGTTCGGGAGCGCGCCGCCGGACTTCGAGGCGACGACGATCGTCGACTTCGAGGAGCTGCGCGCGCTGCTTGGCATCGGCTGGGGGTTCAACGGCACGGATGCGCCGTTCCTGCTGATGGGCCGCGACGGCTGGGTGGTGGACGTGACGAACGTGGATCTCGGCCAGCGGCAGTTCCTGCAGATCGGGCCGCGGCGGTTCGACATCACCTCCGACCTGCCCGAGCCGATCACCCTCGAGCCGGTGGCGGAGGGGCGCGCGGTCTACTCCGTCACGCGCGGGCTGCGGGTCGAGCTGTACGGCGACTTCGAGGACTTCAACGCGCGCGTGAACAGCCTGCTGAACGGCGGCTGGACGATGCGCGCGCTCACCGCCCGCGGCGCGTACGACGTGCCGACCACGACGCTGGAAGCGAACTACGTGGCGGTGGCGTTCAAGGCCCCTTAAAGGGGACGCACCCCTTTTGAAGGGGGAAGGGGACGCTCACCTTCGGAAGGTGAGCGTCCCCTCCAGGTGCCGGGCGCTCGCCGCGGCTCAGCCGATCGCGCTGCGTCGCGCGTTGGCCGCGTGCAGCCCCTTCAGCTGCGCGTCGTCCACGCCGTTCACCGCGTCGTCGAGCGTGCGGTCGTAGCAGTCCTTGCGGGCCACGCGCCGGTACAGGTCGCTGGGCGTGTAATCGTGCCTGCAGAGCTGCCGGGCGGCCGACCTGAGTCGGCCGTAGAGCGCCTGTGCGCCAGCCGGATGGGCGAGGTTGAGATCCGCGTAACTCACATCGATGCTGCTGCGCTCGGCCGGGGCGGCGGACGTGTCCGCGGACTGGGCGGTGAGCGGCAGGGTGGTCAGCGCGCCGAGCAACAGAACGGCCGTGATGGGACGGCGACGAGGGGAGGCGATCGCTTTCATGGGCATCTCCAGGACGTGTGGGTTGGGCTTTTCACTGGTCATGCAGGAACTTGGAGGCCGGCCAGGCGCGCTTCGATCCCCGCTTCATCGCGGCGCAGGTTCCCCTCGTCGCAGGCCGGAGATTGAAGGGGTCTGACCCCTTCATATTCGCGAAGGGGTCTGACCCCTCCAAATCGGGGAACCCGCGTCCTTGCCCGTCACTGGTCGTCTTGGGCGTAACGCGTTACGGTACCGGCGTATGCCGCTCAAGGACCTCTGCCCATGACCCGCGACTGGATCTTCGTCCCCGTCATCGTCCAGATGCTGCTGACCCTCGCGATCTACGTGCGCCTGATCAAGGTGAAGATCCGCGAGCTGCGCGCCGGGCTCGTGAACCGCGAGCGCCTGCCGCTGTACGAGGACGCCTGGCCGGCGAGCGTCCTGCAGATCAACAACAACATCCGCAACCAGTTCGAGCTGCCGGTGCTCTTCTACGTGCTGTGCACGGTGTTGTGGCTGCTGGATGCGGTGAGCCCGCTCGCCCTGGCGGCGGCGGCCGCGTTCGCGATCAGCCGCGTCGTGCACGCGCTGATCCACCTGGGCTCGAACTACGTGCCGAACCGCCGGCGCGCGTTCACCGTGGGCTGGTGGGTGCTGCTGGCGATGGCGCTGCTGCTGTTGTGGGAGCTCGCGCGGCGTCTCGCCGGCTTCTAGAGACGACGTTCAGCTTGCTTGCGGCGGGCGAGCCAGGCGAGGGCCGCCAGCGTCAGCCAGCCAGGAGCGCCGCCACCTCCCCCGCCGCCGCCCCCTCCGCCGCCAGGCGGCGGATTTCCGGTGCGCTCGAAGCGGGCTGCAACGGTTGAGCTTCCCAGCAGGTTGAAGGAGCAGGACGCCTGGGCGCCCACACACGCGCCGGACCAGCCGTGGAAGCGGCTGCCGCCATCCGGGACAGCCGTCAGTACGACGACATCGTCCTCCGCGAAACTCGCACTGCACCGGCTGCCGCAATCGATGCCGCTCGGGCTCGACGTCACCGATCCGGAGCCGCCGCCTTCCATGGAGATCGTCAGGCGCGGCGTGCCGGTGAAACGCGCGGAAACGTGATGCGACAGCTGCAGGGAGCTGAGGACGCAGGTCGTGTGCGTGCCGGAGCAGATGCCAGTCCAGCCTGTGAACGATCCGCCTGCGTCCGGCGTCGCGGTGAGCGTCACGTTCGAGTCGAACGAATACCGTTCGTCACAGTCGGTCCCGCAGTCGATGCCGGCCGGCGAAGAAGTCACCCGGCCGCCGCCCGTGGTGTCGACGCTGACATTCGGCTCGAGCTCGAAGACTGCAAGGATCGTCCGGGCGCGATCCATCCGCACCGTGCAGGTCGTGGGCGTCTCGGATTCGCAGCCCTCGCCCCAGCGGCGCAAGGCCGAGCCCTCCTCGGCCGCCGCGGTCAACGTGACCGGCGCATCCGGCGCGAAGTCGCCGGCGCAATCCGCTCCGCAGACGATGCCCGCAGGGCTCGATCGCACCGTGCCACGGCCGGCGCCGCCGAGTGTCACCTCGAGCCGCCGCTCGGACGTGAAGTTCGCCGTCACGCTCTTGGCGTCGTCGAGAAACAGCCGGCACTCGCCGGTGAAGTTGCTGCAGGCGCCGCTCCAGCCGTCGAAGCCGTCGCCGTGACCCGCGGTGGCCGAGAGCGTGACGACGGTCATCGCCGCGAACCGCGCGCTGCAGTCCTGCGTGCACTCGATTCCGGCGGGCATCGACCTTACGGTGCCCGTCCCGCTGCCGGCAAAGCGCACGTCGACCGGCGTCCCGAAGCTGGCCGCTGCGCCGGCGAAGGCATCGACGGTTAGCTCGCAGGGATTCCCCTGCCCTGAGCAGGCGCCCATCCACTGGACGAACGTCCCGCCGTCATCCGGAATCGCGCGCAAGGTGACGCGGCTGCCTTTCTGGACCTTCTCGATGCAATCCGACCCGCAGGCGATTCCGCCATCGGTCGATTCGACGCGCCCGGCGCCATGCGCATACGCGACGAGAAACGCGTGATCCGGCAGGTTCTTGCCCAGCTCGTAGTAGCCCAGGTTCTCCGGCCCCTCCATGTACTGGCCCCACTCGATCGGGCCGGACGGGTTGCCGCCGTTGTAGTCGTAGCCATAGAGCGTGTCGCTGACGCCGGGCACGGAAGTCGGCGCGATCAGCAAGTCGTTGCGGCCGTCGAGGTCGATGTCTGCGATTGCCGCCGCCATGCCCATGCGGAAGCTCAGCAGCGGCTTCGGGTATCCGTCATGCGGCCGTCCGTCGCGATGATAGCGGTAGATTGCGCCTGCCCACGGCGCGCTGGTGTCGCCCGCCGTCGTGACCAGGTCCGGCAGGCCGTCGCCGTCGATGTCGCCGATGACGGGCGTCGACTGCACCGAATCCGCGTTCTGCCCGAGGAACACGGGCCATCCCTGCACCGGCGAGCCGTCTCCGTGCCAGGCATATACGTGCTTCGTATTCTGGACGATGATCTCGGGCACGCCGTCGCCGGTAAGGTCCGCGAGCACCGGCGTGACCCAGAGGTTGGTCAGCGTCGGCATCGTGAGCGTCCGCAGGTGTTCGCCGCGGTGCGAATACACGAACACCCGGCCGGTAAACGACTCGTCGACGCCGCGCACATGCGTGCCGAGGATGATCTCGATCCGGCCGTCGGCGTCCACGTCCCCGAGCACCGGGTTGATCTGGCTGCTGTCAATCGCGACATCGGCCGGGAACGAGACCGGGAAACCCTCGAACAGCCCTTCGGCCGTCGAGGCCCGGAGTCCGTTTCTGCGCGCATACGCCATGTCCGGCCGACCGTCGCCGTCGAGGTCGGCGACGGCGATCGCTGCCGGGAAGCCGCCACCATCCTCCAGCGAGCCGAACCACGGCACTTCGGCAACCGGGTTGAACACGCTGCCGTCCGCACGGCGTGCGGGGTACATGATCACCTCGTCGAGGCCGTCGCCGTCGAGGTCGGCGATCGCGGGCGGATTGAGCGTCAGCCCCGGGTGCGGCCAGCCAGGCATCGCCGAGCCGTCGCCGCGATACAGCGCCGCACCGTAGCTGCCGATGCGGATGGTCGCGACCTCGTCGGCCTGCGGATCGCCGTCGAACTCGCCCAGTCCCGTATACGGCTGGCCACCGTAGTCCACCAGCGGCCAGCCGGGAACGGCGCTGCCGTCGTGGTTGTAGGCGAAGAGCGGGCCTGCGCTCACCGACGGGATCAGCACCTCGAGCTCCGGATCGGCATCGATGTTGCCGGCGATGACCTCGTGTCCCGGGCCGTCCCAGAAGCCGACGAACCACCCGCTGTCCATTCCCTTGAGCGGGAATCCGGGCTTCAGGTCGGGATCGACCTCGACGACGACGACGTCGCCGATGGGATTCGCAAACGTCAGCTCGTACGTGCCGCCCGCCGCCGGAGCAGTCCAGTGGCCGTTATAGATGCCGTCGCCGGCAACCTCGTCGTCGCCGGTGCCGTCGTCCGCAAGCACGATGGACTCGCCGGTCGGCGTCACTGCGACGCTGATGCTGCCATTCGGCAACGCGCAGTTGATGTGAATGGCGCGCAGCGGGATGCGCGTGCCCGCGGACACGACATGATGACGGAATTCCGGCCGTAGCCGCTCCACGATCACGCGGTTCGCGCACGTCAGCGACCCGTAGGCATTCAGCCGGCCGCCGCTGATGGTGCGGGGCTGCGTCTCGTCGATGGGGTCGACCCCTGCCAGCAGCAGGTTCCTGATCGCGCGCCAGTCACGGGTCGGATCCTGCGCAGCGAGCAGCACCGCGGTGCCGGTGACGGCCGGTGTCGCCATCGACGTTCCGCTCAGGTAGTCATAGAGGTGCAAGGTCGCGTTGGCGGACGTCGTGCTGTACACGTACTCGCCCGGCGCCGTGAGGTGCACCGTCTGGTCGCCGTAGTTCGAGAAGCCCGACAGCCGGTGCATGAAGCTCGACGAGCCGACGCAAATGACGTTCGCGTGGTCGGAGTTGCAGGGAAACTTGGGTTCACGGTCGTTGTCGAGGCCGTCGTTGCCGGCCGAGGCAATGGTGAGGATCCCGCGCGCGAGGTGCGCGCCGATCGCATCGTCGAGCGCGCGCGACGGATAGATGTTGCCCCAGGAGTTGTTGGTGGCGACGATGTTGACGCCCCGGTCCTTCATCGCAGCCACGTAGTCGAAGCACTCGACCGCGTCCGCCAGGGTGCCGCCGTTGAAGAAGTCGATGAACCGGCACGGCAGGATCTTCACCTGCCAGGCGACGCCCGCGATGCCCTTGGCGTTGTTCGAGACCGCGCCGATGGTGCCGGAGACGTGCGTACCGTGGACCGTGATGTCGGTCGGATCGGAGTCGTTCTCGAAGGCGTCGATGCCATGGCAGTCGTCGGTATAGCCGTTGGCATCGTCGTCGATGCCGTCGGCGTCGCACTCCGCCTCGTTGCGGAAGGTGTTGCCGGCGAGATCCTCGTGGATCGCGAAGTAGCCGGTGTCCAGCACGGCCACGACGATGTCGTCGCTGCCGGTCGTGATGTCCCAGGCCTCCGGCGCGTCGATGTCCGAGTCCGGCGGGGACTCGCCGCCGCCGAGGAAGTGCAGGTTGAACTGCGTGTGGAACCAGGTGTCGTTCGGTATCTGGTGCGGGTAGTAGATGTAGTTGAGCTCGACGTACTCGACGTCAGGGTCGCGCTCAAGCCGGGCGCGCGTCGTCTGCAGGCTCGCGTCCTGCGACAGGGAGATGCGCATCAGGCCGGGCACGCTGCGGTAGCCGCGCGCGAAGCGCACGGCGGCGCGGTGCAACGTCGTATCGGCACGCGACTTCGGGGTTCCGGCCTTGAATTTCACGATCAGCTCGCCGGGCACGAAGTGCGGGCGATCGTCGGGTGCGGTATTGCGGACTGTCTGGACGGCGGCGGTTCGTTCCGCGGGCGTCGACGCCGCTGCAGTGCGTGCGTCCGGCGGTTCGCCGGCAGCCGGCGTGCTGGTCTGCGGTGCGCAGGCAACACATAGGATGCCTGCGACCAGGATCCCGATGGCCGCGCGTGTGCGGGCGCGCGGCCTGGCTGCGGCGTGATCGTCCCCGCCCCCCGGTGTCGTTGCCATCGAGTCTTGCTTCGGCGTGCCGCGTCCCGGCGCGGCACCCAGCTCCTCGTACTCGACCGTGGTTTCTGGCGTCCAGCATAGACCTATGCTGAAAGCCGCGCACTCCGGCGCCCCTTTCGCAATTCCATTATGTGAAACAATGAGTTGGCGGCAGAGTCGGGGCGACGACCCGTCGATCTCCAGGCTTGGCCGCGATGCATGCTGAGGCCGCCTCCAAGCGCCAGCAAGGAGCGGTCCCCGAAGGATTGCGCTTCCTTCGAAGAAGGGGACGCTCACCTTCCGAAGGTGAGCGTCCCCTCCGCTACCGCAGGCACCAGTAGCGAACGCCCTCGGCGTCGAGGAAGGCCTCGGCGCCCTCCCCCTGCAGCATCGCGAGCGTGGAATAGCTGCCGGCCTGCGAGCAGGTCGCGGCCGCGACGGTGACCGAGCGCGGCGCGCCGCGCACGGGCCACCCGGTGCGCGCGTCGAAGATGTGGCCGTAGCGCACGCCGTCGATGTCGATGTGCCGGTTGGCGTCGCCGCTGGTCGCGAGCGCGCCGGACTGAAGCTCGACCAGCTTCACCGCCTCGCCCGCCGCCGACACCGACTCGATGCCGACCTTCCAGGCGCCGGCGCGCGGCGGCCGGCCGGTGCAGCGCAGGTCGCCGCCGAAGTTCACCAGCACGGGGCACTGGCTGCGCGCCGCGATCCAGTCCGCGACCAGGTCCACGGCGTACTCCTTGCCGATACCGCCGAGGTCGATCTCCATGCCGGCCGGCAGCGTCAGGAGCGGCGGGTCCCACTGCGCGCGCTGCCAGCCGATCCGCTGCATCAGGCCGGGAATCTGCGCGGGGTCGGCGCGCACCGGGCCTTCGTCGAAGCTCCAGGCGTAGCGCAGTACGCCGGAGGTGAGGTCGAAGCGGCCCTCGCTCAGCCGCCAGAGCGCCTCGCCGTAGTCGAGCAGCCGAGCGGTCTCGGCGTCCACGCGCTTCGGCCGCCCGCCGCTCGTATTGAGCGCGTGCACCACGCTGTCGTCGCGGTAGCGGCTGAACTTGCGGTCGATGCGCTGCGCTTCGTCGCGGGCGAAGGTCGCGAGCCGCCGCGCCTCCTCCTCGTCCGCGGTCTCGATGAGCAGCTCGCAGGGGCTGCCCATGGACGAGAACCCGGCGCGGAACAGCGCGCCGTCGCGGACCAGCCTAAAACTTGAATCGGTATCCAAACTGGGCGATGACGGCCGACATCGGCAGGATCAGCTCGTTGAAGTCTGCCAGATCGCCGACTGCCGCGCCCGGCGACGGGTCCGCCTCGTGGTGGTAGTACTCGAGCCGCACCGACCACTCGCCGTGGTCCGTGCGCCGGCCGTACTTC
Organism: uncultured Steroidobacteraceae bacterium; assembly: GCA_964626745.1. GTDB lineage: Bacteria > Pseudomonadota > Gammaproteobacteria > Steroidobacterales > Steroidobacteraceae > SCUD01. The sequence goes on from CAZVIF010000036.1 coordinate 17,175, forward strand.
GCGCCGATCGTGTAGGCGTCCAGGTCCGCCAGGCGGTAATCCGCCGAGGCGTACTCGGGCAGCGGGTCGCCGTCGAACAGCACCGTCGTGTAGAAGTCCGCCGCGCTCTGCGTGTACCAGCGCAGGTGCGGTTCGAGGTACGAGCGCTCGTTGATGTTCCAGCGGTAGCGCGCCTCGACCGTCTGCGAGTCGACGCCCCAGTCGTCGGTCATGTAGCGCGCGTTGAGCGCGAGCGAGTCGCGGTCGAACGCGTGGCGCCACTCGACGAAGCCGGCCTGCTTGGTGCGCGAGTCCGGGCGGTGCTCCCACAGGTACAGGAACGGCGTGCCGCCGACCGGCCCGGCGATCGGCGTGCCGGTCACGGGGTCGACGACCGAGAGGATCTTGTACGGGTCGGTCAGGTAGCCGTCGCTCTGGCCGTAGGAATAGGCGACCTCGATCAGGTCGCGCCGGCCGAGCAGCTGCGTGACGCCGATGAGCCCGTCGATGACGTCCTTGGACTGGTCGCCGCCGCCGCGGAAGTCGTCGTCACGCTCTTCCTGTGCCGCCAGCATCGGCGTGAGGCCGATCGGCGCGCCGCCGACCGGCTCGATGTCGTCCTGCGCGAAGGCGAGTCCGACGTAGGCGGTCGTGTTCTTCAGGTTGAAGTCGCGCTCGAAGCGCGTGTTCACCCCGAGGTGCAGGTAATCGTATTCGTGCGAGCCGGAGAAGCCGACGCTCCAGCGTGAGGACTCGCCGATCGGCTGCTGCCAGGTGGCGGAGACCGCGACGCGCGTGTCGAGGAAGGTCGGGTCGAGCGGCACTTCGCCGGCGGGGATGATGTAGGACTTCTTGCCCGACGGGCTGGTGAAGGTCTGCGCGACATTGGCCGGCACGGCGCCGCTCGGGGTCGCGCCGGTCAGCGAGTCGACCGTCAGGTTCAGGTTGAGGAAGCGGTCCTCGTCGAACATGCGCTTGATCGCGAGGTCGAGGCTCACGTTCTGGACGCGGTCGTTGTCCTCGCCGTAATAGATGACCGAGCTGTCGACGTCCCAGTTGTCCACTTCCTGCGCGGCGGCGGGCGTGGAAGGCAGCGCGCCGAGCAGGCCGCAGGTCGCGGCGGCGAGCGAGCCGCCGATCGGCTTCTTCAGTTGCATCCGCAGCCTCCGCCGGCGAAGCCGCGGCCGCCGCTGGAGGCTTCCTTGCTGAAATAGATGTGGTCGTCGATCGCGGCGTCCTGCGCGTCCGGCTGCATGTCGGCGCGCGCGTGCAGGTCGCGCTCCCAGGGCTCGACCGTCGTGCAGGCGGAGGCGGCGGCGCAGAGCAAGGCGGCCGCGGCCAGCCGGGCGAAACGGGCGGATCGGGTGGTCACGGTGCGCGCTCCTTGAGGAGTTGTTCGATTTCCTGCTCGCGGCCGGCGCGCTGCTTGTCGCGGAAGCCGGCATGGCGCGCGCGGACGGTGCCGTCGCGGCCGATCAGGTAGCTGGTGGGCATGGCCTCGACGCCGAAGGATTTCGCGAGCGTGCCCTTCGCGTCGTACTCGATGCGGAACTGCGGCGGCACCTTCTTCATGAAGGCGTCGGCGAGCGCGCGGTCCTGGTCGACGTTGACGGCGAGGATGACGAGGCCGTCACCCGCGTGCTTCGCGTGCAGGTCGTTCATCCACGGGAACGACTGCAGGCAGGGCCCGCACCAGGAGGCCCAGAAGTCGACCAGGACGACCTTGCCGTGGAGGGAATCAAGCAACGGCCAGCGTGGCGCGGCTTGCGGGAGGGAGGGGGTCGCCGCGACCACGCTGGCCGTTGACATGGAGAACAGCAGGACGAACAGGATTCTGGCAACGCGCAATCGACCCTCCCGCCGCAACGGTTACGCGTTGGACGGGGGGCAGCGGCCGAATCAATCGCCTGAAAAGGGGACGCACCCCTTTTTCCGCGAGAGGTCGCGCGGCGTCAGGGCTCATCTGAAAAGGGGTGCGTCCCCTTTTGCAACTACTTGATTCGGTTGATCTCGGCGAGCAGGGCGGCGGGCGATAACGGTCGGCCGAGGAGCTCGTCCATGAGCTGCTTCGAGGTCTTCTCGGAGCCGTAGCGCAGCAGTTTGTCGGCGGTCCAGGCGTGCCACTTCGGGTTGCCGGCATCGAACGACCCGATCGCCTCCGCGGTCGCGCGGCGCATCTCGGCGGTCAGCACCGAGCCGAGGCCGTAGTTCACCATGTAGCCGGGGCCCGAGAGCTGCACGCGCACCGCCCACCAGGCGAGCTCCGGGTGCGGCTTGATGCGCAGGTACTCGCGCGTGATGTCGGTCCAGAGCGCGTTCGGGTCGAGCGTCGGGTCGCGCAGCAGCCGCAGTTCGAACAGCGACCAGGCGACGTCCAGCATCGCCGTGCCGAACTGCCCGCGCAGCGCAACGTCCAGCGGCAGCTCGGTGCCGAGGTACTTCCGCTGCCACGCCGGCTCGTACACGCTCCACGACGGCACGTCGGCGAACGCCTCGGTGAACAGCGTGTCGGTCCAGTCGGTGAACGCCGGGCGATTGCGGATCGCGCTGATGTGCGTCGCGTGGCCGTTCTCGTGCACGAGCTCGTTCAAGGAGCCGAGCCCGCCCTCCTCGTAGCGGCCGACGACCCGGGCGATCGTCTTGTCCCAGCCTCCGTCCTCCGTGAAGCGCCCGCGCTTCAGGAAGTCGCAGTACGCGAGCGGCGACTGGCCGGGGCGGTCCTTGATGTCATAGACGACACCGAGCGCCTTGAGATCGACGCCGAGGTCGCGGTAGTAACGGTCGCTCAGCGCAATCGCCGCGCCGGGCGGGAAATGCTGCGCGAGGCGCCGGTTGGCCTCGCCCATGGCGTAGCGGTAATCCCAGGGCTCGACGAGATCGGGCGGATTGGCATCGCGCCACGCCGCGAGAATCTGCGCGAGCCAGCGCTCGACGTCGTCGACCGTGACGCCGATCGAACGCGCGGCGGCGGTGATGCCGGAACTGGAGACCGGATCGTTCGCGGCCGCCATCTTGAGGACGCGGCGGTACGGGCTGTCCGGTTCGTTCGCGCCATTGATCGCCGCCCACAACGGCAGGAACGCGTCGAAGACCGCCTTGCGGCGCGCGGGGTCGTCGAGCTCGGCGAGCAGCCCGAGCGCGCCGCCGCGATCGACGGTGCCGCCCTCGAACTGCAGGGTGTTGCCGATCTCGCGAAAGCAGGCGCGCAGCGCCGCGGTGAGGCCTTCGCGATCGAGCGACGCGTCGTGCCGGTCCTCGCAGCGCGGCTCGCGGCGTGCACCGTCCGCGGCCGCCGGCGCCGGATCCCCGATATCGCCGAGCGTCACGCGGATGGCGGCGAGGGCCGCCTGGTCGGAGGGCGCCAGCGCAGCGGTATCCAGCCGCGCCAGGCTCGTGGTGAGCGCCTTGTGGCGGGCGACCAGGCGCTCGTTCCAGGTCTCGAGCCCGGCGCCGTCCCACTCCTTGACGTGGCCGGTCTCCAGGTACGCGCTCGCATCGCGCGCGGCGAGGAACTCGAGGAACAGCCGCTCGGTCTCGGCGAGCGGCGCGGTCTCGCGTGACTCCGCCATCGCCGCGCCGAAACCCAGGATCAACACGCAGCCAAGAAAGATTGCTCTCATAAAGGGCATAAAGGGGACGCTAACCTTTTCCTAAAGGGGACGCTAACCATTTCCATTATTCCACGCATGCGGCGATATGGCGCCGAGCCGCCGCCCGCGCGACCGCGTACGTTGCCGGGTATGCCACGACGCGCTCGAATCGTCTTCCCCGGTGTCCCGCACCACGTGGTCCAGCGGGGCAACCATCGCCAGCCCGTGTTCTTCGAGCGAAGCGACTACCTGGCCTACCTGCACCTGCTGCGCGAATGCGCCGAGCGCCACGCCATCGAGATTGCCGCCTATTGCCTGATGACCAACCACGTGCACCTGATCGCCGTGCCCACGACGGCCGACGGCCTGCATCGCGCGCTCAAGGTCATCAATGGCCGCTTCGCCCAGCGCATCAACCGGATGCTGGGTCGCACCGGCCATCTCTGGCAGGACCGCTTCTTCTCGTCTCCGCTCGATCCCGATCACTTCCTGAACGCGGTCCGCTACGTGGAACTCAACCCGGTGCGGGCCCGAATGGTAAGCCGGGCAGAAGCCTTCGACTGGTCGAGTGCGGCCGCCCATTGCCACATGACCGGCAACCGGATGGTCGGCGCGAGGCCCACATCCACGCTGTTTGGCGGCATCGAAGACTGGTCGGCCTGGCTCGCGCAAGGGCTGCCACTGGGCTATCTCGAGCGATTTCGCCTCCAGGCGAGCCAGAACCTGCCCTGCGGCTCCGAGGATTTCATCGCACAGCTCGAGCACACGGCGGGCCGGCCGCTGCGCTATCGCCAGCCCGGACGGCCTGCCAGGCAGCAGCCCGAGGACGAAGCCCGCGAAGCGGATTTCGTGGTCGTCCCCCTATGGAGCGGAAACGGTGAGCGTCCCCATTAGAAAAGGTGAGCGTCCCCTTTAAGAAAGGTGAGCGTCCCCTTTTAGCGGACCAACGCGAAGAAGGGGTGGTCGTCGGCGAAAGTCATGCCCGCGTAGAAGCCTGCGAGTTCGGGCAGCACGGCCGGCAGCGCCATCTCGGGCGTCACTTCCTTCATGATCAGGTACGTATGGTCCCCGCGACTGAACACGACCAGGCCGCGGTACGAATCCTCGCGCATCGGCAGGCCGGTCGCGGGTCCATTCCGGTCACATGGGTGACGGTTTATGCCGACGACATGGGTGACAGTTT
>CAZVIF010000037.1:0-21233 GCA_964626745.1 uncultured Steroidobacteraceae bacterium
TTCTTTTTCTGACCCCTTCCCTTTTCCCTCTGCAAAAAGGTTAGCGTCCCCTTTTTGAGGAAGCGCTCCCTATTGTTCGACGCCCGCTTCTACCGCCGCTACTACCTCGACCCCGCGACCCGCGTTGCCTCGCGCGCCGACGCGCTGAGGCTCGGTCGCTTCGTGTGCGGCTACGTCGGCTACCTCGGCTTCACGGTCAAGCGCGTGCTCGACGCCGGCTGCGGGCTGGGCCACCTGCGCGCACCGGTGCGCGAGTTCTTCCCGCGCGCGCGTTACGTCGGGCTCGAGACCAGCGAGTACCTGTGCCGGCGGCTCGGCTGGCTGCACGAGAACATCGCCGACTACGCGCCGAAGGAGCCGTTCGACCTGGTCATCTGCCACGACGTCCTGCAGTACCTGGACGACGACCGCGAGGCGGCCCGCGCGCTCGGCAACCTGGGGCGGCTCTCCCGCGGGGCGCTTTATTTCAGCGTGCTGACCGCCGAGGACTGGCGGCGGAACGCGGACCGCTCGCGCACCGACTCCGGCGTCCGCCTGCGGCCGGCCGCCTGGTACAAGAACCGTCTCCTGCGGCATTTCCGGCCGGTCGGCGGGGGCCTGCTGGTCCGCTGCGGATTCGAGCCCCTGCTCTGGGAGCTCGAGCGCCCCTGGAAATGAAGGGGTCTGACCCCTTCGATTAATGGGGGAACCTGCCCTTGGTGTAGAATCTGCGCCTGATTTCGGGGTCCCGATGCGGGCCTGCAACCTGGGGAGAAGTCGACGATGTCGATCCTGAAGCATTCGGGCCTGCGTGCCCTCGGCGCCGCCTCCGTGGCGGCATTCGCGCTGGCAGCCTGCAGCGGCGGCAGCGCCAACGATGCCCTGCCGCTGATCCGCGCGAACATTTCGATCAAGGCCGTGTCGCAGGGCGGCGTGTGCGAGACCATCCCGGTCCGCATCACCCCCAAGGAACTGCGCGGGCAGGCGAACAAGTACTCGAACAACCGCCTGATGGTGACCGACGTCACCATGACCGGCCCGACCGACGAGAACGGCGCGCCGATGTGCAACGGCACGGGCGAGACCCTGCCGCTCGCCCCGGGCGACTGGGAGTTCAGCGCGCCGCTCGCGTCCGGCACGACGACCTGCATCCGCGACATCCAGGCGGACGGCGACCTCGCCATCACGTTCGTCGACGGCGTCATGGGCTGCGGCGGTCCGCAGCCGGCCGTCGATCCGCTCGCGCCGCCGGCCGAAGGCGAAGTGCCGGCCGACGGCACGGCGCCGGTCGAGCCCGCCGCGGGCTGATTCCGGCACGCGACCTGACCGGGGCCGGCACGGGCAACCGTGCCGGCCTTTTTATCCTTGCCGAACCCGATTCCCTTCTACTTCCCGCCGCTGCTCGGCCTGTTCGGGCGGCTCGCGCCGCGCAAGGCCGCGCGTTTCATCGCCGACCTGATCGCGCAGCCGCGCGGCCGCAATCCGACCCAGCCCTGGGAAACGGCGAGCGGCACCATGGGCCGCGCCATCGAACTGCGCACCGGCCTGCACGCGACGAGCTGGGGCGAGGCGGGGCCGCTGGTGCTCACGCTGCACGGCTGGCGCGGCCGCACGACGCAGTTCCGGCCGCTCGCGGCGAAGCTCGCCGAGCGCGGCCTGCGCACGCTCGCGCTCGAGCTGCCGGGCCACGGCGTTTCGGTCGGCGACAGCGCGACGCCGCGCCAGATCGGCGAGCTGCTCATCGAGGTCGAGCGCATCGTCGGGCCGGTGCACGCGGCGATCGGCCACTCCTTCGGCGGCGCGGCGCTCGGCGCGGGGCTGGTCTACGGCTTCCGGCCGGCGCGCATCGTGATCGTCTCCGCCCCGACCCGCGTCAGCCGCATCCCGCTGCTGCTCGCGAAGGAAGCCGGCCTGCCGCCGTCCGCGATGAAGGAATTCGTGAGGATCCTCGACCGCGAGGCCGGCCGGCCGCTCGCGGAGCTGGACCTGGTCTCGACCGCGCCGCGCGCCGGCATCCCCGGCTTCCTGATCCACGACCTGCAGGACGCCGTGATTCCCTACGCCGAGGCCGAAGCGCTCGCGAACGCCTGGCCGGGGCTCAAGTTCATGACGACGTCCGGCAAGGGGCACCGCGACATCCTGTCGGCGCCGGACGTGATGAAGGCGATCGCTGACTTCGTGTCGCCCGCGGCGCCGTAGCCGCGGTCAGTCGTCGACGCTGCCCGCGAGCGCGATTTCCGGCGCCACCGTCACCCGCAGCCGCCCGTAGGGCGACGCCGGCAGCGCGTCCTCGCCGCTGCGCTCCATCCACGCGAGCGCCGACAGCGACAGCATGTCGCCCTCGCGGTCGTCCGGCGGCGGCTGGCCGAGCAACGCGGCCGGCGTGAACACGACGAGGTACCGGCCTTTCTGCTCGGCCGGGTCTAGACCGACCGAGACCGCGAGTCCCGTTTCACCGCCGACGGTCGCGAGCGCCGGCTCGAGCCGGAGGCTCTCGAGTCCGGTCATGTGCACGACGATGAAGGTGTCGTCGAGCAGCGCGATCACCGGATAGAAGACGCCCGACTCGTCGTCGCCCTCCGGGTCGATCAGGCTTTTCACGCGGATCCGGTAGCGCGCCGCCTGATCCGGCAGTTCGTAGGCGACGAACGGCGACAGGCCGCTCTGGAAGTCGAACACCGGGCTCTTCGCGTCGATGACGGCATCCGCGTTGCCCTGCTTCGGCAGCGCGACGAAGCGGAAGCCCGACGGATCGTCGCAGCAGGGCGTCGCCCTGGCGTAGCTCGCGAGACGCGCCTCGGTACCTGCCGGGTAGGATGTCCGGGAAGAAGCCGCGCAGCCCGCAAGGGCCGCGCACGCGATCATCACGAGGATTGCTGGTGCCGTTTGCATCGAAGCGCGAGGCTAGCATGAATGCCGCCCCGGTCGCCGTGGTCGGCGCCGGCCTCGCCGGCATCGCCTGCGCCCGGGCGCTGGCGGCCGCCGGCATCGCGGTGCGCGTGTTCGAGGCGCAGCGCGCGCCGGGCGGACGCCTCGCCACGCGGCGCTTCGCCGCCGCGAGCTTCGACCACGGCGCGCAATACCTGACGGCGGACGAACCGGATTTCCGCCGCCTGCTCGAGCAGGCGGCAGCGGCGGGCGCGGCGGGCAGCTGGCGGCCAACCTGGCCGCAGCGCGACGGAAGCATCGCGCTCTGGGTCGGCCTGCCCTCGATGGCGGCGCTGCCGCGGCTGCTCGCCGCGGACCTCGACGTCGAGTACGGCGCGCGCATCCTGCGCATCGCGCACGCGCGCGCCGGCTGGGCGCTGCTCGACGACCGTGGGTTCGCGCACGCGGATTTCGCCGCCGTCGCGATCGCGCTGCCGGCACCGGCCGCCGCGGCGCTCGCGGCGGGCTGCACGCCGCTCGCGGCACGCGTGCGGAGGGTGCCGATGGCGCCGTGCTGGGCGGCGATGGTCGCCTTCGACGCGCCGCTCGCCGGCGTGCCCGACGCGGGCTTCACCGGCGATCCGGTGCTCGCCTGGTACGCGCGCAACGGCAGCAAGCCGGGCCGCGAGGCGCGCGATTCCTGGGTGCTGCACGCCGCGGCCGACTGGTCACGCGTCGAGTTCGACCAGCCGCCGCAGAACGTGCAACGGGCGATGCTCGACCGCTTCTCGGAGGTCGTCGGCCTCGCGCTGCCGCGCGCGCGGGTCGCCGATGTCCACCGCTGGCGTCATGCGCGCGTCGAGGCGCCGCTGGGCGAGGCGTTCCTGCTGGACCGCGGCGCCTCGGTCGGATTCTGCGGCGACTGGTGTCTCGAGGCGCGCGCCGAAGCCGCCTGGCGCTCCGGCCGGGCGCTCGGGGAAGCGCTGGCGCAGGCGCAGGGAAGTACGGCCTCCGGTAAGATACGCGGCAGCCGATGAACCGCCGTATTCGCGCCGAATGGCTGGCCGTCGCTTGCGCGCTGCTGGCGGTTTCGTGCGCGGGCGACGCGCCGGTCCGGCCGGAGCCCGAACGCATGTCGAACCCAGAGCCGGTGCCGCCGATCGCCGCTGTCCGGCCGCGGGTCGTGGATTCCCCGAACGGCCGGCGGACCGACGAATACTACTGGCTGCGCGACGACACGCGCACCGATCCTGAAGTGCTCGCTTACCTCGAGGCCGAGAACGCCTACAAGGAGGCGATGACGGCACATGCGCAGGCGCTCGAGGACAAGGTGTACGGCGAGATCGTCGCGCGCATCAAGCAGGACGACTCGACGGTTCCGTACCGGCTGCGCGGCCACTGGTACTACACGCGCTTCGAGACCGGGCAGGAATACCCGGTGTACGCGCGCAAGGCAGGCACGCTGGAGGCGCCCGAGCAGGTCATGCTCGACGTCAACGCGATGGCCGAGGGACGCGGCTTCTTCCAGGTCGGCGCGATGGCGGTCTCGCCGGACAACCGGCTGCTCGCCTGGGTCGAGGACCCGGTCGGGCGCCGCCAGTACACGCTGCGCTTCAAGGACCTCGATACCGGGAATGTCCTCCCGGACGCGCTCCCGAACGTGGACCCCTACCTCGCCTGGACCGCGGACAGCCGCAGCGTCCTTTACATCGAGAAGCACCCGGAGACGCTGCTCGGGTTCCGCGTGCGCCGGCACGTGCTCGGCACCGATCACGCGCAGGACGCCGTGCTCTTTGAGCAGGAGGACGAGAGCTTCTACACCGGGGTGACGACCACCAAGGACGAGCGCTACATCCTGATCGTCTCGCAGAGCACGGTCTCGACCGAGTACCGCTACGCGCGGGCCGACGACCCGGCGCTCGCGTTCCGCGTGTTCCTGCCGCGCGAACGCGACCACGAGTATCACGTCGAACACCTCGACGGCCGCTGGATCATCCGCACCAACTGGCAGGCGCCGAACTTCCGGCTGATGGAGGCGACCGTCGGGGAGGAGGGCGACCGCGCGGACTGGCGCGAGCTGATCGCGCACCGCGACGATGCCTTCATCCACGATCTCGACGTGTTCCGCGGGTTCCTCGCAGTCGAGGAGCGCTCGGGCGCGATGCGCAAGATCCGCATCCGGCCCTGGGCCGGCGGGGCGGACTTCTTCATCGCCGCCGACGAGGCGGCCTACACCGCGAGCCTCGGCCAGAACCGCGAACTCGACACGCACATCGTGAGATACGAGTACACCTCGCTGACCACGCCCGTCACGGTCTATGACTACGACATCCGGACCGGCGAGCGCCAGCTCATGAAGCGCATGCCGGTGCTCGGCGATTTCGACCCCGCGAACTACCGCACCGAGCTGCTCTGGGCCGAGGCGCGCGACGGCGCGAAGGTGCCGGTGTCGGTCGTCTACCGCGCCGGGTTCCGGAAGGACGGCACGGCCCCGATGCTGCAGTACGGCTACGGATCGTACGGCGCGACCATGGACCCGGTGTTCTCGATCGCGCGCCTCTCGCTGCTGGACCGCGGCATGGTGTTCGCGATCGCGCACGTGCGCGGCGGACAGGAGATGGGCCGGCGCTGGTACGAGGACGGAAAGCTCCTGCGCAAGCGCAACACCTTCAACGACTTCATCGACGTCACGCGGTTCCTGGTCAGCGAGGGGTACGCGGATCCGAAGCGCGTCTCGGCGATGGGCGGAAGCGCGGGCGGCCTGCTGATGGGCGCGGTGGCCAACATGGCGCCGGCCGACTACCGCGCGATCGTCGCGCAGGTGCCGTTCGTCGACGTGGTCACGACCATGCTCGACGAGAGCATCCCGCTGACCACCAACGAGTTCGACGAGTGGGGCGACCCGAGGAAGAAGGAGTTCTACGAGTACATGCTCTCGTACTCGCCCTACGACAACGTCGCGCGACAGGCGTACCCGGCGATGCTGGTGACGACGGGGCTGCACGACAGCCAGGTGCAGTACTGGGAGCCGGCGAAGTGGGTGGCGCGGCTGCGCACGCGCAAGACGGACTCGAATCCGCTCCTGTACCGCACGACCATGGAGGCGGGCCACGGCGGCAAGTCCGGGCGCTTCCAGCGCTTCCGCGAGATCGCCGAGGAGTACGCCTTCGTCCTCGACCAGTCGGGAATCAAGGAGTAGGGTGATGACCCCTGCGGACACCGGCGCGGCATCGCCCGCGGCGCAGCTTCTCTCTCGCGCGGTGGACGTCCGTCCCGCGGAGGTGCCGGGGCTGCTCGCGGCCTTCGCCTACCACTTCCTGCTGTTCACCGCGTACTACATCCTGCGGCCGATCCGCGACAGCATGGGCGTCGCGGGCGGCGTCGAGAACCTCGACGACCTGTTCGGCTGGACGCTGATCGGCATGCTGATCGCCGTGCCGCTTTTCGGCTGGATCAGCGGCCGGTTCCGGCGCGCGGTGTTCCTGCCGTGGACGTATCTCTTCTTCGTCGCGCAGCTGGTGGCTTTCTGGGCCGTCTTCACGGCCAGCGAGCACTATGCCGCGACCGCGCGCGTGTTCTTCGTGTGGGTCAGCGTCTTCAACCTGTTCGTGATCGCGGTGTTCTGGAGCTTCATGGCCGACCTGTTCGACAAGGAGCAGGGCAAGCGGCTCTTCGCCTTCATCACGGCGGGCGCCAGCGTCGGCGCGATGACGGGCTCCGGGATCACGGCCTTCCTCGCGAAGTCCGTGGGCGAGGTGAACCTGCTGCTGGTGTCGGCGGTTCTGCTCGCCTCGACGCTGCTGCTGATGCGTTACCTGCTCGGCTGGAGCGCGCGGCGGGAGACGCGCGGCGAGCGCATCGAGGAGCGACCGATGGGCGGCAACCCGTTCGCCGGGCTGAAGCTCGTGCTGACCTCGCCCTACCTCGGCGGCATCGCGGCCTTCGTGTTCCTGATGGCGGCCGTGAACACGTTCCTGTACCTGCAGCAGGCGGACTTGCTCGGCATCCACTTTCCGGAGGGCGATGCGCGCACGGCCTTCCTCGGCCGGATCGAGCTGACGATGGCGGTCATCACGATCCTGCTGCAGTTCTTCGCCGTCGGTCGCCTGACGAGGCGCGTCGGCGTCGCGGCGATGATCGTCGTCGTGCCGCTGTTCGTGGTCGCGGGGTTCCTGCTGATCGCGGCCTCGCCGACGCTGATGACGCTGGTCGGCGTCTTCATCGCGCGGCGCGTCGGGCAGTACGCGATCGTCCGGCCCTGCCGCGAAATGCTCTACACGAGCGTCGACCGCGAGTCGAAGTACAAGGCGAAGAACGTCAACGACACGCTCGTATACCGCACCAGCGACTTCGTGGTCGCGAAGGCGCATGACGCGATCGTCGCCACCTGGGCGGCCAGCCTCTCGGGGATCGCACTCGTAGGGGCGGGGGTAGCCGGACTGTGGGCCGTGGTCGCCTACATGCTCGGCCGCGCCCACGAGCGCCGGTAAAAGGGGACGCACCCCTTTTCTGGCATGCCCAAGAATTCGGCTGCGGTTCGCAATTGAGAAAAGGGGTGCGTCCCCTTTTATTCCGCCAGCCGGAACCGCAGCCGCGCCTCGACGCGCTGCTCGACGACATTGCCGCCGACCACGCGCGGTTCGTAGCGCCAGCGCTTGACCGCATCGAGGGCGGCGCGGTCGAAGACGCCGGCGGGCTCGGCGGCCCGCACCACGGCGTCCCGAGTCGTCCCGTCGCGCGTGACCGTGAACTCGAGATCCACCCAGCCCTCGGTACCGCGCTCGCGGGCGCGGGTCGGGTAGGACGGCGGCGCGAAAAACGTCCGGTTGAGCCGGTTCTCCGGCAGCACCGCCGGCTCCGGGGTGGATACGGCGGCAGGCCGCGAGACGCGGGCCGCCATGATCTTTGCCGCCAGGTCCGCGGTCTCGGCCGTGGCGCCGCCGGCGTCCGTGGCGGCGCGCGCCAGGACATCCGCGCGGTCGAGGTTGCCCGCCGCAAGCGCCGTGCGGCCTTCAGCAAGCGCGCGCGAGGCGAGCAGGGCCCCGGTGTCCGCGAGGCCCTCGAACTGCGGGTCGGCGGCTCGCAGCATGTCGAGGTAGTGCAGCGCGGAATCGGCCTTGGGTTCCACCAGCCGGCCCTGGGCGATGCGCTGGTTCGCGAGCACCAGCAGGCGCGCGCGGTCGGCGCGCGCATTGCCGATGCGCGCGGCGTCGATGTCGGCCCGCATCGTCGCGATCTGCGTGCGGTCGATGTCGAGCTCGATGGCGTTCTGCAGCCAGCGGTTCGCGTCGTCCAGCCGGTTCTCGCGGATCGCCTTCTGCGCGTTGTTCTGGAACAGGATGCCGAGCTGGCCGATCGCGTCGACGACACCGGGGTCGGAGGGCGCGAGCTGCCGCGCGTTCAGGAGGTAGCCGAGCGCGCCGTCCCGTCCCACGAGCTGGTTGCTGCGCATCCGCTCGTTGGCAAGCTGCAGGAAAGCCTGCGCCCGCACCGACGGCAGTTCGGCCGTCTGGGCCGGCGCCTCGAGCGGGCGGCCCATCGTGTCGAATGCCGGGATCGGCTTGCCGGCCTGTCCGGCGATCGCGCGCTCGCGCTCGAGCTGGCTCACGAAGAACGGCAGCCGCGCGTGGTCCGGCCGCACGGAGCGCAGCGCGTCCACGGCGCTCGCCAGCCGGCCGACGTCCTGCTCCATCAGGGCGCGCTCGGCCTGGACCACGAGCTCCTCGGCGACGCTGTCGAGGCCGCGCCGCGCCAGGCCGTTGCCGGGATCGCGCGCGAGCACCGCGCGATACAGCTCGAGCGCGTTCTGTCCGGGCGGATCCACCAGCGCGCCCTGGGAAAGCGCGAGCCCGGCGGCGTCCAGCAGCTTCTGCAGGCGCGCGTCCTCGCGGGCGTCGGCCTGCACGGCGGGCTTCGCCGCCGCGGGCTCCGGCGCGCTCTGCCACGTTCGGTTCCACGGCTCCCAGGCCGCGATTCCCCACGCGATGAGCGCGACCGGGATCAGCAGCAGGCTGCGGCGGCTCCAGCGGCGCTTGAACCCGTCGCCGAGTTCGAGCTTGAAGGGCGGCGAGAGGGCGGGCACTTCGGCCGTGCCGCCGAACAGCGAGTTCTTGTGCTTCGGCGGCAGCGTCGCCGTGAAGTCGGTGCCCTGCGGACGGCGCTGCGTGGCGTCGACGAAATTGCGGATGCGCTCGGCGGAGGCGGGCTTGTGCAGGAAGCGGAAGATCGTCCCCTCGGAGACGAGCGACGCGAGTTCGTGCTCGTCGTCGCGGCGGCCCGCGACGATGATGGCGAGGTCCGGGAACTGCTGGCGGACCTGGGTGACGAGCGTCTTGGTGTCATGGTCGGCGAGCGCGGCGTCGATGAGCAGCACCGCGTTGCCGGAGGCGACCATGAGGTCGGCCGCGTGCGCCACGTCGTCGGCGCGCCAGACGCGGTGCGCGCCGGCGACGGCTTCCCGCAGCAGGTCGATCAGCGCCGGGTCCGCCGACAGCACGACGACGTTGGCGCCCTGCGGACGTCCGCCGGGTTGCGGCAGCGCCGCGTGCGTGCCCGTCGCCCCGGTGGACGCCGCGGGGGCCGGTCGCGACTGCGGATCGGCGCGCGGCGCGTCCGGATCGGGCGGGTCCGGCGCGTCGTCGCCAGGCAGGATGTCCGAGTAGTCGATGTTCACTGGGCTCTCGTGACCCGCGCAAAAATGCGTCGCCACGGGCACCGGGTGCCCATGACCGACCAGGGTGTCCATCCTTGACAAAATTGGTCGTGGCGGACGAGACACAGGTCGCGTTTCCGGGAGCCTTCCGGCCCCCGGACTCGAAAACCCCCATGCGCCCCGCGACTTGCGGAAAAGCATCCCCAGGGTGTCCACAGGCCCCCGCCAGCCGTTGCCGCCGCGCTACAGCGTTGCCGGTTTGTTCGAATTTCGCCGAATTATGTGAATCTCGACAGCGGCAAAAAGCCCTCGTATGGTGGCCCGACCCTGCCTCCGGCAGGTCCTTGGGGGAAGGCGGCCATTACGCGACAGATCACGTTCGTATCGACGCTGCCCGCCGAGCACTATCACCAGCTCGAGGCGCTGCTGTTCTTCAACGGCCGCCAGCACCGCGTGCGCAAGGGCATCGAAACCGCGATCGACCGTTATGGCCCGCCGGAGATCGTCAGCGAAGGCAGGGCGCTGCGGGTGCAGGTGAGCGGCGAGACCCATGCGCAGTGCCTGTTCGCGGTCGAGCGCGAAGGCCAGCATGCCCGGCCGGTGGGCGTGATCCTCTACGTACGCGACAGCTTCGAACGGATCACGGTGCTGCACCTCGTCGTCGCCGAGGCCTACGCCGTGGGCGGCCCGCGCGCCAGCTACAACCTGCTGCTGCGACTGGTGCAGGCGGTCAAGCGCGTCGCCCGCCGGACGACGGGCATCCGCCACGTCGAGCTGCTGTATTCGCGGGACAGGCCGCGCGCCGCCTTCGCCTAGGCGGCCTGGCCGCCCGACACGCCGCCGGTGAGCACCATGCGCATGGCCGCCTCGACCGGGATGTCGAGCTGCACGAGCCGGGCGCGCGGCACCAGCACGGTGTATCCGCCGATCTGGTAGCTCATCGGGAAGTACACGGCGACCAGGCCTTCCTGCGCGCCGACGATGCCCAGTTCCGAGGCTTCGTCCTGGGTCACGAAGCCGATCACCTGCGCTTCGCCGAAGCGGGCTAGCACCACGCGCCGCAGGTCCCGGCGCCGGCCGCCGGCGGGGATCAGCTTCATGAAGTCCCGGGTCGCGCCGTAGATCGTCTTGACCACCGGGATCCGGTCCAGGAACCGCTCCCAGGAGGCGAGCGCGCTCTGCACGATCAGGGCGTTGAACAGGGTGCCCGCGGCGAGCAGCAGCAGCAGGGCGGCGACGATGCCCATGCCCGGGAGGTAATGCTCCGGCGGGACCATGAGCAGGATGACCCGCTGCAGCAGCGCCTCGGTCGAGCTGCCGATCCACCACAGGAGCCAGACCGTGAAGCCGATCGGCAGCACGACGACCAGGCCGCGCACCAGCGCGCTACGGAGCTTGCGGATCATGGGAGCCTCCTTTGGTCGGCGCATCATAGCGACCCCGCAACCCGCGCCCGTAGCGTTATGATTCGCGGACCGGAAACTCGAAGACAAGGAGCTGGAAATGACCGTCGCCAAAGTCAGTGAAATCACCTCGACGTCTTCCAAGAGCTTCAGCGACGCGATCGACAAGGGCGTCAAGCGCGCCAGCAAGACGCTCAAGAACATCACGGGCGCCTGGATCGCCGACCAGGAAGTCGAGATCGACAAGGGGAAAGTGACGGCATACCGCGTGCGCATGCGCATCACCTTCGTGCTCGAGGACTGAGCCGTGCGCCGGCTGGCGTTCGCGCTGCTCGGGGCGATGCTCGCGTTCGGCGCCGGCGCCGCGGAGCCGGCGCCGATCGAGCCGGCCGCGCTCAGCAAGCGCATCGCCTGGGCCGACCGTTCGCTGGTCGTGCTCGACGTGCGTACGCCCGAGGAATTCGCCGCAGGCCACGTCCCCGGCGCGATCAACATCCCGCACACGGAGCTCGCGGCCCGCGTCGCGGAACTCGAGGGCTCGCGGGACAGCGACATCGTCGTGTACTGCCGCAGCGGCGCGCGGTCGGCGATCGCGCTCGGGGAGCTGGAGAAGTCGGGCTTCAGGCGCCTCTTCCACCTGCAGGGCGACTACACGCGCTGGAGCGAGGAGAAGCGCCCGGTCGTCAAGGCCGAGTGACGTACCGCGTCCTCGCGGATGCGGTCCTCGTCCTGCACCTCGCGTTCATCCTCTTCGCGATGCTGGGCGGGCTGCTGGTGCTGCGCTGGCCGCGCATCGCCTGGCTGCACCTGCCGGTCGTGGCCTGGGGCGTACTCGTGACCGTGATCGGCGGCGTCTGCCCGCTGACGCCGCTCGAGAAGCACCTGCGCGCGCTCGCGGGGGAGGTGCCGTACCGCGGCGACTTCATCTCGCACTACCTGGCGGCGCTGATCTATCCCGCCGGGCTGACGCGCCAGACGCAGGCCGCGCTCGGCCTCCTGCTGCTCGCCTTCAACGTCGCGGTCTACCTCCGCCTCTGGCGCGCCTCGACGAGGGGACGCTAGAAAAGGGGGCGCCGGCCTCTTTTGCAGGAGGAAGGGGAAGGGGGTTGGAAATGAATGACAACCACCTTGTCATTCTTCCCGATCAAGTCCTCCCAGCCATCGCCCACGATGAATGACAAGATGGTTGTCATTCATTTCCAACCCCCTTCCCCTTCCTCCTGCAAAAGACGTCAGCGTCCTCTTTTCTAGAGTTCCTGCGCGGCGACGACGACGCAGCCGGGGCCGCCGTGCACGCCGAGCGCCGTGCCGAGCGGGATGATCGGCAGGAACTCGGCGCGCGGCAGTCCCGCGGCCAGCGCGTCGCGCACCTGCGCGGCGCCCTCCGGCGCGTCGGCGTGCGAGATGCCGATTCGCCAGTGCTTCGCGGGATCGAGGCGCCGGCGCAGCAGTTTCCCGTAGCGCCGGTAGGGATTCCTGCGCCCGAACAGCACGCCGCCGAAGCCGAGTCGGCCGTTCGGCCGCACCATCAGGATGGGTACCAGTCGCAGTGTATCGGCGATCGGCTTCGCCCACGCCGGCACGCGCCCGCCGCGCACCGCGAACTCGAGCGTGACGAGCGTGGCCCAGGTGCGCGTGCGCCGTCCGGCCTCGGCGGCCGCCTCCCGCACCGCTTCCGCGTCCCCGCCCTCCGCCGCGACCTCCGCCGCGCGCATCGCGACCAGGCCCTGGCCGAGCGCCGCGGTTCCGGAGTCATGAGTCAGGATCCGCGCCCGCGTACGCGCGCGCGAGGCCGCCGTCTCGGCGCTCTGGAAGGTGCCGGAGACGCGCGACATCAGGCCGACGTACACGACCGCCTCGTAATGCGACCCGAGGAACTCGAACGCGCGCCGGAAGTCGCCCGGCGGCGGCTGCGAGGTCTTCGGATGCACCGGGCTCGCCGCGAGCATCCGGAAGAATTCCTCGGACGACAGACCGACCTTGTCGAGGTAGCTCTGCGTCCCGAAGTGCACGCGTACCGGCACGACGTGGATGTCGAGCGCTTCCAGCACCGGCTCCGGCAGGTCGGCCGCCGAATCCGTGACGACCGCGACGCGCCGCCGCGCGGCATGGTGCGCCATCTCCTGCTGCCGCTGCATGTCGTCGGCCTTCTCGCCGCTCACCGTCCCGAAGCGCCCGGCGAGCTCGAACAGCCGTGCCGGCTCGTTGGTGTGCAGGTGCAGCCGCACCTTGCCCTGGCTGCCGGCGACGACCAGGCTGGAGCCGAGCGCCGCCGCCTGCTCGCGGAGCTTGCGGCGGTCGATTCCCGTGCCCGTGATCGTGCACTCGGTGCAGTAGCGGTGCTCGAGGTCCACCTGCGACCCCGCGGTCGCCTCGTCGTCGGACAGCAGCTGGATCGCGGCGTCGTCCGCCGGCGCCACGCCGGTCTCGAGGTATTCCGTCATCCCGGCCGCGAGCTCGACGAAGCCGAGCGCCCCGGCGTCCACGACGTTCGCGCGCCTGAGCGACTCGAGTTTCGACGTCGTCGCCTCGAGCGAGGCGCGTGCGGCGGCGAGCGCCTCGCGAAACAGCGTCCGGAACTCGGACACGCCGCGCGCGGCCGCTCCGCGCGCGGCCCCGGCAAAGTCCTCGATGACGGTCAGTATCGTGCCGTCACGCGGCTCGGCGAGCGACTCCCGCGCATAGTCCGATCCGCCCGCCAGCGCGTCGGCGAACTGCGCGGCCGTGAGCGCCGGCGCGGTCGCCGTGCGGTCGCCGACGCCGAGCAGGAACTGCGCCAGGATCGCGCCCGAATTGCCGCGGGCGCCGTCGAGCGCCGCGTCCGCCACCCGGGTCAGCAGCATGCCGGCATGCGGCTCCGGCCCCGCGCGCAGCGCCGCCAGCACCGCCTGCAGGGTCAACGCGAGGTTCGTGCCCGTGTCGCCGTCCGGCACGGGGAACACGTTGATCTTGTTGATGATCTCCTCGCGCGAAATGAGGCGATGGATGCCGGTGCGCAGCGCCTGGGCGAGTTCGAGGCCCCCGAGCGACAGGGCGGGCCGGGAGGGCTCGCTCATGGGTGCCGCACGCCGCTAGAGCCGCGGCAGCAGGAACCGCCGTCCGCGATACGAGAGCATCACGCCTTCCGGCGTGATCTCCTCGACCAGCGGTCCCTCGGCGATGCGCGCGCCCTGCGTGTAACGGCGGCCGTTGATGAAGACCGCGCGCTTCGCCGGGTCGGCCGCGAACACGTGCAGGTCGACCGTGAGTTCCGGAAGGCCGGTCGCGGCGGCGACCGACGCGAAATCGCCGCCCGGCGCCGCGTCCTCGTACGTTATGCCGGGCGGCGCGCCCGCATCGGGCAGCAGTGTCGGGTCCGGCGCGTCGGGCGGTTCGGTCGCCGGTACTTCGTAGTACACCGCCGGCGGCTCCAGCGCCGCGTCCGCGGCCAGGGCCTGCGATTCCAGCGCGCCCGGCGCGGCCGCCGCGGGCGGTGCGGCGGCGACGGCCACGGGCGGGCTGGCACTCGGCGCGGCGGCGGGGGCCGCGGCCGAATCGGCGACGCCGGTCGTCGGGCCGCCCGTGTCGCGCAGCATGAAGTACAGGACCACCGCGATGTTGATCGCCAGCAGCAGTCCGATGACGACCAGCGCGGCCGGCAGGCGCCGGTCCTGGCGCGCCACCGGGAACTCGGCCATGCTCGGCCCGTGCTGGCGCTGGCGCTCGATCTCGGACTTGCGCAGGGCGTCGAGGATGAAGCTCATGCGCCCGCCTGCGGAGCGGCGTCGGCCAGCGTCGGCGCGCCGGAAAGGCCGAGCGCGGAGTCGAGCACGAGCTGCGTCTGCAGTCCCGCGACGCCGTCGACGGTGAGCCGCCGGCTGCGCTGGAACTCCTCCACGAGTTGCTGCAGCCCTTCGTCGAAGTAATCCGTGGCGGGCTCATCGTTCGTCACGCCGGAGAGCCGTTCGAGGCCCTGGCGCAGCCAGCGCACGTCGTCGCCGCGCATCCCGGCGCGCAGCGGGCGCAGCTGCGCCGTTTGCGGGCGCCACAACACGAGGAACTCGCCGAACCAGTAATCGGCGAGCTCTGCGATCGGCACGCTGGCCTCGCTGCCGCCCAGGACCAGTTTCGCGTCCGCGTCGCCGAGCCCGGACAGCACGACCTGGTGCGCCGCGCCCTGCGCGTCCACGAGCGAGAGGATCGCGGGCCGGTTGATGAGCCGCAGCTGCGCGAACGAGCCGCGCTGCCAGACGCAGGACAGTCCCTTCACGATCGCCTGCTCGCAGGCGAGCCCGCTGCCCGGACGGTACTCCGTGCCCCACAGGGAGAACAGCGAGCCGAACGCGGCATCCGGGGTCGTCGCCGTCGCGTCCTTCGCGAGCACGGCTCCGAGCGGTTCGCGCGGCGCGGGGGCGGGCGCGGGTTCGACGGGCACCTCGGGCACAGCCGCCTGCGTGGCGGCGCCCGCGCCCGTGGTGTCGGGCCAGGCGCGCCACAGCACGAAGGCAAGCAGGGCCGCGCCGGCGGCCGCGCCGCCGAGGGCGAGACCGCGGAACCAGGGCGGCAGTACCGGGCGCCCGTACACCTCGGATGCGGCGCGGCGCACCAGCGAGCCGTCCACCAGCGGCTCCTCGCGCGTGTAGGCGCCGAGCAGCGCCCGGTCGGCGATGACGTTGATGATGCGCGGCACGCCGCCGGACAGCCGGTGCAGTTCGCGCATGGCGCCGGTGGTGAAGATGTCGCGCGTCGCGCCGGCCACGCGCAGGCGGTGGCGCACGTAGGCGATCGTCTCGCGCCGGCGCAGCGACTCGAGGTGGTAGCGGCCGGTGATGCGTTGCGCGAGCTGGCGCAGTTCCGGGCGCGAGAGCACCTCGCGCAGTTCCGGCTGGCCGATGAGGATGATCTGCAGCAGCTTCTGGGTCGCGGTTTCCAGATTGGTGAGCAGCCGCACCTGCTCGAGCACGTCCGTGTCGAGGTTCTGCGCCTCGTCGACCATCAGCACGACGCGCCGGCCGCGGCCGTGCGCGTCGAGCAGGAAGTGGGTGAGCAGGTCGACGAGCGCCTTGACGCTGCCGGCGGCGCCGTCCGGCAGGCGCACGTGAAGCTCGTCGCTGATGGCCTGCAGGAACTCGGCCGGCGTCACGCGCGGGTTGAGGATCAGCGCGACGTCGCAGTTCGCCGGCAGCTGCTGCAGCAGGCTGCGCAGCACGGTGGTCTTGCCGGTGCCCACTTCGCCAGTGAGCTGGATGAAGCCGCCGGCCTCGCTGATGCCGTAGGCGAGGTGGGCGAGCGCCTCCGTGTGCCGCTCGCTGAGGTACAGATAGCGCGGGTCCGGCGTGATCGCGAACGGCTTTTCGTTCAGCCCGAAGAAGCTCGTATACATGACGCGGACATGATACCGCCGTTCAGCGGTCGGTACCCCTGTGGAGCGCCTCGTCGCCGAAGCGGGTGTGGATGCGGTCGAGGGCGTCGTCGAGCGCGCGCGCCTCGCGGATCTCGGGCGTCGTGAACAGGTCTAGCTGCTGCTCGGGTTCGAGGTCGGCCACGCCGACGCCGAGCAGCCGCACGGCCGCGCGCGGCTGCTCGGCGAGCCAGTGGTCCAGCAGGTCGGCTGCGACCTGGGCGATGAGCCGCGTCTCCTGGGTCGGCGGGTTGAAGCTGCGCTGCCTCGTGAAGGTCTCGAAGTCGCGTCGCCGCACCTTGATGCTGACCATGCCCGCCTTGTACTGGCGTTCGCGCAGCCGCGCGGTGGTCCGGTCGGCGAGCTGCGCGAGCCGCTCCTGCATCTCGGCGTGGTCGCGGATGTCGACGTCGAAGGTCTCCTCGGAGCTGATCTGCTTCTCCGGCGCGTCGGACACGACCGGGCGTTCGTCGATGCCCGCGGCGCGGTCTTGGTACCTGCGCGTCTCGCGCCGGAACAGCGGGCGCAGCACGGACTCCGGCGCGGCGCGCAGCTGCCCGAGCGTGAAAACGCCCTGTTCCTCGAGCCGCTCTGCGGTCTTCGGACCGATGCCGAACAGGCGGCCGACCGGCAGCGGGTCGAGGGTCGCGCGCACGTCCTCCGGCCGGATCACGGTGAGCCCGTCGGGCTTGTTCATGCCGGATCCGAGCTTGGCGAGCAGCTTGTTGTGCGCGACGCCGACCGAGGCCGTGAGGCCGGTGCGCTCGCGGATGCGCTTCTTGATCTCGCGCGCCATGTCCTCGCCGCTGCCGAACAGGCCGGTGCTCGCGGTGACGTCGAGGAAGGCCTCGTCCAGCGAGAGGCCCTCGACCAGGTCCGTGAACTCGCGGAACACCTCGAACACCTGCGCGGAGACCTCGCGATAGCGCTTGAAGCGCGGCGTCACGACCACGGCCTGCGGGCAGCGCCTGAGCGCCTCGCGCATCGGCATCGCGGAACGCACCCCGTAGCGTCGCACCTCGTAGCTCGCCGCGGCGACCACGCCGCGCCCGCCCGAGCCGCCGACGACCACCGGCTTGCCGGCGAGCTCCGGCCGGTCGTGCTGCTCCACGGAAGCGTAGAACGCGTCCATGTCCACGTGCAGGATCGTGCGCCGCGATTCGCTCACGACAGCCCGTACATCGTGAACAGCAGGCCCGCCATCATCGTG
This sequence comes from uncultured Steroidobacteraceae bacterium, assembly GCA_964626745.1. Classification (GTDB taxonomy): domain Bacteria; phylum Pseudomonadota; class Gammaproteobacteria; order Steroidobacterales; family Steroidobacteraceae; genus SCUD01. The sequence continues at coordinate 17,493 of CAZVIF010000037.1, forward strand.
ACGCCGAGCAGGACGAAATAGATCGTCGAGAGCGCGAAGAACTTCAGCAGCGTCAGCATGCGGCCGTTGCCGTACACGACGCGCATCGAGCGGTACACGTAGTACGGCAGCCAGCACCACAGCAGGAACATGACCAGGTTGAGCAGGCCCGCCCCCGGGAACCTGAACTCGGCGATCTCGTTGAGGATCGCCGTGAATGCGAGCAGCAGGAACGTGAACGCGTGGTTGTGCAGGAACAGCACCAGGTGCTCGGCGTACAGCCGCCGCGGCCGCCAGTAGAAGAGCAGCGCGACGCCGGCCATCAGCGGCAGGAACAGGAACATGAGTTTCGGCGCGGTCGAGGCGAAGCGCTCGGCGAACAGCTTGCCGCCGTCGCGCTTCATCTGCTCGCAGGCGCGGGCGAGCGTCTGCTCGAATGCATTGGAGTTCGGCGTGTCGTCGCCGGACAGGTTGACCTGGCAGCTGTCGTCGTTCTCCGGCGCGCCGAGTACCTTGGCCGCGGGGACGCCCTCGGCCTCGAGTTCGCGTTTCAGCTCCTCCGGGGCGCCTCCGCCGACGCTGACGCTGACCGGCGCCAGCACGGTATTGCCCTTCGTGTCGACGCCGAAGAGGGTCGAGTCCGGCAGCAGCGCCGACAGGGCGAAGTACAGGATGCTGACCGCGAGGTAGAGCCGGAACGGCGGGATGTACAGCTGGTGCCGGCCGGCGATGAACTCGCGCGTCAGCTCGCCGGGCTTCCTGACCAGCAGCCGGAGCGTGCGCCACACGCGGCTGTCGAGGTGCAGCAGCGAGTGCGTGACGTCGCCGGCCACTTCCTTCATCGACAGCACGTGGACGTCGGCGGCCTGGCCGCACTGCGCGCAGTGCCGGCCGGCGACGACGGTCCCGCAGTTCAGGCAGCGCGCCGGCTCGCGCGCCGGCGCCGCGAATTCCTGCCGCAGCCGGACTGTCCGCCGCTCGCACTGCAGGCGCGCGCCGAACCGTCCTGCCGCCTCGGCCCGCAGGCGGGTCGCGTCGTTCTCGAGGTAGTGATCGAGGGAGGCGGCGCTCTCCACGCGGTAGCGCACCCGCCGCCGTGGGCGTTCGCCCTGGGGAGTCTCCGGCGCCTCGAGGTCGGCGCCCAGGAAGCCCGGGCAGGCGAGCACGTCGCGCACGTGGCCCGGCAGCCAGGCGTCGTAGTCGGCGACGATGTCCGGGTCGAGTTGGCACTCGACCTCGTAGGTGAGGCTGGTGGTCACGCGGCCGCTCCCCGGGCGACAGCGGATCTTAGCGCAGCCGGCCCGGGACTAGGTCGCGGCGGAGGCGGAATCGACGTGGCGCAGCTTTCCCGCGTCGCTCAGCCGGTAGAAGCGCCTGAGGTCGCCCAGCCAGCCGCCGTCGTCGTGCCGGCAGCAGGCGCGCAGGCGCGGCTCCAGGCGGGCGCAGAAGCGCGCGGCCTGGCGGCTCGCCCGCCGGTACAGGGACTCGTGCCGCCCGGCGAGCGCGGGGTCCACCCGCGCGCGGCGGAACAGCAGGGTGTGCAGCTCCGCCGGGAAGCGGCGCGGGTGGCGGCGGCGCAGGAGCGCGACGCTGGCGACGTACTTGTCGATTTCGGCCTGCAGCTCGAGCGCGTGGCGCGAGACCGGCCGGTCGTGGCCCGCGTTGTGGGCGACGCAGAGGAAGTGACTGATCCCCTCGAGCGCGGTCCAGCAGTCGGCGAGGTTGTCCGCGTCGAGGCCGTCGCTCGGGTCGCGCCGTCCGAGGCGCTCCAGGAGCGCGGGGTCGAGATAGAGCGACATGCACAGCTCGTCGTCCACGGACGTGACGAACAGCTGCTCGTCGCCGGGCGCCTCGCGGCACGCGCCGGGCAGCAGCGCGCGGTCAGTGACGATGAAGTCGCCGACGCGACATCCGATATCGAGGTCGTAGATGCCGGTCAGCAGCGCCTCGAGGCGCTCGAGGACCTGCAGGCTCATGGCGCCTCAATTCACGAACGCGCCGGCGGCGACCGGGCGGATGCCGAGCTTGAGGAGCAGGCGATGCGCGCGCGGGCTGCCGGTCTTCTGCCACAGCTCGTAGAGGCGCAGCACGTCGCGCGGCGACCTGCCCGCCGCGCCTTCGGCGATCTCGTTGAGCGCGTCGACCAGCGGCTGGAACTTGTCCTGCAGCTCGGCGAACACGCAGGCGAGCGTGCGCTGTCCGCCATGGCCGGGCGCTGCCGCGAGCGTGCCGTAGGCGCGGCCGCCCATCGCGATGTGGTAGTCGACGTCCACCGGCCGGCGCGCGAGGCTGCCGGCGAGGAAGCCGGCCACGAACAGCGCGACGTCGCCGAGCCGCTGCAGCGCGCGGAAGCGCTGGCGGTCGTCGCTCGCGCTCGCCGCCTCGGCGAGCAGCAGCGCGAGCGGCTTCAGCTGCGAGCGGCCGTTGTCCTGCTCGAAGAGGGCGTCGGTGTGCGAGAACATCGCCAGCATGTTGACGACGTAGTGCTCGGTGTGGTCGCCGACGTGCAGGTGCTGGCGGTCGAGCGCCGCCTGCAGCGCCTCGCGGAAGAACTCGCGCACGTCGGTGACGGCCTGGAGCTCCATGCTTGCAGTTCAATCCTAACGCAGCCGCGATTCTGCGGACCACGTCGCAGCTTCCGCTAGCACTCGACCGGCGAATGTGCTGGAGGCGGCGGGCTGTGACTGGGTTTACGCCGGCGGGGTTGAATTGCGAGCCGGGCGCGGCGGCATCCTGCGAGCGAGTGACTGAAGTTCCGGCGGAACGAGCGAGCAGCGGTGCCGCCCGCCCGGTTCGCCTATGCGACCTGGAAGGTGTCCGCCTCTGTCTCCTGCACCCCGCCCGCCGCCAGCTCGTGCGACTCGAAGTCATCCACGTGGATGATCTCCATCACCTTGCGGTCGTACTCGCGCAGCTGCGCGGCCTCGGCTTCGGTGAGGATGCCGGCCGCCAGCGCCTCCTTGATCTGGCCCGGCAGGTCGAGCGCCTTCACGCGCCCGGTCTTGACGCCCTCGACGCGGAGCTTCTTCTCGAGCGGCTCGGCGGCGATCGCGAGTTCGAGCGCCTGCTGCACGAGGCCGAGGTGGTTGCCGGGCTCGAGCGTGCGGTACACGTAGTGGCAGAGCCGCTCGCGCGCCTCGCCCGGGTTCATCACGAGGTCCGCGATCTGCGGGTTCAGGCGGTCGGTGGGCGCCGAGTAGGTGAGTCCGCGCGGGAAGATCACGATGCGCATCACGGCCGCCAGCCAGCGCACCGGGAAGTTGCGCAGGAATCCGTGCAGCTGCTCCTGCGCGTGGTACAGCAGCGAGCGGCAGGCGTGCTCGACCAGCGGCAGGTCGGCCGCGGGACGGCCCTGGTTCTCGAAGTGCTTCAGCACCATCGAGGCGAGGTACATGGCGGAGAGCACGTCGCCGAGCCGTGCGGAGAGGTTCTCCTTCTTCTTGAGATAGCCGCCGAGCGAGAGCATCGCGACGTCGGTCGCGAACGCGAACGAGGCGCTGAAGCGGTTGATGTGCTCGAAGTATCGCTTGGTCGGCCCCGCCATCGGCGCCGTGACGATGCGCGAGAGGGTCAGCGCGCCGATGAACGAGCGCACGGCGTTCGAGATCGTGTAGCGGACGTGGCCGAACAGCGCCTCGTCGAAGTCGCGCAGCCCGCGCGCGCGGTCCGGGTCCTGCGCGGCGTTCATTTCCTTCAGCACGAACGGATGGCAGCGCACCGCGCCCTGGCCGAAGATGATCAGGCTGCGCGTCAGGATGTTCG
>CAZVIF010000038.1:0-21100 GCA_964626745.1 uncultured Steroidobacteraceae bacterium
TCTCGACGTGATCGCCGACGTCGAACGGCAACTCGACGACGCGCCCGCTGGTCTGGGCGGCCACCGTGGACTGGTTGAGCGCCTCCACGGACCCGTCGAAAGCCGTCTCCCGCGCGACGCGCGCGGGTTTCACTGCGACCGTGTCCAGCCCGGCCCCCGGGACCTCGCCGCCCGCGGGCTCTGGAGACTGCCCGCACGCGCCGAGCAGCGCGGCGGCGAGGAAGGCGGCGATGCGCGCCGCCGCGCGGCGCTCCGGCGCGCTCACGGGCGCGGCCGTCAGGCGCCGCCGGCGCGCGGACAGAACGCGGCGCCGGACCGCACGCCGAGCTTCTGCAGGATCATGGCGAGCGGGCAGAAGCCGGTGAAGGAAGCCTGCAGCATGTTGGCGCCGACGAAGGCCGTGAACCACAGCCAGTTGACGCTGTGCAGCTGCGAGAGCGCGAGCGAGGCGAGCACGAAGATTCCCGCGAGGCGGAACACCCACTGGTCGATCGTGGCGGATCCGCCGTCCGGCGTGGCGATTGTCCGGGTGGTCATGACAGTCCTCCGTTGGAAGTGAGCAATGCGCGCACGGCGTTCTCGAGGCCCGTGAGCCCGGCCGCGCGGCCGTGGGCCAGCGCGTCCTCGGGGGTGTGGCCGTGCACGTGAAAAGCCTTCAGGGCGAACAGCGCCCCGACGCGATTGCCGCTGCCGCAGTGGACCAGCACGGGTTTCGCGCAGGATTCGAGGAGTTCGTGCAGCTGGTGCGCCGCGGCCGGGGTCAGGTCGCAGGCCGCGCCGACCGGCAGCGTCGCATACGCCAGCCCGAGCGCCGCGGCGGCGGCTCTCTCGTCCCAGCCGCACTCGCCGGCGGGGCAGAGGCTGACGACCGTGCGCAGGCCGGCGTCCCGCGCAGCGGCGAGCTGGCCGGCGCCCGGCTGCCCCGAGATCCAGACCTCGTCGGACAGCCTGCGCAGGGCGGGTATCGGCAGTTCTTTCATGCGTTCAGCGCCGCGCTGCCGCGCGGCGCGGCCGTACGGCGCCGCAGAAGTGGCTGTGCAGCACCCGGATCACGTCGAGCGCGGGACCGGGCTGCACACGGTAATGGATGGTCTGGGATTCCCGCCGCGTCGTCACGAGGCCGTCGTCGCGCAGTACCGCGAGGTGCTGCGACAGGGCGGACTGCGACAGCGGGATGCGCTCGTTGAGCGCGCCGACGGACAACTCGCCCTCTCCCAGGACGCACAGGATCTGCAGCCGATGGGGGTTCGCCATCGCCCGCAGGAGGGCGGCGGCGGACTGGACGTGCGCGGCCATGTCGTCGGCGGTCACCATATATGCACTCTTGCTAATTGAGACAAAGCTAATATAATCTCCGCATCGGCGGGTTGCAAGCACCGAAGAGGTGCGGAGGCGCGAAATGTCACACGTCGTCGTCATGGGCGCAGGCATCGGCGGAATGCCGGCCGCGTACGAACTCCGGAAGAACCTCGGCCGCATGCACGAGGTGACGCTCATCGGCGCCTCCGAGCATTTCCAGTTCACGCCGTCGAATCCCTGGGTCGCCGTCGGCTGGCGCAAGCCCGAACAGGTGACGGTGGCGATCCGGCCGCACGTCGAGAAGAAGGGCATCCGCTTCGTGGCGGACTCCGTGGCGAAGATCGAGCCGGCGGCCAACCGCCTTCTGCTCGCGAGCGGCGGCACGCTCGACTACGACTACCTGGTCATCACGACCGGGCCGAAACTCGCGTTCGACGAGGTGCCGGGCCTCGGTCCCGACGGGCACACCCAGAGCATCTGCACGACGCCGCACGCGGAGCGGGCGGCGCGCGCGTACGCGGACTTCCTCGCGAACCCGGGGCCGATGGTGATCGGCGCCGTGCAGGGGGCGAGCTGTTTCGGTCCCGCCTACGAGTTCGCGATGATCGTCGACGCGGACCTGCGCCGCCGCAAGATCCGTGACCGCGTGCCGATGACGCTGGTCACGAGCGAGCCCTACATCGGCCACCTGGGACTCGGCGGGGTGGGGGACTCGAAAGGGCTTCTGGAGTCGGAGCTGCGTCAGCGCCACATCAAGTGGATCACGAACGCAAAGCTGCTGGAGGCCAAGGCCGGCGCCGTGCGCGTGGCTGAGCACGATGACAAGGGCGCGCAGGTCCGCGAGCACGAGTTGCCGAGCCGCTTCACGATGTTCATACCCGCCTTCAGGGGCGTCGATGCGGTGGCGGCGGCGGGTGAACTGTGCAACCCGCGCGGGTTCGTGACGATCGACGCGTTTCAGCGCAATCCGCGCCATCCGAACGTGTATGCGGCCGGCGTGTGCGTCGCGATTCCCCCGGTGGAGGCGACGCCCGTGCCGACCGGCGCGCCCAAGACCGGCTACATGATCGAGTCGATGGTCAGCGCCATCGTGCACAACGTCGCCGACGCCATCGAAGGCCGGGTGCCGACGCACAAGGCCTCGTGGAACGCGATCTGCCTGGCGGACATGGGTGACACGGGCATCGCCTTCGTGGCGCTGCCGCAGATCCCGCCGCGCAACCTGACCTGGGCCCGGCAGGGCAAGTGGGTGCACCTCGCGAAAGTCGCTTTCGAGAAGTATTTCCTGCGCAAGATGAAGACCGGCAACTTCGAGCCGGTCTACGAACGCTACGTGTTGAAGGCGCTCGGCATCCTGCCGCTCAAGGAGCAGGCTTCTTGATCCGCGCCTGCCCGCACTGCAACGCGAAGAACCGCGTGCCGGCCCGGCACCTGGCCGACACCGGCCGCTGCGGCGGCTGCAAGCAGCCGCTGCCGCCGCTCGCCGAGCCGGTCGACGCGGACGCCGCGCTGTTCAACGAGATCACGCGCGATGCGCGCGTTCCGGTACTGGTGGACTTCTGGGCGCCCTGGTGCGGTCCCTGCCAGATGGCCGCGCCGCACGTGAAGCAGGCCGCGGCGAACCTGGCGGGCGCGGCGGTGGTGCTCAAGGTGAATACCGAAGACCACCCGATGCTGGCCTCCGCGTACGACGTGCGCAGCATCCCCAACTTCGCGCTGTTCCGGAACGGCGTGCTCGCGTGGCAGCAACCCGGGCTGCTGAGCCATCGCGAGCTCGAGCAGGCCGTGCGCGGACCATGACGGCGTTGCGTGCCGTTCTGCCCGTCGTCTTCGCGCTGGCTGCGCCCGGCGCGCGGGCCGGGGAACTCGCCGAGCTCTTGCGCGACAGCCTTGCGCACCCGACGGTACACGCCGCGCAGCTTGCGGCTGACGCGCGCCAGCGCGAGCTATCCGCGGAGACCGGCCGGTACTTCGGCAGCGGCGCGCTGTTCGCCGACGCATCGACCTACGATGACGAACGATTCATGGGCGTGCTCACCCCGTCCGCGTTCGCCGATCCTCCGTTCGCGCAGGACATCAACCGGTACGGGGCGATGTACAGCCTGCCGCTGGATCTCGCCGGCGCGATCCGCGCATCCCGCGCTGCAGCCGAGCACGACCTTGCCGCAGCCCGGCTCGCCGAGCGCCAGGCGACGCTGTTCAAGCTGGCCGACACGACCGCTGCCTACGTCCAGCTGCAGGCGCTGCTGCGCCAGCAGCGCGTGCTCGCCGTGCAGCGCGCGCGCGTGCTGCAGACGGTCGAGCGCGTGCGGCTGGAGGTCGAGACCGAGCAGTCGTCGACCGCGGAACTTCGCCTGGCGGAGGCCGAGCTGAGCCGCCTTCGCTCCGACGAGATCGGGCTCTCCGGCGCGATCGAGCTCGCCCAGGCGGCGCTGGAGGAGAGCAGCGGCCGGCGGCTGCTGCCGGAGGGCGAGGCCATCGCGATCCCGGCATGGAAGCCCTTGGACGCCGAAGACTCGCTGCCGGCGGCGCTCGCCCGCGAACGCGAGAGCACGTCGGCCTCGCAGGCCCGGGCCGCCGAAAGGACGCTGTGGCCGGCGCTCGCGCTCGTCACCGATTACACGCAGTTCGAGGGCGGCGGCAATTCCACGGATGCCTGGGGCGTGATGCTCCGGTTCAACGTGCCGATCGACCCCGCCGGCTGGCGCCGCGTTTCCGCCGCGAAGGCCGAGGCAAGGGCGGCCAGCCAGGCGGCGCTCGCGGCCGAGCGCGAATCACAGCGGGCCTGGACCAGTCTCGCGACTGCCTATCGCAGCGCGATGGCCGACGTCGCGGCCTTGCGCGACGAGGTCACCGCGCGCGAGGAGGTCGTGCGCGTCCAGGCCGAGCTCGAGCGCGTCGGGCTCGCGTCGCTGGAGGAGTTCCTGCGCCAGCAACGCGACCTGCTCGATGCGGAGTCGCGGCTCGGCGCCGCGGAGGCGCAGGCGGTCAACTCCTGGGCAGCCGCCCAGGTCCTCGGCGGGACACCGGCCGAGGCGTTCATCAGCCAGGTCGACGGCTCGCGGCCCTAGGCCCTGGAGCCACCGAGCAAGCCGAGCGGCCGCTCGGCGCTCACGCGCGCGCGCACCTCGGACCAGCGCAGCAGCGAGAGCTTGCCGGTCATCGTCTCGACGAGCGCGGTGGCGTTCTCGACCCAGTCGCCGTCGTTGCAATAGAGCCGGCCCGCGATCTCCCGGACGGCCGGCTGGTGGATGTGGCCGCAGATGACGCCGTCGCAGTCCGCGCGCGCGGCGGCTTCTGCCGCCGCTTCCTCGAAGCGCGCGATATACGCCCGCGCGCCGGGCACGGCATTCTTCAGCCAGGCGGCCAGCGACCACTCGGCGAGGCCGAGCATCCGCCGCAGGTGCAGGACGATGCGGTCGAGCGCGAGCGCCGCGCCGTAGGCCAGCGCGCCGATCCGCACGCGCAGCTTGCCGCAGCGCACCTCCGGATCCAGCTCGTCGCCGTGGATGAGCAGCATGCGACGCCCGTCGGCGGTGCGATGCACGAGCTGCCGGCGTACATCGACGCCGCAGATGTTCATGCCGGCAAACTCGCGCGCCGCCTCGTCGTGGTTGCCCGGGATGTACACGACGCGAACGCCGCTGCGCGCGCGCTCGACGAGCGTGCGCAGCACGTCCTGGTGCGACTGCGGCCAGCAGACTGACCGGCGCATGGCCCAGAAGTCGACGAGGTCGCCGATCACGAAGACGTTGCGCGATTCGACGGCGGCGAGGAAGTCGAGCAGCTCCTCGGCCCGGCAGCCGCCCTGGCCGAGATGCACGTCGGAGATGAAGATGCTTTCGACTTTCATGAGGGCGAAGGGTGGCCGGCGTCGGTGAAGGCGCGATGACGGCAAGATGAATTCTTTTTTACATTCCGTCAGTTAGGCTGCTAATCTCATCTTGAACATGATGACCTGGCTGCCGCAGGAATCCATCCGGGCGAAGCGCGACGGGAGCGAGCTCGACGCGCGGGAACTCTCCGCGCTCGCGAGCGGCATCGCCGACGGCAGCCTCGCCGACAGCCAGGTCGGCGCCTTCGCGATGGCGGTGAGGCTGCGCGGCATGTCGCCGGCGGAATGCGCGGCATTCACGCGCGCGGTGCGCGACACGGGCGAGGTCTTCGACTGGCGCCGTGAGTCGCCGCCCGGTCCCGTGCTCGACAAGCACTCGACCGGCGGCGTCGGCGATCTCGTCTCGCTTGCGCTCGGTCCCATGCTCGCGGCCTGCGGCGCCTGGGTGCCGATGATCGTCGGCCGCGGCCTGGCGCACACCGGCGGGACGCTCGACAAACTGGAGTCGATCCCCGGCTACCTGTCGCGGCCGCCGCCGGAACGCGTCCGTGCCGCCGTGCGCGAGGCGGGCGTCGCGATCGTCGGCGCCGGCGAACGCATCGCGCCGGCCGACCGGCGCCTCTACGCGATCCGCGACGTCACCGCGACCGTCGACAGCCTGCCGCTGATCGTCGCGTCCATCCTCTCGAAGAAGCTCGCCGCGGGCCTCGAGGCGCTGGTGCTCGACATCAAGTACGGTAACGGCGCGGTGCTGCCGGAACCTGCACGCGGCCGCGAGCTCGCGCGCGCGATGCGCGCGACCGCGGCCGAGGCGGGCCTGCCGCTCGCGGCGCTGCTCACCGACATGTCCGAGCCGCTCGCGCGCTCCGCGGGCAACGCGCTGGAAGTACGCGAGGCGATCGCGATGCTGCGCGGCGAGCGGCCGGATGCGCGGTTGCTCGAGGTGACGCTTGCGCTCGGCGCCGAAGTGATGGTGCTCGGCGGGCTCGCGCCCGACGCGGCGGCGGCACGGGTCGCGCTCGCCGCGTCGCTCTCGGGCGGGGCAGCCGCGGAGCGCTTCGCACGCATGGTCGCGAGCCTTGGCGGGCCGTCTGACCTGCTGCAGCGACCGGACGCGCATCTCGCGAAGTCGGCGGTCGTGATCGACGTGCAGGCACCCCGTGCGGGCGTCATCGCCGCGATCGACACGCGCGCCGTCGGCTACGCGGTCGTCCGGCTCGGGGGCGGCAGGACCGCGCCCGAGCAGGCGGTGGACCATTCGGTCGGGTTCGACCGGCTGCTTCCGGTCGGGGCCGTCATCGAGCGGGGCGAGCCGATCGCCCGCGTCCACGCACGCGACCGGGATGACGCGGACGCCGCCGCCGCGGCGCTGTCCGCGGCATTCACGATCGGGGACGCGCGGCCGCAGGCGCCGCCGCTGGTCGAGCGGATCGACTAGCCGAAACGCCGGCGCGGTTGGAATCGACGGCCGTTGCGCGCGGTCGGGCGAGCCGGTGCGGCGTGCTGCCGCGCCGGCGCGGACGTCTGCGGGGCCGGCGCCTCCTGCCGGCGCGCGAAGGCGGGCGTCGGCGAGAAGGGCACGGACTGCCGCATGGTCTTCTCGATGTCGCGCAGCAGCGAGGCCTCGTCAGGCGACACCAGCGACACGGCGTGGCCGTCGTTGCCGGCGCGCGCGGTCCGGCCGATGCGGTGCACGTAATCCTCGGGCACGTTCGGCAGGTCGAAGTTGACGACCTGAGGCAGTTCCCGGATGTCGAGGCCGCGCGAGGCGACCTCGGTCGCGACCAGCGCCGTGAGCTTCCCGGCCTTGAAGTCCGCGAGCGCGCGCGTGCGCGCAGCCTGGCTCTTGTTGCCGTGGATCGCCGCCGCGCGGATGCCGGCGCGCTCGAGCTGCTGGGCGAGGCGGTTGGCGCCGTGCTTGGTGCGCGTGAAGACGAGTGCCTGGTGCCAGGGGCCCTCGCCCTCGGCGCCGTTCTCGAACAGGTGCACGAGCAGGTGACGCTTGTCGTCCTTGGCGACGCGGTACGCGAGCTGCGTGACGCGCTCGACCGTGCTGTTCGGCGGCGTCACCTCGACCTGGACGGGATCGACGAGGATGCGCGCGGCGAGCGCGCGGATGTCCGGCGTGTAGGTCGCGGAGAACAGCAGGTTCTGCCGCTTGGGCGGCAGCAGCTTGATGATGCGCCGGATGTCGTGGATGAAGCCCATGTCCAGCATGCGGTCGGCCTCGTCGAGGACGAGGTGGCGGACCTCGGCCAGGTTCGCGAGCCCGCGGTTCGCAAGGTCGAGCAGCCGGCCCGGCGTCGCGACGAGCACGTCGCAACCCGACCGCAGCCCGTCGATCTGCGGCTGTTCGCCGACGCCGCCGAAGATCACGCGGGCGCGCAGCTTCTTGTTCGCGCCGTACACGCGGATGCTTTCGAAAATCTGGGCCGCGAGTTCGCGCGTCGGCGCGAGCACGAGCAGGCGGGGCGCGCGCCCCGAGGGCGTGGCGAGCAGCTGCAGCAGCGGCAGGACGAAGGCCGCGGTCTTGCCGGTGCCGGTCTGTGCGCCGGCCAGCAGGTCGCGTCCGGCGAGCACCGGCGGGATGGCGCCGGCCTGGATCGGCGTCGGGGTCGTGTAGCCGTGGGCGGCAACGGCGGATACCAGCTCGGGCTCGAGCCCGAGTTCGTTGAAATTCATGGTGTTTCGGGTGTCTTGGGGAGGGAAGGGCGCGCGGACTATACAGGAATGCGCAACCCGCCGCAGCCGGCGAGGCAGTAGGATATTCGCGGCTCCCGGGAGGACACCCATGCGACTCATCGTTGCCGGATTCATCGCTGCCGCGAGCCTCGCGCTCGGCGGCTGCGGCTACAACACGATCCAGACCCAGGACGAGGCCGTGAAGGCCGCCTGGTCCGAAGTCGTCAACCAGTACCAGCGGCGCGCGGACCTGATCCCGAACCTGGTCAACACGGTGAAGGGATTCGCCGCGCAGGAACAGGCCGTGCTGATCGGCGTGACCGAGGCGCGCGCCCGCGCGACCTCGATCCAGGTCACGCCGGAGATGCTGAACGATCCTGCGGCGCTCGCGCAGTTCCAGGCGGCGCAGGGCGAGCTGACGGGCGCGCTCAAGAGCCTGCTGGTCGTCGTCGAGCGCTACCCGGACCTCAAGTCGGACCAGAATTTCCGCGACCTGCAGGCGCAGCTGGAGGGCACGGAGAACCGGATCTCGGTGGCGCGCAACCGCTACATCGAGTCCGTTGCCACGTTCAACGGGACGGTCCGGCGCTTTCCGGTCAACCTGACGGCGATGATCTTCGGCTACGAGGTGAAGCCCAACTTCACGGTCGAGAACGAGGACTCGATCGCGCAGCCGCCGACGGTGGACTTCGGCACGGCGCCCGAGCAATAAAGGGGACGCACCCCTTTAGCGTGCGTTCCTGGTCGTGGGCTCCATGAGTCGGTGGCTGCTAAAGGGGTGCGTCCCCTTTATTGCGGCGGCGGCGGTCGCGCAGTCGCTGCAGCCCGTGCCGCCGCTCGCGGCGCGGGTCACGGACCTGGCCGGCGTCCTCGCGCCCGACCGGCGCGACGCGCTTGAATCGAAGCTGGCGGAATTCGAGGCGCGCAAGGGCGCGCAGGTCGCCGTGCTCGTCGTGCAGACGACACAGCCCGAGGCGATCGAGCAGTACTCGATCCGCGTGGTGGATGCCTGGAAGCTCGGCCGCGAGAAGCCTGACGACGGCGCGCTGCTGCTGGTCGCGATGCAGGACCGGGCCCTTCGAATCGAGGTCGGCCGCGGGCTAGAAGGCGCGCTCACCGACCTCGCCGCGAACCGGATCATCGACGAGACGATCACGCCGCGCTTCCGCGAGGGCGACTTCGCGGGCGGCATTGCGGCGGGCGTGGACCGGATGATCCAGGTGATCGACGGCGAACCGCTGCCGGAGCCAGAGCAGCACTGGATCGGGCCGCAGGGCCTGGCCGGCATGCTGCCGATTCTGTTCATGATCGTGTTCGTCGGTTCGACCGTGCTGCGGGCGATCCTCGGCCGCGGTCTCGGCTCGCTGGCGACCGGCGGCATCGTCGGCGGCCTCGTCTGGTCGGTGACGCATGTGCTCGGCATCGCCATCGGCGTCGGCCTCGTCGGCCTCGTGTTGTCGCTCATGCTCGGCTTCGGCGGCGGCGGGCGCTGGTCCAGCCGGCCCGGCCACGGCGGCTGGTCCCCGGGCGGCTGGGGCGGGGGCGGGTTCCGCACCGGCGGAGGCGGCGGATTCCGCGGCGGCGGCGGCAGCTTCGGCGGCGGCGGCGCTTCGGGGCGCTGGTAGGCGATGCCGTTCGTGCGCGCGCTTCGACACCTGTTCACGACGCGCTGGGCGACGCGCCGGCGCTTCACGCCGGACGTGCTGCGGCGCATCGAGGCGGACATCGCCGGGCTCGAGCAGCGTCATGCCGGCGAGATCCGCTTCGCGATCGAGACGGCACTCGACCTGCCGGACCTCTGGTACGGCACCACGCCGCGCGAGCGTGCCGTGACCGTGTTCGGGCTGCTCGGCGTCTGGGACACGGCCGGCAACAACGGCGTGCTCATCTACGTGCTGATGGCGGACCACGATGTCGAGATCGTCGCGGACCGCGCGATCGCAGCGCGCGTGCCGCAGGCGGACTGGGACGACGTGTGCCGGGCGATGAAGGCGCACTTCGCGGCCGGGCGGTACGGCGAGGGCGCCGCCGCCGGCATCGCCGCGGTCGGGCGGCTGCTGTCCGCGCATTTCCCGCACGACGGCGGCGACCGCAACGAACAGCCGGACCGGCCGGTGATCTTCTAGCGCGCCCGCCTCAGGCTAGCGTGTGGTACACCTTCTGCACGTCGTCGTCCTGCTCGAGCTTGTCGATGACCTCTAGCGCCTCGTTGGCTTGCGCTTCCGGCAGTTCGGTCGGCACGGTGCAGACGTACTCCTGCTCGGCCGAGACGGGGACGATCCTGCGCTCCTCCAGCCGCTTCTGCAGCTGGCCGAAGTTTTCGAAGGCGCAGCGCGCGACCAGCTGCGGCTCGCCGTTCTCGCCGGTGCTCTCGCCCATCTCGTCGAGCCCGTGGTCGATGAGGTCGAGTTCGAGCTCGTCCGGGTCGATGCCTTCCGGGTTCAGGCGGAACACGCCCATGCGGCGGAACAGGAAGCTGACGCTGCCGTTGCTGGCGAGGTTGCCGCCGTGCTTGGACAGGATGTTGCGCACGCTCGCGACGGTGCGCGTCGGGTTGTCGGTGGCGGTCTCGATCAGCACGGCGACGCCGTGCGGCGCATAGCCTTCGTAGAGCACCTGCTGGAAGTCCGTCGCGCCCTGGCCGGAGGCGCGCTTGATGGCAGCTTCGACCTTGTCCTTCGGCATGTTGATCGCTCGCGCGTTCTGGATCACGCGGCGCAGCGCCGGGTTGCTGTTCGGGTCGGACCCGCCCGCCTTGACGGCGATCGTGATGTCCTTGCCGATGCGCGCGAACTGCTTCGCCATGCGGTTCCAGCGGGCGAACATCGCGTGCTTGCGTACTTCGAAGATGCGTCCCATGCGGGTAGGATGCCGGGATGCGCGTGGGGCTACAACGTTGGGCGGTCGAGCAGGGCCTGCACGCGGCGCGCGCGGCCCTGACGCGCGCGAAGACGCCCCAGCGCGTTCGCGAGCTCGTGACGCGTGTGGGACCGGTCGTCGCCCGGCGGGAGGCCTACCGGTCGTCGGCGCCGTTTGACGCCGGCGGTGCGCGGGCCCGCTGGATCGACCCGGCCGGCGACCCGCAGGGCGGCATCGTCCTCTATTTCCACGGCGACGGTTTCATCGCGGAGTCGCCGGCGATCCACGATCCCCTGCTTGCCGCGATCGGCCGGGCGGCCGGCGCACGCGGCCTCATGGTCGACTACCGGCTCGCGCCCGAACACCCGTTCCCGGCGGCGACCGACGACTGCTTCGCGGCGTGGAACTGGATGCTGTCGACCGGCTTCGACCCGGCGCGGGTCGTGTTCGCGGGGGACTCGGCCGGCGGCAACCTCGCGCTCGTCACCGCCATGCGCGCGCGTGACGAGGGGCTGCCGCTGCCGGCGGCGATGGTGCTGATGTCGCCGGTGCTCGATCTCACGTTCAGCGGCGCTTCCATCGCCCGCAACGACGGCGTCGACCCGATGTTCCGGGCTGCGACCGCGCAGCGCATCGGCGAGTGGTATGCGCCGGGCCAGGACCTCTCGGACCCCCGGATATCGCCGCTGTTCGGCAAGCTCGGCGGACTGCCGCCGGCCATGCTGCTCGCCGGCAGCTCGGAGATCCTGCTGGATGACACGCTGCGCCTCTCGGCCCGGCTGGAGAATGCGCGCACCTCCGTCTGGCACGCGATGCCGCACGTGTTCCCGGCGATCCGGGGACTCGCCGACGGCGACCGCGCCATCGCCGAGATCGGCGACTTCATCCGCGAGCACACGGACGAGGCCACCCGCGGCACGTAAAAGGGGACGCACCCCTTTTCAAATGGGGTGCGTCCACTTCAATCAGCGCGACTGCGGGTCGTGCTTCTGGCGGTAGATGCGCCCGCTCATGCGGTCGGCGTGCCGGTTCAGCCGGTAACGCTCCATGCGGGTCACGACGCCGTCCGACCGGGCGATCCGCTCATGGCGATGCAGGCGGACTTCACCGCGGGCCAGTCGCCGCGTCTCGGGCCGGGTCAGCTCGCCCGAGCGCACGCCCTGCGCGATGCGTTCGCGCTGGTTCTGCTCGCGCGCGTCGACTCCCGGCGTCCCGGCCAGGGCCGGCAAGGCGGCAAAGGCGAGGGCGAGCGTCACTGCGATCTTCCGGAACATGTTGAGTCTCCTCGTTCAATCGCTCACGATTCGTGGCGTTCAATGACAAGAACGCCAGTCGGCGTTTCCGGTTGACGAGGACTTTATGCACCCGCTCGCCCGCCTGATCGTCGATGTGCCCGACTTCCCGCAGCCCGGAATCCTGTTTCGTGACATAACGCCGCTGCTCCGGACCCATTTCAGCGCCGCCATCGACGCCCTCGACGAGCTCTTCAGCGCGCGGGAGTGGGCAAAGGCCGAGGCCGTCGCGGGCATCGAGTCGCGCGGCTTCATCCTCGCCGCGGCGCTCGCCGAGAAGCACGGCAAGGGTTTCGTGCCGATCCGCAAGAAAGGCAAGCTCCCGCCGCCGGTGGTCGAGCGACCCTATGCGCTGGAGTACGGCGCGGGCGTGCTCGAGATGCAGCGCGGCGACGGCCGCCTGATCCTGGTCGACGACGTGCTCGCGACCGGCGGCACGCTCGGCGCGTCCGCGGACCTCGCGACCGATGCGGGATTCCGCGTGCTGCACACGGCCGTGCTTATCGACCTCGGCATCGCGCAGGATTTCCGCTGCCTGGGCGCGGCGCCGCGCGCGGTCATCCGCTATGGCGGCTGAATCAGCCGCGATCCTCGTCGCCATGGCACTTCCGGCCGAAGGCGCCGGCCGGTTCGAGGCGGCGGGGATCGAGGTGCTCTACACCGGCATCGGCAAGGTCAACGCGGCGATCGCCCTGACGCGCAGGCTCGCGCTCGCCTGCCGCGACGGCGCGCCGCCGCCGTTCGTCGTCAACTTCGGGACCGCCGGCAGCGCCAACCTGCCCGCGCGCACGCTGGTCGCCTGCCGCCGCTTCGTGGACCGCGACATGGACGTCGGCGCGCTCGGCTTCGCGCCCGGCGTCACGCCCTTCGACGACCTGCCGCCGGTCCTCGAGTTCGCGTCGGCGTTCCCGGACCTGCCCGAGGCCGTCTGCGGCAGCGGCGATTCGTTCGCGACCGCGCACGGCGGCTTCGAGTGCGACGTCGTGGACATGGAGGCCTACGCGCTGGCCAAGACCTGCAAGCGCGCCGGCGCCCGGTTCGCCTGCGCGAAGTACGTCAGCGACGGCGCCGATGCGAACGCGGCCGAGCACTGGAAGGCGAACGTCGCGGGCGCCGCAGACCGGTTCCTGGCGCTGTACCGCGGACTCGTCAGCCGGCCAGCCGCGAGCCTTTCTTGAGGGCGATGTAGCCGCGCACCATTTCGAGGGCGGTCTTCGTGCACGGCGGAAGCTCCGCGTCGCTCGCCCCGAGCGGCGTCACCCGGTCGCCCCAGCGCAGCACGTGCGCGGACCAGGTGAGGCCCGCGCCGAAGCCGGTGAGCAGCAGGTTCGACCCCGGCGCGACGCGGCCGGACTCCAGCGCCTCGACGAGCGCGACCGGCACGGTCGCCGAGGACATGTTGCCGTAGCGCTGGATGTTGATGAAGCAGCGCTCCATCGGGATGCCGGCGCGCTTCACGACCGCCTCGATGATGCGCAGGTTTGCCTGGTGCGGCACGACCAGGTGGACGTCGTCGGCCGCGAGCCCGCGGGCGGCGAGCACGACCTCGCAGGCCTTGCTCATGCCGACGACCGCGCGCTTGAAGATCTCCTGGCCCTCGAAGACCCAGTCCGTGTCGCCGAGCGCCCAGCCGCGGTTCGCATAGGCGAGGCCGATGCCGTGCACCCGGAGGATCCCGCGGGCATCGCCGTCGCAGCCGAGCCGGTCGGCCAGCACGCCTTCCTCGCGGTCCGTCGCCTGGAGCACGACCGCCGCGCAGCCGTCGCCGAACAGCACGGCCACGTTGCGGTTGGTCCAGTCCATCATCGGCGAGATCAGCTCGCCGCCGATCACCAGGGCGTTCCTGACCGTGCCGGCCTTGATCATGGCGCTCGCGGTCGTGAGCCCGTACAGGAAGCTGGTGCAGGCCGTGTTCACGTCCATGGCGCCGGCGTTCGGGGCGCCGAGCTTCGCCTGGAGGCCCGAGGCCATGTTGGGCACCTGTTCGTCCATGCTGCAGGTGCCGAAGACGATCAGGTCGAGGTCCCGGGCGGCGAGACCCGCGCCGGCGAGGGCCCGCCGCGAGGCCACCTCGGCCATCTCGCCGAGCGAGACGTGCGAGACCCGCCGCTCGTGGATGCCGGTGCGGGTCCGGATCCACTCGTCGTCCGTCGGCAGGAAGGTCGCGATGTCGGCATTGGACAGGATGGCGGGGGGCATACACTTGCCCCAGCCCGTAATGGTCGCAAACTTCGCCATGAGGCCCGGATTGTACGGCTTCCAACCATTCCGGCGGCCGCCGCGTCCAAGTGCATGAACGGACAACGGATCGGATGAACAAGTTGACGATGCCGGCCCCCCAGGTGGACTCGAGCGCCGAACTCGTGACGCGGGCCTGCCGGGGCGACATGGCGGCCTTCGAGGACCTGTACCGGCAGCACGTCGGGCGCGTCTACGGCATCTGCCTGCGCATGACCGGCCAGCCGGAGTCCGCCGAGGACCTGACGCAGGACACGTTCGTGAGCGCCTGGCGGAGCCTGCCCGGTTATGAAGGCCGCAGCAGCTTCTCGACCTGGCTGCACCGCATCGCGGTGAACGCGGTGCTGGCGAAGCGCCGCGGCCCGCAGGGCAGGAACGAGGTCAGCATGACCGAAGAAGCGGGAGAGCAGATGGAATTTGCGGCCGAGACCGGCATGGACGAGGCGACGCCGATCGACATCGAGCGCGCAATCGCGGGATTGCCGCCGGGGGCGCGCGACATCGTCGTACTGCACGGCATCTACGGCTACAGCCACGAAGAGGCGGCGGAGATGCTCGGCGTCGCCGTCGGCACCTGCAAGGCGCAGCTGCACCGCGCGCGGCACCTCATGCGCGCGCGCATGGGCGAGGAGCACGCAACATGAATACCGTCCCGTTCGGCCCGCGCAATCCCCCCGAGGGTCCGCTGTTGGCGAAGGCCGCCCAGCTCCCGAAGGACGTCGCGCCGCCACGCGACCTCTGGCCCGCGATCGCCGCGCGCATCGCGAAGCCGGTCCAGCCGCCGGCGAAGCCCGCCTTCCGCTGGCCGCTCGCGCTGGCTGCAGGTTTCCTGGTCGCGTCGGGGTCGGCGCTGCTGACGTGGAGCCTCACGCGCGATGCGCCGCAGGCGCCGGCGGTGATCGCCGAGGCGCCCGGGATCGACGACGGCTTCATGCCGGTGAACTACGGGCCGAACTCCGGCCTGACGGCGGGCGAGCTTGCCGCGCGCGACGCGCTGCTCGGCGAGTTCCGCGAGGCGCTCGCGACGCTGGCGCCCGAGACTCGCGAGGCGATCACCCGGAACCTCGCCGTCATGCAGGCGGCCGCGGACGAGATCGACGCTGCGCTCGCGAAAGACCCGGCCAGCGGCATGCTGAAAGGCATGCTGGCCGGGACCTACAAGCGCGAGCTGCAGCTTTATTCAGCAGTCGTCACGGCGCGTGACGGCCTCATGAGGAGAACCTGAGATGAGCACACGGAATGCATGGCTGGCGGCCGCCGTCCTGGCGGCGATCGCGGCGCCCGCCGCGGCCCAGCAGAACATCACCAAGCGTGCGAACGTCGCGCCCGACGCAACGATCGAGGTCTCGAACGTCCAGGGCAGCGTCGCCGTCGCCGCCTGGGACCGGAACGAGATCGAGCTCGTGGCCGAGCTCGAGAGCGACAAGGATAAACTCGAGTTCGAGGCGACGCCGCGCATCGTCCGGATCGAGGTGGACCGGCCGGACGGCAAGTACGGGCGCGACCACTCCGAGGCGCGCCTGCAGCTGAAAGTGCCGGCGGGCGCGGTGCTCGTCGTCGATACGGTGAGCGCCGACATCTCCGTGGCCGGGGTCCGCGGCGAGCAGGACCTGGAGTCCGTGAGCGGCACGATCGGCACACAGGCGTTCGATGCCCCGGTCAAGGCCGCGTCGGTCTCCGGCGACGTGACCGTGACCGGTACGGGCGGCAAGGCCGCGGTGAAAACCGAGAACGTCAGCGGCTCGGCCACCGTCACCGGCGTCCGCGGGAGCTTCGACGGCGAGGTCGTGAGCGGCGAGATCCGCGCGACGATCGCGGCCGCGGAGGACATCGAGGTCAATTCCGTCTCCGGCGACATCGCGATCAATGCCGAGCTGACGCCGTCCGCGCGGGTCGAGATGGAGTCGGTGAGCGGCACGATCGGGCTGACGGTCAAGCCGCCCGTGAACGCCGACTTCGACCTCGAATCGTTCAGCGGCGACATCGACGTCTGCTTCGGCCCCAAGGCGCGCAAGACCAGCAAGTTCACGCCGGGGACCGAGCTCAGCTTCACCCAGGGCAAGGGCGGCGCGCGCATCGAGCTGCAGACGCTGTCGGGCGAGATCAGCATCTGCGATCGCTGAGTCCGCTAGAATCCGGGGCTCCGATCGGGCCACCGGATTCATGCCGCTCAAGCGACGCCACGTACGCATCCCGGCCGCCATCGCGCTCGTCGCGGTGGCGGCCTTCGCCATTCTGTGGGCCGGCGCGCGCACGCCCTATGCGCGCGGCCTGATCGAGGGCGCGCTCACCGAGGCGGTCGGCCTGCCGGCGACCGTCGGCCGCCTGCGCGTCGGATTCTTTCCGTCGCCGCGACTCGCCATCGGCGAGCTCACGATCGGGGACCTGCTCGAAGTGGAGCGTATCGAGGTCACGCTGCCCTGGCGCAGTCTCTTCGGAGCCACGGATCGCATCGATGCGCTGACGGTCTCGCAGGCCACGGCGCGCCTGCGGATCGGCGCCGACGGAGCCAGCAACTGGTCGCGACTCTTCGCCGGGCAAGCGGAAAGCGCACCCCCGCCGGCGGAGCCGTCGCGCTGGTCGCTGGGCAAGATCACCCTCGAAGGCGGCGCGATCGACTTTCGCGACGCCGCGACCGGCACGGCCTGGCAGCTGACGGGCGTCACCGCGCAGGCGCGCGAGGTTGCGCCCGGCGTCGCGTTTCCGCTCGAGCTGCAGGCCGCCGGTATTGCCGGTGGGAACACGTTTCATTTCGCGTCGCAAGGCGAGGTACGGCTGGACCTCGCAGCCGGCCGATACGAGGCGAGCACGATCGCCTATCGCGGCTGGCTGGGCGGCGATCCGTTGCCGCTCGCGGGCGCCGAACTGACGGGCACGCTTGCGCAGGCGATCTACGAGAGCAGCGCCGGGATGGCGAGCTTCGCCGGCGGGCGGTTCGAGTTCGCGGAGATCCCGGGCCGCTTCGAAGGCACGCTGGCGCTCGGCGCGCCTGCGATGGCCGCCGAGGTTCGCGTGGCGACCGAGGCCTTCGCGCCGCGGGCCCCGGCGATCATCCTAGGCCATCCGTTGCCGGTGACGGCGGATCCGGCCGCCTTCGAATCGCTGCAGGTCGCCACGAGCCTGCGGCTGCGGGACGGCGAACTGGCGCTCGATCCACTGTCCGGACGCCTGGACGACACCAACTTCGAAGGCCGGGTCACTCCGGGCCGGCGCTTCGTGCGGGCGAGCCTCGATGCAATCGACTTCAATCGCTACTTGCCGCAGGACTCGCAGGCTGCCGGCACGCCGGCCGCGCAGGCGCCCAAGGCGACGCTCGAAGCCATCGCCGGAGAACTCGCCGCACTCGACATCGACGCGGAACTGAGCATCGGCGAAGCCCGCGTCGGCGGCGCAAGGATGCGCGACGCCGTCATCCGCATCACGCCGGACGGCGAGGACGGGCCGTGAGCCTCGGGCCCGAATCGCTCGCGGCGATGCTGCTGCCCTGGTTCGACGCGCACGGCCGGCACGATCTGCCCTGGCAGGCCGAGCCGACGCCCTACCGCGTCTGGATCTCCGAGGTCATGCTGCAGCAGACGCAGGTCCAGACGGTGAAGCCCTACTTCGAGCGCTTCATCGCGCGGTTCCCGGACGTCGCGGCGCTCGCCGCGGCGCCGCAGGACGAAGTGATGCGCCTGTGGTCGGGGCTCGGCTACTACGCCCGTGCGCGCAACCTGCACCGCGCCGCGAGCGAGATCGTCGCGCGCCATCAGGCCGGGCTACCCGAGTCGCTCGAGGCGCTGATGGAACTGCCGGGCATCGGCCGCTCCACGGCCGGCGCGATCCTCGCGCTGGCCCGCGGGCAGCGTCATCCCATTCTCGACGGCAACGTCAAGCGCGTGCTCGCGCGCGTCTTCCTGGTCGAGGACGCGGCCGAATCGTCAGCCGGGCTGAAGAAACTGTGGGCACTCGCGGAAGCCGCGACACCGGCCGCGCGGGTCGCGGCCTACACGCAGGCGATCATGGACCTCGGCGCGACGGTCTGCACGCGCGCGAACCCCGCCTGCGATCGCTGCCCGCTGGCGCAGGGCTGCCGGGCGCTCGCGGCGGGACGGGCGGAATCGCTGCCGGCGCCGCGACGCCGTGCGCCACGGCGGCTGAAGCGGACGCACATGATCTTTGCCCTGGCGCAGGGGCGGGTGCTGCTGGAGAGACGTCCGCCACGGGGCGTCTGGGGCGGGCTCTGGGCGCCGCCGGAATTCGGGCAGGCCGCGGAGGCCGAGGTGGGCCTGGCTACGCGGTTCGGCGTCACCGCGCCTGCGCGCCGGCTGGCGCCGGTCCTGCACGCCTTCACGCACTTCGACCTCGAGATCGATCCCTGGGTCGTCGAGCTGGGCGAGCGGGGAGGGCAGGTGGCTGAGGGCGAATCACGCTGGCTGCCGCTCGCGTCGATCGAGGACGTCGGACTGCCCGCACCCGTGGCAAGATTGCTCGAGGAGTTGCGAGATGGCGCGAATGGTCCAGTGCGTGAAGCTCGGCCGCGAGGCGGAAGGCCTCGACAAGCCGCCATACCCGGGTGAGCTCGGCCAGCGCATCCTCGAGAACGTCTCGAAGGAGGCCTGGCAGCAATGGCTCCGTCACCAGACCATGCTGATCAACGAGTACCGGCTTGTGACCTTCGAGCCGAAGGCGCGGCAGTTCCTGGTCGGCGAGATGGAGAAGTACTTCTTCGGGGCCGGGTCGAAGCCTCCGGCGGGTTTCGTGGATGCGAAGGACACGGGGTGAACGGATGAGCGCGAGCGCGGCACAGCAGGAGATCCAGCTCGGTCATGCGGCGCGCAAGGCCGGGCGCACGTCCGAGGCGCTCGACCACTATCGCTCCGCCATCGACCGGGAGCCGGGCAGCGCGGAGGCGCATAGCGTCTACGGCCTGATGCTGCTGCAGGCCGGCAAGGCGGTCGAGGCCGAGGCGCCGCTGCGCCGGGCCGTCGAGCTCGCGCCCGCGCATCCCGCCGTGCGCATGAACCTCGCGCAGTGGCTCGCGCACGAGGGCCGGCTTGCAGAGGCGGTGCAGGTCGTCGAGCGCATCGTCGCCGACGAGCCGAAGCATCACTGGGCCTGGGAGCGACTCGGCGAGCTGAAGGCACGGATGCGCCGCTTCGGCGAGGCGGCGGCGGATTTCCGCAGGGCTTCGGAGCTGCAGCCGCAGGATCCCTCGATCCTGTTCAAGCTCGCGCAGGCGAACTTCGACAACGGCCGGTTCGCCGAGGCGCGGCGCGCGCTTGCCGCCGCCGCCGCGTTCGCCCCCGGCAACGCCGCGATCCTGCGGCTCGACGCCGACCTGATGGAGGCGGCCGCCGATTGGGGCGGCCTCGAGCGCGTGGCCGTCGCCTGGCGTGCGATTGCGCCGCGGGACCCGGCGCCCTGGCGCGCGCTTGCCAAGGCGCAGTGGCAGGCCGGCTATCCGCGCCGGGCGATGGAGAGCCTCCAGCAGGCCTTCGCGCTCGGCGGCCGCAATGCCGAATCGCTGGCGACCTACGGGCGGCTCTGCCTGCACGCGCTCGACATCGACGCTGCAAGCGCGGCACTCGACCAGGCGGAACGACTCGATGCGGGCAATGCCGCCGTGCTGTCCGGCCAGGCCGTGTTGCACATGTGGAAAGGGGATCATGATCGCGCGCGCGCTTATTGCCGCCGCTCGCTCGAGGCCAACCCCGCCGACGTGACGGCCTACAAGGCGCTGGCGCAGCTTTCGGACATGCGGCTGCCGGAGGCTGATGCCGCCGCGTTGCAGGCGCTGGTCGCGAGCGAAGGCACGCGGACTGCGGACCGCGTCACCGGGCTGTTCACGCTCGCCGACGGGCTCGACAAGGAAGGCCGTGTCGAGGAGGCGTTCGCGAGCTACGAGCGCGCCAACCGGCTCAATTTCGAGCAGTCCGAATCCGAGGGATTGCGCTACGACCGCGCATTGCGCTGCCGGCAGACCGCGGACCTCATCAGGATGTTTCCGTCGCTGCCCTCGATCGCGGCCGCCGCAGAGAGCGGGCCGACCCCCATCTTCATCGTGGGCATGCCGAGGTCCGGAACCACTCTGGTCGAGAGCGTGCTCGGCGCGCACCCGCGCGTCATCGCCGGCGGCGAGCTGGCCGGCATCCGCTGGATCCTGCCCGACTTCCTGGAGCAGGCCCGGGTCGGCGGAATCGCCGGCGTGCCCGCCGCGAAGTGGCCCGAATGGCGCGCCTCCTACCGCAAAGCGTGGCCCGAACACGGCGATGCGCTCGCGGTGACGGACAAGAATCCCTGGAACTTCGACGCGATCGGGCTGATCGTCGCGCTGTTCCCGAACGCACGGGTGATCCACGTGCGGCGCAATCCGGTCGAAACGGGATTTTCGATCTGGCGCAACGAGTTTTCGAGGCTGCTGCGCTTCACGCACCGACTCGAGGACATCGGACATTACTACGGCGAGTACGCTCGCGTGATCGCACACTGGGAGCGGATCTGCGGCGCGGCATTCCGGACAATCCAGTACGAGGATTTCGTGGCGCGCTTCGACGAAGCCGCCCGCGAGCTCGTCGCCTACTGCGGCCTCGAGTGGGACGACGCCTGCGCGAACTTCTGGACCCGCGAGCGCACGGTCAGCACCATCAGCACCATGCAGGTGCGCCAGCCGCCCAAGAGGGCATCGGCACGGTCCGGAGCCTATGCCGGGCATCTGGGCCCGCTGGTCGAGAGCCTGCGGTCGATGGGCGTCGACCTTGAAACCGGGCGTTTTGCCGGCGATTCTTGACGCCCGCGCGGGCCGCCGGTCTAATACGCAGCCCCGAGCACGGCCAGGTAGCTCAGTTGGTAGAGCAGCGGACTGAAAATCCGCGTGTCGCTGGTTCGATTCCGGCCCTGGCCACCATCCTTCCCG
>CAZVIF010000039.1:0-17500 GCA_964626745.1 uncultured Steroidobacteraceae bacterium
GGCATGAGCCAGCAGATTTACAGTCTGCCCCCGTTGGCCGCTTGGGTACCCCTCCCAAAATGAGCCGCGTATTTTCGGGGGCGCGGGCCGCGGTGTCAACGGATTGGAGGGGTCTGACCCCTTCATCGGGCTCCACCCGGCGACGCGGCCATACCTCGCGATGAAGGGGTCAGATCCCTCCAAAGCCGCGGGCGACGAGGATCGAGATCAGCGGCAGGATGAGCCAGAAACCGAGGCCGAGGGCGATCGCCGCCCGGACCCGCTCGACCTCGCGCGTCAGGGGGGCGAAGGCCGGGGCGCTGCGGGCCTCCCGGCTCCAGCGCAGGTACTGCAGCGAGGGCCCGATGGCGGCGATGGCCAGCCCGACGAAAAGGGCAATCTTCAACCAGAACAGGCGGTTGGCCAGGTAATAGTCCATGTCCTGCCCGTAATAGAGAGCCCGGGCGAGACCGGTCGCGATCGCCCCGATCAGCGCGAGCAGGTAACCCAGGTCCACCTGGCCCAGGAGCCGCGCCTGGAGGCGGTCGGGCACCCGGCGACAGAGCCAGTACTCGGCCATCAGCAGCCCCACCCCCACCCCGATCGCGAGCAGGTGTAACCAGGCGAAAATGACAGCAATGATAGGCGGTCCGGCAGGCATCTAGCCCCCTATCAGATGGGCATAGGCTTCGGCAGATATATTGGATCCGCAAACAATGAGGCCGACGCGCCGTCCGGCCAGACGGCTCCTCAGTGGCCCCAGCAGCGCGGCCGTCGCCGCGGCTCCAGCAGGCTCGACGGCCAGCCGCGCGTGCGCCGCCAGGAAACGCATCGCCGCGATCATGTCCGAGTCTTCGATTCGGACGACCTCCTCGAGGCTGGCCCGGCAGAGCGCGTACGAGATCGGCAGGGCGTACGGCGCGCCGAGGCTGTCGGCGATGGTGTCGATCCTCTCGATCGACTGCGGCGATCCGGCCTGGAAACTCCGGTACATCGTGTCGGCACCGAACGGTTCGACGCCGTAGACGCGGCAACCCGGGTTCACCAGGCGGATCGCCGTGGCGAGTCCGGCCGCCAGGCCACCGCCGCCGACCGGGACGATGACCGCCTCGAGGTCCGGCGCCTGTTCCATGAGTTCGAGGCCGAGCGTGCCCGTCCCCTGCGCCGTTCGCAGGCCTTCGAACGGGTGCACCAGCGCGCGCCCTTCGCGATCCCGGATCTCCTCGACGCGGCGGAAAGCCGCCCGGAAATCCGCCTCGAACACGATCTCGCCGCCGTAGCGGCGACACTCGGCGACGCGAAACGCGTTCGCGCCTTCCTTCATCACGATCTTTGCGGTCGTACCGACCGTCCGGGCCGCCCAGGCCGCGGCAATCGCATGGTTGCCCGCGCTGATCGCGCAAATTCCGCGCGTCCGCTCGGCTTCGGTCAATGACAGCACGTTCACGAGCGCGCCGCGTGCCTTGAAGCTGCCGGTGTGCTGGAACAGCTCGAGTTTCAACTGCGGGCGCGTGCCGGGCGCCAGTGCCGCCTCGACCGCGGGCCCGAGGAGCGGCATCACGGGCGTCGTCAGCACGCGATCGCCCAGCAAGGCACGCACCGCGCGGATGTCCGCCAGCGTCAGCCGGGGTGCCTCTGCAGTCGCGGCCACCATGGCCGGCATCCTAGCGGATCGCCTGTAATCAATGTCTTACCGCACTGCAAAATCCATCGGTCGGGCAGCGCTTTTCACCCCCCTTGGGCGTCGGCATACTGGCCCGAACAACGGCCCAGCCGAACAGAAGACGGGGACCTCGGGGATGGAGCGCCGCTTGCACAGCCGGCATCGCGCAAGGGCCACGGTTTATATCGTGGTCCCGGGGCGACGCGGCACGCTCTGCAAGGCGCACAACCTCTCCGCGAACGGCGTCTTCGTCGAAACGCGCAACCTGGGACTGGTCAAGGGTTCGATCGTCGAGCTGGCGTTCGCGATCAACCTGGGCGCGATCACGAAGATCCATCGCCGCAAGGCGATCGTCGCGCATGTCTCCCGGGGCGGCACCGGCCTTAAGATGGAGTGCTACGCGGCACGCTGAGGCGCCACCGCGAGACGGGTTTCCATGTCGGGGAGGGTTCCCGGTCCCATGGGGGAACGGGGACCTTTCCCTTTTCGCGCATGAGGCACGAATCATGGCCAAGATCTACGACAACATCCTGCAGACCATCGGCCGCACGCCGCTCGTGCGCCTGAACAAGATCGGGCGCGACCTGCCCGGACGCATCGTGCTCAAGCTCGAGTTCTTCAACCCCTGCGCGAGCGTCAAGGACCGCATCGGCGTCAGCATGATCGAGGCGCTCGAGAAGCAGGGCCGCATCAAGCCGGACACCGTGCTGGTCGAACCGACCAGCGGCAACACCGGCATCGGGCTCGCTTTCGTCGCCGCGGCCAAGGGCTACCGCCTGGTGCTGACGATGCCCGACACCATGAGCCTCGAGCGCCGCCGCATGCTGCAGGCCTTCGGCGCGGAACTCGTGCTGACCGAGGGCGCGAAAGGCATGAAGGGCGCGATCGCGAAGGCCGAGGAGATCATCGCCAGCGACCCCGATCGTTTCCTGCTGGTCGGCCAGTTCAGCAATCCCGCCAACCCGGAGATCCATCGCAAGACGACCGCCGAGGAGATCTGGGAGGACACGGACGGCGAGGCCGACGTGCTGATTTCCGGCATCGGCACCGGCGGCACCATCACCGGCGTCGGCGAAGTGATCAAGAAGCGCAAGCCGGGCTTTCGCGTCGTCGCCGTCGAGCCGGCGGCGAGCCCGGTGCTCTCGGGCGGCCAGCCCGCGCCGCACAAGATCGCGGGCATCGGCGCCGGCTTCATACCGCCGATCCTCAACACCAAGATCTACGACGAGATCATCCAGGTGACCAACGAGCAGGCCGCGGAGTACGCGCGCAGGCTCGGCCGCGAGGAAGGCATCCTGGTCGGCATCAGCTCGGGCGCCGCGCTCTACGCGGCGCTGCAGGTCGCCGAGCGGCCCGAAAGCAAGGACAAGATGATCGTCACGATCATCCCGAGCTTCGGCGAGCGCTATCTCTCCACCTGGCTCTACGAAGAGGCGCCGGCCGGTGCGCCCCGCATCGTCCCGGCCTGAGGCGTCGCCCGCGGCGGGCGGGCACGAGGCGCTCGCGGCGAACCTGGTCGCCTCCGGCGACGCGGACTACCGCCTGCTCCAGGAAGGTTACTGGCCGGACCGCGAGCGTGTGCTCGGCGCCATCGACCGGCTGCACCGCCTGCTGATGGCGGAATCGCTGCCGGACACGCATCCCTCGGAAACGCCGGCCGCGCGCATCGCCCGCGAGCTGGCCGACATCGACGCCGCGCTGACGCCGCAGGTGCAGCTTGCCTTCGAGCTGCCGGCGCACCTCGGCGAGCCCGACGCGCCGGACGCGGCGGCCGCGGCGGCGGCCGCGCGTCGGGTCGTGGATACGCTGCTCGCGAAGCTGCCGGCGCTGCGCGACGCCGTCTTCGAGGACGCGCGCGCCGCCTGGCGCAACGACCCGTCCTGCCGCCACCCGATCGAGGCGCTGTACGCCTATCCCGGAGTATTCGCGATCACCCGGCACCGCATCGCGCACATCTTCTACGGGCTCGAGGTGCCGCTGCTGCCCAGGCTCATCGCCGAGGACGCGCACCGGCGCACCGGCATCGACATCAACGCCGGCGCGACCATCGGCCGCGAGTTCTTCATCGACCACGGGACCGGGGTCGTGATCGGCGAGACGGCCATCGTCGGCGACCGCGTCACCCTCTACCAGGGCGTGACGCTCGGCGCGAAGAGCTTCCAGGTCGACAAGAAGACCGGCACCCTGGTGAAGGGCAAGCCCCGCCACCCGATCCTCGAGGACGACGTGACGATCTATGCGAGCGCCACCGTGCTCGGGCGCATCACGGTCGGGCGCGGCAGCATCATCGGCGGCAACGTCTGGCTCACGCACAGCGTTCCGCCCCACTCGCGCGTCTCGCAGGCCGCGCCGCAGCAGGGCGGCTTCACGGACGGGGCCGGCATCTGAGCCGCAGGTTCTCCCGCCGCGACTTCCACAGGCTCGCGGCGGCGGGCGCCTTCACGCTGCTTCCGTTCGCGCAGGCCGCGGCGCAGCTGCGCTTCGCGAGCCCGCCGTTCCAGCTCGGCGTCGCCTCGGGCGACCCCTCGGCCGACGGGTTCGTGATCTGGACGCGCCTGGCGCCGGAGCCGTTCGACGTCGGCTACCTCGGCCAGACGATCTTCGAAGTCGCCTGGGAAGTCGCCGAGGATGCGGCATTCTCGCGCATCGCGAAGCAGGGCATGGCCTGGGCGCGGCCGCACCTTGCGCACTCGCTGCGCGCGGAAGTCGCGGGCCTGTCGCCGGGTCGCGAGTACTTCTACCGCTTCCGCCTCGGGCGCTACGAGAGCCCCACAGGCCGCGCCTTGACCTGTCCCGCGGCGGACGTCGCGCCGGATGCACTGCGCTTCGCGTTCGCCTCCTGCGCGCACTACGAGCAGGGGTTCTTCTCCGCCTATCGCGCGATGGCCGACGACCGGCCCGATCTCATCCTGCACCTCGGCGATTACATCTACGAGGACGCCTGGGGCGATCGCCGCGTGCGCCAATTCAACACGCTCGAGGCCGTGACGCTCGAGGACTACCGCCACCGCTACACGCAGTACCGCACCGACCCGGACCTGCAGGCCGCGCACGCCGCCTGCCCGTGGCTCGTCACCTGGGACGATCACGAGGTGGACAACGACTACGTCGGGCTCACGAGCGAGCACGAGCTGTGCGGCGGCGAGCCGGTGCGCCAGGCATTCCCGGCACGGCGCGCGGCGGCCTACCAGGCCTGGTACGAGCACATGCCGGTGCGCCCATCGCGGCTGCGGCCCGACATGGCGGTGCAGATCTACGGCGCCACCGACTGGGGCCGGCTCGCGCGCTTCTACCTGCTCGACACCCGGCAGCACCGCTCGGTGCAGGTGTGCCCCGCGGTGCCGACCGCCGAGCGCTGCGACTTCGCGCGCGGCCGCAAGATCCTGTTCGGCGGCGCCGGCGGCGCGAATTTCATCGATCCGAACGAATCGGGCTGCAAAGCGGCGCTCGCCGACGAGTCGCGCACGGTGCTCGGCGAGGCCCAGGAACGCTGGCTGGACGGCGCGCTCGGCGAGTCGCGCGCGGCCTGGAACCTGCTCGCGCAGAACGTGATGGTGACGACCATCGCCGAGGGCACGGCCGAGTCGCCGCGCCACTACAGCGACGCCTGGGCCGGCTACCCGCCCGCGCGCGAGCGGCTGTTCGGCGCGCTCGCGAAGCACGGCGCCGCAAACCCCGTCGTGCTTACCGGCGACATTCATTCGTTCTGGGTGAACGACCTCGCCAACGCCGCCGGCCGCCCGGCCGGCGTGGAACTCGTCACCTCGTCGATCGCGACCAGCACCTACGACAAGAGCAGCGTGCTGGCGCTCAACCCCGGCGTGAAGTTCCACGACGGCGCGCACAACGGCTACGTGCGCTGCGAGCTGACCCGCGATTCATTGCGCGCCGACATCGTGACGATCGCCGACCGCGCGGATCCGCGCAGCGTGGCGGGCGTCGCCGCTTCGTTCGAGATTCGCTCGGGCGAGCCGCACGCGCGACGCGTTGCCGCTGGCTGAAACACCGGCACGACCCGAATCGCGCGCTTGGCCGGCCGGGGACCCTCGCCGCAGAAAAGGGGACGCTAACCATTTCGCGGCAGCAATCGCGTCTGCAGACAGGACGGCGGCCGCGAAATGGTTAGCGTCCCCTTTTCTGCCATTCGCTCGCTCGGGGACCCGTCCGGCCGGCGCGCGCGTGACGCATCGCGGCGCTTCCCGCGCGCGCCGACGCAGGCGCGACGCGACACGCGATGGCAGCCCGTCCGGGACCCCCGAGCGAGTGACTAAAGTTCCGGCGGAACGAGCGAGGGGGTCCCGGGCGGGACGCCGTCGCGTGAAGTGTGGTGCCGGCGGAGGGAGTCGAACCCCCGACCTGAGGTTTACAAAACCACTGCTCTACCAGCTGAGCTACGCCGGCGCCGGCGGCATTCTAGCCCCGGCGGGTGCTCAGGTCAGGCCGCTCGGGCAGGGATTGACCTCGAGACGGAGGATCCGGCCCCCCTCGCCCTGCAGGCGCGCCGCGTCGGGCAACTCCGCCGGGGGCACGACGTCCACGTCGATCCAGTACACCGTGCCGGTGCGCTCGCGGTCCACGATGCGCGGCTCGAGGCCGATCGCCTTGGCGTCGTCGAGCCGGCGCAACGCGCGCTGGCGCTCGCTGAAGAGGCCGAGCGAGATCGTCACGTCGCTGCCCTCGCCGGGCATCGCATAGGCATCCGCGACACCGGCCCGGCGCAGGCGCTCGATGACCTCGTTGGCCGCCGCGCGGTTCGGGAGGCCGCCGAGCGTCACCCAGTAGCCCTTCCAGACCACGCCCTCGTCGGCGCGCTGGCGCGGCTCGAGATCGTTCTCGCGCAGCAATGTCGAGGCACGGGCGGCATCCGTCAGGTCGGTGAACGGCCCGAGGCTCAGGCAGTTGTCGCGCGGCCGGGCTGCTGCGCCGGCCGCCTGTGCCGGTGCCGCTTCGCGCGCGAGCAGGAGGCCCTTGCCTTCGGCGGCAGCCGCCGTCGCGGCGGGCTCCGAGGACGGCGCGACCCAGTGGGTCCATCCGTACCAGGCGAGGTTCGCGAACAGCAGCAGGGCGAAGGCGATGCGCACGGCGCCAATCTATCACTGCACGGGACGGACGCTCACTTCTCCCGAGACGATGCGGCGCAGGACGCCGTCGATTTCGAGCAGCAAGGCGCCGTCATCGTCCACGCCGCAGGCCCGGCCTGCCAGGGTCTGGCCCCCGTGGAGCACCGCGACGGCCCTCCCGGCGAGCGCGTCGGACGCGCGCCACTCCGCCGAGAAGGCCGACATGCCGCGGGCGCCGAACTCGTCCAGGGCAGCCGAGAGTTCGGCGATCAGCGCCGCCGCCAGCGCATTGCGCGAGGGCGGCGTGCCGAGCGCCGCGAGGTCCAGGGCGTCCACGCCCTCGGCCGCCAGCCGGTCGCGGGTGGACGCCGGCAGGCGCACGTTGACCCCGATGCCGACCACGACATAGGCGGGTCCCGCCGCCTCGCTGCGCAGGTCGATCAGGATCCCGCCGAGCTTGCGATCGTCCCTGACGATGTCGTTCGGCCACTTGAGCGCGAGCCCCTGGACGCCGAGCCGGAGAAGCGCGCGCAGCGCGGCGACGCCCGCGGCCAGGGATAGCGCGCCGAGCGTCGCGGGCGCGTCGCGGTAGTTCCAGTTCAGCGACAGGCAGAGACCCGAGGCGAACGGCGCGATCCAGCGCCGGCCCCGGCGGCCGCGCCCGGCGCTCTGGAACTCCGCCAGGCAGGCGTCGAATCGGCCCGGCGGCAGGTCGTCGACCGCGAGCAGGCGGTCGCTGGTGGACTCGAGCGATTCGTGCACCTCGAGGTTGCGCAGCCGGCCGGCAGCCTCGGCGGGCAGCGCGGCCCGGATCGCCGCGACGTCGAGCAGATCGATCGGCGATTCGAGCCGATAGCCACGGCCCGGCAGCGCCTCGCAGGCGATTCCCCATTCCTCGAGTTGCTGGAGCCGCTTCCACACCGCCGCGCGCGACACGGCGAGCGCGACGGCCAGGTCCTCGCCCGAACGCAGCGAGCCGTCAGCCAGCATGCGCAGCAGTTCGAGGCGGCCGCCCATCAGCCGGGTCCGCGCGGGCGAAACAGCCAGAGCTTCCGCAGCCGCGGTTCCGTGCCGGCCCTGATGCGCGCGAGGTTGCCGCGGTGCGCCCACACGACGAGCAGCGCCATCGCGGACGTGAACGCAACCCAGGCGCCGGTGGCGGCCGGCGAGAACCCTGCGGCCGCAGCCACGGCGACTGCCGCCGTCACGGTGGCGAGGCCAACGTACCCGGTGAGCGCCGCGACCAGCAACCAGGCGGCCAGTGCGATGGCGAGCGACACGGGCGAGAGCGCGAACAGCACGCCCGCGAGCGTCGCCCCGCCCTTGCCGCCGCGGAAGTCGTGCCACAGCGGCCAAACGTGGCCGGCGACGGCCGCCGACGCGCAGCTCACGGTGAGCCAGTCGCGGGAGACAGCCGGGTCCGCCGCGACGCCCGGCAACGCGAGCCCCGGCAGCCACGCGGCGGCGAGCCAGCCCTTGCCGACGTCGATGACGACCGTCACCAGGGCGAAGGCGAGGCCCTGGGTGCGCAAGGCATTGGTGCCGCCGGCGTTGCCGCTGCCCATCGTGCGGATGTCGACGCCGCGGAAACGGCCGACCAGGAGCGCACCTACGAGGGAACCCAGCAGGTAGCCGATCAGCGTCTTGAGGCCGAGCTCTAGCATCGCGCGCTCCGCGGCAGGAAGATCTCGGCGATCATGCAGCGCACGCTCCCGCCGCCCTCCCATTCGATCGTCGGGATCGGCGCGGCGACGACGGCGCCATGGCGCTCGAGGCGGGCGCGCTTCCCCGGCGCCAGCGATACCCGGGCGGTCTCCGACATCGCGATGCGCGCGCCGCCGTCGCGGGCGCGCAGCGCCAGCAGGTTGCCGGCGAAGTGGTTCATCTCGGCGTCGTCGATCTCGATCACCTCGTGTCCCGAGTCCGCGAGCTCATCGAGCACCGCAGTGCGCTGCGCCGGGTCGGGTATCGCCCCGGCGCCGAGGACCGCGAAGCCGGCCCCGACCGCCATCAGCACGTTGGTGTGGTAGATCGGCCGACCGTCCGGGCCGAGCGCGTCGAAGGCGACCGCGCGATAGCCGAGCGCCGCGCAGAACTCCGCGAGCGCGCCCCGCGTGGTGCGCGGCGACAGGCAGGCGTACGCCACGCGCGACGGCCGGTCGAGCACGAGGCTGCCGGTGCCTTCCAGGAACTCGCCGCGCGCCTCGAGGGGCGACAAGTCAATCGTGCGCGCGATGCGAAAGCCCGCGCGCTCGACCGCCGCGAGATGCTCCGGCCGGCGCTCGGCGCGGCGCGACGGCGCGAGCATCGGGTACAGGACGACCGTGCCGTCGGCGTGGAAGCTCACCCAGTTGTTGGGAAAGCAGGCGTCGGGTTTCGCCGGTTCGGGCGGGTCGTCGGCGACGACGACCTCGACGCCGGCATCCGTGAGCCGCCGCACGAGCCCGTCGAATTCGCGCTCGGCGAGGATCGCGTCGTCCGCGATGCGCTCCGCGTGCTGGAAGCGGTTCGAATCCGCTGTTTCCGGGTTCGTCCCGAAGCGCGCGGGCCGGACCATCAGGACCGCGTCGGCGCACTGGCTTTCCGGGGCAGCCGCGGTCGGCATGGCCGCAGGCTACGGGCGCGCGGCCGGGAACTCGGCGCCGGGCAGGCGCGTGAGGCCGCGCTCCTCCTTCTGCTTCTGCACCATGCGCGCGACGTCCGCCAGGAGCTGGCGCGCGTCGTAGACGATGCCGTCCTTGATCGTGTACTTGATGCCGCCGACGCGCTCGGCGACGCCGGTCGCGTCGTTCAGGCGCACGGCGCCGGTGCCGTACAGCACCTTGAGGTTCGCGACCGGATTCTCGGGCACGATCACGAGGTCGGCGAGCAGGCCCGGGCGCACCACGCCGAACTCGATCGGCCTGCCCTTGGGCTCGAAGAGCGCCTGGGCGCCGTGCAGCGTCGCGCCGCGGATGACTTCCAGCGGGTGGAAACCCGCTTCCTGCAGCAGCTCCATCTCCGAGATCGTGCCGAAGCCGAAGGTGTTGTAGATGTATCCCGCGTCCGAGCTGACCGTCACGCGCCCACCGAGGTTCTTGTAGTCGTTCAGGAAGTCCATCCACACCCGGTAGAAATTGCGCCAGGCGGTCTCGTCCCAGCTGGTCCAGTCGAAATAATAGGAGCCGTGGTTCACGCGGCTCGGCTGGTAGAAATCCCACAGCGACGGCAGCGTGTACGCTTCGTGCCATTCCGAGCTGCGGCGTGCCATGACGTCGCGGCTGGCGAGGTAGGCGGTCATGGTGGGATCGAGGATCACGCCGAGTGACTTGAACTCGGCGAGCAGCGCCTTCCAGGCCTCGCTGCCGCGCGGATGGACCAGGTTCCACTGGCGCGCCACCTGCGCGAAGCGGTGCTGCTCGTCGGAGTGGTTGTGGCCCGGCGGCCAGGGCTGGACGTCGTAGCCGTCGTAGAGCGCCTCGAAGAGGCCGTAAAAGTGCGTCACCGTGCCGAGGCCGAGGCGCGCGGCGTCGAGCGCGTTCATCTGCGCGACGCCCGGCTGGCTCAGGTGCGCGGTGGTGCCGAGACCGTGCTTCTTCGCCTCGTCGATCAGGGCCGCCATGATCTCGGGCGGCGCCGCGTTGAGCTTCAGGCCGTCGATGCCGGTGGCGGCCGCCTTGCGCACCCAGGCCCGCGCCTCCTCCGGCGTCGCGATCTGGGCTTCCCACTCGTCGAGCGGCAGGCGGTAGGTGAACATGCGCGGCGCGGTGATCTCGTTGCGGGCGCTGCGGCCCTTCTCGCTCTCGGAGAAAGCGGGCGACGCGTACGGGACGCCGCGGCCGGCGGTGACGCCGTGCGCCATCCAGAGCTTGTAGACGTACTCGGCCTCGGGCGTCTTGGGCGTGTCGCCGCTGTGCAGGTGCAGGTCGACGAACCCGGGCAGCACGTACATGCCGGTGGCGTCGATCTCCTTGGTGGCGCCCTGCGGCCGTGCGGAGGAACGCATGTCGCCGGCGGCGGCATCGACGGCGAACAACGCCTTGATGCGATTGCCCTCGATGACGACGTCGATCGGCCCGCGCGGCGGCCCGCCGGTGCCGTCGATGACGGTGGCATTGCGGATGATCAGGCGCTCGAAGGGCCCCTCGCCCTCGGCGCGCGGCGGCGCGGGCTTCGGGTCCGTGGACGCTTCCTGGGCGATGGCGCCGCCCATCGGCGCGGCGGCAGCGAGACACAACATCATCAACGCGCCGCTGTAACGGCGCCGGATCTCCGCATGCATCCTGGTCTCCCCCGCCCCGATCTGCGGGGCCGGTCCCATCTTACCGGGACCGGCCCTTCCGGGCAGCGACTAGAACTCGATGCGGAAGCCGAGCTGCAGGCGCCACACCGACGGCAGCGTCGAAACGGCCTTGAACGGCGCCACCGGCCCGGTCTGGCCCGAGCGCGGTCGGTAGACGTAGCAGCTCGCCGCGCCGTTCGGGCAGCCGGTCGTCTGGATGCGCACCGCGTCCGCCACCGGGGTGAAGTACGGGAAGCTCACCTGGCGCAGCTGGCCCCAGCTGTTGTCGATCAGGTTGGCGAAGTTCTCGACGTCGAAGGTCAGGATGCCGCGCGTCTTGCGGAAGATCGGCAGCTCCTGCGCGAAACGCAGGTCGAGCACGGAGACCCAGGGGCTGCGGTGCGAATTGCGCGGCACGATGCGGCCGCGGAACTTCGCCAGGCCCTGGTCCTCGACGTAGGCGTTCATGTCCGCTTCGAACTGCGCGGCGGCCGCGCTCGCGGCGCTGAAGGCGCCTTCCGCGGTGCAGCCCGCGACCGTGCCCACCTCGCCCGCCGTGCAGGCGCCCTCGAAGATCACGTCGCCGTCCGGCACGTAGAAGAGGTGCCGCTGGCGCGAGCCCTGGCGCGGGTCGCCCCAGACCTGCGAGCCGGAGCCGAAGGTGTAGCTGTAGGGCCGGCCGGAGCGGCGCTCGCCGATCAGCGCGATGCTGGTTTCGTAGTCGCCGAAGAACGCCTTGCGCCACGCGAAGGAGCCGGTGAACCGGTGCTCGATCTCGTAGTTCGAGGTCTCGAGCCCCGGGTTGTTGGGGTCCGAGACCGCGACGTTGTCCCAGTTCGACGAGGCCGTCGAGCTGGTGCCGGGATTCACGTCCTTGACGTCCTGGTGGCCGTAACCGAGGTAGGCGTCGAAGCGGCCCGCGGCCGTGCGCCAGGTCTTGCTGGCGTCGACCGAAAGAATCGTCTGCTCGCCGTCGCTGGTGTTGGTCAGCAGGAAATCCTGGATGCTCGAGCTCGTGCGGCCGTCGGCCCGCGGCGCGTAGATCGGCCGCCCGTCCGGCGCCGTGCCGACCTGCTGCAGCCGGATGTCCTGCCACAGGACCTCGTCCTTCACGCGCGAGTAGATGATGTCGGCGCCGACCTCGATGTCCCAGGGCAGCGTGTGGTCGATGCCGAGGTTCCAGCGGTACTGCGACGGCACCTCGAAGTTCGGGTCGACGGCGTTGACCGAACCGTCGCCGCGCAGCTGCGAGATGCCGTCCTGCACGATCTGCGGGATCTCGAAGCCGTCGACGCCGTCGAGCGCCGCCTCCAGCGGGTCACCGGCGCCGCGCGCGATGTCGTCGCGCACGACCGTCACGCCGTCGTTGGAGAAGCTGTTCGAGATCCAGACGTTCGGCGTGCCGCCGCCGAACAGGCCGAAGCCGCCGTAGACCGTGGTCTCCGGCGTCCACTGCCAGTTGAAGCCGATGCGCGGCATGATGAGGTCGCGCCCGTCGAGCGTCGCCTGGTTGTTGAAGCCGTAGCGGCCCGCGAAGTTCTCGTTGAGCAGCGGCTGGTCGCTGCCCGAGAACATGTCGATGCGCACGCCGGCCTGGATCTTGAGGTCCGGCGTCGCCTGCCACTCGTCCTGCACGTAGAAGCTGTCGACGTCGTAGCCGAAGGCCGCGGCGCCGTCGGCCGAGTCGTTGGTGAAGGCATTCTGGTACGAGAGGCTGGTCGCCTGCTGGGCGGCGAAGTTGTCAGTGCCGGTCGCCGTGACGACGCCGTTGGCGTCGAGCGTCGGCGCGAATACCCACAGTCCCTGGCTGCGCGGCACGAACACGTTGAAGATGTCGATCATCTCGCGCTCGTAGCCGACCATCAGCGTGTGGTCGCCGAGGAAGAAGCTGCCCTTCAGCTTGATCGAGTCCACGTCGTTGGTGAGCTCGTTGGCGTGACGGAACTCGTCCGAGCCGATGTAGACCGTGCCGCCGCTCGGCGTGCGGATCTGCATCTCGCCGAAGTCGGTGCCGAACAGCGAGACCTGCGCCGTGTCGACCTCCTTGCGCGCGACCTTGAACTCCGTGGAGAAGTACTCGTTCCAGTCGGAGAAGAGCTGCAGGGACGCCGTCTCCATCAGGATGGCGCGGTCATACCAGTTCGACGGCGAGCCCAGCCGCGAGAGCGACGGGTTGTTGTTGGTCGTGTTGACGACGAGCTCGTTGCCCTCGGTGCGCTGGTACGAGAGCGTCGCGCGCTGCGTGTCGGTGATGTTCCAGTCGAGCTTGGCGAGGATCTTCTCGTCCTCCTCCGGAGCCGAGGCCAGCGTCTGGCCGATGTCGTAGCCGTAGACGTCCAGCGCGATTCTCCGGATGTCGTCGTACTCCTCCTGGGTGACGTTCGGCACCTCGACCGGGAAGCCGGAACCGGTCGCGCCGATGTCCTGCGGCGCCGTGCGGTCGAGCTTCTCGTACGAGAGGAAGTAGAACAGCTTGTCCTTGATGATCGGGCCGCCGAGGGTGCCGCCGTAGATCTCCTCGTCGAACACGAGGTCCACGTCGACGTCCTTGGTCTTGTCGCCGACCATGCTGTCGTCGCCCTTGTAGAAAAAGGCGGAGCCGGTGAGCTCGTTGGTGCCGGACTTGGTGACCATGTTGATGGTCGAGCCGCGGAAGAACGAATACTCGACCGAGAACGGCGCCGACAGCACGGAGACGGCCTCGACGGCGTCCACCGACAGCGGGCTGCGCTGCGTCGGGTAGCCGTTGTTGTTCAGGCCGAAGTCGTCGCTCTGGCGCACGCCGTCGACGGTGATCGTGTTGTAGCGGTTGTTGACGCCGGCGACTTCCAGCGCATCGGAGTTGGTCGGGTCGACCCAGGCCTTGGGGTTGATGCGCACGACGTCCTTGATGTCGCGGCTGATGGACGGCAGCTCGCGGACGTCCTGGGCGCTGAAGCGGGCGCCGGCGCCGATCGCCACGTCGCGCTCCGAGGCGCCCGTGACCTCGACGCCGGCCAGCGTCGCGATCGGCTGCGCGACCAGCGTCACCGAGGTGCGCTGCGCGAGCTGCGTGTACAGGTCCTCGACGATCGCGTCCTGCATGCCCTCCGCCTGGGCCGTCACGCGGTAGGGCCCGCCGACGCGCAGGCCGGTCGCGGAGAACTGCCCGCTCGCGCCGGTCGTGGCCGAGCTGCTCGTGCCCGACGGCACGTGCACGATGCTGACGCGCGCGCCGGCGATCGGCTGGCCGTCTTCGCCGACGACGAAGCCGGAAAGCTGGCTCGTGGTTTCCTGCGCGACCGCGAACGGCGCCGCGAGCACGGCGGCCAATCCGCCCCCCACTGCGACGGCGGGTGCGGCAAGAATCGAGGATACGGCGGCGGCAAGACGGACCGAGCGGCGGCGATCGGACATGAAGGCGGCTCCCCTTGGTTTCATTTACGCGACATGTGCCGGCGTTGCGGCAACCGCAGCATAGGGCCGGAATGTTACAGCCAGATCGCGCGCCGTGGCGACCCGCAATCACGCTGTTGCGCGCGGTCCACACAGGGCAGCGGCCGGCGCCGCCGTCGTCGGCTTTCCTTCGCCGACAAGGG
Organism: uncultured Steroidobacteraceae bacterium; assembly: GCA_964626745.1. Classification (GTDB taxonomy): domain Bacteria; phylum Pseudomonadota; class Gammaproteobacteria; order Steroidobacterales; family Steroidobacteraceae; genus SCUD01. The sequence continues at coordinate 14,542 of CAZVIF010000039.1, forward strand.
CTTGCCGTGCGTTTCTCGGCGGGTCGTCAGGATCCGGCGGTATTCAGGCCGCGCGCAGCAGCGCCGCTTTCTCGGCGATCATGATGGTCGGCGCATTGGTGTTGCCGCCGACGAGCGTCGGCATGACGGACGCGTCGGCCACGGACAGGCCGGCGATGCCGCGGACGCGCAGCGCCGGATCCACCACCGCCATGGCATCGGCCCCCATGCGGCAGGTGCCGACCGGATGGTAGATGGTGTCGGCACGGCGGCGGATCTGCGCAATCAACGCCGACTCGCCCGTGCCTTCCGTGAAGAGCTCCTCGCCGCAATGCGGCGCCATGGGCGCGCCGGCCATGATGGCGCGCGCCTGCTCGACGCCCGCCGCGAGCGTCGCGAGATCCTCCGGTTCCGCGAGGAAGTTCGGGTCGATGCGCGGGGCTTCGCGCGGATCGGCCGAGCGCAGCCCCACCCGGCCGCGGCTCCTGGGCCGCAGCACCGCCACGTGGCAGGAGACGCCGTAGCCGTAGTGCAGCCGGCGCGCGTGATCGTCCACCAGGCCGACGACGAAGTGCAGCTGCACGTCCGGCCTTGCGAGACCCGGGCGCGTGCGCAGGAAGGCGCCGGCTTCGGCAAAGTTGGTGGTGAGGAGCCCGGTCCCCCGGTCGCGCCACTCGAAGTAGCCTTTCAGCGCCCGCAGCGCGGTGCGCGGCGTGATGCCCATCAGGCGGGTATCCCCGGAGCGGTACGCGAGCGCGAGGTCGATGTGGTCGGCCAGGTTCGCGCCGACGCCCGGCAGCTCGTGCCGCAGCGGGATGCCGTGACGCGCGAGTTCCTCGCGCGGGCCCACCCCGGAGAGCAGCAGCAGTTGCGGCGAGCCGAAGGTGCCGGCCGACAGGATCACCTCGCGCGCCGCAGCGATGCGCGCGGTGCCGCCCCGCCCGGCGACCTCGATGCCGGCGGCGCGGCCGCCCTCGAACACGACGCGGGTCGCGTGGCGGCCGGTCAGCACGGTGAGATTCGGCCGCGACAGTGCCGGCCGCAGGAAAGCGACCGCCGCGCTGCAGCGACGCCCGCGGCGCTGGGTGACCTGGTACAGGCCCGCCCCGTCCTGGCTCGCGCCGTTGAAATCCGGGTTGCGCGCAAGGCCCGCGCGCGCCGCCGACTCGACGAAGGCATGGGAAGCCGCCGCGGGGCTGGCGAGGTCGGCAACCGACAGTTCCCCGCCGCTGCCGTGAAAGGCGTTCGCCCCGTGCTGCTGGTCTTCGGACTTCCGGAACAGCGGCAGCACATCCTCGTAGGCCCAGCCCGGGTTGCCGAGCGACGCCCAGTCGTCGTAGTCGGAGCGATGGCCGCGCATGTAGATCATCGCGTTGATCGAACTCGACCCGCCGAGCGTGCGGCCGCGCGGCTGGTAGCCGCGCCTGCCGCCGAGACCTGGCTGCGGCTCCGTCTCGAATGCCCAGTTCACGCCGCGCCGCGGGAGAGTGCCGAGGATCCCGGCGGGAATGTGGATGAGCGGCGAGCGATCCTCGGGGCCGGCCTCGACGAGGCAGACGCGGTGCGCGGGTTCGGCGCTCAGCCGGTTGGCGAGCACGCAACCTGCCGAGCCGGCGCCGACGATCACGGTGTCGAACTGCACGAAATACACTGTGCCGCCGGCGCGGCCGAATGCAACCCTGCGGCGGCCATTTCATCGGCAGAGGCGGCTTTAGGTTGAACAGTCTAGAGTGGCGATCCATGAGCCATGCGCCGGCGGAACTGAGTCCCCACCCCGCCTTCCCCTGCCCCGCCATCCGTCGATTCGTGGTCGAAATCGACGCCTCCCGGATACCCGCGGCGCTCGTGATCGTGTATCGGATCGCGGGAGACGTCGGCCGGCTGCGCCTGCCGCCTGCCGGATACGCGCGCCGCGCCGACGGTCTCTGGCACCATAGCTGCTTCGAGGCATTCCTCAGGGCCGCACCGGGCGTGAGCTACCACGAGTTCAACCTCGCGCCGTCCGGCGACTGGCAGGTCTACCGCTACGTCAGGCCGCGCAGCGAACAGGGCACGCCCGAGTTGCCGGCGCCGCGCATGGAGTGCCGCCGCTTCCCGGACGGCTACGAGCTGACCGCGACCCTGCCGATCACCGCGCTGCCGGAACTGGCCCGGGCCCGCGAAATCGACGCCGGCGTCGCCGCGGTCATCGAGGCGGACGACGGGAGCCTGTCGTACTGGGCGCTCGCGCACGCCGGGGAGAAGCCCGACTTCCACGAACCGTCGTCGTTCATGCTGAAGATCGCGCGCCCATGAAATTCGGCATCGACCGCCTGCTCCAGGACCGCGCGGTGCGCAAGCCCCTCGACGGCCGGCGCGTCGCGCTGCTCGCGCACCCGGCCTCCGTCACTGCCGACCTCACGCACACCATCGACGCGCTCGCCGCGCACGAGGATTTCCGCCTGACCGCCGCATTCGGGCCGCAGCACGGCATGCGCGGCGAGAAGCAGGACAACATGATCGAGACCGACGACTACAAGGATCCCGCGTACGGGATCCCGGTCTTCAGTCTCTACGGCAAGGTGCGCCGCCCGACGCCGGCGATGATGGAGACTTTCGACGTCCTGCTCGTCGACTTGCAGGACCTCGGCACGCGCGTCTATACCTTCGTGACCACGCTGCGCTACGTGCTCGAGGCGGCGGCGCGGCTCGGCAAGGCCGTCTGGGTGCTCGACCGGCCGAATCCGATCGGCCGGCCGGTCGAGGGCCTGCTGCTCAAGAGCGGCTGGGAGAGTTTCGTCGGCGCAGGCCCGATGCCGATGCGCCACGGTCGCACGCTCGGCGAGCTCGGCGCCTGGCTGGTGCAGCACCTGAAACTCGACCTCGAGTACGTGCAGGTCGCGATGGACGGCTGGCGCCCGGCGCAGTCGCCCGGCTACGGCTGGCCGACGGGCGAGCGCGCCTGGGTGAACCCGAGCCCCAATGCGCCGTCGGTCTCCAT
>CAZVIF010000040.1:0-18862 GCA_964626745.1 uncultured Steroidobacteraceae bacterium
AAAGGGGTGCGTCCCCTTTTACTTCGCCTGACGACGCACCGGGAGCCGTCCGGCGAGCCCGAGGCACGTGAGCATGATCGTCGTGCCCGCGAGCGCGAGCGCCATGTCCTTCTGCCCGTCCCAGATGTCGCCCTGCGTGCCGAGGTAGGCCTGCCCGAGGTCGCCGCCGAACAGCAGCGCGGCCGCATACTCGATCAGCTCGTAGAGCGTGGCGTGGCCGGCCATGAACAGCCAGGGGAACAGGAAGGCCCAGGGCCGCGCGTAGCGGCCGTAGTGCGCGAACAGCTCGACCACGGCCGGCGTCACGAGCAGGCCATAAAGGAAGTGCACGAGGCGGTCGTAGTGGTTCCGGCCCTCGAGCGGAGCGCCTCCCAGCGCCTGCCACCAGTCGGCGTACGGCACGAGCGAGTACGTGTAGTGCGCGCCCACGGCGTGGAAGACGAAGAACACGAACAGGCAGCCGTAGGCGAAGTCGCTGAAGCGCAGCCGCCTCGCGGTCAGCGCGAGCAGCGGCACGGTGGCGAAGACGAGCGCGTTCTCGAGCAGCCAGTCCTCGCGGAACACGGGATCGACCGCGAGCGCGAGCCAGATCACGCCGTAGGCCGCGAGCAGGCCCGCGGGCCAGCGCCACGTCGACGCCGATTTGGGGTACATTCTGCGCCCTCGACGGACAAGATAACGGATTCGCGGCCATCATGAGCGAGCACCAGATCCACACGCATTTTCCGGGCCGGCTGATCTTCATCGGCTTCGGCAGCATCGGCCAGGGCGTCCTGCCGCTGATCCTGCGCCACGTCGGCGGCCTCACCGCGGACCGGATCACGATCGTGACGGCCGACGACGCGGGCCGCGAGGAGGCGTCGAAGTTCGGCGCCAAGTTCGTCAATCATCCGCTCACGCGCGAGAACTACCGTCACGTCCTCGAGCCGCTGGTCGGCCGTGGCGATTTCGTGCTGAACCTGTCGGTCGACGTCTCGAGCATCGCGCTGATCAAGCTCTGCCACGAGAAAGGCGCGCTGTACCTCGACACCTGCATCGAGCCGTGGCCGGGCGGTTACACCGACCCGAACATCCCCGCGAGCCGGCGCACGAACTATGCGCTGCGCGAGGAGGTGCTCGAGCTGCGCAAGGCCTGGAGCAACGGGCCGACCGCGGTCATCACGCACGGCGCGAACCCGGGACTCGTGTCGCACTTCGTGAAGCAGGCGCTGCTCGACATCGCCGAGGACACCGGCCACGAAGCGGGCAACCCGCAGAAGCGCGAGGAGTGGGCAGCGCTCGCGCAGGCGCTCGGGATCAAGGTCATCCACATCGCGGAGCGCGACACGCAGGTGTCGAACCGCCCGAAGATGCCGGGCGAGTTCGTGAACACCTGGTCGGTCGACGGCTTCGTGAGCGAGGGAAGCCAGCCGGCCGAGCTCGGCTGGGGAACGCACGAGCGGCACTTCCCGCGCGACGGCCGCCAGCACGACTTCGGCCGCAAGAGCGCGATCTACCTGGCGCAGCCCGGCTGCGCGACGCGCGTGCGGACCTGGACGCCGGAGGCAGGCCACTTCCACGGCTTCCTGATCACGCACGGCGAATCGATCTCGATCTCCGACTTCCTGACCGTGCGCCAGAACGACCGCGCCGTGTACCGGCCGACCGTGCACTACGCCTATCACCCCTCGGACAACGCCGTGCTTTCGGTGCACGAATTCGCCGGCCGCAACTTCCAGATGCAGGCGAAGAAGCGGATCATGATGGACGACATCACCTCGGGCATCGACGAGCTCGGCGTGCTGCTCGCGGGCCACAAGAAGAACGCGTACTGGTACGGCTCGCAGCTGTCGATCGACGAGGCGCGCAGGCTCGCGCCCTACAACAGCGCGACCTCGCTGCAGGTCACAGTCGCCGCCCTGTCGGGCATGATCTGGGCGATCGAGAACCCGGCCGCGGGCCTCGTCGAACCGGACGACATCGACTTCCGGCGCAACCTCGAGATCTGCTTCCCGTATCTCGGGCCGGTGGTCGGCAAGTACACCGACTGGACGCCGCTGTTCGATCGCGGCCGCCTGTTCCCGGAAGACCTCGACGAAAGCGATCCCTGGCAGTTCAAGAACATCCGGGTGATCTGATCACTCGTACTCGATCGCGGTGACCGAGAGCCGCCGGGTACCGCCCGGCAGCTGCACTTCAACCTCGTCGTCGATGCGCTTGCCGAGCAGGGCGCGGCCGAGCGGGGAATCCATGCTGACGTAACCGGGTTCACGGTCGAACTCGTCGGGGCCCACGATCCGGTGGCGCCGGATCGATCCGCTTTCGTCCTCGACGGTCACCCAGGCGCCGAAAAACACGCGGCTGCGGTCGGACGGCGGACCGGAGACGACCTTCAACCCGTCGAGCCGGCCGCGCAGGTACCGCACCCGCCGGTCGATTTCGCGCAGGCGCCGCTTTCCATAGATGTACTCGGCGTTCTCGGAGCGATCGCCCATGGCGGCCGCTTCGGCGACGGCGCGGGTCACCGCCGGGCGCTCCACGCGCCAGAGGTCGTCGAGCTCCTGGCGCAACCGCCGTTCCCCTTCGGGTGTGGCGTACTTGGACCCGGGTCTGGTGCGCGGCTTAACCATCTGATTCCTTGAGCTTTCTGCGACTTTCCAGAATCCGGTCCGGAAACTGTGGCGCAGGTCACGCTGGACCCGCGAACGGGAGTCTAGGCTTGAGGCCGTCTTTCTTGCCTACGTCAGTATCCCCTAGCGGACTTCCTTCCCTTCACCGAAAGTCCGCACTTCAGCCCCGGGCCAAAACCCGGGGCTTTTTTTGCCCCGCTAGAATCCGGTCGTGGCCTCGACCCCCGCGTTCAAGGACCATTTCACCGCGCACTCGGCCGCCTATCAAAGGTATCGGCCGGAGTATCCGCCGGCGCTGTTCGACTGGCTCGCGGCAATGTCACCGGGCCGAAAACTCGCGATCGACGTCGGCACGGGCAACGGTCAGGCGGCCCTTGCGCTCGCAGAGCGCTTCGACGCCGTGATCGGCACTGAACCTTCGGCCGGGCAGCTGGCGCAGGCGCGAACGGATCCGCGCATCAGCTACCGCCAGGAGCCGGCCGAAGCGATGTCGGCGGCGTCGCACAGCGCCGACCTGATCACGGCCGCGCAGGCCGCCCACTGGTTCGACTGGCCGCGCTTCACCGCCGAGACCATCCGCGTGTTGCGCCCGGGCGGTCTGCTCGCGATCTGGAGCTACGGCCAGTGCGAGGTCGAGCCGCGAATCGACCGGTTGGTGGGTGATCTCTACCGTGATGTCGTGGGTCCTCATTGGCCACGCGAGCGACGGCATGTCGAGGAGCGCTATCGCGGGCTCGGGCTGCCGTTCGCCCCGGTCGCCGCCCCGGACTTCGCGATGCGGGCCGAATGGGATTCCGCTGCCATGCTGGGCTATATCGACACCTGGTCCGCCGTGCGGCGTTGCCGGGCGAGAACCGGCCGTGATCCGCTCGGCCTGCTCGCCGGGCCGCTCGCGGACGCCTGGGGACCCGGGATGCGCGAGGTCCGCTGGCCGCTCGCGCTGCGCGCCGGTCGCGCCTGAGCCACGTCTCATCGCGCGGCGGAACCCGGGCAACGCACTGCTGCCTTATACTCCGCGCCCTTCCAGACCGGAGCCTCCCCGCATGTCCCTGCGCCCGCTGCTGACTGCATGCCTTGTCCTCAACCTGGCCGGCACTGCCCTGGCCGACAACGTGGCGAACGCGCCGCTGGCGTCCGGAATCGACCTGGCCGCCATGGACAAGGCCGTGCGCCCCCAGGACGACCTGTTCCGATTCGTGAACGGCACCTGGCTCGCCAGTACGCCGTTCCCCGCCGAGTACCCGAGCGCAGGCATCGGCGTCATGCTGTTCGAGAAGGCGCAGGCGGACGTCCATGCGATCCTGCTCGAGGACAAGGGAAAGCTCGGTGCGATGTACGCGAGCTTCATGGACGAGGCGACCGTCGAGTCGCGCGGCGCCCTGCCGCTGAAGCCGCTGTTCGCCGAGATCGATGCGATCGACGGTCCCGAGAGCCTCGCGCGTTACTTCGGCCGCGCCCAGGGCCGCGGCATCAGCACGCCCCTCGGCGTCTACGTCTATCCCGATGCCCGCAGGTCCACGCACAACGTCGCCTACGTGGACCAGGACGGACTCGGGCTGCCGAACCGCGACTACTACCTGAAGACCGAGGACACCTACGTCGAATTCCGGAGGAAGTACGTCGACTACCTGGCGAAACTGCTGACGCTCGCCGGCGAGGCCGACGGGCAGGCCCGCGCGGCGCGGATCCTCGAGCTCGAGACGAAGCTCGCGACCGACCAGTGGACGCCGGTGCAGAACCGCGACCCGGTCAAGACCTACAACAAGCACGGCCTCGAGTCGGCGGCCAAACTCGCCCCGGACTTCGACTGGAACGCCTGGTTCGCGGCCACCGGCCTGCCGGCCGGCGAGTTCGTGCTGCGTCAGCCGAGCTACGTGACCGCGCTCGGCGAACACATGAAGGAGGCCGACCTCGCGACCTGGAAGGACTACCTGAAGGTGCGCACGATCGGCGCGTATGCCCGCGTGCTGTCCTCGCCCTTCGTCGACGCCTCGTTCGACTTCAACTCGCGGACGCTGCGCGGCACGGAGGCGCTGCGGCCGCGCTGGAAGCGCGCCGTGCAGGAGACCGACAACGCGATGGGCGAGGCGATCGGCGCGGCGTACGTCGAGCGACATTTCCCGCCCGAAGCGAAGGCGCGGATGGTCAAGCTTGTCGACAACCTGCTCGCGGAGTTCGACCGTGGCATCGACGAGCTCGACTGGATGAGCGCCGCGACCAAGGCCGAGGCGCACGACAAGCTGCGCAAGATCAAGGTCAAGATCGCCTACCCGGACAAGTGGCGCGACTACTCCGGCCTCGAGATCCGCCCCGACGACCTGGTCGGCAACGTGATGCGCGCCAACGAGTTCGAATGGAACTGGCAGGCGGCACGTGCGGGCCAGCCGAAGGATCCGACCGAGTGGTTCATGACGCCGCAGACGGTGAATGCCTATTACCTGCCGACCAACAACGAGATCGTGTTCCCGGCCGCGTTCCTGCAGCCGCCTTACTTCGACATGCAGGCCGACGATGCCGCCAACTACGGCGCGATCGGCTCGGTGATCGGGCACGAGATCAGCCACGGGTTCGACGACAAGGGCCGCCAGTACGACGGCGACGGCAATCTGCGCGACTGGTGGACGGCGGAGGACAACGAGCGCTTCAAGGCGAAGGCGGCCGGGCTCGTGAAGCAGTACGGCGCCTTCGAGGCGCTGCCCGGCCTCAACGTCAACGGCGAGCTGACGCTCGGCGAGAACATCGGCGACCTGTCCGGCGCGGCCGTCGCCTACCGCGCGTACATTCGCTCGCTCGGAGGTGCCGAGGCGCCGGTGATCGACGGTTACACCGGCCCGCAGCGCTTCTTCCTCGGCTATGCCCAGGCCTGGCGCACGAAGTGGCGCGACGGCCTGATGCGCGAGGTGGTCCTGACCGACCCCCACGCGCCGAGCGAGTTCCGCGCCAACGGCGTGGTGTCGAACCTCGACGAGTTCTACGCGGCCTTCGACGTGAAGGAAGGCGACAAGTTGTGGCGTCCCGCCGGGGAGCGCGTGAAGATCTGGTGAAGCCGGGCCCCGCCGGGGATAATGCCCGGGTCATGACCCGGGCCTTGCTCCGCATCGCGATCCCCGTGCTGGCCGCGTCGGTCGCCGCCTGCACGCCCTTCGAGTCGCTCTGGAAGAAGCCCGGGGCGGGGGACAGGCCCGCGGCCGAGGCGGAGGCGAAGCTGCCGCCGCCGCTCCCGCTCGCCGAAGCGACGCACCGCTTCCTCATCGCGCCCGGACAGGACGTCGTCGGGCGCGTGCAGGTGACGGTCGCGAAGCACGAGGACACCTTCGCGGACATCGCACGCCGCTTCAACGTCGGCTACGCGGAGCTCGTGCGCGCGAACCCGGGCGTCGATCCCTGGCTGCCGGGCGAGGGGACCGAGATCGTCCTGCCGACCGAGTTCATCCTGCCCGACGCGCCGCGCGAAGGCCTCGTGCTGAACCTGGCGCAGATGCGGCTCTATCATTTCCCGAAGCCGGCGAAAGGCGCGCCGAAGGACGCTCCCATCGAGGTCGTCACGCACCCCATCGGCATCGGCAAGGTCGGCTGGGCGACGCCCGAAGGCACCACCAAGGTCGTCTCGCACGTCAAGGACCCGACCTGGACGCCGCCGGTGTCCGTTCGCAAGGAACACGCGAAGGAAGGCGACATCCTGCCGCCGACGGTGCCGCCCGGGCCCGACAACCCGCTGGGACGGCACATGATGCGGCTCGGCTGGCCGAGCTACCTGATCCACGGCACGAACAAGCCGCCCGCGGTCGGCATGCGCGCGAGTGCCGGCTGCGTACGGCTGTATCCCGAGGACATCGCGCAGATCTTCGAGGCCGTGCCGGACGGCACCAAGGTCACGGTGGTGAACCAGCCATTCCTGCTGGGCTGGCGGGGAGACCGGCTGTACGTGCAGGCCTACGAGCCGCTCGTGGACGACAAGCGCGACTGGAGCGACGTGCCGAAGGCGCTGCGCCAGAAGCTCAAGAAGCCGAAGTCGGCGCTCTGGAAGCGCGTCGCCGAGCACGACGGGCAGGTCGACTGGGAAGCAGTGCGCGCGGCCGCGGCCGAGCCGCGCGGCATCGCGTTCTCCGTGGGCCCGGGGCCCGGCCGCGACCTCGCGGCGACTGTCGCGCAGGCGCCGCGCGTGCGCAATGCGCTGCCGGTGGGCGCGACCTGGAACGGCGTCGAGGACCAGTACGCCGGCGACCCGCAGTTTGCGAAGCCCGACGAACCGGACAGCGCGAAGGCCAGCTCCGGACACTAAAAGGGGACGCTAACCGTTTAAAAAGGGGACGCTAACCATTTCGCGCCGATGATCGAGTCTCGAATTGGAACGGCCGCCGCGAAATGGTTAGCGTCCCCTTTTTAAACGGTTAGCGTCCCCTTTTAGCGAATCAGCGCCGCGCGGCAAGCGCGCAGGCGGCCGAGCCCGCGACGACCAGCAGCGCGCCGGCGATCGCGAGCGCGTTGAGGGACTCGGCGGGCACGAGCGCGAGTCCGGAGCGCTCCACGGCCCACATCGCCCCGATCGTGAACAGCGGCGCCGTGGCGATCACGGCCGACACGCGCGACAGTTCCCAGTGCTGGAGCGCCTCGCCGAAGGAGCCGTAGGCGGCGAGCGTGTTGACGCAGCAGAAGCCGAGCATGCCGAGCTGCAGCCCGTCGAGCTCGCGGATGGCGAGCGGCGCGCTCGCCGGCAGCAGCAGCAGCACGGCGCCGACGTAGATGACCCACAGCACCTGCTGCGAGGAGAAGGTATCGTGCAGTTTCTTCTGCGCGAGGCCGTAGATCGCCCACGATACCGCGGCCGCGACCGTCAGCGCGACGCCGAGGCCAAGCCCCTCCCCGGGGCGCGCGAGCTCGGGAAGCCGGTCGTTGAAGAACAGCAGCAGGCCCGCGACCAGCGCGGCAAAGCCCGCCCATTGCACGGGCCCGAGCGACTCGCCGAAGACGACCACGCTCCCGACCAGCAGCATGAGCGGCGCGAGCTGGATCACGACCTGCGTCACCGAGGGCGTCACGTGGTCGAGCGCCACGAGGTACAGCACGTAGTTGCCGATCAGCGTGAGCATCGCGATGCCGAGCAGGACGATCGCCGCGCGGCCCGCGCCCGCGAGCCGCGGCAGCTGGCCGCGCCATGCGAGGAACGCGCCGAGTCCGGCCATGGCGACGGCGAAGCGCCACCAGGTGATCGTGTACGGATCCATGCCCTCGAGCGCGACCTTGAGCGCGATCGGCAGCAGGCCCCACAGCACGGCGGTCGTGAGCGACAGGGTGAATCCGAGCCGCGGGTTGGTCGTGCCGACTGACATGCCCGTTCATGATAGTCTGCGGGCCAGCTGGGGGAGTCAGCCGTGACGGAACGACTGGCCGGCATCCAGGTTCAAGAAGAAGCCGGCTCCGGGCAATCGATCGCGGAAACGCCGACGGCGGTGACGGCCTTCGTCGGCCGCTGCCTGCGTGGTCCCGTCAACCGTCCCGTGCGCATCTCGGGATTCAACGAGTTCCAGCGCATCTTCGGCGGCCTGTGGCAGCCCTCGACCCTGTCCTACGCCGTTGAGCAGTACTTCGAGAACGGCGGGCACGCCGCGCTCGTGGTGCGCGTCGTGAACGGCGCGCGCTGCTGCACGATCGAGCTCCCGGCCGGCGGCCAGGCGCTGGTGCTGCAGGCGCTCGCGCCCGGCACGCGCGAGTTCCTGCGCGCCGCGGTCGATTACGACGGCATCGGCGACAACGAGGCGGACTGCTTCAACCTGGTCGTCCAGCGCGTGCGCACGCCGGGCTCCGAGCACATCGAGGACCAGGAGATTTACCGGCGCGTGTCCATCGACCCGGATTCGCCGCGTTCGGTCGTCACGGTGCTCGCCGAGTCGGAGCTCGCGCGCGTCGCAGGACCGCTGCCGCCCGCCCGGCCCGACCCGACGCCTCGCCAGGACTCTCGCGGCCTCGCGGGCTACGTCCTGTCCGGCAGCGACGCGGACGACGGCGGGCCGCTCACGGACTACGACATCATCGGTTCCGCCGCGCGCAGCACGGGCCTGTTCGCGCTCGACGCCGCGGACGGGTTCAACTTCCTGTGCATCCCCCCGCTGGCGCGCGACGTGGACGTAGGCGCGAGCACGCTGCTGGTCGCCAACCGCTACTGCCGCGAGCGCCGCGCGATCCTGTTCGTCGACCCGCCCGCGGCCTGGGACAGCGCCGCCAAGGCGCTGGGCGAGATGCGCCACTGGCCGTTGCCGTCGGATTCGGCGTGCATGTTCTTCCCGCGGCTGCTCGGCTACGACAAGCTGCGCGGCCGGTTCGAGCTGTTCGCGCCGTCGGGCGCCGTCTGCGGCGCGCTCTCGCGCGCTTCAGAGCACTGGCCGGTCTGGGCCGCCGCCTGCGCCGACGAAGCCGTCGTGAGGCCGGGCCTGCGCCTCGCCTGCGGCGTGGACGACGAGCAGCGCGCACGGCTGGCCGGCGCCGGCGTCAACGTCGTGCAGGCCGTGCGACGGCCGGGGAGGGAGGGTCCGATCGCCGTCACGCTCGCCGGCCCGGGCGCGGGCTCGGCGGATTGGCGCTCGCTCGCCGCGCGCCGACTGGCGCTCCTGGTGGTCAACAGCATCGAGCGCGGCACGCGCTGGATGGTGTTCGAGCCCCGCGAGCCCGCGACCTGGCGCCGTGCGGAAATGCAGGTGCGGGAATTCCTCGGCACGCTCGAAAGGCGGGGCGCATTCGCGGAACGCGAGCCCGGGGATCGCTGGTTCGTCGTCTGCGACGAACGCATCAACCGCGAGAGGCATCGGGAGCAGGGCATCTTCAACCTGATGTTCGGCATACCGGCCGGCCGGCCGGGCGGCTATCACGCCTGGCTGGTGAGCCATCGCGCCGGCGGCAGCCGCGTGCAGACGGTCAGCCCGAACCTTGCGGGACTCCCGGACTCCGGTCTGACCCAGGCGCTCGCCGAGCTCGAAGTCCCGGCGCCCGGCATCTTCTAGCCGAATCCGCCGCCGCCCGGCGTCTCGATCACGATCTCGTCGCCCGCCGCGACGTCCTCGGCCGCGCAGGCGGGCAGCTCGAGGACCTCGCCGCCGGCGCGGACCAGCCGGTTGACGCCGGTCGCGCCCGGGCCGCCCCCCGCGAGGCCGAAGGGCGCGATGCGCCGGTGGTTCGACAGGACTGCGACCGTCATCGGCGCACGGAACGCGATGCGTCGCACCAGGCCGTCGCCGCCGCGGTGACGGCCCTTGCCGCCCGAGCCCCGGCGGTATCGGAACTCGCGCAGCAGGACCGGGTGCCGGCTCTCGAGGACTTCCGGGTCGGTGAGGCGGGAATTCGTCATGTGCGTCTGCACGCCGGAGGCGCCGTCGAAGCCCGGTCCCGCGCCGGCGCCGCCTGCGATCGTCTCGTAGTACTGGTGCCCGGCGTCGCCGAACGTGAGGTTGTTCATGGTGCCCTGGGACGCGGCGAGCGCGCCGAGCGCACCGAGCAGCGCGTCCACGATGCACTGCGAGGTCTCGACGTTGCCCGCGACGACCGCGGCGGGCCATGCCGGGTTCAGCATCGATCCCGGCGGCACGACGATCGTGAGCGGCCTGAGGCAGCCCTCGTTGAGCGGGAATTCGGCGTCCACGAGCGCCCGGAAGACGTACAGCACGGCGGCCGTGCAGACCGCCAGCGGCGCGTTGAAGTTGCCCGGCCGCTGCGGCGAAGTCCCGGTGAAGTCGACCACGGCGCTGCGGCCCGGACGGTCGATCCGGACCGCGACCTCGATCGCGCTGCCGTCGTCCATCTCATAGCGCATGCGGCCGTCGCGCAGGCGGCCGATGACCTCGCACACGCAGGCCTCGGCGTTGTCCTGCACGTGATCCATGTAGCGCAGCACCGTGTCGAGGCCCGTGCGCGCGATCAGCGCCTCGAGCTCGGCAATGCCGCGCGCGTTGGCGGCGAGCTGGGCCTTCAGGTCGGCGACGTTCTGGTCCGGGTTGCGCGCCGGCCAGCGGCCGGCCGCGAGGCGCTCGCGCAGCTCCCGCTCTCGGATCACGCCGTCCTCCAGCAGCAGGAAGTTGTCGAACAGCACGCCTTCCTCGTCGATGGTCCGCGAGGCCGGCGGCATCGAGCCCGGCGTGATGCCGCCGATGTCCGCGTGATGGGCCCTCGAGGCGACGTAGAACGCGGGCCGCCCGCTTCCGCCCGCGAACACCGGGTTCACGACCGTGATGTCCGGCAGGTGCGTGCCGCCCGCGTAGGGCGCGTTCAGCATCCACGCGCAGCCGGGGCGGAGGTTCTCCGCGTTGGCCGCGATGACGGCGCGCACGCTCGCGCCCATCGAACCGAGGTGCACGGGCATGTGCGGCGCGTTGGCGATCAGCGCGCCCGAAGCGTCGAACAGCGCGCAGGAGAAGTCGAGGCGCTCCCGGATGTTGACCGACACGGCCGTCGCCTGCAGGACGGCGCCCATCTGCTCCGCCACCTGCATGAAGCGGTGATTGAAGAGCTCGAGCTGCGCAGGGTCGGCCTGCCGCGCGTCGATGTCGGCGCGCGTCGGACGTTCGCGGCGCGCCAGCCGCAGCATGCCGTCGCCGAGCCGTTCCGCCGACCAGCCGGGTTCGACGACGGTCGTCGAGTTCGGCTCGACGAGCAGCGCCGGGCCGTCAACCGGCACGCCCGGCGCCAGCGCCGCGCGTTCGACCAGGGGCACCTCGCGCCAGCCGTCGAACCAGGCCGTCGCCCGCGCGGCATCCCGTGCGGGCGCGGCCGCCGCGAGGGTCGTCTCGCCCGCGTCGCCTTCGACCACGGCTTCGACGCGCAGGGTCGCGACCTGGGGCGGCCCTGCCGGCGGCGCAAAACCGAAGCGCCGGGCGAACTCGGCGCGAAATGCGTTCAGAACCTCCGGCAGCGGCCCGTGGAAGATCTCGATCGCCGTCTCCGTGCCCGCAGCGCGCAGCTCGAGCGAGCGCCGGATGCGGATCCGCTCCGGCGTTTCGCCCTGGGCGGCCTTCGCGCCCGAGAGTCCGGCGACGAGGGTGTCGAACGCCGCGTCGAGCCCTGCATGCGTCGTCCCGTCGAGCGGCTGCTCGAGGCTCTGGCGGCGCATCAGGCGGCGGTCGGCCAGACCGATCCCCCAGGCGGAAAGCACGCCCGCGAGCGGGTGCACGAGGACCTCCGACATCCCGAGGGCGTCGGCCACGCGGCAGGCGTGCTGCGGTGCCGCTCCGCCGTAGCAGAGCAGCGCGAACTCCGCCGGATCGTGCCCCTCGCGCACCGACACGTGCCGGATCGCGCGCGCCATCGACTCGACGGCGACGTCGAGGAAGCCGGCGGCGAGCCGCACGGCGTCGACCGGCCGGCCCGAGTCGCGCGCGACTTCGGCGGCCAGCGCATCGAAGCGACGGAGCACCTCGTCCGCGTCGAGCGGCTCGTCGCCGCGGCTCCCGAAGAGTGCCGGGAAATTCCCGGGCCGGATGCGCCCGAGCCGCACCTGCACGTCCGTCACCGTGAGCGGGCCGCCGCGCCGGTAACAGGCGGGGCCGGGATTGGAGCCGGCCGACTGCGGGCCGACCTGCAGGCGCCCGCCGTCGTAGGCGAGCACCGAACCGCCGCCGGCCGCGACCGTGTGGATGTTCATCATCGGCGCCTGCAGGCGCACGCCGGCGACCTGCGTCTCGAATCGCTGCGGCAACTCGCCGTCGTGGAGGGCAACGTCGGTCGAGGTGCCGCCCATGTCGAAAGCGATCAGGCGCCGCCGCCCGGTGCGGCCGGCGATGCGCGAAGCGGCGACGAGGCCCCCGGCGGGACCGGACAGGACCGCGTTGCAGGCGCGAAAGCGTTCCGGCGCGACCAGGCCGCCGTTGCTCTGCATGAACTCGAGCCGCGTGCGGGCATGGCGCGCGCCGAGCGCGGCGCGAAACGCGCGGACGTAACGCGCGAGCAGCGGCGTGAGGTAGGCATCGACGACCGTCGTGTCGCCGCGACTGACGAAGCGGATCAGCGGCGAGGCCTCGTGCGAGGCGATCACCTCGCCGAATCCGAGGCCACGCGCGATCGCCGCGGCGCGCCGCTCGTGCGCCGTGTGGCGATAGCCGTGCATGAACACGACCGCGACGCTCTCGATGCCCTGACTTCGGGCCCGCGCGAGGTCCGCCGCGAGCCGGGCCTCGTCGAGCGGGCGCAGAACCTCGCCGTCCGCGGTGACGCGCTCGTCCGCTTCCACGGTCAGCGCGTGCAGCGGCGCAGGCAGCGCGATGCGCAGGTCGAACAGGCGCGGCCGGTTCTGGTAACCGATCGCCAGCGCGTCGCCGAGGCCCGCCGTGGTCACCAGCGCGGTCGGCACGCCGCGCCGCTCGAGCAGCGCGTTGGTCGCCACGGTCGTGCCGATGCGGATCACGTCGATGCGCGCGCCGGGCCCGTCCTCGCGCTCGAGCAGCTCGAGGATGCCGGCGACGCCCGCGTCCCCCGGCGTGCCGTCCTCTGAAAGGCGCTTGGCGACGTGCAGCCGGCCGTCCGGGGCGCGGCCGATCAGGTCCGTGAACGTGCCGCCGCGGTCGATCCAGAACTGCCAGCCGGGGCCCTGCTCCATGGCGCTCAGGATAGCGGGTTGCCGGCGAACGCCTTCCTGAGCTGCGCCAGCGCGCCGGCCTGCAGCCGTTCGCAGGCGTCGCGGTAGCCGATCTCGACGGCCCGCCCGAAGCCCCGCCAGTCGAGCAGGTCGAGCGACTCCAGCGCCGGCGTGATGAGCAGGTCGCTCTGCCGCCGCCGATCGAGCGTGGCCGTCGCGCTGTTCACCATCCCGGCGCGCCAGAGGATGCGCAGGATGCTCGGCCGCCGGCGCCGGCCACGCAGCAGCGTCCAGACCGACGGCGTCTCGGTCGCCTCGACGTCGGTCGTGAACGCGCGGTCCGTGCCGACGTCCACGCCGATCACCGGGCCGCGGCCCCTGGCGCGCATGACGTCCACGGGAAGGTTGTTCATGGCGCCGCCGTCGACGAACACCTCGCCGCCGTGGAAGACGGGCGGCAGCACGCCGGGGATGGCGACCGAGGCGCGCAGCCAGCGCCACAGCGTCCCCTGCTGGTGCACGGCAATCCGGCCGGTGGTCAGGTTCGAGGACACGCAGAAGAAGGGCAGGGGCAGGTCCTCGATGTCGATGTCGCCGAGCTCGCGCCGCAGCAGCATGCCGACCTTGCGTCCCGAGACCAGCGAAACGATCGGCAGGGTGAAGTCGGAGAGCGGGTTGGTGTCGACGAAACTGCGCCGGAAACGCTCCGCGAGTTCGGCGTCGTCCCAGTCGCTCGCCACGCCCGCGGCCAGGATGCCGCCCATGCTGGTGCCGCCCACCAGGTCGATCGGCACCCCGTGCTCGCGCAGCGCCTTGACCACGCCGAGGTGCGCGAACCCGCGCGCGCCGCCCCCGGACAGCACGAGGCCGACCGCACGGCCGGTCAGCATGCGCACGAGCCGCCCGTAGTCGGCCGCGCCGCGGACGTGGTGGTGCGAAATTCCCGGCAGCCTCGCGAGCCAGCGCGCCGCAGCGCCGTTCGTGAATCCGCGATCGTGCAGCAATACGAGTTCCGCGCGCCGGATCGCGCCCTCCTGCCACTGGCTGCCGGCCCAGCCGGCGTCGTCGCCCGCCGCGCGCGCGAGCAGCAGCACGACGTCCGCCTGGCGCAGGCAGAGCCGCGTCCAGGGCGAGTCCGCGGCGTCCGCCGCGTAGACGACGAAGTCGTTCTGCGTCTCGCGCTCGTGGAACCACTGCGGGCTGTGGCGGCCCGCGCGCTCGCGGCCGACGAGATCCACCCGGCCGTGGCCGGCGAGCGCCTCCACGAGGCGTGAAGCGTGCAGGGGCAGGTCGATGCCGGCCTCGAGCGGGACCAGGGCGAGCGTGCGCGGCAGGACCGGCTGTCCGCGGTCCCGCTCGCGGTCGACCAGGCGTTCCACCGCCAGGCGCGCGAGCCGGAGGATCGCGTCCGGGTGGCCGAGCAGGACACGCCCGAAGGTGGCGGAGGAGAGCTTGGCGAGTTCCGAATCGCGCAGTGCGCGCACGGTCGCGGTGCGCGGTCGCGCGACGATGAGGCCCATCTCGCCCACGGTCTCTCCCGCGGCAATGCGGCCGACGAGCTCGCCGCCCGGGCCGTAAACGCCGAGGCACCCGCTGACCACGAAAAAGACGGCGTCGGCGGGGTCGCCGGACTCGAACAACAGCGCCCCGCCCGGCAGCGAGACCCACTCGAGCTCGGCGACGGCTTCGTCGACGACATTCCTGGGCAGGCCGGAGAACAGGGGCAGCGCCGCGAGCATCGCCCAGGGATTGGCCCGCGGGTCGATCTGGGTCCGGTCGTCGTCGGCGTCCACGGCACCTCGACCATAGCACGCGCTTCCGGTGCCGCTAGAATCGGCGCCCGTGACTGTGACGGACCACAAGCTGCTCGAGCGCATCTGGCGGGCGGTCGCGGCGATTCCGCGCGGACAGGTCGCGAGCTACGGCGCGATCGCGCGGCGAGCGGGCGCCCCCCGGCGCGCGCGGCTCGTCGGGCACGCGCTCAAGGTCGCGCCGGCCAGCCTCGAACTGCCCTGGCACCGCGTGCTCAACGCGCAGGGCCGCATCAGCCTGCCCGCCGGCTCGAAGGCGCACCGGACGCAGCGCCGGCTCCTGGAAGAGGAAGGCGTCGTGTTCAGGAACGGCAGGGTGGACATCGCGGCGACGGGCGGGGGCGACCTCGATGCGCTGCTGTGGCGTCCGCGCGGGGACTGATAACATCGCGCCATGGCGAGTCGGCACGTCGTTTTTTCGCATGGCCAGGAAAGCGGCCCGTGGGGAACCAAGATCTCCGCGATGTCGGAGGTCGCCAAGAGCGAGGGCTGGAACGTCGATTCGGTCGACTACCGCGGCGTGAGCGACCCGCGCGACCGCGTCACGCGGCTGCTCAGCTTCTGCCGCGACCTGCGTGGCGACCTCGTGCTCGTCGGCTCGAGCATGGGCGGCTATGTGGCGACCTCGGCCTCCGCCCTGCTGCACGCGCGCGGGCTGTTCCTGATGGCGCCGGCCTTCTACATGCCGGGCATGGAGCAGTTGACCGCGAAGCCCGCGCCCTGCCCGAAGGCGATCGTGCACGGGTGGAAGGACGACGTCGTGCCGGTGGACAACAGCATCAAGTTCGCCCGCGAGCACACGGCGACGCTG
Organism: uncultured Steroidobacteraceae bacterium; assembly: GCA_964626745.1. Classification (GTDB taxonomy): domain Bacteria; phylum Pseudomonadota; class Gammaproteobacteria; order Steroidobacterales; family Steroidobacteraceae; genus SCUD01. Next base: position 15,787 of record CAZVIF010000040.1, read on the forward strand.
CACATCCTCGAATCCGACCACCGCCTGCACGACGTGCTGGCGTTCGTCTGTTACCTCTTCGAGTACTTCCTCGTCTCGCTCGACCTCCCGAAACGCCGCTGACGTTTCGCGCGCGCTGGTCGGGCGGGGTTCCCGCACTCGCTCCTGGCGGCGACCGCAAGTCGCTCGTGCGGGAACCCCGCCCGACCAGCGTGCGTGAACGGCCGCGGCGCTTCGCGCGGGTGCGTGGCGTGGCGGGACGCCCGAGAGAGCGAATGTCCGATCTTCTGAGCGAACGAGGGGAGTCCCGCCACGCCACGCACCCGCGCAAAGAAATGCCGGGTCCTGAATACGCGCTATGCTTGCCGCCGGATCGTGTCGGGAGGTGCTGAAATGCGCATCTGCATGACGATCGGGGCGCTCGCCGCGGCCCTGGCACTCGCCGGCTGCGGCGGCTCGGACGAGCCGGAGAAAGAAGAACCGCCGATGAAGGTGGAGGACAGTGCGTTCGGGCCCCTGGTGGGAACCCAGGACAAGGCGCGCGACCGGGCCAACGCGGCCGTCGAGCAGCACCGCGAGCAACTCAAAGAGCGCCTCGAGGAAGACGAAGGCACTTGAACCGCACGCTGACGTGGATGTTCCGCGGCCTGATGCGGGTGTTCGTGCGCCCGACGGTCGCCCCGGAAGACGCGCTCGCGCGCCTGCACGGGCGCGCGCGGCCGCTGCTGTACGTGCTCGAAGAGCGCAGCACCTCCGACCTGCTCGCGCTCGAGATCGCCTGCATGAACGGCGGGCTGCGCCGGCCAAGCAAGCGCCTGAAGCTGCGTGAACTCGACCTGCCGCACTCCGCCGTCGCGCTCGAGCGGCGCGCCGGCGTGCTGCGCCGTCGCGCCGACCGCCGCACGCCCCCCGAGCTCTCGCGGGCCGTGGCCGCGGCCGGCGCCGACCCGGCGCTCGAGCTCGACGTCGTGCCGGTCGCCGTCTACTGGGGCCGGGCGCCGCAGCGGGAGAAGTCCTGGCTCGGGCTGATGTTCTCGGAGAGCTGGGCGCTGGTCGGCCCGTTCCGCCGCCTGCTGTCGATCGTCTTCAACGGGCGCAACACGCTGATCCGTTTCGGCGAGCCGCGCTCGATCCGCGGCTACGCAGCGACGGGACAGGACGGCGCCCGCGGCGCGCGGCGGCTCCTCAAGGACATGCGCGCCGAGTTCCGGCACATGCGGGCCGACACGCTGGGGCCGGACCTCTCGCGCCGGCGCGCGATCATCGCCCAGGTGCTGCGCACCCGGGCCGTGCGCCAGGCCGTGCGCCAGGAGATCCGCGACACGAAACGCACGCGCCGCGACGGCCTGCTGGTGGCGCGGCGGCACGCGCTCGAGATCGCGGCCAACTATTCGCACACCTTCGTGCGCATTTCCGAGAAGATCCTGAACCGCTTCCTGCCGCGCGTGTACGACGGCATCGAAGTCCGCAACGCCGAGTACCTCGACCGTCTGCCGCCGGCCTGCGAGATCGTCTACGTGCCCTGCCACCGCAGCCACTTCGACTACCTGCTGCTCTCCTACGTGATCTACCAGCGCGGCTACGCAGTGCCGTACGTGGCGGCCGGCGTGAACCTCAACCTGCCGGTGATCGGGCGGCTGCTGCGCAAGGGCGGGGCGTTCTTCATCCGCCGCAGCTTCCGGGGTTCCGGGCTGTACCCGATCGTGTTCATGAAATACGTGGACGTGATGATGAACCGCGGCCACCCGATCGAGTTCTTCATCGAGGGCGGGCGCAGCCGCACCGGCCGGCTGCTGCGGCCGCGCACCGGCATGCTGGGCATGACCGTGCGCAGCTTCCTGCGCGACACGCGCCGCCCGGTCGCCTACGTCCCGGTCTACTTCGGCTACGACAAGCTGCTCGAGGGCGAGACGTACATCGACGAGCTGATGGGCCGGCCGAAGAGCAAGGAGTCGGTCGGCGGCATCCTGCGCGTGCTGCCGAAGTTGAGGCGCCGCAGGCAGCACGGCCGCGTGCACGTCTCCTTCGGCGAGCCGCTGCTGCTCGACGGCGTGCTCGACCAGGCGCACCCCGACTGGCGCCAGGCGCCCGGCGACGAGAACACCCGGCCGGCGTGGTTCGGCGGCGCGGTGGACGCCGTCGCGAGCGAGATCATGCGGCGCATCAACGCCGCCGCCGCCGTCACGCCGGTCAACCTGCTGGCGGTCGCGCTGCTCGCCGCGCCCCGGCAGGCGATGCTCGAGGCCGACCTGGAGCGGCAGCTGCAGCTCTACATCGAGCTGCTGAAGACCTACCCATACTCGCCCGACGTGTCGGTCGCGGCCTCGGACGGCGCGTCCATCATCCGCTACTGCGAGCAGATGGGGCTGCTCGAGCGGCGCGGGCATCCGCTCGGCGACGTGCTGCGCATGGACGAGCGCAATGCGGTGCTCGCCACCTACTACCGGAACAACGTGCTGCACCTGTTCGCGATGCCTTCGCTCGTGGCCTGCGCCTTCCTCAACAACGCCGCCATGCGCCACGAGGACATCCAGCGCCTCCTGAACCGCGTCTATCCTTACGTGCGCGCCGAGCTCTGCCTGCGGTGGCGCGAAGACGAGCTGCCCGGCGTCGTCGACGGCGTGCTGGCCTCACTGGCCCGGCTCGGGCTGCTGACGCGCGAGGCCGACGGGACGCTGTGGCGCCGGCCGACCACCGGCAGTGCCGAGGCGGTGCGACTGTCGGTGCTCGCGCAGGCGACCATCCAGACGATCGAGCGCTACTACCTCGCGATCGCGCTGCTGCTGCGCGCCGGGCGCGCTTCCCTCACCCCGGAATCGCTCGAGCAGCGCTGCGTCGCCATGGCCCAGCGCATGTCCATGCTCTACGGGCTCGCGGCGCCGGAATTCTTCGACCGCGCCATGTTCCGCGACTTCATAGACCTCCTGCGCCAGCGCGGCGTGATCCGGCAGGGCGGCGACGGCCGGCTCGACTACGACGACGCTCTGCTCGCGGTCGCCCAGGACGCGCGGATCGTCCTGTCCGAACAGATCCGCAACAGCATCCTGCAGGTCACCCACAGCTGATTCGAAGCCGTGTTTTGCAGTGCAAAGTCGAG
>CAZVIF010000041.1:0-18273 GCA_964626745.1 uncultured Steroidobacteraceae bacterium
GCAAGCGCGCGCAGCGCCGCGCGGTTGGCGGCGACGCCGGCGCGCGCCCCGTCGAGGTCGACGACATGCACGCGCCGCGCGCCCGCGGCGGCGAACCGCCGGAACAGCGCCTCCGGTGTTTCCGCGGCGGGGGTTTCGCGGTCGAACGCGCCTTGGTAGAGGCGCACGGCGCGGCCGCCACGCAGGTCGATTGCCGGCACGAGCTCCATCAGGAGAGCGCCAGGAAGTTGGCGAGCAGCCGCGCGCCGAAGCCTGCCGAGCGCTCCGGGTGGAATTGCGCGCCGAAGAAGTTCTCGCGGCAGGCGACCGCCGTGAACGGTTCGTCGTACTCGCAGGCCGCGACGGTGTCCGTTCCGAGCGGCGCGCAGTAGCTGTGGACGAAATAGGCCCACTCGCCGTCGCCGAGGCCCTCGACGAGCGCGTGGCCGCGCCGGATCGCGACCTGGTTCCAGCCCATGTGCGGGACCGGCCGGCCGGACGCGGGGCGCATGCGGCGCACGCGCCCGGGGATCACGCCGAGGCAGCGCGTGCCGCCTTCCTCGCTCGCCTCGTAAAGCAGCTGCATGCCGAGGCAGATGCCCAGCACCGGCTGCCGGAGCCGGGGAATCAGCCCGGCGAGCCCTGCGCGCTCGAGGCGCGCCATCGCATCCGCCGCCGCGCCGACCCCCGGCAGGATGACGTGCGAGCCGCGCTCGATCTCGGCGGCGTCGGCGGACAGGGTGGCGGGCCGGCCGAGCCGTTCCATCGCGATCTGCAGCGAGGCGATGTTGGCGCCGCCGGTGTCCACGATCACCGGGTTGCTCACAGGACGCCCTTGGTGCTCGGCAGCGCGTCGTCCTCCAGCCGGACCGCCTGGCGCAGCGCGCGGCCGAGCGACTTGAAGCAGGCCTCGACCAGGTGGTGGGTGTTCTCGCCGCGCGCCTCGACGTGGATGGCGGCGCCGAGCGCGTCCGCGAGCGAGCGGAAGAAATGCGGCACGAGCTCGGTCGGCAGCCCGCCGACGGCCTCGCGCGCGAACGGCGCGGCGAACGCGCTGTACGCGCGGCCCGAGAGGTCGAGCACGACACGCGCCTCGGACTCGTCCATCGGCAGGACGAAGCCGTAGCGGCCGATGCCCCGCTTGTCGCCGAGCGCGGCGCGCAGGGCCTCGCCGAGCGCGAGCGCGGAGTCCTCGACGGTGTGGTGCTCGTCCACGTGCAGGTCGCCGCGGCAGGCGAGCGTGAGCGAGAAGCCGCCATGACGGGCGACCTGCTCGAGCATGTGGTCGAAGAAGCCGATCCCGGTCGCGATCGCCACCGGATCGGTCCGGTCGAGGTCGGCCGTGACCTCGACGTCGGTCTCGCGCGTGCGGCGCGCGACGCGCGCGATGCGCGGGGCGCGTCCGGTCAGCTCGCGTGCGAGCCGCGGCCAGGCCTCGTCGTCGCCCGGCGCGATGCGGATCGCGCCGACGCCGAGGCGGGCGGCAAGTTCGACGTCCGTGGCGCGGTCGCCGATGACCCGGCTGCGCGCGGGGTCCATCGGGCGATCCCGCAGGTACGCGTCGACCAGGCGCGTCGCCGGCTTGCGGCAGTCGCAGCCGTCGCCCGCGCGGTGCGGGCAGACGAGCACGGCATCGAACGCGACTCCCTGCGACTCGAACAGCTGCAGCAGCAGGCGCTGCGGTCCCTCGAAGCGGGCCAGCGGGAACGAATCGGTGCCGAGCCCGTCCTGGTTGGTGACCATCACGAACCGGAAGCCGGCGTCGCGCAGCCGGAGGAGCGCGGGAATGACCCCGGGCAGGAGGCGCAGCTTCTCGAAGGCGTCCACCTGCTCGTCCGGCGGTTCCTCGATCAGGGTCCCGTCGCGGTCGATGAAGAGCGTGGGCAGCGGCCCGTTCACGCGTCCCCCAGCGCCGCCAGCAGGCGATCGTTTTCCTCGTGGCTGCCCACCGTGATGCGCAGGCATCCGGCGAGGCCCGGCTGCCGCGAGAAGTCGCGCAGCTGCAGGCCGCTGGCGGCGGCCGCCGCCAGCGCCCGCGCGGCGTCCGCGAACTCGACCAGCAGGAAGTTGCCATCGCTCGGGAACACCCGCCGCACGCCGGGCAGCGCCGGGAGCGCGGCCGCGAGACGCCCGCGCTCGGCGACGATCGCGCCGATGCGCCCGCGCGTCCGGGCGAGCCGCTCGGGGCGCAGCGCGTCGCGCGCAGCCGCGACGGTGGGGGCGGGCATCGCATAGGGCGGCATGATGCGCCCGAGCAGCTCGACGACCGCCGGCGCCGCGATGGCGGCGCCGCAGCGGGCTCCGGCGAGGCCGTGCGCCTTCGAGAGCGTGCGCAGGATCACGAGCCCGGGATGGCGCGGCAGGCACTCGAGGAAACCCGGCTGCCCGGAGAACTCCAGGTACGCCTCGTCGATCGCGACGACCGCGCGGCCGTCGAGTGCTTCGAGCACGCGCCCGACGGCGTCCGGCTCGAGCGCGTTGCCGGTCGGGTTGTTGGGCGAGCACAGGAAGACGACCTTGACGTCGGGCGTCCAGCGCGCGACCAGCGCATCGGCGTCGAGCCGGAAGTCGCGGCCGAGCGGAACGGCGAGGACGCCGGCGCCCTGCACCTCGGCGGAGAAACGGTACATGCCGAAGGTGGGGGGGCAGACCAGGATGCGGTCCTCGCCGGCTCGGCAGAACGCGCGCACCAGCAGGTCGATCGCCTCGTCGCTGCCGCGCGTGACCAGGACGCCGGCCGGGTCGACGCCGTACCAGCCGGCGAGCGCCTCGACCAGCGCCCGCGGCTGGCCGTCGAAGTAGCGGTTGAGCGCGACCGGCGAGTCGTCCGCCTCGTCCGCCCAGGGATTCTCGTTGGCGTGCAGGCGCACGGCGCTCGCCGCGTCCGGCGTCTGCGCCGCGGCCGGCGCGAGCGTCAGGATCTCGGGCCGGGCGAGCGCGAGGATGCCGTTCATGCGACCGCCGCGCGCGCGTCCTCGAGGCGAACGGCGACTGAGGCCGCGTGCGCGTCCAGCCCCTCGAGTCGCGCGAGGCGCACGGCCACCGGGCCCAGTCCCTCGAGGCCGGCGCGGCTCGCTTCCTGCACCGTCATGTGGCGCATGAAGTCGTCCACCGACAGGCCGCTCGCGGTGCGCGCGTAGCCGTGCGTCGGGAGCACGTGGTTCGTGCCGCTGCAGTAATCGCCGAGGGCCTCGGGCGTCCAGTGGCCGAGGAACACCGAGCCCGCCGAACGGATCGCGGGCAGCAGGCCGCGCGGGTTGCCGATCGCGAGGATCAGGTGCTCCGGCGCGTAGGCGTTCGCGACTTCCGCGGCCGTTTCGAGGTCGGTCACGAAAATCGCGCGGCTGTTCCGCAGCGACGCCTGCAGCGCGGCCGAGCGCGCCAGCCGCGGCAGCGTGCGCGCGATCGCCGCCTCGACCGCGCGGACCAGCTCGCGCGAGGTCGTCACCAGCATCGCCTGGGAGTCGGGGCCGTGCTCGGCCTGGGCCAGCAGGTCCAGCGCCACGAAGTCCGCCCGCGCCGAATCGTCGGCGACCACCATGACCTCGGAAGGGCCCGCGGGCAGGTCGGCCGCGGGTGCGCCGGGACCGCCGCAGAGCAGCTGCTTGGCCGCCATCACCCAGGCGTTGCCGGGGCCGCAGATCTTGTCGACGCGCGGCACCGAGGCCGTGCCGTAGGCCATTGCCGCGATCGCCTGCGCGCCGCCGGCCTTGAAGACCCGGTCGATGCCGCAGGCACGGGCGACGTAGAGCACGGCCGGCTCGCAGCTGCCGTCCGCCCGCGGGGGCGTGCACAGCACGCGCAGGCGGCAGCCGGCGATGCGCGAAGGCACCGCGAGCATGATCGCGGTCGACGGCAGCGGCGCCGTTCCGCCCGGCACGTAGAGTCCGACCGAGTCGAGCGGCCGCTGCACGCGTTCGCAGGCGACGCCGTCGGCGGTTTCCACCGCGAGCGGGGGGCGCAACTGGGCCGCGTGGAACCGGCCGACGTTGGCGATCGCCGTGTCCAGCGCCGCGCGGTCGGCATCGGCGAGCTGAGCCGCCGCCGCGTCGAACTCCGCGTCGCCGACCGTCACCGAGTCGAGGGCCGCGCCGGTGTGCCGGCGCGCGAGTTCGACGAGCGCCGCGTCGCCCTGCGTGCGCACCTGTTCCGCGATCGCGCGCACGGCGTCGTGGAAGGCCTGCAGGTTGCCGCTGCGCGGCCGCGCGAGCAGCCGCGCGCGCTCCGCGTCCGTGGCGGACTGCCAGTCGGCGCAGGCGAGGGCGGGCGCGCTCATGCGAGCATCTTCTCGACCGGGAGCACGAGGATCGAGGTTGCGCCCGCCCCCTTGAGGCTCTCGAGCGTCTCCCAGAACACGTTCTCGCGGCAGACCGCGTGCAACGCGACCTTGTCGTCGGTGCCGTCCAGCGGCAGGATCGTCGGGTGCTCGCTGCCGGGCAGCAGGGCCGTGATCCGGGGCAGGGCGGCGCGCGGCGCGTGCAGCATGATGTACTTGCTGCCGTCCACCTTCTGCACGCCCTCGATGCGCTGCAGCAGGCGCTCGAGCCACTCGGCCTTCTCCGGCGCTACCGGGACCGGCGTGCGGATCACGGCGGCGCGGCTTTCGAACACGGTCTCGACCTCGCGCAGCCCGTTGGCGGCGAGCGTCGCGCCGGTCGAGACGAGGTCGCAGATCAGGTCGGCGCGGCCGAGCCGCGGCGCGATCTCGACGGCGCCGGTCTGCGGGACGATCTCGGCGGCGACGCCGCGGTCAGCCAGCCAGCGCGCGAGCACGCGCGGGTAGCTGGTCGCGATGCGGCGGCCGCGGATCGAGTCGAGTCCCTCGTACCCGGCCTCTTCGGGCACCGCGATCGCGAGCCGGCAGCGCCCGAAGTCGAGGGCCATGACCTCCCGCGGGGCGGCGTCGCCGTTCGCCGGCGCCGCGAGCCGCTCGGCGATCACGTTCTGGCCGACGATGCCGAGCTCGCAGGCGTCTTCCTGGACCAGGCCCGGGATGTCGTCGTCCCGCACCAGCAGGATGTCCAGCGGCAGGTTCTCGCCGAAGCACACGAGCTGGTCGCGCGCGCGCGAGAAGCGCAGTCCGCAGCGGGCGAGGAGGTCCAGCGAGTTGTCGGTGAGCCGGCCTGATTTCTGGATCGCGATGCGCAGGCGCGGCGTGGACCCGGGCTTCACCGATGGCCGCCGGCGCGTCGCGCCGCGGCGAGGGAGTAGCCGCCGTGGCCGGCGTTGAGGTAGCGGGCCACGCGGCCGATCGTGGTCACGCTGACGCCGGTCTCGCGCTGCACCTCCCGGTAGGGGACCTGGTCCTGCAGCTTCACGGCGACGGCCCAGCGGTCGGTCAGCGCCTGCAGCTCCGCCGGCGTGCACAGGTCGCGGAAGAAGGCGCGCAGTTCCTCCGGCGTGCGCAGCGTGAGGATCGCCTGGTAGAGCGCCCGCTCGTTGAGCGCTTCCTGGCGCGGGCTGACCTGTCGGTGGGCTTTCATGGGTCCCTGGATTGTAACAACGTACTAATACGCTAATACATTGGAACAGTCGCCGCAAGGGCCGCCTTGACTGCCGCGCGGGGCCCCCGCTAGACTGGCCGCGCTCATCGAGACCGGTCGAGGGTTCAGGCCCGAAGACGCCGGGGCAACCGCCGAAGACGCTGTTCGGCACGGTGCCAAGTCCTGCGGAGGACGGAGGAACGTCCCCCGACAGATGAGTGGTCGCAATGCCCCCGCAGCCGCGGGACCCGCAGGCGACCAGCCCCTCACGGGCTCCCCGCAGGACGACGGCCAGTGGCCGTGGAGCGAGGAGAGCCCGGAAATGCCGCAATCGACCGCCATTCGCCTGCCCGTGCGGGCAGCACCGCCGCCTTCGCCCGCCGTGGTGAGCCACGGCCTGCTCGGGATCCCGGACTTCCGCTTCCACGCCGATGGACGGCAGGAGCGGGTCGTCGTCGCCTGGCGGCTCGTGGGCCCGGGCGGCGCGCCAGTGGTGGCGGCGCTCGGCGGCATCTCCGCCGGCCGCGAGGCCTGCGACCCGGACGATCCGGCGCGCGGCTGGTGGCGCGAGCTGGCGGGCCCGGGCCTGCCGCTCGATACCCGGCGGTTTGCGGTGCTCGCCATCGACTGGCTGGGCGGCGCGGGCGCGAGCACGGCGCCCGGCCCGGCGCAGGAAGGATTTCCCGCGGTCGACGCGCGCGACCAGGCGCGGGCGCTGCTCGCGGTCTGCGATCGCCTGCGCATCGCGCGCCTGCACGCGGCCGTCGGCGCTTCCTACGGCGGCATGGTGGCGCTCGCGCTCGCCGAGATCGCGCCAGCGCGCGTCGGCGGGATTCTCGCCGTCAGCACTTCGCACCGCGGCAATGCGCTCTCGGCCGGGTGGCGCGGCATCCAGCGGGCGATCGTCCGTCACGGCCTCGCGCTCGGCGACGGCGCGGGAGCGCTGGCGCTTGCCCGTTCGCTCGCGATGACGACCTACCGCACCCGCGCGGAGTTCGAGCGTCGGTTTGCGGCCGGCGCTGGCGCGGGACCGTCGGCGGTCGTGCAGTACCTGCTGGCGCGCGGGGAAGCCTACGCCGGGACGACCCGGCCCGAGTCCTTCCTGTGCCTGTCCGAGTCGATCGACCGCTTCCGCCTCGACCCGTCGCGCGTGCGGGTCCCTGCGCACCTGGTCGCGATCGTCGAGGACCAGCTCGTGACGCTCGAGGAAGTGCGCGAGCTTGCCCGGTCGCTGGCCGGGCCCGTGGTGCTGCACGAGCTGAATTCCGAGTACGGGCACGACGCGTTCCTGAAGGAAAGGGATCTGCTGGCGCCGGCGTTCCGCGCGGCGCTCGAGGGAGAAACGACATGACGAACACGATCCGGCCGGAGACCATCGCGGTGCGCGCGGGCATCCAGAGCGACGACCAGCACGGTGCCGTGGTGCCGCCGATCCACCTGTCCGCCAACTACAGTTTCGCGGGTTTCGGGCGGCCGCGCGCCTACGACTACTCGCGCTCCGGCAACCCGACCCGCGACCTGGTCGGCGAGGCGCTCGCCGCGCTCGAGGGCGGGGCGGGCGGCATCGTCACCGCCACCGGCATGGCGGCCGTGACGCTCACGCTCGCGCTCGTGCGGCCCGGCGAGCGCGTGCTCGCGCCCTACGACTGCTACGGCGGCACCCACCGGCTGCTCTCGGCCTGGCGCCGCACCGGGCGCATCGAGGCGGACTTCGTGGATTTCACGGACTTCACGGCCGTCGCCCGCGCGCTCGAGCCGGGGCCGCGGCTCGTCTGGATCGAGACGCCGAGCAACCCGCTGCTGCGGATCACCGACGTCGCGGCGGTCAGCGAACTGGCCCGCCGGGCCGGCGCGCTGGTCGCCGTCGACAATACCTTCCTGTCGCCCGCCTGGCAGCAGCCGCTTGCGCTCGGCGCCGACCTCGTCGTGCACTCGACCACGAAGTACATCAACGGCCACAGCGACGTCGTCGGCGGCGCGGTGATCGCGCGCGACCGCGCGCTGCACGAGGAGCTCGCCTGGTGGGCGAATTGCCTCGGCCTGACCGGCAGCCCGTTCGACGCCTATCTCACGCTGCGCGGCCTGCGCACGCTGCACCCGCGCATGCGCCAGCACGCGGAGAACGCCGAGGCCGTGGCAGGCAAGCTCGCCGGGCACCCGGCCGTGCGCCGCGTGTTCTGGCCGGGCCTGCCGGAACATGCGGGCCATGCGCTGGCGGCGCGCCAGCAGCGCGCCTTCGGCGCGATCGTCAGCTTCGAACTGGCGGGCGGCGAACCCGCCGTGCGCCGCTTCGTCGAGGGCCTGCGCTGCTTCTCGCTCGCGGAGTCGCTCGGCGGCGTGGAGAGCCTCGTCGCGCATCCGGAGACCATGACGCACGCCGGCATGGACCCGGCGGCGCGCGCCGCCGCCGGCATCACGCCGGGCCTGCTGCGGCTGTCGGTGGGCATCGAGGCGACGGAAGACCTGCTCGCGGACCTGGGTGCCGCGCTGGAACGGTCGTCACCCCGGGCACCGGAGCTCCGGGTGACGGGCGAGCCCCAGTTCGCGGCGAAGGTCGTGTCGGCCTGAGCGTCGGGCGCCGCAGGCAGCGTCAGTATCTCGGCACCTCGACGGCCTCGAGCACGGCCCGCGCGCCCGCCGCATCGCGGGCCCGCAGCGCCTGGTCGACGAGCTTGCGCGTCAGTTGCGGCGCGAACAGGCGGATGAACTCGTACATGTAGCCGCGCAGCAGCCGGCCGCGTCGCACGCCGATCCAGGTCAAGGCCTCGGGGAACAGGTGCGACCCGTCGATGGCGACGAGGTCGCGGTCCTCCGCCTCCTCGTAGGCCATGCTGGCGATGATGCCGACGCCGAGCCCGAGCCGGACGTAGGTCTTGATCACGTCCGAGTCGCGGGCGGTCAGCGCGACGTCGAGCTTCAGGCCCTCGCGCCGGAACAGTTCCGGGAGCGAGGAGCGGCCCGTGAAGCTGAACACGTAGCTGACGACCGGGTGCTCGCTGATCTGCCGGAGCGTCGGCCTGGCCACGCCGGCGAGCGGGTGGTCCTGCGGGACGACGATGTCACGGTGCCAGCGGAAGCAGGGCAGCAGCGCGAGCGTCGGGAACAGCTCGTCCGAACCGGTGGCGATCGAGAAGTCGACGCGGTCGGCCGCTGCGAGGTCGGCAATCTGTTCCGAAGTGCCCTGGTGCAGGTGCAGGTCCACCCTGGGGTAGCGGGCGCGGAACTGCTTGATGACCGGCGGCAGCACGTAGCGCGCCTGCGTGTGGGTGGTCGCGATCGACATCGAGCCGCGGCTCTCGTCCTGGAAGTCCGCCGACAGGCGCCGGATGTTCTCGGCCTCCTCGAGCAGCCGCGTCGCGTGCTCGACGACGGCCTGGCCGGCCGCCGTGACGCGCGTGACGTTGCGCCCGTCCCGCTCGAAGATCTGGAAGCCGAGTTCTTCCTCCAGCAGCTTGACCTGCTTGCTGACGCCGGGTTGCGACGTGTGCAGCGCCTTCGCGGCGGCCGTGATGTTGAGGCCGTTCTGGACGATCGTGACCAGATAGCGGAGCTGGTGGAGCTTCATGGGCTCCGGACACGATACCGGCTCGCGCGGCGCATGGGAAAGTCCGGGGCGCTCAGGCGGTCTTGCGGATGGTGTCCGCGTGCGGTGGCGTCCCGAACCAGGCGAGGCGCGCCGCCTCGGCCGCGGAGTCGCCGATGATCAGCAGGGCGGGCGAGCGGACGTCCGCGGCCGCGACGGTGGACTCGAGGCCGGCGAGGTCGGTGAGCAGCACGCGCTGGCCGGGCAGCGTGCCGTTCTCGACGATCGCGACCGGCGTCGCGGCGGGCAGCCGGGCCTCCAGCAGGCGCTCGCGCACGCGCGCGGCGGCCGCGACGCCCATGTAGACCACCAGCGTCTGGCGGCGGCCGGCGAGGCGCTTCCAGTCGATGCGGTCGGCCGCGTCGGCGCCGTGCGCGGTGACGAAGTGCAGCGTCTCGGCGAAGCGCCGGTCGGTGAGCGGGATTCCGGCGTAGGCCGCGCAGCCGAGCGCGGCGGTGATACCGGGCACGATCTCGAAGGGCACGCCATGGCGCGCGAGCCAGCCGGCTTCCTCGCCGCCGCGGCCGAAGACCAGCGGATCGCCGCCCTTCAGCCGGACGACGCGGCGCCCGCGCCGCGCGTGGTGCACGAGCAGGCGGTTGATGCGCTCCTGGGATTCGCCCGGCCCGCCCGCGGTCTTGCCGACGTCGACGACCTCCGCCTCGCGGCGCGCACGCGCCAGGATGGCAGGACCGACGAGCCGGTCGGCGAGGATCACGTCCGCGGATTGTAGGGCACGCAGCGCCCGGAGCGTCAGCAGCTCCGGGTCCCCGGGACCCGCGCCCACGAGCGAGACGAAGCCGCGGGGTTCCGGCGCCTGCTTCGCGAGCGCCGACTCGATCAGCCGGTCCGCCTCCGGTTCCCGCCCGGCGCGCACGGCCTCGGCGACCGGGCCCTCGAGCAGCCACTCGTACAGCCGGCGGCGCGCCGCGACCGCCGGCCGCGCCCTGCGGATCGCCTGCCGCCAGCGGTCGGCGAAGCCCGCGAGCCGCGACCAGGATTCGTCGAGCAGCGCCTCGAGGCGCGCGCGCACGGCGGTCGCGAGCATCGGCGCCGCGCCGCCGCTCGAAATGGCGACGAGCAGCGGGGAGCGGTCGACGATCGCGCCGAGGATGAAGGACGATCGCGCGCCGTCGTCGGCGACGTTGACGGGAATGCCCGCCGCGCGGGCCGCGCGGGACACCGCGTCGTTGACCGACTCGTCGTCGGTCGCCGCGAATACGACGCGGCTGCCCGCGACGTCGCCGGCCTCGAAGGGCCGCGCATGCCAGGCGATCTCGCCGCGCCCGGCCTGCGTGGCGATCTCCGGGCAGGCGGCGGGCGCGACCACGGTGACCCGGGCGCCAGCCGAACGCAGCAGGGCGAGCTTGCGTGCCGCGATTCGTCCGCCGCCGACGAGCAGCGCCGGCGCGGCCTGGAGGTCCAGGAAGACGGGGAGGTGACGCATGCTCAGCGCCCGGCGCCCGCGCCGATCAGGTGCAGCCCGCATTCGCGCTGCAGGCCGAAGAAGCGCGTGCCTTCGGCATCGTCGCCGGCCTCGCGCAGCGAGCGCGTCGTGTGCCAGTCGCCGATCGACACGTAGCCGCGCTCCCACAGCGGGTGATAGGGCAGGTCGTGGCGCTTCAGGTACCCGTACACGTCGCGGTCGGACCAGTCGAAGATCGGGTGCACCTTGTATCGCGAGGGCCCGATGCGCTGGACCGGTTCGATGGCGGCACGCGACCCTGACTGCAGGCGGCGCAGGCCCGCGAACCAGGTGCCGGCGCCGAGTTCGGCGAGCGCGCGCTGCATCGGTTCGACCTTGTGGATCCGGTTGTAGCGCTCGATGCCGGCCGCGCCCTGCTCCCAGAGCCTGCCGTGCCGCGCCTCGAGCCAGGCGGGCGAACTCTCCGGTCCGTAGACCTTCAGGTTGAGCCGCAGGCGCGCGGCGAGCTGGTCGACGAAGCGGTAGGTCTCCGGAAACAGGTAACCCGTGTCGATCAGCACGACCGGGATGCCGGGCAGCACGGACGTCACGAGGTGCAGCGACACGGCCGCCTGGGCGCCGAAGGAGGACGAGAGGATCTGCGTCCCGGGCAGGAGTTCCGCCGCCCGTTCGACGCGCTCGCGCGCGCGCAGTTCGCGCAGCTCCGCGTTGAGCGCGGGCAGGTCGACCGTCGGCGGCGCGGCGCGCGCTTCGCGCATCACGCAGCTCATGACAGCCGCCCGCTGCGGTGCAGCCAGTCGCCGAAGGCCTCGCCGGCCGCACGCTCCGCGGACCAGGCTGCGAACAGCGGGTCGAGCGCGGCGAGGATGGCGGGCTCGTCGAGGTTCTCGCGGTACAGCGCGGCGAGCCGGCGGCCGTCGCGGGCGCCGCCGAGGTGCAGGTTGTAGCGGCCCGGGGCCTTGCCGACCAGCGCGATCTCCGCGAGGTAGGGCCGCGAGCAGCCGTTCGGGCAGCCGCTCACGCGAAACAGCAGCGGCTCGCCGCCGAGGCCGTGCTTCTCCATCAGCGCGTCCATTGCCGAAGTCGCAGCCGGCAGGTAGCGCTCGGCCTCCGCCATCGCCAGCGGGCAGGTGGGCAGCGCCACGCAAGCGAGCGACTCGAGCGCGACCGGCCGCGACTTGCGGTACGTATCGAGCCCGTAGCCGGCGACCAGCGCATCGATGCGCCACCGGTCGCCTGGCGCGACGTCGGCGACGACGAGGTTCTGGTTGGGCGTCAGCCTGAAATGGCCGCGATGCACTTCGGCGATGCGCTTCAGGCCCGAGCGCAGCCGGCGCTCGCCGCGGTCGGCGACCCGGCCGGACTCGATACGCAGGGTCAGGTGCCAGCGGCCCTCGGCATCCGCATGCCAGCCGAAGGCATCACCCGTGGTCGTGAACGCGAAGGGGCGTGCACCCTCCAGCGCGAAGCCGAGCCGGCGCTCGAGCTCGGCGCGGAACCAGTCGAGGCCGCGGTCGGCGATGGTGTACTTGAGGCGCGCGTGCTTGCGCTCGCTGCGGTCGCCGAAGTCGCGCTGCGTCGTCACCACCGCTTCCGCGACCTCCAGCAGCCGTTCGGGCGGCAGGAAGCCGACCAGGTCCGCGAGGCGTGGAAACGTCTTCGCGTCGCCGTGGGTCGCTCCGAGCCCGCCGCCGACCGTCAGGTTGAAACCCGCCAGCCGGCCATCCTCCTCGATGGCGATGAAGCCGAGGTCCTGCGCGAACACGTCGACGTCGTTGACCGGCGGCACGGCGATCGCCGCCTTGAACTTGCGCGGCAGGTAATTGGCGCCGAGCACGGTCTCGGCCTCCTGCTCCGGCGCGACCTTCGCGCCGTCCAGCCAGATCTCGTGGTACGCGCGCGTGCGCGGCAGCAGGCGTTCGGAGAGTTTCACCGCCCAGGACTGGGCCGCGGCGTGCACGGGCGAGGCGGCGGGGCCGGGCGTCGCGAGCACGTTGCGGTTGACGTCGCCGCAGGCCGCGATCGTGTCGACGAGCGCCGAGTTCATCGCCGCGATCGTCGGCTTCAGGTCGCCCTTCAGCACCCCGTGCAGCTGGAAGGCCTGGCGCGAGGTCAGGCGCAGCGTGCCGTTCGCGTAGCGCGTCGCGAGCGCGTCGAGCGCAAGCCACTGCGCGGGCGTGACGTAACCGCCGGGCAGGCGCGTGCGGATCATGAAGCTGTACGCCGGCTCGAGCTTCGCCTGGCGCCGCGCCTCGGCGCTGTCGCGGTCGTGCTGCTGGTAGGAGCCGTGGAACTTGAGCAGGTGCTGGTCGTCGTCGGCGAGCCCGCCGGTCACCGGGTCGGCGAGGCTCTCCACGATCGTGCCGCGCAGGCCGCGGCTGGCGGCCTTGATGCGCTCGACGGCGCTCGGATTCGCGGCCGCCATCAGTACACGTCCCGCAGGTAGCGGCCGTCGGCGCCGAGCCGGTCGAGGCGCTCCTGCGCGGCCTCCGGGGACAGGCCGCCGTGCTTCGCGATCGCGCCGGCGAGCGCGGCGTGCACGTCGGGGGCCATGCGCGTCGCGTCGCCGCAGACGTAGAGCGTCGCGCCGTTCTCGAGCCAGTCGTGGATCGTCGCGCCGGCCTCGGCGATGCGCTGCTGCACGTAGGTCCTGCGACCCGCGTCGCGCGAGAAGGCGAGGTCGATCCGCGCGAGCGAACCCTGCTTGAGCGCGCGTTGCCACTCGAGCTGGTAGAGGAAGTCGCGCGCGAGGTGTCGCGCGCCGAAGATCAGCCAGTTCCGGCCGCGCGCGCCCGCGGCCACGCGCTCCTGCAGGAAGGCGCGGTAGGGCGCGATGCCGG
The DNA here is from genome assembly GCA_964626745.1 of uncultured Steroidobacteraceae bacterium. Taxonomy (GTDB): domain Bacteria; phylum Pseudomonadota; class Gammaproteobacteria; order Steroidobacterales; family Steroidobacteraceae; genus SCUD01. Next base: position 13,312 of record CAZVIF010000041.1, read on the forward strand.
TCCCGGCGCCGATCATGATCACGTCCCGCGCGCCGTCGGCGGGCAGGCGGAAGCGCGGGTTCGGCTCGACGTAGACCGGCACCGCGGCGCCCTCGGCGCGCGTCGCCAGGAAGTGCGTCGCCGCCCCGGGGCGCCTCGAGTGGCCGCCGCCCGTGTCGATGCGCGCCGCGGTCAGGTGCACCTCGTCGCCGACTTCACGCGCGCTCGAGGCGATCGAGTAGAGGCGGGGCGCGAGCGGCCGCAGCGCGGCAACCAGGGTGGCGGCATCCCAGTCGGCGGGGTGGTTCTCCAGCAGGTCGACCAGCTGGCTCTGCGTGAGGAAGGCGCGCAGCGCCGCCTCCTGCCCGGGACGCAACAGCGACTCGAGCGCCGGCTGCCGCCCGCGTTCCGCGATCTTCGCGACCAGGGACCGGGTCACGAGCGTGATCTCGAGCCTTTTCGCCAGCCACTCGGCGAGCGGGCGCGTCCGGCCGCCGCGCTCCACGGCCTCGGCGCCGTCGAGGCGCGCGGCGGCGAGCACGGCGGCGACGGTTTCCTCCGGGTTGTCGGCGACGACCCCGAGCGAGTCGCCCGGCTCGTAGCGCAGCCCGGATCCGGCGAGCGAGAGCTCGACGTGGCGCACGTCGCGCACGCCCTCGCCCCAGGTGATGCGCTGGTTGGCCAGGACCTCGGCCGCGAACGGCCGTTCGCGGCTCCAGGCCGGGACGCTCGCGACCGGCCGCAGGACGGCGACGCGCGCGGGCGCGGCGCCTTCCGGCGGCAGCTTTTCCGCCCAGTCGGCGACCTGCGCCTGCCAGCCGGCGGCCGGCGCCTCGTAATCCACGTCGCAGTCGACCCGCTCGAACAGGCGCCGCGCGCCCAGTTCGGCGAGACGCGCGTCGACGCGGCGGCCCACCTCGCAGTACTTCGGGTAGCTGGAGTCGCCGAGCGCGAGCACGGCGAACTCGAGCGACGGCAGCTGCGGCGCGCGGCGGCCGGACAGGAAGTCGACCAGCGGGCGCGCGTCGTCCGGCGGGTCGCCGTCGCCGTGGGTGCTCATGACGACGAACAGGCGCCGCTCGCGGGCGAGTTCCTTCGTCGCGTACTCTCCGGCGCGCACCACGCGTACGCGAAGGCCGCGCGTGAGCAGCCGCTCGCCGAGCGACTCGGCGACGCGCCGGCCGTTGCCGGTGTGCGTGCCGTAGACCAGGGTTGCGGCCCAGGGCGCGTCAGCATCGGCCGCCGGTGGGGTCGGGGAGACTGCCGCCGCGAGGCCGGCCGCGTAGCCGGAGATCCACAAGAGGCCCGGCGCGTCGAGGCCGCGCACCAGCCCGGCGAGCGCCTCGGTGCGCTCGGCGTCGAGCGGAAATGCCTGGGTCGTCGGTAACAGGTTGGCCCCCATGGCGCCTCGCGTTTGGACCTGTCCCGATCCTACGGAGCAGGACCGCCCGGACGGAAAGACGGGTTTGTTATGCCTTCATAACCGTGCGTTACCGGGCGGCTGCCGTGGGCCGGTTTCGCCGCCGCGATTGACAGGCCGAGCCCGGACGTGCTGCTATTGCCGGGATGCGACGGGACGAAACCATGACCCAACGGCGGAACGGCGCGCTGCTTGGCCTTCTCCTGCTTACCTCCACGAGGTGCGGGACGACGGGCTAGTACCCGACGTAACCTGAGATTCAGGGACCCCGCACCGGCCAGGCCGCTGCGGGGTTTCTTTTTTGGCGAGGGAGGATCCATGACGGACCGGGTGAAGATCTTCGACACGACGCTGCGCGACGGCGAGCAGTCGCCGGGCTGCAGCATGACGCGGGACGAGAAGGTCCGCGTCGCACGCGCGCTCGCAGACCTGGGCGTCGACATCATCGAGGCCGGATTTCCTGCCGCCTCGCCGGGCGACTTCGAGTCCGTCGCCGCGGTGGCGGCAGAGGTGCAGGGGCCGGTGGTCTGCGCGCTCGCGCGCTGCACGCGCGCGGACATCGACGCGGCATGGGCGGCGCTTCGTGGCGCGGCGCGGCCGCGCATCCACGTGTTCCTCGCCACCAGCGCGATCCACCGCGAGCACAAGCTCAAGATGGCGCAGGACGAGATCGTCCGCCTGGCGGCGGAGGGCGTGCGCTACGCGCGTTCGCTGTGCGAAGACGTCGAGTTTTCACCGGAGGACGCCTCGCGCACCGAGCTCGAGTTCCTCACCGAGGTGGTGCAGGCGGCCGTGGACGCCGGTGCGACGACGATCAACGTGCCCGACACGGTCGGCTACACGACGCCCCAGGAGTTCCACGACACCTTCACGCACCTGAAGCGGCACGTGCGCGGGATCGGCGCGGTGACGCTGTCCGTGCACTGCCACGACGACCTCGGCATGGCGGTCGCCAACAGCCTCTCGGCCGTGCGCGCCGGGGCGAGGCAGGTCGAATGCACGCTGAACGGCATCGGCGAGCGCGCCGGCAACTGCTCGATGGAAGAGGTGGTGATGGCGCTCAAGGTCCGCGAGCCGGCCTTCGGGGTCACGACCGGCATCCGCGCCGAGCGCCTCTACCCGGCCTGCCGCCTGGTCTCGACGATCACCGGCATGCCGATCCCGCGCAACAAGGCGATCACCGGCGAGAACGCCTTCGCGCACGAATCCGGCATCCACCAGCACGGCATGCTCCGCCACGCCGCGACCTACGAGATCATGCGCCCGCAGGACGTCGGCCTCTCGCGCAGCCACCTCGTGCTCGGCAAGCACAGCGGCCGGCACGCCTTCCGCGAGCGCGTGCGCGAGCTCGGTTTCGAGCTCGACGAGGGCGAGTTCAACGCGGTGTTCGCTCGCTTCAAGGCGCTGGCGGACCGCAAGAAGGAGCTGTTCGACGGGGACATCGAGGCGCTGGTGCTCGACGCCGAGAGCGGCAGCCCGGGTCCCTGGTCGCTCGCGCGGCTCGCGACCACCGCGGTCACCGGCGAGCCCGCCCGCGCCGAAGTGGAGCTGGCCCATGGCGACGGCCGGCGGCTGAAGTCGGCCGCCAGCGGCGACGGCCCGGTGGACGCCGCGCTCAAGGCGATCGAGCAGGCGATCGGCCTGCCGCTCAGGCTGCGCAAGTTCGAGGTGCGAAGCGTGAGCGAGGGCGAGGACGCGCAGGGCGAGGCCCTGGTGACGGTCGACTGCGAGGGCCGCACCTACCGTGGCGGCAGCGTCAGCACCAACATCGTCGAGTCGGGCGTGCGCGCGTTCCTCGACGTCGTCAACCGCATCGAGACGTCGCGCCAGGGCGGGCGCCGTCCGCAGGCCGCGGCCGGATGAGGCCGCGGACGCTGTTCGAGAAGATCTGGCAGGCCCACGAGGTCGTGCCGGAGACCGAGGACACGCCGGCGGTCCTCTACGTGGACCTGCACCTGGTGCACGAAGTCACGACGCCGCAGGCCTTCGCGGAACTCGAGGCCCGCGGCCTCGCCGTGCGCCGCCCGGAACGGACGCTCGGCACCCTCGACCACTCGACGCCGACGGATGCCGCGCAGCTGCTCGGCCGCATCCCGATCCGCGACGCCTCGGCGGCGGCTCAGGTCGCGGCGCTCGAGCGCAATGCCCGCGCGCACGGCATCGAGCTGCTCGGCCTCGGCGACGGCCGGCGCGGCATCGTGCACGTGATCGGCCCCGAGCTCGGCCGCACGCAGCCGGGCATGACCATCGTCTGCGGCGACAGCCACACGAGCACGCACGGCGCTTTCGGCACGCTCGCCTTCGGCATCGGCACGACCGAGGTCGGTCACGTGCTGGCGACGCAGTGCCTCCTGCAGCGCAAGCCGCGCTGCCTCGCGGTCACGGTCGGCGGCCGGTTGCAGCCGGGCGTGGGTGCGAAGGACCTGGTGCTCGCGATCGTCGGACGGCTCGGGGTCGGGGGCGGAACCGGGCACGTCATCGAGTACCGGGGCGAAGGCATCCGCGCGCTGTCCATGGAAGAGCGCATGACCGTCTGCAACATGTCGATCGAGGCGGGCGCACGTGCGGGCATGATTGCGCCGGACGCCACGACCTTTGCGTACCTGCGCGGCCGCCCGGGCGCGCCTGCGGGCGAGGACTGGGAGCTCGCCGTCGAGCGATGGCAGGCGCTGCCGGGTGATGCCGGCGCGGCGTTCGACGGCGAGGTCACGCTCGACGCGGGGTCGGTCGAGCCGATGATCAGCTACGGCACCAACCCCGGCATGGTCGCGCCCGTCGGCGGCAGCATCCCCGCAGACGGCGACGCGGCCTTCATGAAGGCCCTGCGCTACATGGGCTTCGAGCCCGGCGAACGGCTCGCCGGCAAGCGCGTGGACCTCGTCTTCGTCGGCAGCTGCACGAACTCGCGCCTGTCGGACCTGCAGGCCGCCGCGGCGGTGCTGCGCGGCCGCAAGCTCGCCCGGGGCGTGCGCATGCTGGTCGTGCCGGGCTCGCAGCAGGTCAAGCGCGAGGCGGAGCGCGAAGGCCTGCACGAGGTCTTCACCGCGGCAGGCGCGGAGTGGCGGGAGTCCGGCTGCTCGATGTGTATCGGCATGAACGGCGACGTCGCCGCGCCCGGCCAGTACGTCGTGAGCACGAGCAACCGGAACTTCGAAGGCCGGCAGGGCGCGGGCAGCCGCACGCTGCTCGCGGGCCCGGCCACTGCGGCCGCGGCGGCGGTCACCGGCCGGGTCACGGATCCTCGCGAGCTGGCGGCCTGAACCATGAATGACACCCGGACGACGCCCATCCGCAGCATCCGCTCGCGCACCGTCGTGCTCGCCGCCGACGACGTGGACACCGACCAGATCATCCCCGCGCGCTTCCTGACGACGACGCGCCGTGACGGCTTCGGTGACGCGCTGTTCGCCGACTGGCGGTTCGACGGCGACGGGCGGCCGCGGACCGGCTTCGCGCTCAACGAGCCGGCCGCGCGCGGCGCCGCGGTGCTGGTCACCGGGCGCAACTTCGGCTGCGGTTCCTCGCGCGAGCACGCGGCCTGGGCGCTGCGCGACTACGGGTTC
>CAZVIF010000042.1:0-17873 GCA_964626745.1 uncultured Steroidobacteraceae bacterium
ACCAGGCGCGCAACCTCGCCAGCCTGCCGTCCAGCGTGGTCGGCCAGTTGCGCGCCAATCTGGCAACGACCGAGCGGCTGATCGCCCAGGCCCGAGGCTTGGCCTACGACGTGACGAATCTGGATCGGGAGTTCGCGCGCCTGTATCCCGAGCAGTACGCCGCCACCGTCAGCGGCGACCAGATGTACCGCGACGCGCAGGAGCGTTGGCGGAACACGCTCAACGGCTTGCAGACCACGATGCAGATGCAGGCGCAGGTGTCGCAGAACCTGGGCGAAGACGAAAGCGTGCTGGCCGATCTCGTGGGCAAGAGCCAGTCGGCCGAAGGGGCGCTCCAAGCCATGCAGGCCATGAACCAGTTGCTCGCCTTGCAGGCCAAGCAGTCGATCCAGTCGCAGCGGCTCCAGATCACGCAAGACCGGGCGGCGTCGCTGGAGCTGGCGCGGCAGGCGGCAGCCACGGAGCGCGCCCGCGAAGTGCGGCGGCGTTTCCTGGGCGAAGGCACGCCGTACACGCCCCAGTCAGTGAACTTCTACGGCAACTGACGGGAGGCCGCCATGCGATGCGTCCTCGCCCCGTCTGTTGTGGTGCTTGTCGTGCTGCTGGCCGCTTGCGGCAAGCAGCCGGCCGACAACCTTGCCGATGCTCTGGCCGCCGATCCCGTGCGGCTGAAGGCATTGCGCGCGCAATGCGCGGCAGACCGGCAGGCCGCGGGCGAGGACGCTTGCCGCGCCGCCGCCGAAGCCTTCCGGCGGCGCTTCTTCTCCGGCCAGGCTGGGCCGGATGAATACCAGACCTTGGCCGACCTGCCGCCGATCCCGCCGAGCTTCGATGAACCGGCCGATGGCATGGCGCCGGCCGTTCCCGCCGAACCGGAGGACACGCCATGAATGACGTGACCATCATCGACCAATTTCTCAACACCTTTGCCGCTTATATCGACTCGGGTTTCGGGCTGCTGCGGGGCGAAGTGGCGTTCCTCACGGCCACGCTGATCGTCATCGACATGACGATCGCCGGCCTGTATTGGGCCATGAGCCACGCCACCGGCCAGGGCGAGGACGTGATCGCCAAGCTGCTGCGCAAGGTGCTCTACGTCGGTGCCTTCGCCTACATCATCAATAACTTCAACTGGCTGGCCAGCATCGTGTTCCGCTCGTTTGCGGGATTGGGCATCACCGCCACCGGCTCGGCCATCACGATGGAAAACTTCCTGCAGCCGGGCCGGTTGGCGAAAACCGGCATCGACGCCGGGGCGCCGATTCTGGAGCAGATCGGCGAGATGGCGGGCTTTCCCGAAGTGTTCGTGAACCTCGACCCCATCGTGGTGATGTTCCTCGCGTGGCTGGTCGTGGTCTTGTGCTTCTTCGTGCTGGCGATCCAACTGTTCATCACGCTGATCGAGTTCAAGCTGACCACGCTCGCCGGATTCGTGCTGGTGCCATTCGCGCTCTGGAACAAGACCGCGTTCCTCGCCGAAAAGGTCTTGGGCAACGTGGTGGCCTCCGGCGTCAAGGTTCTGGTGCTGGCCGTGATCGTCGGTATCGGCTCGGGCTTGTTCGCTCAGTTCCAAGTCCATCCCGCCGAGCCGTCTATCGACCACGCGCTGGTCATCATGCTGGCCTCGCTCACCTTGCTGGCGCTCGGGATCTTCGGCCCCGGCATCGCCACGGGCCTCGTGTCCGGTGCGCCGCAGCTCGGCGCTGGCGCAATGGCCGGTGCTGCTGTCGGCGCTGCCGGCACGGCCGTCGCCATCGGCGCCGCCGCGACGGGCGTGGGTGGCGCCGTGGCTGCTGGCGCGCGCATGGCCCCGGCTGCCGCCAAGCTGGCCGGTAGCGGTGCGCGCGCCGCCACGTCGGCGGCCAGCAGTGCGAAGTCGGCGTTCCAGGCCGGTTCCGCCGCCGCTGGCGGCGGCGCAAAGGGCGCGATGGCGGGCCTAGGCAACGTCGCCAAGACCGGCGCGCAGTCCACCGGACGCGCGGCTGCATCCCGCGCCTCCGCTGCCGGGCAACGCATGGCCGCTCCCTTCCGCGCTGGCTGGAATGGCGCTGCCGCCGATGGCGGCGCGGGCGCGGCATCCGGTCAGGGCGCCGCAGGCGAGGCCGCATCCGGCGCCGCTACTGCGCAGACGCAGGAACAGCCCGCTTGGGCCAAGCGCCTGCATCGTCGCCAGCAACTCACCCATGCCGCGACCACCACCGCCCACGCGCTGCGCGGTGGCGATGGCGGCGGCTCCGGCCAGGGGCCGAGCCTGCGCGATTCCGATTCATAAGGAGAACCGACCATGCGATTCAAGAAACCGCAGGTGCGCTACGCCGACACGCCGCAGCCTGCCACGCCGTACCAAGCTGCCGGCCAGGTGTGGGACGACCGTATCGGAACGCCGCGCGTGCAGGCGAAGAACTGGCGGCTGATGGCCTTCGGCTGCCTCACGCTCGCGCTGTTGATGGCCGGCGGCCTGGTGTGGCGCTCGGCGCAGTCCTTCGTGACGCCCTACGTCGTAGAGGTGGACAACGCGGGCCAAGTGCGCGCCGTGGGCGAAGCCGCCACGCCGTACCGGCCCAACGATGCGCAGACCGCGTACCACATCGCGCGCTTCGTGACGCTGGTGCGCTCGCTGTCCATCGACCCCATCGTGGTGCGGCAGAACTGGCTCGACGCCTACGACTACACGACCGACAAGGGCGCGGCCGTGCTCAACGACTACGCACGGGTCAACGACCCGTTCGCGCGCATCGGCAAGGAGTCGGTGACGGTGCAGATCACCAGCGTCGTGCGCGCCAGCGACACGTCTTTCAACGTTCGCTGGACGGAACGCCGCTACGTCAACGGCGCCGCGGCGGGCTTGGAGCGGTGGACGGCAGTGGTGTCCATCGTGCTTCAGCCGCCGCGCACCGAAGAACGCCTGCGCAAGAACCCCCTGGGCATCTACGTCAACGGCCTGTCGTGGAGCCGCGAACTGGATTCTTCCGAAGGAGCCAAGCCATGAATGATCTTTTCCGTAAAACCGCTTTGCCGGTGATCCTGCTGGCCTCGACGGTCTTGTTCGCGGGCTGCGCCACGCAAGGCAAGCCGCCGCCTGTGATCTCGCTCGATGAGCCGGTGCAGGCCCAGCCGCTGCCAGAGCCGCCCGCGCCGGTGGAGGTGGTGGCCGTGCCCGAGGTGCTGCCGATGCCAGCCCAGTTGAAGCCCGTGCCCGAGGCGGAAGATGCCAAACCCGCGCCGGAACCGGCAGACGAGAAGGTGCGCGTCTCGCGCGCCAATGCCGAGGCCCGCGTCGCGCCCACGCGCGAGGGCTATGTCAACGCGATTCAGGTGTGGCCCTTCACCGATGGCGCGCTCTACCAAGTCTATGCGGCCGTGGGCCGCGTGACCGTGATTGCCTTGCAACCGGGCGAGGAACTGGTGACGGTGGCCGCCGGCGATACCGTGCGCTGGATCGTGGGCGACACGTCCAGCGGTAACGGCGCCGACTTGCGCGTGAACGTGCTGGTTAAACCCATCCGCTCTGGCCTCAAGACCAATCTCGTCATCACCACCAGCCGCAGGACGTACCTGCTGGAGCTGTCCTCGACGGAAAAGACGTGGATGGCATCGGTGTCCTGGGAGTACCCGCGCGACCGAATGCTGGCCTTGCAGCGTCAGGCGCAGGCGGCCAGCGCCGCCGCGCCGGTCGATACCGGGCTGGCGCTGGAGAACCTGCGCTTCCGCTACGCGATCAGCGGCAGTAGTCCGTCGTGGAAGCCGTTGCGCGCCTTCGACGACGGGCAGAAGGTCTATATCCAGTTCCCCGCCGGCATCGCGCAAGGCGAACTGCCGCCGCTGTTCGTAATAGGGCCGGAAGGCGACGGGCAACTGGTGAACTACCGCTTCCGCTCGCCGTACTACATCGTGGATCGCCTCTTTGGCGCGGCAGAGCTGCGCCTGGGTGGCGACAAGGGCGACGTGGTGCGGATCGAGCGCACGGATGGCGTGGCACGGAGGAATTGACCATGAGCCAGGACGACACCCCCGACCTCGCCACGCCGCAGGCGGGCAAGGTCGCGCCCGAGGCGGTGGTGCTGCGCGCCCAGCCGCGCCCGGTCACGCGCCTGAACCGACGCACGCTGGCTATCCTCGTCGGCAGTCTGTCGGTTGCCGTGCTCGGCGCCACGATCTGGTCGTTGCAACCGCAGCGGCGCAGCGCCGACGAGCAAACCGAGCTTTACAACGTCGATCGCGTCTCGAAATCCGAGGGGCTGGACGGCCTGCCGGCCGACTACTCGAAGCTGCCGCCGCAAGTGCCCGAGTTGGGGCCTCCGCTGCCGGGCGACCTCGGCCCTGCCATCGTGAACTCGCAGCAGCCGGCCGTGGCCGCCTACGCGGCCCCCGGCCACGATCCCAACGATGCCTTGCGTAAGGAGGCGGAAGCCGCTGCGGCTTCGTCGGTGTTCTTCCGCTCGGGCGGCCAAGGCCAAGCCGCCACCACGGTGGCGCAGGCAGCGCCGGGTGTGCCTGGCGGTGCAAGCGCGCTCGCGGCCTTCGACCCGCTCGCTGCCGGGCCGGCGTCGGTGGCGGCGCAGCCTGCCGACCCGAACGCCGTGCAGAACCGGCAAGACCAGAAGGAGGCGTTCCTGAAAGCCGGCTCTACGGAAACCCGCAATTCCGGCAATCTGGCGCTGCCCGCGTCCCCTTATCAAGTGATGGCCGGAACGGTGATCGCCGGCGCGCTGGTGACAGGCATCAAGTCGGACTTGCCGGGCGACGTGATCGGCACTGTGACGGAGCCGGTCTATGACACGGCCACCGGCAAGTTCCTGCTGATCCCACAGGGGTCGCGCATCCTCGGGCGCTACAACAGTCAGGTCAGCTACGGGCAGAGCCGCGTGCAAGTGGTGTGGAACCGGATCATCTTGCCCGACACGTCCTCGCTGACGCTCGACAACCTAGTGGGCACCGACCCGGCCGGCTACGCGGGCTTGGAGGACGACGTGGACTGGCACTGGAACCGCATCTTTGCCGGTGCGGTGCTGACGACGCTGCTGGGCGTCGGCGCAGAACTGGCCGCGCCGGAGAACCGCCAGGACGGCAACCGCATCGTCATCGCTGGCCGTGACAGCGCCCAGGACAGCATCAACCAGGTCGGCCAGGAAATCACCCGGCGCAACATGAACATCCAGCCGACGCTGACCGAGCGACCGGGCCTGCCGGTGCGGATTATCGTCAACCGGGATCTGGTGCTGCGGCCGTACCAGCCTCTGTTCTTCAATCGGGGAGCTTCGCAATGAACGCGACCAAGAAGCTGCGGCTTGGGCCGCTGCCCAAGACTGAGAACCTCAAGCTGACCTTCGCCTGCCCGGTCAACCTGAAGGCAGACCTCGACCGCTACGCCGCCCTGCACGCGCAGGCGTATGGCGAGGCCGTCGATGCAGAGAAGTTGATCCCGCACATGCTGGAGGCGTTCATCGCCGGCGACCGAGGATTCAGGAAAGGAGCGGCGCCCAGGGCCGCGCCACCGAAACAGTCCTGACGATGCGGACGCATCCGCTGTCACCCACGATGAAAGCGCAGCCTACCGGCTGCGCTTTCGCTTTGAGAGGCTGCTTGCGACAAGCCGCGGCTATGATGACAGTGCGACCTTGCCCGCTGCGCCGCCCCTGGGCTTGCTACCGCGAAGCGCCTATGCGGCACCTAGCGAGAAAAGCAGCAAGAGCACTCGATGGCCGAAATCTGGCCTAACTTGTTGCTCCGTAAGACCTTTCGCGCCACTGCCTGTCTGCATCAAAGACTTGACAGCGGACATTTTTCATGGCTCCGGCTCCGTCGCCCGCGCTTCCACGGCCGCCATCGTCTCGAGCGTCATCTTCTTGATCGACCGGCCGAGGAGCGCCGGACCGAACACTGGCGGCACCCAGAAGCCGGGGACGACGCGGGACCGGTACGAGAGCCGCGTGCCGACGCCGTCCGCAGCGACCAGCCAGCGCGTCCGTCCTTCGCGGAAGGAGCTGCGTCCGGCCACGTCCTCGGCCTCGAGCCCCGCCGCGGTGAGCCGGATGACCTCGACGCGCTCCAGGTCGCGGCAGAAAAGCACGACGCAGCCTTCGAGGCGCGTGAACACCTCGGTTGCGCCGGGCGCGGGACGGCCCAGCACACGGGTTTCGCGGATCTGCGGGTGCAGTTCCGGCAGCCGGGCGTAGTCCGTGAGCACCGCGAGCACGCGCCCGGGCGGTGCGTCGAGGCGCGCGTCGATCGCAAGCTCGTAGGCGCCGTCGCTGCGCGAGACGACCGCGGTCTCGATGTCGAGCGCGCCGGCGCGCGGGGAGGTCAGCGCGCAGGCGACGCAGAGCCACGGGAGCGGTCGCATTGTCGTGAGCCGTGAGCCGTGAGCCGTGAGCCGTGAGCCGTGAGCCGGAAAGAGTGACCGGTGACCGGTGATCAGCAAGAGGGGGTCAAGGCCGGGGAATCAGCGAGGCGTTGGCGGCCAGCCACTGGTCGAGGGTCTGCAGTCCGGGGTTCAGCTCGCGCGCGAGGCTCACCGGGCGCGCCGCGCAGAACGCCTCGCTGAACTCGGCGTTGAACTGGTACATGTTCCCGAGGTCCTCGGCGCCCGGGAAGCCGAGGCTGCGGTACACCGCGGGCGGCACGGCCTGGTAGTCGACCGGCTCGCCGAGCGCGCGCGCGAGTTTCCCGGCCATCTGCGCGCCAGTGAGGTGCTCGCTGGCGATGCCCACCTTCCGGCCGCGATACCGCGCACCCGCCTTGAAGAGGCCGAGCGCGCAGCGGCCGATGTCCTCGGCCGCGATGCCGGGCAGCGGCGCGTCGGCCAGCGGAAGCGCCAGCACCAGCCGGCCGTCGGGGCCGCGCTGCGGCCCGGCCCCGAAGTGGATGAAGTTGTCCCAGTAGAACGAGGTCAGCAGGAAGGTCGTCGGCACGCCCGACTCGGCGAAGAAGCGATCCGACTCGCCCTTGGCGTCGAAGTGCGGGACCTTGTAGCGGCCCATCAGCGTGGGCATCCGATCGTCAGAGAGCGGCAGGAACCGGCGCGTGTCTTCGAGCGTGGACCAGACCACGTGCGCGAGCCCGGCGCGGGCGGCCGCCTCGGCCAAGGCCTTCGCCTCCGCGATCTCCTTCTCGGGCGAGAAGTGCGCCCAGAAGAAGGTGACGCAGTAGGCGCCATGGGCGCCCGCGAAGGCCCGCGCGACGCTCCCCGCGTCGTGCAGGTCGGCCGCGACCACCTCGGCCCCGAGACTGGCGAGCGCTCGAGCCTTGTCCGAGCCCGGGTCGCGGGTGATCGCGCGCACCGCGAACTCGCGCGCCGGGTCGGCGAGCAGCGCGCGGACGAGCCCGCCCCCCTGCGCGCCCGTTGCTCCCACCACCGCGATCGTCTTCTGCTCGGCCATGGTCGTCTCCTGCCTCGGGTCGCCGGGAAACCGTCCCCGTCCGCGGCACGAATGCGTCAACTGACTGTCCGCCGGACGGTACCATAGCCGGCTTTAATGCAAGGACCGTCCATGGGCCGCTACCGCGGGCTGCCGGAACTCATTGATTCGCCTCACGACCGGATCGGCGTGCTGGTGGTCAACCTGGGCACCCCGGAGAAGCCGACCTACGGCCCGGTCCGCAAGTACCTCGGGCAGTTCCTGCGCGACCGGCGCGTCATCGAGCTGTGCCCCTACGCCTGGTGGCCGATCCTCTACGGGCCGGTGCTGAGCTTCCGGCCGTTCCGCTCGGCCGCCGCCTACGCGGACATCTGGACGCCGCAGGGCTCGCCGCTCATGTACTTCTCCGAGAGCCTCGCGCGCAAGATCGCCCTGCGCCTCGAGGCGGTGCTCGACGACGCCGTGCGGGTGACGCTCGCCATGACCTACGGCGAGCCGTCGGTGAAAAGCGCGATCGACACACTGTTCAAGGAGAGCGTGCGCCGCCTCGTCGTGCTGCCGCTGTATCCGCAGTATTCGGCGACGACCACCGGCGCGGTGTTCGACGCGGTCACCCGCGTGCTGCAGCGCTGGCGCACCGTGCCGGACCTGCGCTTCATCAGCGACTTCCACCGGGACCAGGCCTACGTCGCGGCCGTCGCCGACCGCGTCGAGCGCTCGTGGCAGGAAGCGGGCGGCCGCTCGCACCTGCTGTTCTCCTATCACGGCATCCCGGTGAAGTACGTCGAGAAGGGCGACCCCTACCGGCGCCAGGTGGAGCGCATGACGCAGCTCGTCGCGCAGAAGCTGGGGCTCGGGCCGGAAGACTGGTCGCTCAGCTTCCAGTCGAGCTTCGGGCCGGTGGAATGGCTGCAGCCCTTCACCGACGAGAAGCTGCTCGAACTCCTGCAGCGCGGCATCAGGGACGTGACGGTCACCGCGCCCTCCTTCGCGGTGGACTGCCTCGAGACCATCGAGGAGATCGGCTTCGAATACCGGGAGCTGTTCCTGAACAAGGGTGGCCGCAGCTTCACGCTGGTGCCCGCGCTCAACGACGACGAGATCCACGCCGATGCGCTCACCGAGATCGTGATGCGCAACATCGCCGGCTGGCCCGGCGTGCCGGGCCCGTAGCCTCGGCCCTCAGCTGCCGCCGGTCGCCGCCGCGCCGATCGCGACCGGGTGCGTCGGGGGATTGCGGGCCGCGCGGTAGTAAGGATCCATCCGCGGCGCGAGCGCGGTGAGCGCCTGCTGGCGGTTGCCCGGCGCCGGGTGCGTGCTGAGGAACTGCGGGGGGTTCCTGCCGCCGGCCGCGCCCATCTTCTGCCACAGCGTCGCCGCCGCGCGCGGGTCGTAGCCTGCTTTCGCCGCGAGCTCGATCCCGATGCGGTCCGCCTCCGTCTCGGCGGTGCGGCTGTTCGGCAGCTGCACCGCGAGCTGCGCCGCGGTCGAGGCGAGCGCCATGTTCCGCCCCGGTTCCTGCGAGGCCACGCCGACTGCGATGACGCCGAGCTGGGAGGCCATCGCCACCGACATGCGCTCTGCGGTGTGGTTCGCCAGCGCGTGCGCGATTTCGTGGCCCATCACCTGCGCCAGCTCGTCGTCGGTCGGGTCGAGCTTCCTGATGAGGCCCGTGTAGATCGCCATGCGGCCGCCGGCCATGCACCAGGCGTTGACCGTCTCCGGCTCGTCGATGACCGCGACGCTCCACTGCCAGCTCGCCGTCGCCGGGCGCATCTGCACGGCCTGCGCGACCAGCCGCTCGGTGATGCGCTCGATCCGCGCGAGGAGGCGCGGGTCGGTGACCAGCTTGCCCTCCGATTTCAGCTTGCCGACGCTCTGCACGTACGCCTGCCGCGACGCGGCGATGGCGGTGTCCTCCGAGACGAGCATCAGCTGCGTGCGACCGGTCGGGCTCGTCGCGCAGGCCGTGAGCGCGGCCGCCGCGACGGCCATCCATGCCAGGCGAAGCATCATCGGAGATCCTCCATCGGCGCGGCCGGTCGGGGCCTGCAGTGTGCCAAAGCCGCCGTGCACCAATCTAGGAAGTCCGGCCCCAACGGCTGCTGAACGCGGCATCGATGCGGCCTTCCAGCGGCTCCTGAGCTCATTCATCGACGGGGAAAAAGGGTTCTCGCTCAGTCGCCTGAAGCCCCTTCCTTTCTTCCCGAGTCACGCTGTCGTGAATGTGCAACGATGCCTGCGCGCCGGATTCCGCACCGCGCTGGTGCATGCAGTGCATCGGGAGGCCGAGCAAAACAGGGCTGTCCTGCTTCAGCACCGGCATCGCCTTGCTGTAACATTCGTGCGCTGCAATAACCACCTGTCGTAACCGCACTACAGGCTCAGGGGAGAACCAACCGATGATCACCCGCCGTCGTTCCACGCGGCTCGCCGTGGCCGTGTCCTCGATTCTCGCCGCGCCCGCGCTCGCCACCGGCCTCGGGCTTGCCGCGGTCCTCGGCGTCTCTTCGGAGGCGCACGCGCAGGAGACCTCGACCCAGATCTCGGGCACGGTCGTCGATCCCTCGGGTGCGCCGGTCGCGGGTGCGGAGGTGACCTTCCTGCACGTGCCGACCGGCACGGTCTCGGCCGCCACCACGACGGCGAGCGGTCAGTTCATCGCCACGGGCCTTCGCGTCGGCGGTCCCTTCACGGTGACCGCTAAGGCCAGTGGCTTCAACAGCGGTGCGGTCGAGAACGTCTTCACCGAACTTGGCCGGCGCGCGACGGTCACGGTGTCGCTGCAGAACGTCGCGGAACTCGCGGCGGTCGAGGTTGTTGGTACGAGCGAGCGCGCCTCGGCGGTAGGCGTGGGCCAGGAATTCGGCTCGGACACGATCGCCTCGATCGCGAGCATCGCGCGCGACCCGAAGGACACGCTGCGCATCGATCCGAAGGCCTGGATCGACTCCAGCAACTCGGGCGCCATCGAGATCGCCGGCGTCAACAACCGCTACAACAGTATCACGGTCGACGGCGTACGCCAGAGCGACGACTTCGGCATCAACAACAACGGCTACCCGACGCAACGCTCGCCGATCTCGATCGACGCGATCGAGCAGCTGTCCCTGCTGACCGCCCCCTTCGACGTGCAGTACTCGAGCTTCCGCGGCTCGACGATCAACATCGTCACCAAGTCGGGCACGAACGAGTTCACGGGCTCGGCCTTCTTTTACAGCTACGACGACGGCATGGTCGGCGACAAGAGCAAGGGCCAGGACATCAACATCGGCGCCTTCGACCAGGAGACCTGGGGCGGCTCGCTCGGCGGCCCGATCGTCAAGGACAAGGCCTTCTTCTTCGTCTCCTACGAGAAGCTCGAGCGCACGACCACGCAGAGCGTGGGCCCGGCGGGCTCGGGGGCTGCAACCGAGATCGCGCAGGTCAGCGAGGCGGACTACGACCTGATCAAGGACATCGCCCGGACGGTCTACGGCTTCGACGTCGGCGAGCTGTCCGGTTCCCTGCCGGAGGAGGACGAGAAGATCCTCGCCAAGATCGACTGGAACATCACCGACGACCACCGCGCGTCGCTGTCCTACCAGCGCACCGAGGGCAGCGCGATCGTCGACCCGATCACGGACGTCGCGCGCCGGCGCATCGCGACGCCGTCGAACTGGTACAACCGCTCCGTCAAGCTCGATTCCTGGTCGCTGCAGCTCTTCTCCGACTGGACCAGCAATTTCTCGACGGAACTGAAGCTCGGCCGCAAGGAGGTCGAGACCGGCCAGGTCGGCCTTGGGGACAACGATTTCGCGGAGATGCAGATCCGCACGGTGGGTCCGAATGCCAGCGGCACCGGGACGGTCTACATCGGCCCTGACGAGTTCCGCCACGCCAACGCGCTCAGCAACGACCTCGACCAGGTCAAGCTGAAGGGCACGTACCTGCTCGGCGACCACACGATCAGCGGCGGCATCGAATACGAGACGCTCGACATCTTCAACATCTTCCTGCCGCGCAGCCAGGGTCAGTACGTCTTCAACAGCGTCGCGGACTTCCAGAACCGCGTCGCCACCAGCCTGCGCTACAACAACGCGCTGTCGAACAATCCGGTCGACGGCGGCGCGGCCTTCGGCTACGACGTGCTGGGCTTCTTCCTGCAGGACCAGTGGCGGGTCACGCCGGACCTCGAGATCCAGTACGGCCTGCGCTACGAGAAGTTCTCCTCGAGCGACAAGCCGGTGTTCAACCAGCGTTTCCAGGACCGCTACGGCTTCGGCAACCAGGAGACGCTCGACGGCCTCGACATCGTGATGCCGCGCTTCGGCTTCAACTGGGCCGTGGCGGACGCGACGATCGTCCGCGGCGGCGTGGGCCTGTTCGGCGGCGGCTCGCCGAACGTCTGGGTGTCGAACAGCTACTCGACCGACGGCGTGACCGTCATCGAGACCTTCTATCCCGGCAGCGGCTCTACCGCACCGCCGGCGAACGTCGCGACCGCGGCCCTGACCAACGTCGACGGCTTCACCTTCGACCAGTCGGTCCTCGACTTCCACGCGACGCGTCCGACCGATGGCGCGGTCAACGCGCTGGCGCCGGACTTCGAGATTCCCTCGCAGTGGCGCTACAACCTCGGCCTCGAGCACACCTTCGAGAGCGGCTGGCGGGTCAACGCAGACGTCATCTACTCGCGGGTCAAGGACGAGGTGGTCTGGTACGACGCGCGCCTGGCGCAGACCGGCACCGCGCCCGATGGCCGGCCGATCTACGGCAAGAACCCGGGCGACACGCGCCCGTTCGACGTCCAGGACTTCGTGCTGACCAACACCGGCAAGGGCGAGGGCCTCGTGTTCTCGCTCGACGCGTCGAAGCGCTGGGACACGGTCGCCGGCCGCTTCGACCTGTTCGCCGGCTACGCCAACCAGGACATCAAGGACGTCAACTCGGGCACCAGCTCGACCGCCTCGTCGAACTGGGACAACCTCGCGACCGAGGACCCGAACAACCCGAAGCTCGCCACCTCGAACTACGAGATCGAGCACCGCTTCACGCTGGCGCTCAACTGGCGCAAGGCCTTCTTCGGCGACTACGCGACCAGCGCGGGCCTGTTCGTCCAGCACCGCTCGGGCCGGCCGTTCAGCTACACCTTCGCCGGCGGCACCTCGGCATTCGGCGATCCACGGCAGGGCTCGCGGCAGCGCCACCTGCTGTACGTGCCGCTGGAGAACGACCCGCTGGTCACCTACTCCTCGGTGGCCTTCCAGCAGGCGGTCAACGACTTCATCGAGTCTTCCGGCCTGTCGGCGTACCGCGGCCAGATCGCGCCGCGCAACGCCTTCTTCAGCCCCTGGGTGACGACCGCGGACCTGCGCCTCGCGCAGGAGATCCCGACCGGCATCAAGGGGACCCGCGGCATCCTGACGCTCGACGTCGAGAACCTGACCAACCTCATCAACGACGACTGGGGCCGCTTCGAGCAGGTGAACTTCCCCTACGTCGCGCCGGTGCTCGACGCGTCCATCAACTCGGCCGGCCAGTACGTCTACCGGCCGCGCTCGGGCAACACCGGCCCGACGCCGGCGCCCGTGTCGCTGCCGGTCGGCGACTCGATCTCGTCGGTGTGGCGGATCCAGCTCGGGGTGCGCATCGAGTTCTGAGGCGCGCCGGAGCGTCGATGCGGGGCGCGGCGGGGAAACCTGCCGCGCCCTTTTCCTGTCCGGCTTTCGGCGTGTACAAAACCTGTGCACAGGCCGTCCGAACGCGATTTGCGTCACGCCCGCTGCTATACTCGCGCAGTTTTTCGCGTCCGCCGCGCGGTCTTGAATCCGCGGCAGGCAACCCCCCCGAAACTGACTACGGAACTCGACATGTCCGAGTCCCTGATGGCGAGGATCGCGAGCGGCGACGAGGCTGCGGTCGCGGAGGTGATGAACCAGTACGGCGCGCTCGTCTGGTCCATCGCCCGCCGGCTGACCCGCAACCCGTCCGACGCCGAGGACGCAGTCCAGGAAATTTTCACCGACGTGTGGCGAAGCGCGCACCGCTTCGACCCGTCGGCGGGTACGGAGAAAGTGTTCGTTACGACCATTGCACGCAGGCGGCTGATCGACAGGATGCGCCGTCTTTCCAACCGGGTGCTGACGGAGTCCGCCGACGGTCTCGACGAGCTCGGCTTCCACACGCCCGACACCGCGGGCGAGATCAGCGTGGAGGCCGAGCGGGCCGCGCGCGTGCTCGCGACGCTGCGCCCGGAGCAGCGCCGCGTGATCGAGCTCGGCCTGCTGCACGGCCTGTCTCACTCGGAGATCGCGACCGTCACCGGCATGCCGCTCGGCACGGTCAAGACCTTCATGCGACGTGGGCTGATCCAGGTGCGTGAGACGCTCGGCGTGAAGGTCGATGGCGCGGAGGGCGAAGCATGAGCGCACGCTTCCTCGACGACGAACGCACCGCGGACCTGCTGGTCCGCGAGGTGACCGAGGGACTGGAGCCGGCCGAGCGGGAAGAGCTCGAACGGCTGCTCGCCGATTCGCCCGGCGCCACAGTGGACGCGCTCGCGCCCGCGGCGGCCGCCATCACGCTGGCGGCCCGCCTGCCGCAGGAGCCGCTGCCGGCCGGGCTGCGCGAGACGCTGCTCAAGCAGGGCCGCACGGTGGTCAAGGTCAAGGCCGCCAAGGTCCAGCCGCTGCGTCCGCGGCAGGAGGCGCCGGCCGCGCGCGCCGCCCCCGCCCGCGGCGTCTCCGCCAGCGCCCGCTTCGGCTGGTACGCAGCCGCGGCGTCGCTGCTGGTCGCGCTGGCCGCGTGGTTCCCGCGCTTCGAGACGCGCTCGCCCGTGGTGGTCGAGGCGCCCGCCCCGACGCCTGCCGAGCAGCGCGAGGCGCTGCTCGCCGCGGCGCCGACGGCAGTCAAGCGGGACTGGGGCCGCACCGAGGACCCGGCGTCCGTAGAGGTCGCCGGCGATGTGGTCTGGGATCCGGCGACGCAGACCGGCTACATGCGCTTTTCGGGGTTGCCCGCCAACGATCCCTCGCAGCAGCAGTACCAGCTGTGGATCTTCGACGGCACGCGCGACGATCGCTACCCGGTCGACGGCGGCGTCTTCGACGTGCCGGCGGGCGCGACCGAGGTCGTGGTGCCGATCCGCGCGACGCTCGACGTGCGCGAGGCGGCGCTGTTCGCGGTCACGGTCGAGCAGCCGGGCGGCGTGATGGTGTCTTCGCGGGAGCGGATCGTCGCCCTCGCCAAGGTGGCGAGCGGCTGATCCGGCCGGCGTGACCCCGCGCGCCGGTGCAGCCCCGCTCGCCCAGTGCGCGGCGGCGGTGCTCATGGTGCGTCCCGCGGCCTTTAGCGCCAACCCGGACACCGCCGCGACCAACGCGTTCCAGTCGCGCGGCCCGGCCAGCGAAGGCCTGCGCGAGCTCGCCCGCGCCGAGAGCGACGGGCTCGCCGCGCGCCTGGCGCGCGCCGGGGTCGAGGTGGTGGTCCTCGAGGACGACCTCCATCCGCCGAAGCCCGACGCCTGCTTCCCGAACAACTGGCTGTCCCTGCACCACGACGGAACCGTCGTGCTCTATCCGCTGCTGGCGCCGAGCCGGCGGCCGGAGCGGCGGGAGGCGGTGATCGCGCTGCTCGGGGCACGGGGTTTCGCCGTACGGCGCATCGTCGACCTGACGTCCTTCGAGTCGGAGGGTGCCTTCCTCGAGGGAACCGGCAGCCTCGTGCTCGACCATCGCGCGCGGGTCGCCCATGCCTGCCGCTCGCCGCGCACCGATGGCCGCCCGCTCGACGCGTTCGCCGGCGAGCTCGGCTACGCGCCTTTCGTCTTCGAGGCGACCGGCCCGGACGGCGGGCCCGTCTATCACACGAACGTCGTGATGAGCCTGGGTGAGCGCTTCGCCGTCGCCTGCATGGACGCCTTGGCGGAGGACTCGCGCCTGGCCCTGCGCGAGGCGCTCGAGGCGCCGGGGCGGGAGCTCATCGAGCTCGACCGCGCACAGATGAACGCCTTCGCGGGCAACCTGCTGCAGCTCGCCACGCGCGACGGCGGGCGGGTGATCGCGCTCTCCACGACCGCGCTCGCGTCGCTCCATCCTGCCCAGCGTCGCGCGCTCGAGCGCCACGGCGAGCTCGTCGCCACGCCGGTGCCCGTCATCGAGCGCCATGGCGGGGGCAGCGTCCGCTGCATGATCGCGGAGGTCTTCCTGCCGCGCGCGGCGTGACGCCGCACCCGGCGCCCGGCGGTCGGGAGCCGTCCCGATGCTAGAATCGAAGGCCGCGCTCCCCGCGGCGGAGATCCCGCCCTTGCTCGAACTGGCGCTCAAGTCGCTCGTCGCCTACCTGCTCGGTTCGCTGCTCGGCGCGATGCTTGCCGGGCGCGTGCGCGGCGTGGACATCCGCGAGCTGGGCAGCGGCAACGCCGGTGGCACCAACGCGCTGCGCACCCAGGGCCTCGGCTTCGCATTCGCGGTGGTCGTGGTCGACGTCGGCAAGGCGCTCGTGGCGGTGGGCCTGCTGCCCGGCCTCGCGCTGCCAGGCGTGGGCCTCGACACGGAGCTCGACCGGCAGTGGCTCGCGGTCGCCTGCGCCATCGCCGTCGTGGCCGGTCACGTCTGGCCGATCTATCACGATTTCCGCGGCGGCAAGGGCGCCGCGACTCTGATCGGCGCGGTGGCCGTGCTGCAGCCTCTTGCGCTGCTGCCTGCGGTCGCGCTGTGGCTCGTCACCGTGATGCTCACCGGCTACGTCGGCCTCGGAACGATCCTTGCCTGCGCGGCGCTGCCTGTGGCCTTCGCCTCGCTGGGCGGCGCGCAGGCTACGCCGCTCGTCGCCTTCGGCCTCGCCATGGCCGCCTTCATCGCCTGGACACACCGCGCCAACATCGCACGCATGCGGGCCGGTACCGAGAACCGGGCGCGCCGGCTGTGGCTGCTGCGACCGCGGGATGCCGGCCGATGAGCCGACGGGCCGAGGTGCTGCGGCTCCTGGCCGACGGGGCGGAGCATTCCGGCGAAGCCCTCGCGGCCGGGCTCGGCGTGAGTCGCGCCGCGGTCTGGAAGCAGGTGCAGCAACTCGACGCCTGGGGCCTCGAGGTCGAGGCGGCGCCCGGCCGGGGATATCGGCTGCCGCGGCCGCTCGACCTGCTCGACGAGGCGGCACTCAGGGCGGCCCTGCCCGAGGCCGTCCGCGGCCGGCTGCGGACGCTGACCCTCGCCGACGAGATCGAGTCCACGAACGCGGCGCTGCTCGAGGCGCCGCCGCTGCCGCCGGGGCGCATGGACCTGTGCCTCGCCGAGTTCCAGAGCCGCGGGCGCGGCCGGCGCGGCCGTCCCTGGATCGCCCCCTTCGGCGCGGGACTGTGCCTGTCGGTCAGCTGGACCTTCCGCGACGCGCCGCCGCAGCTGTCGGCGCTGTCGCTCGCCGTCGGCGTCGGCGCGCTGCGCGCGCTCGCCGCGCTCGGCGTCGCGGGCGTCGGCCTGAAGTGGCCGAACGATCTCGTCCGTGGCCTCGACAAGCTCGGTGGCATCCTCGTGGAGCTGCGCGCCGAGGCCGCCGGCCCGGCCTTCGTCGTGATCGGCCTCGGGCTCAACGTCGCGCTGCCGTCCGCGGCGCGCGCCGAGATCTCGAGGACCGGGCTCACGGTCGCGAGCCTCGACGACTTCTGCGCGCCGCCGCCGGCCCGCACGCGCCTCGCGGCCGCGCTGATCGGCCAGCTGGAGGGCGTGCTCGCCGAGTTCGAGCAGCGCGGCTTCGCGCCCTTCGCCGACGAGTGGCGCGCCGCCGACGCGCTGGCGGCGCGCCCGGCGAGCGTGCTGCTCGGCGAGTCGCGGATCGAGGGTCTCGCGCGCGGCATCGACGATGGCGGCGCGCTGCTGCTCGAGGTAGGCGGCAGCCTGCGGCGCTTCGTCTCGGGCGAGGTGAGCCTGAGGCCGCTCGCATGAAGCTGCTGCTCGACGTCGGCAATACGCGCCTGAAGTGGGCGCAGCTCGCCGAGGGCGGCCTCGGCCCGCGCGGTGCGGCGGTGCACCGCGAAGCGGCGGCCGCCGAGTGGCTCGCGCCGCTCGACGCTGCCGCGGGCCGGCCCGCGGAGATCCTCGTCGCGAACGTGGCTGGCCCGTCGGTCGCGCACTCGATCGGCGAGTGGGCGCTCGAGCGGCACGGCCTGCGGCCGCGGTTCCTGCACGCGACCGCGAGCGCCGGTGGCATCACCAACGCCTACCAGCACCCGGACGCGCTCGGCGTGGACCGCTGGCTGGGCATGATCGGCGCGTGGCGGCGGACCCGGGCGCCGCTCGTCTGCATCGCCGCCGGCACCGCGCTCACCATCGACGCGGTGGACGACGCGGGCCGCCACCTCGGCGGGCTGATCGTGCCGGGCCACGACCTGATGATCGATGCGCTGCTCAAGCGCACCAGCGAGATCGCGCCCGGCATCGCGCGCTCGCCGGCCCCGGCGGCGGGCGAGGGCCTGTTCGGGCGGAGCACGGCGGCCGCGGTGGAGCTCGGCGCGCAGCATGCGCTCGCGGCGCTCGC
>CAZVIF010000043.1:0-16917 GCA_964626745.1 uncultured Steroidobacteraceae bacterium
TCCTTGTCACTCATTTTCTAACCCCCTCCCTTTCCCCCTGCCACGGGCCCCGGCGTACGCTTGCTGCCAACGCACGCGTCCCCTGCGTCACTCCTCCGGCGCGATCTCGACTTCGAGCCCCGCGAGCCCGGCGTCGACGGGGACCTGGCAGGACAGCCGCGAGCCGCGCGGCCGGTAGCTCTCCAGCTCCTGCAGGATCTCCTTCTCGTCACCCTGGACCGGAGGCAGCCGGTCGAACCAGGATTCCGGCACGTAGACATGGCAGGTGGCGCAAGAGCACATGCCGCCGCAGATGGCGGCGACGCCGTAGTCGAGCTCGCGCAGGGTTTCCATCAGGCTCGCGCCGTCGCGCGCGTTCACGCGATGCACGCCGCCGTCACGATCGGTCACGGTGATCTCGGTCATGGGTCGCGCATCTTGCCGGGAGCGACGACTGCCGCGCAACCGCTCGTTGCGCGGGCCGCAACCGCGTTCCATCCGAACCAGAGGCAGTCGAAGATCCAGGCCAGCGACGCGACCCGTTCGCGAAGCTCCGCCCTCGACTCGCCGTACCCGCCGAGCAATGCATCGACGCCGGCATCGCCCAGGCGGTGGTACCCGATGCAGGCGGCCAGGTCGGCCGCGGGATCCCCGGGCCCCGCGTATTCCCAGTCGACGGCCAGGAGGCGCCGGCCGTCATCGATGAAATTGCGGTGGTGCAGGTCGTGGTGGCACGCCGCGAGCCGCGCGGGCCGCGGCAGGCCGGCGCGACGCGCGGCCAGCTCCCGCGCCATGCGCGCGACGGACGGCTCCGACGCATCCGCCTGCAGCTCGGCCAGGTAGCCCGCGGCGCGCTCGCCGAAGTCGACGACCGCGAGACCCGCGGGCGGCTGCAAGGCGTGCAGCTCGGCGATCCAGGCGCCGATGCGCGCAAGCAGCCGCGCGTCCTGCATGTCGGATGCGGCAGGCATGGCGCCGCTCGCGTGGCGCGAGACGATGAAACCGCGCGCCTCGTCGGCGAGAACGACCGGGGGCGCAAGCCCGGCGCCTGCAGCCAGCGCCTGCATCACGAACTCCGCGCGACGGCTCGCGCCGAGCGCGGGGGCCGCTTCGCCGGCGAGCTTGAGCACCAGGTCGTGGGCGCCCGCGCGCAGGCGGAAGCTGCGGTTCAGCGCGCCGCCGGGCAGCGCGGTCACGACCGGCCGCGTGAGTCCGAGCGCCTCGACCGCAACGGCGACGGCGGCTTCCGGCGCGTCGCTCATGCCGCCGCCTCACGCCGCCAGCGGCGCCAGCCGGCGGCCGCGAGCAGCGCGTACGCGAGGTAGAGCGCGGCGGTCGGCAGCAGCCCCTGCGCGGCGAACAGCGCCGCGAGTCCTGCGTCGACCGCGATCCACCAGAGCCAGTTTTCGACGACCCGCCGTGCCAGGAGCCAGGTCGCCACGACGCTCGCCCAGGTGCCCAGGGAATCCGCGACCGGCGCCGCCGCAAGCGCATGCTCGGCGGCGAGCGGCGCGCTCACGAAAGTCGCGAATCCGACGGCCGCGAGCGCGAGCACGTGCTGCGCGAGGGTCCAGCGGCGCACGGGCGCCGACCGCCCCTGGTCCCGGCGCCACGCGAAATAGCCGTAGGCCGCCATCGCGACGTAGACGACCTGCAGTGCAGCCTGCATGGGCAGTCCCGCGTCGAGAAACACCTTGGCGTAGATCGCGGTGCCGACGGCGCCGGCGATCCAGCAGGCGCGGTGCTGTCGGATCGCGAGCAGGATGTACGCGAAACCGAAGGTCGCCGCGACCAGCTCAGCCGGCGCCACCCAGCACCTTCATCACGAACACCGCCCGGTGCGCCCCCGACAGGCTCGCCCGGATCTCGTCGCGGAGTGCGTCGAACACGCGGTCGTAATCCCCGCTGACCTGCGTGCTCATCGAGTTGGTGACGACGTCGATGCCCGGGCGGGCCTTGAGCCGCCCGATGAAGTCGACGATCGGCGGGACGAACTCCCCCGTCAACGGGTACAGGCTCAGTTCGACGGCGACGTGCATGGGATCACCTCAGAATGCGTAGCGTGCGGTCATGCCGACCTGCCGCGGGTCGCCCCAGCGCAGGTAAAGCGAAGCAGGGAAATCCGGCGGCTCGTTGCCGAACCAGAAGCCGCGCACCGGGTAGCGCTCGTCGAACAGGTTGCGGCCCCAGAGCTCGACGGACCAGCGTTCCCCCTCGAAACCGGTCCGCAGGCCGGCGAGGAATCGAGAGCCCGCCCGCTCGTCGTGGCTGGTGTCGAAATAGAAACCCGCCTCGCCCGAGAGATCGAGACGCGCCATCCAGCCGGCGGGGTGGCGCCAGGTCGCGGCAAGGGCCGCTTTCCATTGCGGCGCGTGCGCGAACTCGCGGCCCTCGAGATCCCGCTCGCCGAAGCGATAGCCGTGGAACTCGGAATCCATCCAGGACAGCATGGCCTCGAGTGTCACGCGTTCGCCGAGCAGGAGCGCGGCCGAGGACTCGATCCCGAAGGCCTCCCCGCTCGCCGCGTTGTCGGTGAGGAAGATGAAGGTCAGCGGGTCCGCGGGATCCAGCTGCAGCGAGGTTGCAACCTGCAGGTGCTCGCGCCGCGCGTAGAAGGCATTCAGGTCGGCGCGGGAACGGCCGCTTTCGCTCCGCCCCTTCCAGCCGGCCTCGACCGACCAGAGGTACTCCGGCGCGAACTGCTGGCGGTCCTCCGGGACCGACGTCCCGATGTTGAACCCGCCGGCACGGAAGCCGCGCCCGAGCGACGCCCAGACGCTCCGGGTCTCTGCCAGCCGGTGCGTCACCGAAAGTTCTCCGCCCCACAGGCGGTCCCGGGGATCGAAGGCGGCGCCGTCGCTGTCCGCGTAGCGCGCGTCGCGTTCCTCCGCGCGCAGGCCGACGCTCACGGTCGTCGCCGGCGTCACGGCGAGGTCGGCCTGGCCGTACAGCGCAGCGCTGGTCGCGCGGTAGCCGCTGTCGAGCGTGCGCTCGAACGAATCGTCGAGGTAACGCCCGTCGTCGGCGATGCGGTTGTCCTCCTCGAGCCGCTGCAGCCACAGCCCGGCGACCCAGCTCACCGCGCCATCCGTCGCGCTCGCGTAGCGCAGGTCCTCGGCCAGCGTCCGCCGGGTGCGGCGCGTGCTCGAGAAGAAATCATACGGACCCGCGGCGCCCCAGTCGCGGTCGTTGCCCCAGTCGCCGTCGAAGCTCGCGACGATGTCGGATTCCGCGGCACCCGTGATCGAGCGGATCTCCCCGCCGCCGGCGAGCGGCCAGGCGAGGTCGAGCGCGGCGCCCTGCGAGCGCTGGGCGTCCCGGCCCGGGCGGTCGGACAGCGTCCTGAAGCTGTTGTCGATCGCGAAGGCGTCGTAGCGGTTGTCGAAATCCGCGTGCAGCAGCGACAGGTCGGCGCGCCACGCCGACGCCTCGCCGAGGCGAACGCGCAGCCGCGCGGTCGTCTCGTCGCGGCCGTTCGTGTCGTCGCGCCCGAGGTAGCGGTTGCTGCGGAATCCGTCGCTGACGGCGCGCGCGAGGACCGCACGCCAGGCGCCGTCGATTCCGACCCGCGCGGCGAGCGGGCCGCCGGCGACCGCGCCGAGCGCCCACAGCCCGTCGTCGCCGACCGTCGCCTCGGTCCCGAACTCGCGCGTTGCGGCCGGCTCGCGGGTCTTGATCTTGATCAGGCCGCCGAGCGCGTTCGCGCCGTAGCGCGTGCCCTGCGGGCCGCGCAGCACCTCCACCTGCTCGACGTCGAAGGTCGAGGCGATCATGCCGATGCCGCTGAAATCGATCTCGTCGACCAGGAAGCCGACGGAGGGGTTCGGGGCGCCCTGGTACTGCTCGAGCTCGCCGATGCCGCGCAGCTGGAAATAGCGCGGCCGCGAGCTCGCGCCGGCCCAGGACAGCGAGGGCACGAGCGGCAGCAGCTCCTCGAGATGCACCACCGACGCCTCGCGCACGACGGCCGCGTCCAGCACGGTGATGCCGCCGGGGCGGGCGGCGGCGGGCGCGGGCCGGAAGGTCGCGGTCACGACCACCGGCTCGAGCTGCGCGGGCGGCGCGGCCGCCAGCGACGCCGCAGGCAGCAGAAGAGTCGTGAAAGAAAGCATCCTGAGCAACGCCTGCTCCCTACGCCGGTCCTAACCGGATCAGGTTCAACGGGTTCGCCGGTCCGCCGGCATCTCAGGTCCCTTCGGGACCACCCCAAGGCAGCCGCGATTCTAGCGATGCGTGTTCATGGCCGCAATGCAGGGCCGGTATCCTTCAGGTATGCCGTTGCTGAGACTGCTGGACGCCGAACTCGCCTACGGGCTGACACCGCTGCTCGACCAGGCGGCCTGCACCATCGACGAAGGCGACCGCATCGGCCTCATTGGCCGCAACGGCACCGGAAAGTCGACCTTGCTCGGCGTCATGACCGGAAGCGTCGGCCTGGACGACGGCGAACTGCAGCGGCGCGACGGTCTGCACATCGTACGTGTCGAGCAGGAGCCCGAGCTGCCGCCGGCGGACACGCTTTTCGAGAGCCTGCGCCGTCGCGGCGGACTGGAGGACATCCCCGATGAGCGGCGGCGCTGGCACAACGAGGCGCGGCTGGTCGAGTATGCGACGCGCTTCGGAGTCGACGGCACGATCGATCCCGCCGGAGCCTCTGGCGGGGAACGCAAGCGGGCGGTGCTGGCGCTCGCCCTCGCCCAGGCGCCCGACCTGCTGCTGCTCGACGAACCGACCAACCACCTCGACATGGCCGGCATCGAGCTGCTCGAGGAACAGGTGCTCAAGGCGCCGGCGGTCGTGTTCGTGACGCACGATCGATGGTTTCTCGACCGCGTCGCAACCCGCATCCTGGAACTCGATCGCGGCTGGCTGCGCAGCTACCCGGGAAACTATTCGGCGTACGAGCGGCAGAAGTCCGCCGAGCTTGTCGCCGAGGCCGTGGGCCGCCGCAAGTTCGACAGGTTCTGGGCCCAGGAGGAGGACTGGATCCGCCGCGGCGTTGAAGCGCGCCGTACGCGCAACGAAGGCCGGGTGCGCCGCCTGGAGGCGTTGCGCGCGGAGCGCGCGGAACGCCGCAATCGAATCGGCAATCTCAGGCTTTCGATCGACTCGAGCCGGCGTTCCGGCCGGCTGGTCGCGGAACTGGACGGCGTGTCCATATCGTTCGGCGGGCGACCGGTCGTCACTGACCTCAGCCTGCGGCTCATGCGCGGGGACCGCCTGGCGCTCCTCGGCCCGAACGGCGCCGGAAAATCGACGCTCATCAAGCTCATGCTGGGGCGGCTGGAACCCGAATCGGGCACGGTACGCCTCGGTACGAACCTGCAGATCGCGTACTTCGACCAGCTGCGCGAGCAGCTGGATCCCGACACCACGGTCGGCGATGCCGTCAGCGGGGGCGCGGACCACGTGGAGGTCGACGGCGAGAAGCGCCACATCAACGGTTATCTCGAAGACTTCCTGTTCCCGGCGAACCGCGCGGGAACCCCGGTCCGCGCCCTCTCCGGAGGCGAGCGAAACCGGCTCCTGCTGGCGCGCCTGTTTGCGCGGCCTGCCAACCTGCTGGTGCTGGATGAGCCCACCAACGACCTGGACGTCGAGTCGCTGGAACTGCTGGAGGCCTCGCTCCAGTCCTTTCGAGGCACCCTGATCCTGGTCAGCCACGACCGGACCTTCGTCGACAATGTGGTCACGCAGACGCTGGTTGCCGAAGGTGGCGGCCATTGGCAGGAATACGCCGGCGGCTACCGCGACTGGCTCACGCAGCGGCCCGCGGCGCGCAGCGACCCCGGTCGCGCCAGGCCCAAGGCGGCCGGGAGGGAGACTGCGGCCCCGCAGGCAACGGTCGCGTCCGCGCCGGGGCCCAGAACGCGGCGAAGGCTGACGTTTGCGGAAACCCGCGAGCTGGCCCAGCTGCCCGCGCAGATCACCGCACTGGAGTCGGCGCAGCGTGAACTGACCGCCGAGATGTGCCGGCCGGACTACTTCCGCGCCGGGCCGGAACGCATGCGAAGCGATCGCGCGCGCGCTGCGGAGATCGAGTCGCGGCTGAGCGAGCGGCTCGAACGATGGGAGTACCTCGAACGCGTGTCCGGAGGGCTCGCAACCTAGCGCGTGAACTTGCCCGGGCTCGTGAAGTTCGCCGGCCGTTTCTCGCGCACGGCATCGAGCCCCTCGCGCGCGTCGGCCAGCCGGAAGCCGAGGAATTCCATGGCCAGCGAGGCGTCGAAGGATGGCCCCGCGAGGCGCAGCCAGTTGCCGAGCGCGCGCTTGGTGAAAGCGAGCGCGCTCGCGCTCCCGGCAGCGAGCTTCACGGCGATGCCGAGGGCGCGGTCGCGCACCTCGTCGTCCGGGACGCAGAGGGACACGAGCCCGATGCGCTCGGCTTCCTCCCCGGACAGCGGCTCGTTGGTCAGCAGGTAGTAGCGCGCCTTGGCAAGGCCGCACAGCAGCGGCCAGATGATCACGGCATGGTCGCCCGCCGCGACGCCGAGGCGCGTATGGCCGTCGAGTATCTTCGCGGTCCGGCCGGCCACGGACACGTCCGCGAGCAACGCGACCGCGAGCCCCGCGCCGACCGCCGTGCCGCGGATCGCCGAGATCACGGGCTTGCTGCAATCGACCAGGTTGTAGACCAGGTCACTCGCCTCCCGCCAGACCCGCAGCAGCGTCGCCTCGTCGTCGATCATCCGCTCGATCATCGAGAAGTCGCCGCCGGAGGAGAAATGCTCCCCCGCGCCGCGCACCAGCACGGCGCGGATCCCCGCGTCGGCGTCGATGGCGCGCCAGACGCCGGCTAGGTCGCGATGCATGCCTTCGGTCGCCGAGTTCTGCCGGCCCTGGTTGGCGATCACGACCTCGAGCACGCCGTCCGCCGGCGACTCGAACTGCAGGCCGGGGTATCCGGCGCGCAGCGCCTCAAGGCCGATCGGGGATGGCATGGATGCTCACCATGGTCAGTACGTGGTAGGCGGCGACCGTCTCGCCCGCCTGGTTCGTGATCTCCGTGTCCCAGGTCACTTCGCCCCAGCCCTTGTCGGCGCGCAGCGATTTCTCCCGGCAGGTCAGTCGCACCTTGATGCGGTCGCCGGGTTTCACGGGCTTCACGAACCTCAGGGCATCCAGCCCGTAGTTGCCGAGCACCGGCCCGTAGTCCGGGTCGACGAACAGGCCCGCGGCCGCCGAGATCAGGAAGTAGCCGTGTGCGACACGGCCCCCGAACAGCGGATTGCGCGCGGCCTCCTCCTCGCTCATGTGCGCGTAGAAGTTGTCGCCCGATAGCGCCGCAAACCGTTCGATGTCTTCGACCGTCACTTCGCGTTCGGCTGAACGGAAGGTGTCGCCGATGGCGAGCGCGTGGAAGGGCTTGCGGAACGGGTGCACGCCCGGGTCGCGCTCGCGGCTGCCGCGCGCCCAGCGCCCGCCGACCGCGGTGATCACGTCGGGCGATCCCTGCACCGCGGTCCGCTGCATGTAGTGCAGCACGCCGCGGATGCCGCCCAGTTCCTCGCCGCCGCCGGCGCGACCGGGGCCGCCGTGCACCAGCGGCGCGAGCGGCGAGCCGTGGCCCGTCGATTCCTTGGCGCAATGCCGGTTCACGACCAGCAACCGGCCGTGATACGGGGCGAGGCCGAGAACCAGTTCCGCGGCGACCGCGTCGTCGGCGGTGAACACCGAGCCCGCGAGGCTGCCCTCGCCGCGGCGCGCCAGCGCGATCGCCTCGGCCGGCGTGTCGTAGGCCATCACCGTCGACACCGGCCCGAAGGCTTCCACCTCGTGAACGGCCCGCGCCCGCGCCGGGTCGCGGCAGACCAGCAGCATCGGCGGCAGGAAAGCGCCGCGCGCGCGGTCGCCGCCGGCCACCTCGAACCGCCCGGGATCGCCCGCGACGCGCTCGGACTCGCGTTCCAGTTCGGCCACCCGCGCGAGCACTTCGTCGCGCTGCGCGAGGCTTGCGAGCGGGCCCATCCCGACGCCTGCCGACCGCGGATCGCCGACCACCGTCCTCGCGAGCTCGGCCTGCAGCGCCGCGACGATCTCGCCGAGCAGCGCGCGCGGCACGATCGCCTTGCGGATCGCCGTGCACTTCTGGCCCGCCTTCACGGTCATCTCGCGCGCCACTTCGCGCACGAACAGCCCGAACTCGGGCGTACCCGGGCCCGCGTCCGGTCCGAGGATCGAGGAATTGAGCGAGTCGGTCTCCGCGACGAAGCGCACCGCGTGACGGACGACCGCCGGGTGCGTGCGGAGCTTCGCCGCCGTGGACGCCGAGCCGGTGAAGGACACGATGTCCTGGCAGCCGAGGTGGTCGAAGAGGTCCCCGACGCCGCCGCAGACGAGCTGCAGCGCGCCATCCGGCAGCAGGCCCGTCTCGACGATGCGGCGCACGACGCGTTCGGTCAGGTAGCTGGTCGCCGTCGCGGGCTTGACCAGCGCCGGCACGCCGGCCAGCAGCGCGGGAGCGAGTTTCTCCAGCATGCCCCACACGGGGAAGTTGAAGGCGTTGATGTGCACGGCGACGCCCTCGAGCGGCACGCAGACGTGCTGGCCGACGAAGGTCCCGCCCTTCGACAATCCTTCCAGCGCGCCGTCGAGGTAGACGCGGCTGTTCGGCAGCTCGCGCACGCCCTTGCTCGCGAACACCAGCATCGTGCCGATGCCGCCGTCGATGTCGATCCAGGAATCCCCCTGGGTCGCGCCCGTCGCATGGGACAGCGCGTAGAACTCGGGCTTGAAGTCGAGCAGGCGCTTGCCCAGCGCGCGCAGGATCGATGCGCGCTCGTGGAAGGTCATGCGCCGCAACGCCGGCCCGCCGGCTGCGCGCGCGTAGGCGAGCGCCGCGCCGAAGTCGAGGCCCCCGCTGCCGGCTTCGGCGACCATGGCGCCGGTGCTCGCGTCCAGCAGGGCCGTCGCGCGGCCCTCGCCGCTCCGCCATGTACCGCCCAGGTAGCTCTGCAAGCGCATCAGTTCCCCCTGCCCGAGACGTCATCGTCCGTCTGCCGGGCCGCCTGCCAGCCGGCGAACGTCGAACCCTCCCCGGCCAGCGTGACGAGCAGCGGAGCCGGCGTCCAGTAGCGCTCGCCGTGCTCTCGCGCGAGGGCGCGGATCGAGTCCAGGACCGTTCCGAGGCCCATCGTGTCGGCGTGGAACATCGGGCCGCCGCGGTGCCGCGGGAATCCGTAGCCGTTGCACCACACGACGTCGATGTCCGACGGCGAATCCGCAACGCCCTCTTCGAGGACGCGCGCGCCCTCGTTGACGAGCGCGAGGATGCAGCGGGTCACGATCTCCTCCGGCTCGATGGTGCGCTGCTGGACGCCCAGCCGCCCGGCCTCGGCGCGGATCAGCAGGACGGCCTCGGCGTCCGGCGTGCGCTCGCCGCCGGGGCCGTAGCGGTAGAAGCCGCGCCCGGTCTTCTGCCCGAAGCGCCCGAGCTCGGCCAGCATGTCCGAGGCGCGGTAGAAGCGCGGGTCGTCCGGCTTCTCCCCCCATTCCTTGCGCACCTGCCAGCCGATGTCGAGGCCCGCGAGGTCGCCCACCGCGTTGGGTCCCATCGCCATCCCGAATTCCACGAGCGCCTTGTCGATCGCCTCCGGCGTCGCGCCCTCGAGCAGCATCAGCTCCTTCTCGCGCCCGTAGGCGTACAGCATGCGGTTGCCGACGAAACCGAAGGCGTTGCCGACCGGCACGGCGATCTTGCCGACGCGCTTGGCGACCGCGTGCGCCGTCGCCAGCGCCGCGCGCGAAGACTCGCGGCCGCGCACGATCTCGACGAGGCGCATCACGTTCGCAGGACTGAAGAAGTGCATGCCGACGACGTCCGCGGGCCGTCCCGACGCCGCGGCAATCGCGTCCACGTCGAGCGTCGACGTGTTGGTCGCGAGCACCGCGCCGGGCCGGCACAGCGCGCCGAGCCGGGCGAACACCTCGCGCTTCACGGCGAGGTTCTCGAACACGGCCTCGATCACGAGATCCGCAGCGGACACCGCGGCGAGCGTGAGCGATCCCTGGACGCGGCCGCGCGCCGCCGCAGCCGCCGCCGCGTCGAGCCGGCCCTTGCGCTCGGACGCGTCGATCGCCGACCGTACGCGGGCGAGCCCGGCCTCCAGCGCTTCCTGCTTCGCATCGACCAGCGTGACGGCGATGCCGCCGGTCGCGAGGCTGATCGCGATGCCCGATCCCATCGTTCCGGCCCCCAGCACGGCGGCCTGCCCGACCTCGCGGGCGAGTTCCGGGTCCGGCGGCTGGCGCCGCTCGGCGAAGAACAGGTGGCGCAGCGACTTCGATTCGCTGGACGCCAGGCATTCCATGAACAGCGTGCGCGCGCGGGCCAGCGCGGCGTCGGGCGGCAGGATCGCGGCCGAGGCCAGCGCCTCGACGATGCGCGGCGGCGCCGGCAGCCGCCGCGCGCCGGCCGGCAGCGCCCTCAGGAACTCCTCGAACTGGGCCGGCCGCGAGGGCGGGACTGGCAGCTCGATGACCCGCCGCGGAGCCGCGCCTGCGCGCGCGAGCTCGCGCGCCCAGGCGACCGCACCGGCCAGCAGCTCGCCGTCGACGCGGCGATCGACGATGCCGAGCCCGATCGCCGCGTCGATGCCGATCGCGCGGCCCGACGACATCAGGTCGAGCGCCGCCTGCCAGCCCGCGAGCCGCGGCAGGCGGACCGTGCCCCCGGCGCCCGGCAGCAGCCCGAGGTTCACTTCCGGGAAGCCGAACTGCAGGTCGCCGGCCGCGCAGCGGTAATGGCAGGCGAGCGCGGTTTCCGCGCCGCCGCCGAGCGTCGCGCCATGCAGCGCAGCCACGACGGGCTTGCTGCAGGCCTCCAGCCGCGCGAGGACGGCGGGCAGGAACGGCTCGGCCGGCGGCCGGTCGAATTCGCGGACGTCCGCGCCTGCGACGAAGTTGCGGCCCGCGCCGGCCAGGACGATCGCGCGCACGGCCGGGTCGGCGTCCAGCGTCTCGATCGCCTGCAGGAGCGCGGCCCGCACCGGCTGGGCGAGCGCGTTGACCGGCGGGTTGTCGAAGGTGAACACCGCGACTTCGCGGTCGCGCGTGACCGCCGCCGGCGCGTTCACGTGACCCGCTCGAGCGCGAGCGCGATGCCCTGTCCGACCCCGATGCACATGGTGCACAGCGCCCGCCTGCCGCCGTTGCGCTCGAGCTCGAGCGTCGCGGTCGCCGCGAGCCGCGCCCCGCTCATGCCGAGCGGGTGACCGAGCGCGATCGCGCCGCCGTTCGGGTTGACCTGCGGGGAGTCGTCCGGCAGTCCCAGGCGGCGCAGCACCGCCAGCGCCTGCGAGGCGAACGCCTCGTTGAGCTCGATCACGTCGAAGTCGGCCACCGCGAGACCGAGCCGCGCCATCAGCTTCTCGCTCGCCGGCGCGGGTCCCAGGCCCATGATGCGGGGCGGCAGCCCCGCCACGGCGGCGCCCAGGATCCGCGCGCGGGGCTTCAGTCCGTGGCGCGCGGCGGCGCGCTCGCCGGCGACGATCAGCGCGCAGGCGCCGTCGTTGACGCCCGAGGCGTTGCCGGCCGTCACCGTCCCGCCCTGGCGAAACGGCGTGCCGAGCTTCGCGAGCGCTTCGAGGCTGGTTTCGCGCGGGTGCTCGTCGCGCTCGACCAGCGTCGGCTCGCCCTTGCGCGCCGGCAACGCGACCGGGACGATCTCCGCGGCGAGCCTGCCGTTCGCCTGCGCGGCCAGCGCGCGCTGCTGGCTGCGCAGCGCAAAGGCGTCCTGGTCCGCGCGTGACACGTTGAACTCGGCGGCGACGTTCTCGCCCGTCTCCGGCATCGAATCGATGCCGTACTGCTGCTTCATGAGGGGGTTCACGAAGCGCCAGCCGATGGTCGTGTCGAAGAGCTGCTGGGTGCGCGCGAAGGCGGCATCCGGCTTCGACAGCACGTACGGGGCGCGGCTCATGCTCTCGGCGCCGCCGGCGATGACGAACCCGGCTTCGCCCGAGCGCACCTGCCGCGCCGCGATCGCGACCGCGTCCAGGCCCGAGCCGCACAGGCGGTTCACGGTGACACCCGGCACTTCCACCGGCAGCCCCGCGAGCAGAGCCGCCATGCGGGCAAGGTTCCGGTTGTCCTCGCCCGCCTGGTTCGCGCAGCCGAACACGACGTCGTCCACGGCCTGCCAGTCCACGCCGGCGTTGCGCCGCATCAGCGCCGCGATCGGGATGGCGGCCAGGTCGTCGGTGCGCACACCTGAGAGCACGCCGCCGTACCGGCCGATCGGCGTGCGGACCGCGTCGCAGATGAAGGCTTCAGTCATCGATCAATCTCCCCGCGATCTGGTGGCTGCGGCCGCGGAACAGCGCGACGAGCTCGCCCTGCTGGTTGCGGACCTCGATCTCGTAGATGCCCGCCCGGCCTGCGCGCCAGCGCTCGGCCGCGACGGCGGTGAGCACGTCGCCCTCGCGCGCGGGCCGCAGGAATTCGATCGCCGCGCCGGCCGCGACGGTGTTGTCGCCGTAAGAGTTGCAGGCGAACGCGAATGCGCTGTCGGCCAGCGCGAAGACGAGCCCGCCGTGGCAGATGCCATGGCCGTTCACCATGTCCGGGCGGACCCGCATGGAGACCGTGGCGCCGCCCGGGCCGGAGGCCTCGATGCGCATGCCGAGTCCCTGCGAGGCCCGGTCGCCGTTCCACAGGGCGGCAGCTGCGCGTTCGGCCGTGCGCCTCCGCCGGCCTTCGTCGCGATCGTCCCGGTCCCGGTCCATGCGCGCGCTCAGCGCCCCGTGAACCGCGGCGCGCGTTTCTCGGCGAACGCGGCAACGCCTTCCGCATAGTCCGCGGTATGGCCGAGTTCGCGCTGGAAATCGCGCTCGAGGTCGAGCTGCGCCTCCAGCGTCTGCGTGGCCGCCGCCCGCATGGCCTCGCGCGTGCGCACGAGGCCCCGGGTCGGCGCCGCGGCGAGTTCGGCGGCCAGGCGCTCGATCGTCGCCTCGAACTCGGCGTCCTCCACGCAGCGCCAGATGAGCCCCCAGGCTGCCGCCTGCTCCGCCGGCAGCCGCTCGCCGAGCAGGGCGAGCCCGAGCGCCCGAGCGCTGCCGACCAGGCGCGGCAGGAACCAGGTCGCCCCGGAATCCGGTACGAGGCCCAGCCGGCTGAAAGCCTGGATGAAGGAAGCGGACTTCGCGGCGACGACCAGGTCGCAGGCGAGCGCGATGCTCGCGCCGGCGCCGGCCGCGACGCCGTTCACCGCCGCGATCGTCGGCACGGGCATCGCCGTGAGCGCCAGGACCAGCGGCCGGTAGTTGCGCTCGATGGACTCGCCGAGATCTGGGCGCCGGCCGTCGGGTGCAGCCTGCCGCTCGCCGAGATCCTGTCCCGCGCAGAAGCCGCGGCCCGCCCCGGTCAGGACCAGCACGCGGGCGCCGTCGGCCGCCACGCGGCCGAGCGCGTCCCGCAGCTCCGCGTGCATCGCCGCGTTGAAGCTGTTGAGCCGCTCGGGCCGGTTGAGCGTCACGCGCGCGACCGGGCCCGCGACGCCGTACAGGATCGTCTGGTAACGCATCGGGGCCGTCATTCGTCGTAGCTGATCTCGATCGCCGCGCTCGTCGGCCGCGCCTGGCAGCAGAGAATATAGCCCGCCTCGACTTCCCAATCCTCGAGAGCCACATTGTGCTCCATCTCGGCGCTGCCCGAGACGAGCCTCGCGCGGCAGGTCGAGCAGACGCCGGCGCGGCAGGAGAACGGCAGGTCGAGCCCGGCGCGGCCGGCCGCGTCGAGGATCACTTCGCCGTCGCGCGGCATCGTGAACTGCCGGCGGCGGCCATCCATCACGACCGTCACTTCGGTGTCCGCGCCGGGCGCCCGCGACGGCGCCTGCGGCGCAGCGAGACGCGATCCGGTGACGCCGGCTGCCTGCGCCGCCACCGGCGCGAAGTGCTCGACGTGAATCCGTCCCCGCGCGCCAAGCTCGGCGAGGACGGCGGAAACCGTTTCACCCATCGAGCCCGGCCCGCAGACGAAGAACTCGTCGGTCCCGGGCACGTCGAGGTCGTGCCGGGCGAACTCCCGGATCTTCGCGGCGTCGATGCGCCCGTTCAGCCACTCGACGTCCTGCGGCTCGCGGCTCATCACGAAGGCGACCGAGAACCGCGCCAGGTACCGGTCCTTCAGCGCCATGACCTCCTCGAGGAACATCGTGCGCGAAGTGCCGGTGTTGCCGTACCAGAGCTGGAAGCGAGTGCCGGGATCCCGCGCCAGGGCGCTGGCCGCGATCGACAGCACCGGGGTGATGCCGCTGCCCGACGCGAACGCGGCATACCGCCCGGGACCCGCCCGGTCCGCGGCGTGGAAGCTGCCGCCCGGCGGCATCACCTCGAGCGTCGCACCCGGCTGCGCGTGACGCGCGAAGTGGCCGGACACGCGCCCGTCGGGCGGCAGGCGCACCCCGATCGTGAGCGATGCCGATCCCTCGGGGCTGACGATCGAGTACGTGCGCCGCTCCTCGCGCCCATCGACGACGCAGCGGATCGCCACGTGCTGTCCGGCCCTGAACCGAAACTCGCCGGCCAGCGGCGGCGGAACGGCCAGCGTCAGCGCAATCGCATCCTCGGCAACCGCGGCGCGGTCCGCGACGGCGAGCGGATGGAACTTCAGCATGCGTGCTTCGCCAGTGTCCTGTTCCGCAGATAGCTTGTCAGCCTGAGCCTGCCCGCGGCCGCGCGCCAAGGCGCGCGAGCGAGGGCATGGTGGTTCCATGGCGAGTGGGCGCAACGCCGGCGCGCGGCCGCCGGCAGGCTCCCGGCGGGCCGCACGGGACGGCCGCCGCTCTGCGTTGCCGCCGCTCGGCGTATCCCGATACGCCTTCGCGTCGGCGCCTTGATCGACGGCCGTGCCGTGCGGCAGGCTGGCAAGCTATCTGCGGAACAGGACACTAGATGCACTTGAAGTAGTCGAACGGCTCGAGGCAGGCCTCGCAGCGATAGAGCGCCTTGCAGGGCGTCGAGCCGAACTCGCTGACGCGGGACGTCCGCGTCGATCCGCAGCGCGGGCAGGCAGCCGGCCCGCGGCCCGCAGGCGGCGCGATGCCGAATGCCGCCAGCTTGCGGCGGCCCTCTGCGCTCAGCCAGTCGCTCGACCACGGCGGCGCCAGGACGTCCACGGCGACCGCGTCGAACCCGGCTCCGGCGAGCGCGCGCAGCACGTCCGCCTTGATGACGGCGCTCGCCGGGCAGCCCGAATAGGTCGGCGCGATGCCGACCTCGAGGCGGCCGCCGGGCTGCACGCGCAAGTGCCGGATCACGCCGAGGTCGAGGACCGACAGCACCGGGATCTCGGGATCGGGCACCTGCGCGAGGATGCCCTGCAGCCGCGCCAGCAGCGCCGGCGACGGCGTCGATGCGTCGAGCGCGCGTTCGCCCACCGCCGCCTACCAGGCCGCGCCGGGATGCGCGCGATGCAGCGACTGCATCTCGGCCAGCAGGTAGCCGAGGTGCTCGCTGTGCCGGCCCTGCTTCCCGTACCAGACGTAGTGCGCCGCCGCAGGACGGGCGAGCATGGCGCGCGCCAGCGTTTCGTCCACGCGGGCCGACCACGCGGCCTGCAGCGAGGACGGCAGCACGCCGATGCCGGCTTCGGCGACCGCGCGATCCGTCTCATCGTCGACGAACAGCTCGTTCGTGAAGGGCCACAGAACGCCGAGCGCGCGTTCGACGCGCGCGTGGCTCTCCGGCGTGCCGTCGCCGAGCCGCACGAGCCAGCCGCCGCTGTAGCGCAGGTGGTAGGCAGCCTCCTTCAATCCCTTGGCGGCGATCGCCGCGAGGGCGGCGTCGCGCGATTCCGCGAGCGCCTCGTACAGGCCGAGCTGCCACGCGTCGAACAGGAACTGGCGCACGATCGTGCCGCCGAAGTCGCCGTTCGGCTGCTCGACCAGCGTGAGGTTGAAGTACTCCGATTCCTCGCGCAGGTAGGCCAGCTCGTCCTCACCGCGGCCGGCGCCCTCGAGCCGGCCCGCATGCGCCAGCAGGAGTCGGGCCTGGCCCAGGAGGTCGAGCGAGAGATTGGCGATGCCGAGGTCCTCCTCGAGCGCGGGCGCGTGTCCGACCCATTCGCCGAGCCGCTGCGCCAGCACCAGGTTCGTGTCGGCCAGCCTCAGCACATAGCGGACTGCGGGCGTCACAGGGTCTTCACCTCGTCCGGGATGTCGTAGAAGGTCGGATGCCGGTACACCTTGTCGCGGGCCGGCTCGAAAAAGGCGTCGGATTCCGCCGGGTCCGAGGCCACGATGTCGGCGGAGCGCACGGCCCAGATGCTGACCCCCTCCTGCCGCCGGGTGTAGAGGTCGCGCGCGTGCTCGAGCGCCATGCGCGCGTCGGTCGCGTGCAGGCTGCCGACGTGCTTGTGGTCGAGGCCCGATTTCGCGCGGATGAAGATCTCGTACAGCGGCCAGTCCTTCTGCGATTCGCTCATCCCGTCCTCCGTGCGCCTCAGGCGGCGCGGGTCGCGGCTGCGGCGTCCTGCCTGGCCGCCCAGGCGGCGGCGGCCTCGCGGACCCAGCGGCCCTCCTCGTGCGCCCGCCGTCGGGCCTCGAGTCGCTCGCGGTTGCAGGGACCCTGACCGGCGAGCACCTGCTCGAACTCGCTCCAGTCGATCGCGCCGAAGCGGAAGTGCTGCGTCGACTCGTCCCAGGCGAGCGCGGGGTCCGGCACCTTGAGGCCGAGGAAGTCGGCCTGCGGCACGGTCATGTCGACGAACTTCTGCCGCAGCTCGTCGTTCGAAAAGCGCTTGATCTTCCAGCGCATGGACTGCGCGCTGTGCTTCGAGTCGGTGTCGGACGGCCCGAACATCATCAGCGAAGGCCACCACCAGCGATCGAGCGCCGCCTGCGCCATCGCGCGCTGCGCGGCGGTGCCGCGCGCGAGCGTCAGCATGATCTCGTAGCCCTGGCGCTGGTGGAAGCTCTCTTCCTTGCAGATGCGCACC
>CAZVIF010000044.1:0-15553 GCA_964626745.1 uncultured Steroidobacteraceae bacterium
AGAACCCGTGCCCCAGCGTCTCGACCTCGACCAGCAGCCCGTCCTCGAACCGCAGCCGGTACATGAGCTTGTTCGGCCCGAAGTTGTAGGTCCAGAACTCGACGGCCACCTCGAACGCGCCGCGGACCGGGATGCCTCGATGATAGGAATACGACCGCACGATCTCGCGCCGCTCGATGCTGACGGGCGGGCCGCAGTAGGCCTCGACCTTGGCGGCCGGGTCGCCGTCGGTCATCAGTTTGCTGCCGCAGCGCATGGAATCGGCCCGGGCGGGCAGGGCCAGGGCCAGGGTCGCCGCCAGCAGGAACATCCCCGAAATCGTTGTTTTCATGGCGACAAGCCTGCCCCGGGAAGGATGAACGACGGCTGAAACGCCAGCGTTCCTAATGTACCCGTGCCTGCCGGCCCGACCAAGCTGGCCCCCGCGGGCGGTTCCTTATGCGCCCGTGGAGCCGCAGAATGGCCGGCCCATGGCCCGAACACGACTCGACCGCCCCTTCGAACGCCGCCTGTCCGGGCTGGTGAACGCCCGTGAACCCGGCGTGCTGATTGGCGGCCTGAAGGGCGTGGAGCGGGAGGCGCTCCGGGTCCGCCCGGATGGCCGGATCGCGCAGACCGGCCATCCCGCGGCGCTCGGCTCGGCCCTGACCCACCCCTACATCACGACCGATTACTCGGAAGCCCTGATCGAGCTGGTGACGCCGCCGTTCCCGCACAGCTGGGAGCTGCAGCAATACCTCTGCGACATCCACCAGTTCGTCTACAGCGAGCTCGGGGAGGAACTGCTCTGGGCAACCAGCATGCCCTGCGTCCTGGGCGGCGACGCCGAGATCCCCATCGCGCGCTACGGCAGCTCGAACATCGGCCGCATGAAGCACGTGTACCGGGTCGGCCTCGGGCACCGCTACGGGCGGATGATGCAGGCGATCTCGGGCGTGCACTTCAACTACTCGTTCCCGGCGCAGCTCTGGCCGGTGCTCGAGGCGGTGACGCAGTCGAAGCTGCGCGGCCAGGCGCTGGTCGACGACGCGTACTTCGCGCTGCTCCGGAACTACCGGCGCTACGGCTGGCTCATCCTGTACCTGTTCGGGGTCTCGCCGGCCGTCTGCCGCTCGTTCTTCGCCGGGCGCGAGGTGCCCGCGGGTCTCGAGTCGCTCGGCAAGGGCACGCTCTACGCGCCGCACGCGACGTCGCTGCGCATGAGCGACCTCGGTTACCGCAACAAGAACCAGGCCGGCGTGCACGTCTCCGTCAACTCGCTCGAGGAGTACGTCCGGGACCTGTCGCGCCTGATCTCGACGCCGCACCCGGAGTACCAGGCGATCGGCGTCGAGGTCGACGGCGAGTGGAAGCAGCTGAACGCGAACCTGCTGCAGATCGAGAACGAGTACTACAGCTTCATCCGGCCGAAGCGCGTCGCCTTCTCGGGCGAGCGGCCGACGAAGGCGCTGCTGCGCGGCGGCGTGCAGTACGTCGAGATGCGCTCGCTGGACGTCGGCGCTTACGACCCGGTCGGCGTCAACCACCGCAAGCTCCTGTTCCTCGAGGCCTTCGCCGCGCTGTGCCTGCTGCGCGAGAGTCCGCCGCTCTCGCCGGAGCTGTCGGCGAAGTACGAGGCCAACCACGTGACGGTCGCCAGCCGCGGGCGCGAGCCCGGGCTCGAGCTGTGGACGGAGCAGGGGCCGCTCGGGCTCGCGGACTGGGCGACGGAGGTCCTCGACCAGATGCAGGGCATCTGCGAGCTGCTCGACACCGGCGAGGCTTCAAAGCCCTACGCGGCGGCGCTTTCCTTCCAGCGGCAGAAGCTGCTCGACCCGGCCGAGCTGCCGTCGGCGCGGCTGATGGACGACATGAAGCGCCAGGGGATGGCATTCTCCGAGCTCGGGCTCTGGATGTCGGAGATGCACCGCGACTATTTCCGCGAGCTCTACCCGCCGAATCCCGCTCGCCTCGCCCTGTTCCGCGAGGAAGCCGCGGCCTCGCTCGAGGAGCAGCGCGCGGTCGAGGCGCGCGACGCGCTGCCGTTCGCGCAGTTCGTGGCGCGGTACAACGAGGGCTCGCTCGCCTGAGACGGGCCGCGCCCGTTCGCGCGGCGCGGGAATCCCGCAGCGGAGATCAGTAGATCGCGGTTTCACGCCGGCCGCCGGAGTCGCGCGCGCCCCTGAACATGCCCTCGGTGTTGAACTCGAGCGCCAGCGCCCCGCGGCTGTCGACGACGATCACGCCGCCGTCGCCGCCGATGTCCTTGAGCTTGCCGTGGATCACGTCGCGGGCCGCTTCGGCGCTGCTCACGCCGGTCAGGCGCACGCGCGCGCAGATCT
The DNA here is from genome assembly GCA_964626745.1 of uncultured Steroidobacteraceae bacterium. Lineage (GTDB taxonomy): Bacteria > Pseudomonadota > Gammaproteobacteria > Steroidobacterales > Steroidobacteraceae > SCUD01. The sequence goes on from CAZVIF010000044.1 coordinate 2,322, forward strand.
CGTGCGCGACCACCGCGCGGATGAAGTACTCGCCGCTGCCGGTCGCGGAGACGGCGCAGCTCGCGTTGTCGGCGTAGGTGCCGGCGCCGATGATCGGCGAGTCGCCGACCCGGCCCCAGCGCTTGTTGGTCATGCCGCCGGTCGAGGTCGCCGCGGCGAGGTTGCCCTTGCCGTCGCGCGCGACCGCGCCGACGGTGCTGAAGAAGCCGATGTCCTCCTGCGCCGGCGACACGGCCGCGGTGCGCTCCGCCTTCTGCGCCTCCTCGAGCTGCTTCCAGCGCCGCTCGGTGTGGAAGTAGCTGCCCGGCACGAGTTCCATGCCCTGTTCGAGCGCGAACTCCTCGGCGCCTTCACCGACCAGCATGACGTGCGGAGAGCGGTCCATCACCAGGCGCGCCAGGTCGATCGGGTTGCGGACGTGCCTGAGGCCCGCGACCGCGCCCGCGCGCAGCGTCGCGCCGTCCATGATCGAGGCGTCGAGCTCGTTGGCGCCGGCGTGGTTGAACACCGCGCCCTTGCCGGCGTTGAACAGCGGCGAGTCCTCCAGGATCCTCACCGCGACGACCACGGCGTCGAGGCTGGTCCCGCCCTTCGCGAGCACCTCGTAGCCGGCATCCAGCGCGCGGCCGAGGTCGGCGTGGTAGGCGCGCTCGTTCTCGGGCGTCATGGAATCGCGGCTGATCACGCCGGCGCCGCCGTGGATGGCGATCGAGATCATCGGTTCGTCTCCGTGGGCGGCCGCGGGCAGCGCGGCCGTCATGCAGGCCGCGAGGGCCGTGAGGAAGGGGAATCGCATCCCCGCTATTATCCGCCAACGCGGCGCCGGTGGGCAGCCATCCGGGCGTCCGCGGGGAGTCCTCGCATGCCACGAGTCATTCGCCCATCGGTCGCGCTGCTGGCCGCCCTGCTCGCGGCCTGCGGCAACGGCGGCGACGCGCTGCTCGGCACGCTCGAGCGCGACCGCGTCGAACTCGTCGCCGAGGCGCAGGAGACGATCCTGGAGATCGCCGTGCGCGAGGGCGAGGCGGTGAAGTCCGGCCGGCTCGTGGTGCGGCTCGACCCGTCGACCGCGGCCGCGCGGCTCGAGCAGGCCCGCGCGAACGTGACCCAGGCCGAGCGCCGCCATGCCGAGGACGTCGCGGGCGCGCGTCGCGAGCAGGTGGCGCAGGCGCGCGCGAACCTCGCCGGCGCCGCGGCGCGCGCCGAAACGGAGGCGAGGGAGTTCGAGCGCGTCGAGAAGCTGGTCGCGCAGCAGCAGCTGCCGGCGAACCTGCTCGACCGGCAGCGCGCGCTGCGCGACAGCGCGGCCGCTGACGAGCGTGCCGCCCGTGACCGTCTCGAGGAGCTCGTGAACGGCACGCGCGCGGAAGTGATCGACCAGTCCGCCGCCGCGCTCGCCGCCGCCCGCGCGCAGGCCGCCGAGCTCGAGCTCGCGCTCGAGCGCCTCACCGTGCGCGCGCCGCGCGACGGCGTGGTCGACGCGCTCCCGTACGAACTCGGCGAGCGCCCGCCGAGGGGCGCGCCGGTCGCGGTGCTGCTGGCCGACGGGGCGCCCTACGCGCGTGTCTTCATCCCCGAGGCGCGTCGCGCCGACGTCGGCGCCGGCACCCCGGCGACCGTGCGCTTCGACGGTTCGGATCGCGCGTGGCGCGCCGAGGTCCGTTACGTCTCGTCCGAGGCCGCATTCACGCCGTACTACGCGCTCAACGCGCGCGAGCGCGGCCGGCTCGCCTACCTCGCGGAGGTCGTGCTGACCGAGCCCGAGGCGGCGGGACTGCCGACGGGCATCCCGGTCGAAGTCACGCTCGGGGCGGGCCAGGCGGCGCCGTGAGCGTCGCGATCACCGCGCGCGGCCTCGCGCGGCGCTTCGGCGCGAAGTGGGCCGTCGCCGGGATCGACCTCGACGTGCCGCGTGCCCAGATCTACGGGTTCCTCGGGCCGAACGGGTCCGGCAAGTCGACGACCATCCGCATGCTCTGCGGCCTGCTGGTGCCGACCCGCGGCACGGTCAGCGTGCTCGGGCACGAGGTGCCGAGGGAATCCGAGGTCGTGCGCCGCAAGCTCGGCTACATGACGCAGCGCTTCTCGCTGTGGGACGACCTCACGGTCCGCGAGAACCTCGAGTTCATGTGCCGCGTGTACGGCCTCGGCCGCGCCGAGATCCGCGAGCGGATCGCCGACCGCATGAGCCGCTACGACCTCGCCGGCATCGCAGCGCAGCGGGCGGGCACGCTGTCGGGCGGCCAGCGGCAGCGGCTCGCGCTCGGCGCGGCGACGCTGCACGACCCGGAGCTGCTGCTGCTCGACGAGCCGACCAGCGCGGTGGACCCGCAGAGCCGCCGCGACTTCTGGGAGAGCCTGTTCGAGCTGGTCGGCGGCGGGACGACGATCCTGGTCTCGACGCATTACATGGACGAGGCGGAGCGCTGCCACCGGCTCGCGATCCTGGACGACGGCCGGGTGGCCGCGGAGGGGGAGCCGAAAGCGCTCGCGCGCGACATCGACGCGGCGGTGGTCGAGATCGGCGAGATCGACTTTGCCGCCGCGCGGCGTTCGCTGGCGGGACTCGCCGCCGTGCGCAGCGTCGCCCAGCTCGGCAACCGGCTGCGCGTGCTGCTGCCGCGCGGCACCCCGGAGCCGGAGCGGCTCATCCGCGCGGCGCTCGCCGACGGCAACCCCGGCGCGCAGGTGGTGCGGGTGGGCGCCTCGCTCGAGGACGTGTTCGTCGCCGCGACGCGCCTGCGGGGCGACGCGTCGTCGCCGGGGCGCGCGGCGTGAAGTGGCTCGAGCGCCTCACTGCGGTCGCCGCCAAGGAGGTGCGCCAGCTCTCGCGGGACCGCATCACGATCGGGCTGATCGTCGGCCTGCCCACGATGCAGCTGCTGCTGTTCGGCTACGCGATCAACTTCGACGTGCGCGGCGTCGAGACGGCCGTGCTCGACCAGGCGCGAACCTCGCTGTCGCGGCGCCTGGTCGCCGATCTCGGGGCGACGCAGGTGCTGGGCGAGATCCGGCAGGCCGGCACGAACCGCGAGCTGCGCGCGCTCATGCAGCAGGGTGAGGCGAACATCGCGATCGTGATCGCGCCCGACCTCGAGCGGCGCCTCGCCAAGGGGGACCGCGCGGCACTCCAGATCCTCGTCGACGGCAGCCAGCCCGCGCTCGAGAACGTGGCTGCGGGCCTCGCCGCGATGCCGCTGCTGCGGCGCCACGGGGCGTCGCCGGCGGCGCGGCCGGTGGAGATCCTGGTCGCCTACAACCCGGAGAAGCGCACCGCCGTGCAGATCGTGCCGGCGCTGTGCGGCGTGATCCTGACGATGACGATGATGGTGTTCACGGCGACGGCGATCGTTCGCGAGCGCGAGCGCGGCAACCTGGAACTGCTGATCACGACGCCCGTGTCGACCGCCGAGCTGATGGCCGGCAAGCTGCTGCCCTACGTCGGCATCGGCCTCGTGCAGACGACGCTGATCCTCGCGCTCGGCTACTGGCTGTTCGACGTCGCCATCGCGGGCAGCCTCGTCGACCTGTACTTGGGCGCGCTCCTTTTCATCGCGGCCTCGCTCGCGCTCGGGCTCCTGGTCTCGACCATCGCGCAGACGCAGTTCCAGGCGATCCAGATGGCGCTCGTCCTGATGCTGCCCTCGATCCTGATGTCGGGCTTCATGTTCCCGTTCGAGGGCATGCCGAGGGCCGCCCAGTGGATCGCGCAGGTCCTGCCGCTCACCCATTTCAACGAGATCATCCGCGGCATCGTGCTGCGCGGGGCGGGGCTCGGGGACATGCGCCCCGAGCTGCTGAAGCTGTGCGCCATCCTGGCCGTGGTCCTGACCCTCGCCAGGGCCCGTTTCCACAAGCGGCTGGACTAGGGGACTGTCACCGGGGTCTGTCCCCTTTGCCCCCGCAGCCCGTAACGCTGTAAGTGCTTATCGGCAAAGGGGACTGACCCCTCCTCATGAACGCGACTCGGGCCCTCCAGGGCCCCGATTTCCCGCGATTCCGCCAACCAACCCGCATGAAACCTCCCGGCCCCCGTGCTATTCTCCACTCCGACCGCTGCTTCCCGGCACGGTCAAGGTGACAGGACCCGCTGATCGAAGATTCGCCCTGCCGAGCTATTTGCCCGCCTAGACGATCCCGACCGTGTTTCCTGCCGTAGTGAATGGCCGCTGCCGACCCTCGCGAGAGGGCCGCGCACGGCCGTGTCATTTTTTTGAATAGCGAGAGATTCGACTCATGAAGATCTATGTTGGAAACCTGCCTTTCTCGGCGACCGAAGCCCAGGTGCGTGACCTGTTCGCGCAGCACGGCGCGGTTGAGTCCGTGGCCCTGCCGGCGGATCGCGAAACTGGCCGTCCGCGCGGCTTCGGCTTCGTCGAAATGCCCCAGGCTGAGGCAGCCAAGGCCATCGAGGCGCTGAATGGCTTCTCGATGGGTGGTCGTCAGCTGCGCGTCAATGAAGCGCAGGATCGTCCCCGTGGTGCCGGCGGCGGCGGTGGCCGTCCGGGCGGCGGCGGTGGCTTCCGTTCCGGCGGCGGCGGCGGCGGTGGTGGCTTCCGCTCCGGCGGCGGTGGCGGCGGCGGCGGCGGTCGCTGGTAAGCGATCGAGCGTACGCTCACGGAAAGGCCCGCTTCGGCGGGCCTTTCCTTTGGTGCCTGGGAAAAGGGGACGCACCCCTTTTTCGCCTTGAGTATTCGCCGTACCTTCCTTTGCAGACGAAAAAGGGGTGCGTCCCCTTTTCCCCGGCACCATGAAGCGCCTCCACGGCTTCCCCCCGATCGCCGACCGCCGCGCCCGCGTCCTGATCCTCGGCAGCATGCCGAGTGAGGCCTCGCTCGCCGCGGGCGAGTACTACGCCTTCCGCCACAACCAGTTCTGGCGCATCGCCGGCGAGATTGCGGGCTTCGCGCACGACGCGCCCTACGAGCGGCGCAAGGCGGCGCTCAGGAGCCGGCGTATCGCCCTCTGGGACGTGGTCGCGAGCTGCGTGCGTCCCGGCAGCCTCGATTCCGCAATCCGCGAGGACACCATCCGCGTCAACGACTTCGCCGCCTTCTTCGCCGCGCATCCGGCCATCCGGCGGGTCTGCTTCAACGGCCGCAAGGCCGAGTCTGCCTGGCGTCGACGCGTCGCGCCGACGCTGCCCAAGTCGCTGGAACTCGAGTATCGCCTGCTGCCCTCCACGAGCCCGGCCCACGCCGGGATGGGTTATCGTTCCAAGCTCAGGATCTGGCGAGGCGCGATCACGTGCTGAATCGCAGGCAGATGCTCCAGGGACTCGGCGCGGGCACGCTGCTCGGCGGCCTGGGCACGCGCGCGCATGCGGCGGCTGCGGCGCCGGAGGTGCTCGTCATCGGCGCGGGCGCCGCGGGTCTCGTAGCCGCGAAGGAACTGGCGGCGAGGGGAATTCCGGCGGTCGTCCTGGAAGCGCGCGACCGCATCGGCGGCCGCGCGTTCACCGACGACACGCTCGGCGTCGCCTGGGACCGCGGCTGTTCCTGGCTGCATGCCTCGAACGTCAACCCGTGGATGGACTACGCGCGGCAGGCCGGCTTCGAGATCCAGCCCGACCGCGCCGCCCGCGAGATCTACGACGGCGCGCGGCGCATGGACGGCGCCGAGACCGCCGGCCACCGCGCGGTCATGGAACGGGCGCAGCGCGAGCTCGGGCGCGCGGGCGCCCGAGGCCTGGACATTCCCGCGGAGTCCGCGCTCACCCAGGAGACGCTCGCCGATCCCTGGTACCCGATGGTGATGAACGAACTGACGGCCTGGGAGGGCGTGGAACCCGCGAACTTCTCCGCGCTCGATTCGCACCGCTACGAGGAGGACGGCGAGGACCACGGGGTCCCGCGCGGTCTCGGCACGCTCGTCGCCCACTACGCGAAAGGCGTGGAGGTGAAGCTCCGCACCCCGGTCACGCGCATCCGCTGGGGCGGGCGGGGCGTCGCCGCGGAAACGGCGGCGGGCCTCGTGTCCGCGCGCGTCGCGGTGGTCGCGCTGCCTTCGGCGACGATCGCCGAGGGCTCGGTGATCTTCTCTCCGCACCTGCCCGCCGAGGTGCTGCAGGCGCACCACGACCTGCCGCTCGGCATCCTCGAGAAGGTCGCGCTGCGCTTCAAGCGCAATGTCTTTCCCTCGGAGGCGACGGAGTTCCTGCAGTTGAAGCGCGACGACGGCCGCGGGCTCGGCTACCGCACGCGCCACGGCGGCGAGAACGTCTGCATCGCCTTCGCGCCGGGCCGGCTCGCGCGCGACCTGGAGGCGCGTGGCGAGCAGGCCACGATTGCGGCGGCGCTCGACGAGTTGACCGCGATGCTGGGCGGCGACGTACGCAAGCATTTCGACGAGGGCGCGGCGACGGCCTGGGCCTCGGATCCGTACGCGCGGGGCGCCTACTCCTACTGCGTGCCGGGCCGCTACGGCGCGCGTGCGCTGCTGACCCGGCCGGTCGGCGGGCGCATCGTGTTCGCCGGCGAGCACACGGAGCAGGCGGCCTACGGCACGGTGCACGGGGCGTATCGCTCCGGACTGCGCGCTGCCGCCGAAGCGCGCCGGCTGCTCGGGAGGGCCTGAACCATGGAGTACGTCCTCTACGACTACCTGTCCTCCGGCAACGGCTACAAGTGCCGCCTGACGCTGAAGGCGCTCGGCCTCCCGTACCGGTATGTGCAGAAGGACATCCTCGCCGGCGAGACGCGCACGCCCGAGTTCCTCGCCATCAACCCGAACGGCAAGATCCCGGTGCTCGTCGTGCCCGGTCGCGGGCCGATCGCGGAGAGCCACGCGATCATCAATTACCTCGCCGAAGGCACGGCGCTGATGCCGTCCGACCGCTACGAACGCGCGCTCGTGTGGCAGTGGCTGTGCTTCGAGCAGTACCAGCTCGAGCCGGGGGTCGCGACCGTCCGCTTCATGCTGCACTACCTGAACAAGACCAAGGAAGAGCTCGGCGTGCGCTACACGGACCGCTACCAGCGCGGCGCCGATGCGCTCGCCGTGCTCGAGCGGGGGCTCGCCGGCCGCAGCTGGCTGGTCGGCGGCGACGTGACGCTCGCCGACATCGCGCTGTTCGCCTATACCCACGTCGCGGACGAGGCGGAGTACCGCCTCGAGGACTACCCGGCGATCAGCGCCTGGATCGCCGGGTTCAAGCGCCTGCCCTGGTACTCGCCGATCACGGAGCCCTGATGCCCACGCGCCGCGAGGCGTTCCGCTTCTGGCTGAAGCTCGGCTTCATTTCGTTCGGCGGGCCTGCCGGCCAGATCGCGATCATGCACCGCGAGGTCGTCGACAGGCGCCGCTGGATCGACGAGCAGGCGTTCATGCAGGCCCTCAACGTCTGCATGCTGCTGCCCGGCCCCGAGGCGCTGCAGCTGGCGATCTGGCTCGGCTGGCGCCTGCACGGCCTGGCCGGCGGGCTGGTCGCGGGCCTGTGCTTCATCGTCCCGTCGATGGCGATCCTGCTCGCGCTCTCGTTCGTCTACGCGCTGCACGGCGACCTGCCGCTGGTCGCGGCGGCGCTCGCGGGACTCAAGGCGACCGTCATCGCGCTCATCGTGCAGGCGCTCGTGCGGATTGCGGGCCGTGCGATCCGGCATCCGCTGCACGGCCTGCTCGCGATTGCCGCGTTCGTGCTGATCGCGGGCCGGCTCGCGCCGTTTCCGCTGGTGCTCGCCGGCGCCGCGCTCGCGGGCCTGATCGCCGGGCCGCGCGAGCCCGGGCGCGCGCAGCCGTCCCCGCGCGCGGCATTCCCCTGGCGCACGCTCGTCGCGGGCGTCGCCCTCTGGGCGGCGCCGGCGCTCGCGATCGTCGCGTTCGCCGGTCGGCAGTCGCTGTACGCGGCCCTGTACCGCTTCTTCACGAGCGCCGCGCTCGTCACGTTCGGCGGCGCCTACGCGATCCTCGCCTGGGTCAACCAGCAGGCGGTCGAGGCCTACGGCTGGATCACGCAGGCGGACACCATCGCGGGCCTCGCGCTCGCCGAGACGACGCCCGGGCCGCTGATCATGGTGCTCCAGTTCATCGGCTTCATGGCCGGCTGGCGCGGCAGCGGCGGCGACGGCGGCGTCGCCGTCGTGGCTGCGCTGCTGACGTCCTGGGCGACGTTCCTGCCGGCCTTCGTGCTGATCCTCCTGGCCGCGCCTTACGTGCTGCGCCTCGCGGAGAATCGCCGGCTCGCCGCGGCGCTCGCCGGCATCACCGCGTCCGTCGTCGGCGTCATCGCGAGCCTCGCGCTCGCCTTCGGGACCAGCATCCTTTTCCCCGCCGGGTTCGAGTCGCCCGACTGGCGCGCGATCGCGATCGCGGTTGCCGCCTTCGCCGCGCTGCAATGGACGCGCACCGACATGCTCTGGGTCATCGCCGGCGGGCTCGTCGCCGGCCTCGCGCTCGGCTTCGTCTGACGCCGGGGCCGTGGTAGCGTGGCCGCCATGAAGTACCTGCACACGATGGTTCGCGTGGGTGACCTCGAGAAGTCGCTGCGCTTCTACCGTGATCTGCTCGGCTTGCGCGAGTTGCGGCGCATCGACAACGAGAAAGGCAGGTTCACGCTCGTGTTCCTGGCCGCGCCGGGCGACGATGCGGCGCAGGTCGAGCTGACTTACAACTGGGATCCCGAGCAATACGGGATCGGCCGCGCCTTCGGCCACCTGGCCTACGAGGTCGACGACGTCTACGCGGCGTGCGAGAAGCTCGTCGCCGGCGGCGTCACCATCAACCGCCCGCCGCGCGACGGCCGCATGGCCTTCGTCCGCTCGCCCGACAACATTTCCATCGAGCTCCTGCAGAAAGGCGCCGCCCTGCCCCCGAAGGAGCCCTGGGCCTCCATGCCCAACACCGGAAGTTGGTAGATCGCGGGCTGCGGGGACGTTGCGGCGCCGGCACCGTTGCCGGGTCCCGAGCGAGCGAATGTCCGATCTTCTGAGCGAGCGAGGGATTCCGGCCGGTGCCGGCGCCGCGAAGATGCTTCAGCCCGCGATGTAACGCCTGAGGTCCTCGATCTCGTGCTTCTGCTCGTCGATCACGGCCTTGACCAGATCCCCGATCGACACCACGCCGACCAGCTTGCCGTTCTCCACCACCGGCAGGTGGCGGATGCGCTTGTCGGTCATGAGCTGCATGCACTCGTTGACCGTGTGCGTCGGCCCGACCTGGATCACCGGCGTGCTCATGATCGTGCCGACGGTCGTTTCGGTGGACTTGCGTCCCATCAGCACGACTTTCCGCGCGTAGTCGCGCTCCGAGACGATGCCGACCAGGCGGCCGCCCTCGAGCACCGGCAGGGCGCCGATGTAGTGGTCGGCCATGAGCTGGATCGCCGTCCGCACCGGTTCGCCCGCGTCGATGGTGACGCAACCCGGCTTCTTCCCCTCGAGCAACTGCCTGACCGTACGCATCGCTGGCCTCCGGAAGCAGCGTTTCCGGGGATCTTACGCCCGCGCAGCGTGGTCGCGCGAGCGCACTGCCAGGCCGGGCGGGTCCCCGAGCGAGTGACTAAAGTTCCGGCGGAACGAGCGAGGGTCCCCGCCCGGCCTGACAGTGCTTGCGTTATCAGGCTTTACGAGCGTGCCATTCCGCCAGAATCGCCGCTTCCTGCTCCGGCGTGAAGCCGGAGCGGAGCGCCGCCTGGCGTTCGGCCGGCCGCGTCGCATGCCACGCCAGCGTGTCGCGCACCGTCACCTCGAGCGGCCGCGCCTTGAGCCCCTGCTCGACGGAGGCCTGGATGCCGGTCAGCGAGCCGCCGGCCTCGGGTCCCTTCATCGCGCTCCAGGGCGCGAGGTTCACCTCGGCCGCCTTTTCGGCGATGAAGGCCTCGTCGATCCAGGTGAGCTTCGTGTCGGCGCCGGTGACCTTGCGGCTCGTTTCCATCAGCGAGCCCATCGTGATCGCGCCGGGCGGCGTGACGGCGTTGAAGTAACCGTCCACCTGGCGCTCGACCAGGCCCATCATGAACTCGGCGAGGTCGCGCACGTCCACGATCTGGATCGGGTCGGCCGGCGTGCCGGGCACCGCCATCTCGCCGCCCCTGGAGAACCGGACGGGCCAGTACGTGAACCGGTCGGTCGGGTCGAGCGGGCCGACGATGTAGCCCGGGCGCACGATCGAGCAGCGCCGGCCGTACGCGTCGCGCACGTACTGCTCGCACAGCGCCTTCATCGGCCCGTAGGTCTCGTTGGTGATCTCTTCCTGGTCCTTGTTCTCGAGCACGCCGGTCGGCGAGCCGATGTCGTTCGGCTTCTCGAAGCTCGCATAGGCCGAGATGCTGGAGATGAACAGGCAATAACCCGTGCTCGGCGCCAGCAGGTCGGCCGACAGCTTGCAGTACCTCGGGATGTAGCCGGTGTTGTCGATCACGGCGTCCCAGCGGCGGCCCTTCAGCGAGTCGAGCTGGCCCTTGCGGTCGCCGAGCAGCGTCTCGACGCCCGCGACGCCGTCCGGGTCGCGCTTGCCGCGGTTGAAGTGGGTCACCTTCCAGCCGCGCGCGAGCGCGACCTCCGTGACGGTCGGGCCGATGAAGCCGGTGCCGCCGAGGATCAGCAGCGTGCGCTCCTTCGCGGTCTCCGCCATCAGCCTGCCTCCTGCGAGCGCGAGCGCGGTGCCCGCGCCGGCCTGGATCAAGGTGCGTCGTGTGATCGTCATCATGCTCTCCTCAGCGTCCGCCGGCCGGCGCGTAGCGCGCGAGCCAGTTCTTGGTTTCGTCGTACCAGAACAGGGAGTTCTGGCGCTTCAGGATCCAGTGGTTCTCGTTCGGGTAGTACACGAGGCGGCTCGGCACGCCGCGATTCTGCAGGATGTGGAACAGCTCCATGCCGTTGTTGACCGGGACGCGCTGGTCGAGCTGGCCGTGGATCACGAGCGTCGGCGTGCTGAAATTGCCTGCGCTGGAGTGCGGCGAGTGCCGGGCGAACTCCTCGGGCCGCTCCCAGGCCTCGAAGAAGCGGCTCTTCTCGGCGCCGTAGTCGCCGCCGTACATCGTGTACAGGTTGTAGACGGCCGCGTGCGCGATCAGCGTCTTGAAGGGGTGTTCGCGGCCGAGCAGGACGGCAGCCAGGAAGCCGCCGTAGCTGCCGCCGCCGGCCGCCATGCGCGCGGTGTCGATCCAGGGCTTGGCCGCGAACCATTCCGCGGCCTTGATCGTGTCCTCGTAGGGTTTCGTGATGCCGTCCGGGTTGATCGAGTCGGTGAACGCCTGGCCGAAGCCGCTCGAGCCGTGGAAGTTGTGCCAGGCGGTGACGTAGCCCCAGCTGGCGAACACCTGCGCGTTCCAGCGGAAGGTCCAGCTGTCGGTGACGCCGTTGTGCGGCCCGCCGTGCAGCAGGAGATACAAGGGGTACTTCTTCGCCGGGTCGAACCCGGGCGGGTAGATCACCCACATCTGGATGTCCGCGCCGCCGGAGCCGCGGTAGGTCACGCTTTCGACCTTGCCGAAGGCGGTGGCCGCGAGCTGCTCGTCGTTGTGGTCGGAGAGCTGGGTGGTCGTGCCGCCCTTCGTTGCGACCGCGACCAGCGTCGGCGGTTCGGTGAACGACTGCCGGATCGCGACCAGCGTCGCGGGCTTGCCCGCGATCGCGAGCGAGGAGAAGCTCGAGTTCGCGGTCACGGCGTGATGCGTGCCCTTCGCGACGTCGAACCGGTAAACGCGCTGCGTCGCAGCGTCGTCGATCGGCGCGTAGAGGCTCTTCGAGTCCGGCGCCCAGACCATGCCGCTCACCGAGCGGTCCCAGTCGGCGGCCAGGCGCCGCTGCGAGCCGTCCTTGCGGTCGAGCAGGATCAGCTGCTTGGTGTCGCCGTAGAAGCCCGGGATCGTCTGCTCCGTGTAGGCGAGGTAGCGGCCGTCGGGGCTGAAGCGCGGCTCCTCGTCGCTCGCCGGATTGCCGGCGGTGAGGTTGCGTGCCGCGCCGCCATTCACGGCCACGGCGTAGATGTCGAGGTTCTCGTTGTTGCCGGCGGCATCGCTGTTGGAGACGAAGGCGATCTCCTGGCCGTCCGGCGAGATGTCGTAGGCGTCCGTGCCGTTCTCGCGCGGCGGCAGGTAGCGGCCAGAGCTGAGCGTGATCGCCGCGGGAACGCCGCCTTCGAGCGGGATCGAGTAAAGGTGCGGGACGCGGTCCTCGATGAAGTGGTCCCAGTGGGTGACGGGCGGCCGGTCCCAGGCCCTTGCCGTCATCTTCGATTCTTCGCGGGCCGTGAGCTTCTCCTTCGTCTTCGCCCAGTCGGTGATCTCGGGCCAGACCTCGGTGATGAAGGCGATGCGGCGCGAGTCGGGGAACCACTTGGGCGCGGAAACGCCGGTCGGCACGTCGCTGACGCGGATCGCCTCGCCGCCGGCCGTGCCGATCACGTAGAGCTGCGGCTGCCGGTCGTCCCCGCGCTTGGCGACGAAGGCGATCCAGCGGCCGTCCGGACTCCACGTGGGCGAGGACTCGTTGCCTTTCATGCTGGTGAGCCGCTGCGGCTTGCCGCCCGCCGTCGCGACCAGGAAGAGGTCGGCTTCACCGGTGTCGTTCTCCGCGTCGAAGCGCGTCACTTGATACACGGCGAGCTTGCCGTCCGGCGAAATGGCGGGCGACCCGACACGCTTGAGCTGCCACATCGTTTCCGGGGTCAGCGGCGCGGGCGCGGACTGCGCCAGCAAGGCGGCCGGCCAGGCGGCGGCCGCGGCTGCAAGCAGTCGGGTCATCGGGCTCATCATCACGGGGCTCCAGCGCCGCGCAGCGGCATCTTCGAGGTGCGCGGCATTCTGCCGGTCACGGCGCGAGCCGCGCAAACCCGGTTCGGCGCACGCCGCGCACGTTGCGCCGCAAAGGGCTTTGGCGGACAGTGTCCGCATGCGGGATTTGCAGGAACTGAAGGCGCGCATCCGGGAATTCGTCGCGGAGCGGGACTGGGATCGCTTCCACAGCCCCAAGAATCTCGCGATGGCCCTGTCGGTCGAGGCCTCCGAACTCGTGGAGATCTTCCAGTGGCTGACGGAGGAGGAGAGCGCGTTACCCGACTCCGATCGGCGCCGCCGCGCGGCCGAGGAACTCGCTGACGTGCTCTGGTTCCTCGTGCGGCTCGCCGATCGCCTCGACATCGACCTGCTCGAGGCCACCGAGCGGAAAATCGCCGCCAACGCCGCGAAGTACCCTGCCGACCGCGTCCGCGGCGACGCCCGCAAGTACGACGAGTACTGAAAGGGGACGCACCCCTTTTTGCAGGGAGGAAGGTCAAGGGGGTCGGAAAATGAA
>CAZVIF010000045.1:0-14598 GCA_964626745.1 uncultured Steroidobacteraceae bacterium
CTCGCCTTGCCGCTCGCCGCGCAGGCGGAGAAGGTCACCGTCGAGGAGCTGCTGAAGCGCCTCGAGGAACAGGAACAGAAAATGCTCGTGCCCGAGCGCAAGCTGGAGCTGCAGGACGAGGCCGCGGCCGCGGCGAAGGCGTCGGCGCCGGTGGTCAGCGCCGGGACGCGAGGCTTCGGCATCCGCTCCGCGGACAGCAAGCACCAGATCCGTTTCCGCGGCACCGTGCACCTCGACGGCCGTTATCTGCCGGACGACGACCATGGCGTGATCGATACCTTCCAGGCGACGCGCGTGCGGCCGACGATCGAGGGCACCTTCGCGGAGATCTACGACTTCAAGCTGATGCCCGACTTCGGCCAGGGCCGCACCGTCATCCAGGACGCCTACGTGACGGCGCGCTTCAAGCCCGCCGCGCAGCTGACGGTCGGCAAGTTCAAGTCGCCGGTGGGTCTCGAGCGGCTGCAGTCGGCGAACGACATCAAGTGGGTGCAGCGCGCGGCCCCGACGGCGCTCGCGCCGAACCGCGACATCGGCTTCCAGCTCGGCGGCGACCTGGCCGGCGGCCGGCTCTCCTACCAGGCCGCGTTCCTCAACGGCTCGAACGACGGCGGCAGCAGCGAGACCTTCACCGACACCGACATCAACGACGACAAGGAGTGGGCGCTGCGGCTGTTTGCGAACCCGTTCGCCGAGAGCGACCGCTTCGCGTTGCCCGGCCTCGGCCTCGGCATCGCGGGCACGTATACCGACCAGACCGGCAGCGCGGCGCAACCGCTGCTGCCGTCCTTCCGCTCGCCCGGCCAGGCGACGTTCTTCCGCTACCGCGGCACGGGCGCGACGGGGACCGGCATCCCCACGATCGCCGACGGCGAGCGCACCCGCATCGCGCCGCAGCTCTACTACTACGTCGGCCAGTTCGGCCTGATCGGCGAATACACCGCGGTCGAGCAGGACGTCTCGCGCGCCCTCGCGACGGGCACCCGCGAGGCGACGGTCGACACGGATGGCTGGCAGGTCGCGGTGTCGTACTTCCTCACGGGCGAAGAGGCCTCGTTCCGCGGCTTCCAGCCGAAGACGCGGTTCTCGCTGGCGGAGAAAACCTGGGGCGCCTTCGAGGTGAAGGCCCGCGTGCAGAACCTGTCCGTGGACGAGAACGCGTTCTCAGGGGGCTCGTCGTCGTTCGCCGATCCCGCGGTGTCGGCGAGGGACGCCGACGCCTGGGGCATCGGCCTCAACTGGTATCTCAACGAGAACGTGAAGTGGCTGCTGGACTACGAGCACACTACATTCGACGGCGGCGCCCCGGACGGCGGCGACCGGCCGGACGAGGATGCCTACCAGCTTCGCCTCGCGCTCGGTTTCTGAACAGGAGAATGGAATCATGAAGAATCGTGCATGGAGCCGGCTACTCGGCGTGGTGGCGGGCAGCCTCGTGTTCGTCGCGACGGCCGCCGCGGAGACGGTGCTGCTCAACGTGTCGTATGACCCGACGCGCGAGCTGTACAGCGACTACAACAAGGTCTTCGCGGAGCACTGGAAGAAGAAGACCGGCCAGGACGTCTCGGTCCGCCAGTCGCACGGCGGCTCGGGCAAACAGGCGCGCACGGTGATCGACGGCCTGCAGGCCGATGTGGTCACCCTCGCGCTCGCCTACGACATCGACGCGCTGGTCAAGCAGGGCAAGCTCCTGCCGGCCAACTGGCAGTCGCGGCTGCCCCACAACAGCTCGCCGTACACCTCGACGATCGTGTTCCTCGTGCGCAAGGGTAACCCCAAGAAGATCAAGGATTGGGGCGACCTCGCGCGGCCGGGCGTCTCCGTGATCACGCCGAACCCGAAGACCTCGGGCGGCGCGCGCTGGAACCACGTGGCCGCGTACGCCTGGGCGCTGCGCCAGCCGGGTGCGACGGAGCAGTCGGCCGAGGAGTACCTGCGCAAGCTCTACAAGAACGTGCCGGTGCTCGACACGGGCGCGCGCGGCTCGCTCACGACCTTTGCGCAGCGCGGCATCGGCGACGTGTTCATCTCCTGGGAGAACGAGGCCCACCTTGCCACCAAGGAACTCGGCGAAGGCAAGTTCGACATCGTGATTCCCTCGCTCAGCATCCTGGCCGAGCCGCCGGTCGCGGTCGTGGACCGCATCACGCTGCGGCGCAAGACGACGGACCTCGCGCGCGCCTACCTCGAGCACCTGTATTCGCCCGAGGCACAGGAGATCATCGCGAAGCACTACTACCGCCCGCGCAACGAGGCCGTGCTGAAGAAGTACTCGAACCTGTTCCCAGACGTGAAGATGGTGACGATCGCGGACTTTGGCGGCTGGGAGAAGGTGCAGGCGAAGCACTTCAACGACGGCGGCCTGTTCGACCGGATTTACGCCAGGTAAGCCCCGCCCGTGCGAACACCCGGGGTCTGTCCCCTTGACCGGCCCTGCGGGCAAGGGGACTGACCCCTCCTAGACCTTCAGGCGATACCCGACGCCCGACTCCGTGTGCAGCAGGTCGGCGCCGGCGGGGTCCTTCTCGAGCTTCTGCCGCAGCCGGTGCACGAGCTGCTTGAGGAGCTGGCGGTCCCCGCTCCCGCGATGGCCCCAGACGTGCGCCAGCAGGCGCTCCGCCGACACGACGTGACCGGCCTGGGCGACGAGGATCTGCAGCAGGCGCGTCTCCAGCCGGGTGAGCCGCAGCGGCGCGCCGCCGTCGATGGAGATCGCATGCGCCTCCAGGTCCAGCGAGACGCGTCCGGCCTGCACCATGTCGCCCTGTTCGATGCCGGCGCGGCGCAGCAGCGCCTTGACGCGCGCGAGCAGGGTGCGCGGGCTGAAGGGCTTGGTCAGGTAGTCGTCCGCGCCGAGCTCGAGCGCGCGGACCAGGTCCTCCTCGTCGCCGCGCGCGGTCAGCATCATGACCGGCACCTCGGAGCGCCCGCGGATCGCCTTGCAGACATCGAAGCCGCTGCCCGACGGCAGGTTGATGTCGAGGATCACGAGGTTCGGCAGCTCGGCGTCGAAAGCGCGAAGCGCCTCCGCCGTGTCCGAGGCCTTGATGACGGCATAGCCGGCGTTGGTCAGCGCGAAGGCGACCAGTGCCAGCAGGTCCGGGTCGTCGTCGACGACCAGCAGCTTCACGCGGCCTCCGCGCCGATCGGCAGCGTCACGGTGAAGCGCGTGGTGCCGGCCGGCATGCGCGCGGCGCTCACGGCGCCGCCGTGGCGTTCGACGATGGACTTGACGATCCACAGGCCGAGCCCGAGCCCGCGCGGATCCGGCTCGCGGTCGGCCGCGCGGTAGAAGCGCTCGAAGATCGAGCTGCCCTCGAGCTCCGGCGCGCCGGGGCCGCTGTCCTCGACCCATAGCTCGACCGCACCGTCGCGGCGGCGAGCGCCGACGGAGATCTCGCTGTCCTCCGGGCCGTACTTGTTGGCGTTCGCAAGCAGGTTGGTGACGACCTGCGTGAGCCGCGGTGCGTCGCCGGTGACGGTCGGCAGGTCCTCCGGGATCGCGACCCGCAGCACCTGCCGGCGCTGGGTCAGCAGGCCCGCCATCAACGCCTCGGCGTCCTCGACGACCTGGGCGAGCGCGACCGGCTGGCGCCGGATGCCGAGCTGGCCGGACTCGATGCGGACGCTCTCGAGCAGGTTGTCGATCAGCCGCGTCAGGCGCAGCGTGCCGCGCTGCAGCGACTCCAGCAGTTCGCCGAGGCGCTCGCGCGGCATGACGTCGAGCCCGTCCAGCATCAGCTCCACCGAGGCGAGCTGGGCGGAAAGCGGCGTACGGAACTCGTGCGAGATGTTCGCGAGCACCGTGTCGCGCGCGCGGCGCACGGCCTCGAGCTCGGTCTCGTCGCGCAGCACCTGCACCTGCAGGCCGGCGACCGCCGCGGCGCTCGTGATGACGACGGTGCGCGGCGTGCCGGTCGCCTGCAGGTACTCCGTGGCCTGGGCCTTGCCGTCGTCGCGCGCGGCGTGGATCGGGCACGAGAAGTCGCAGGGCCGGCGGCCGTCCACGTCGCGCGGCTTCAGGACGTCGCCGCAGAACCTGCCGGTCAGCGATTCGGCGGGCACGCCGAGCATCCGCGCCGCCTGCGGGTTCAGGTACCGGATGCGCCGGTCGGCATCGACCGCGTAGACGCCCTCGACCACGCCCTGCAGGACGGCCTGGGCCTGCGCTTCGCTCTGGCGCAGCGTGGTCGTCAGGTCGAGGAGGTTGCGCCGCATGTCGTCCATCGTGCGCGCGAGCGCCTCCACCTCCTGCGTGCCCTGCGCGGGAATGGACGAGGAGAAGTCGCCCTGGCCCAGCCGCTCCGCCGAGTGCGCGAGCGCCTGCAGGGGCGCGCCGATGCGCCGCGCCAGCAGCAGCGAGACGAAGAGCGCGGCGCCCGCGAGCAGCACGGAGACCAGCGCGAGGCGGCGCACGAAGCTCGAGAATGCGCCGGTCACTTCCTCGGCCGGCAGCCGCGCCTCGATCAGGAGCACCGCCTCGCCGGTCGGGGCGAAGAGCGGCAGGCTCGCGGCGTACTGTCGACGCGCCGGGATGGCGGCGACCGCGATGTCCCCGCCAGCGAGCGCCTCCGAATGGACGTCGCGGTACTCGGGTTGGACGGATTCGAGCCAGGCCGTCACGGGCAGCAGCCGGATCTCAACCCCGACTCTCCGCGACAACTCCGCGGCCAGCGTGTCGTCGAGCCGTCGCAGGACCACGACACGCCCGCCGCCGGAGCCAGGAATTTCCGCGAGCGCGCCCACCGGGCCGCGTTCGCGGCTCGCGATCATGAAGCCCTCGCCCTGCTCCGCGGCCGCGTCGAATACCTGCGGCACGGGAACCGGGATGCCCGCGGCAGCGACGGGCTGCGTGCCGTTGAACAGCGCGCAGCCGTCGAGGCGCGCGGTGTCGCAGAAGCGGCGCAGGAAGAGCTGCAGCTGCAGGACGTTGGCTTCCTGCACCTGCCGGGCGAGCGTCGGGCGGGTGGCGAGCAGCCGGCCCGCGGTGACGGTCTCCTCGCCGACCTTGCGCAGCTCGTAGCGGGCGGCGTGCGCCGCGGCGCTGACGCGCGCGAGCGCCTGCTCCGAGGCCTGGTCGCGCAGCAGCCCGAGCGACGCGAGCGCGATCGCGAGGATGGCGAACAGCACGAGCCCGGAGATCGTGAACAGCAGCAGGCGCTCGAGCGAGCGCGGCCGCGCGACGAGGCGCTGCAGGCCGGACTTTGCCTGCCTCGCGAGCCGCAGCCCCGTCGCCTTCCACTTCCGCAGCAGCGGATGCAAGCTCAATGCCCCCCGGTCCCGGAGCGCCATTCCACCAGAGTCTTGGCCACCAGGGTGAGGATCGCAAGCAGCGCGAGCAGCGAGGCGACGGCGAAGGCCGCGACGAAGTTGTACTCGTTGTAGAGGATCTCGACCTGCAGCGGCATCGTGTTGGTGACGCCGCGGATGTGGCCGGACACGACCGACACCGCGCCGAACTCGCCCATGACGCGGGCATTGCACAGGATCACCCCGTACAGCAGGCCCCAGCGGATCTTGGGGAGCGTGATGCGGATGAACATGACCCAGGGCCGCGCGCCCAGCGACAGCGCGGCCACTTCCTCGTCGCTGCCCTGCTGCTGCATGAGCGGGATCAGCTCGCGCGCGACATAGGGGAAGGAGATGAAGATGGTGGCGAGCACGATGCCCGGCACGGCGAAGATGATCGAGATGTCGCGTTCCTGCAGCCACTGGCCGAACCAGCCCTGGGCGCCGAACAGGAACACCAGCACGAGGCCCGCGATCACCGGCGATACCGCGAATGGCAGGTCGATGAGCGTCACGAGCAGGCTCTTGCCGCGGAACTCGAAGCGCGCGATCGCCCAGGCCGCGCAGATGCCGAACACCGTATTGGCCGGCACGACGATCGCGGCGGTCAGCAGCGTCAGCTTGATGGAGGCGATCGTGTCCGGGTCCTCGAGGGCTCCGAACCAGCCGCCGAAGCCCTTGGCCAGCGCCTGCACCAGCACGGCGCCGAGCGGCGCGAGCAGCAGCAGGCCCAGGAAGCCGACGGAGACCGCGATCATTGCGACGCGCGTGATCCGCGCCGCGCGTGACAGCGGCCGGACCTCCGTCCCGACGCTCGTCCCGGCGGCCATCAGCGCGACACCCCGAAGCCGAGCCGGCGCTGGCCCCACTGCTGGACCAGGTTGATGGCGAGCAGCATCACGAACGACATGACCAGCATGAAGAAGCCGAGCGCCGCGGCGCCTGCGTAGTCGTACTGCTCCAGCTTGATCACGATCAGGAGCGGCGTGATCTCGGTCTTGAGCGGCAGGTTGCCGGAGATGAAGACCACCGAGCCGTACTCGCCGATGCCGCGCGCGAATGCGAGCGTGAAGCCGGTCGCGAGCGCGGGCAGCACGGTCGGCAGGATGATGCGGCGGAACACGTGGAAGCCGCCGGCGCCGAGGGATTCCGCCGCGTCCTCGAGGTCCTTGCGCACCTCGATCAGCGCAGGCTGCACCGAGCGCACGACGAAGGGCAGGCCGATCAGCACCAGCGCGACGACGACGCCGAGCCAGGTGTAGGCCACCTGCACGCCGGCGGCGGCCAGCTTCGTGCCCAGCCAGCCGGTGGGCGCGAAGACGGTGGCCAGCGCGATGCCGGAAACCGCAGTCGGCAGCGCGAACGGCAGGTCGATCATCGTGTCGAGCAGACGCCGGCCCGGGAAGTCGTAGCGCACCAGCGACCAGGCGACGATGAATCCGAACACCGCGTTGATGCAGGCCGCGAGCGCCGCGGCGCCGAACGAGAGGCGGTAGGAGGCGACCGCGCGCTCGTCGAGCAGCATCGCGAGCAGCTCGCCGGGCGGGATGCCGAGCGCGCGGATCACCATGGCCGCGAGCGGCAGCAGGATCACGGCGCTCAGGAAGAACGTCGTGAATCCGAACGTCAGCCCGAAACCGGGCAGCGGGCTCGGCGCGGCGATGCGTCCGCCGGCCACGATCAGCCCGGCCCTGCAGCGCGGACAATCAGCACGGGCCGCTGCTTCGGGCCCTCGAGCAGCGACTTGACCCGCGCCGCCTCGGCGGCCTCCAGCGCGTCGAGCCCGATCACCAGCATCGAGTCCGGATGCACCGACAGTTCGCGTTCGAGTTCGGCGTCGGCGTCGCCGAAGCGCAGCTCGGTGCGAAGGTCGAGCCCGTGTTCCGTGAGCGCGCGGGAGCGCGCGTCGAGCAGGAGCCTGAGGCGCGAGGCGCGCTCGCGCTCCGGGGTCGAGGCCTCGTGGATCGCGAGCAGGACCGACTCCGCGGGAATGTGTCGCAGGAGGCTCGCCGCGACGCCCAGCGAGCCGACACCGGCCTCGGCGCCGGGCAGCACGACGATGCGCGAGGGCAATCCGGTGCCCGGCGGCAGCACCAGGACCTGGGAAGCCCCGTGCGCGAGGTTCCACAGCGCGGTGGCGGCCGCGCCCGGGCCCACGGCGAGCACCGGCATGCCGGGCGGCGCGCTCGCGGTGCGCGTGGTGCGGGTCGTGATGCGCGTCTGCATGCGCGTCGCGAGCGTCGCGAGCAGCGGCGTGTCGCGCAGCGCGTCCGCCGCCGCCTGCTCGCGCGCGATGACCGTGAAGCTCGTGATCGGCGTCGGCAGGCTGTGGATCCGGCGCGCGCTGACCGTGACCTTCTGGCCGACCGCCAGCGGGTTCGCGCGCTGGTCCGGGTAGCTGCGCGAGGCATCGAGCAGCCAGCCGCCGGGGTCGGCGCCTTCGCGGTCCGGCGTCGCGGACACCGGTCCCTCGGTCGCCATGCGGACGCGCAGGCGCTCCGTGGCGCCCGCGAACTGCAGTTCCTGCACGATGCCCTCGCCGACCGGCGTGAGTCCCGCAGGCGGCGCGCCGATCGTCAGCTCGATTTCCTCCGGCCGGATCACCGCGACGATCTCGCGCGGCGTGACGGCCTCGGCGCCCGGCCGCTCGAAGTCCACCCGGCTGCCGCGGCGGTAGCCGAGCAGCAGGTTGGCCGCGCCGAGGAAGGTGGCGACGAAGCGCGTGCGCGGGCTCGCGTACAGATCGTCCGGCGCGCCGACCTCGAGCAGGCGCCCCTGGTGCATCACGCCGATGCGGTCGGCCATCGCGAAGGCCTCGTCCTGGTCGTGGGTGACGAGGATGGTCGTGATGCCGAGCTCCCGCTGGATCCTGCGGATGGTGCGCCGGAGTTCCTCGCGGATCTTGGCGTCGAGCGCGCCGAAGGGCTCGTCGAGCAGCAGCACCTCGGGGCGGTGGGCGAGCGCGCGCGCGACGGCGACGCGCTGCTGCTGACCGCCGGAGAGCTGTGCCGGCAGGCGCTCGTCCATGCCTTCGAGGGCGACGAGCTTGAGCAGTTCCTGCCGCCTGGCGAGCCGGTCGGCACGTTTCATGCGCCGCACCCGCAGCGCGAACTCGACGTTGTCGGCGACGCTCATGTGGCGGAACAGGGCGTAGTGCTGGAACACGAAGCCGACGCCGCGGTCGCGCGCGGAAACGCCGGTCACGTCCCGGCCGTGCAGGGACACGCGGCCGTGGTCGATCTCCACCAGCCCGGCGATGGCGCGCAGCAGCGTGCTCTTGCCGCTGCCGGACGGTCCGAGGAGGACCAGGAACTCGCCCTCGCCGATCTCGAGCGAGACGTCGTTGACGACCGGCAGCAATTGATACCGCTTGGTGACCTGGTCGAGAGTGATGGACATGCGACGTAACCTGCCGGCCCCACGGGGGCGAATGCGGGAAAGGCTAGTGCCCTCGCGGTTTCCGGGTCAGTCGCAGGGCGGTAACAAGGCGGTGACGGCCGACGGAATTGGAACACGGGCCGCGCCGGCCGATAATGCAGCGGGGGGAAAGCATGATCCGGTTCGCATTGTATGCGTTCGCCGCCCTGGCGGGCTTGACGGCCGCGTCATCATGGCGGTCCGGGGAGTCGCGGGCCTGTCCGCCGCGCAACGGGCCGACGCGATCGAAGAGCGCATGCTCGCCCTCGCGCGCGACCCGGCTTTCGATCCGGCCACCCTGCAGATCGTCAAGGATCCGTTGCCGTTCGTGCGGCAGCGCTCGCTCGGCGACTTCGCCGTGAACTACGAGCTGACCAGCATCCTCGACGTGTTCAACGAGTACGGCGTGCAGATCATGACACCCGCCTACGAGGGCGACACCCCCGAGCCGAAGGTCGTGCCGCGCGAGCGGTGGAACGCGGCGCCGGGCCGGCGACCCGTTACTTGACGGTGTAGCCGCGGCCCTCGAGGCAGGCGGCCATGCCGCGCTTCACCGCGTCGGCCTGCGCCTGCTCCGCCGCCTTGGCCTGCTCCGCGGCCTGTTCCTGGGCTTCTTCCTTCTGGTCGCGGCGCGCCTTGCGCGTGCGGTGACCGCCGGCGAGCGTGCCCGCGGCGGCGCCGACTTTCGCGCCTTCGCTGGCGTCGTCGTTGGCGACTTCGCCGATCACAGCGCCGGCGGCGGCGCCGCGCACCGCGCCCTTGATCCGCTCGCCGCCGGGGACCTGCTTCGCGGGCTCGGCCTGGGCCGTCGTTGCGGGGGCAGGGGCGTTGCTGGCCTGTGCCTTGGACCAGTCGCGGCATTCGGTCTCGTCCTTCGCCTGCTGCGCCGCGTCCTGGCCCTTGGCCGGGTAGACGTAAAGCCCCAGGGCAGCCGCGGGCGAAGCCGGCGCCGGCGGCGTGGCCGGTTGCTGCGCGAGAAGGGGGGAGGCGAGCGCCGCCGCGAACAGGCCCGGCAGCACACGTGCGGGCACCGGAATACGCGTCATGTGGACTCCTCGGGCGTGACCACGGGCGGAAACTTGGTGGCATGCTAGCCGACTCGGCAGGCGCCAGGCACCTGCCCCAAGTGGCAGGAGCGCGGCATGGGATATCCGGCAATGGCGTCGAATTTCCTGGCCGCCGGCCTGCTCGCGGCTGCCGCGGCCGGCGCCGACCCGGCGCCGGCCATGGCGGCTGCGGCGCGGCACGTCGCGGCGCACGAGGCGGCGATCCTCGAGGAGCTGCGCGGGCTGCTCGCGCTGCCCAACGTCGCGACCAGCCAGGACGACATCAGGGCGAACGCAGCGCTGCTCGTGCGGATGCTGGAGAAGCGCGGCATCGATGCGCGCATCCTCGAGACGCCGGGCGCACCCGTGTCGGTCTACGGCGAGCTTGCGGCGCCGGGCGCGACGCGCACGCTGCTTTTCTATGCGCACTTCGACGGCCAGCCCGTCGGGCCCGAATCCGCCTGGTTGTCCCCGCCATTCGAACCGACCCTGCGCGCGGGCCGTGCCGAAGACGGCGCGGCGATCGTGGGCTGGGACGCGGCGCGCCACCCGTTGCCCGACGAGGCGCGCCTCTACGCGCGCTCGGCCAGCGACGACAAGGGGCCGATCGTGGCGATGCTCGCCGCGATCGACGCCTTGCGCGCGGCGCGGATTCCCCTCTCGGCGAACCTGAAGTTCTTTCTCGAGGGCGAAGAGGAGGCGGGCTCTCCCAACCTCGCGCGTACCCTGGCGGCACACCGCGGACTGCTCGGGTCCGATCTCTGGCTGTTCGGCGACGGGCCGATCGATCCGCGCGGGCTGCCGCGGATTTCGCTGGGCGTCCGCGGCGTCACGGGTTTCCGCCTGACGGTGTACGGGCCGGCCACCAGCCTGCATTCCGGCCATTACGGCAACGTGGCGCCGAATCCCGGCGCGCGGCTCGCTGCGCTCATCGCCTCGATGCGCGCGGCGGATGGGACGATCCTGGTCGACGGCCTGTCGGCGCCACCGCCGTCGGCCGAGACGCTCGAGCTCGCGCGGACCGCCTTCGAAACGCCGGGCATGCTGACGGCGGCCGGCATCGGCGCGTCGGAAAGCGGACTCGACTACGGCGAGTCCGTCCTGCGCCCGGCGCTCAACGTGACGCAGCTCCTGTACGGCGGCTCGGGCGGGCAACGCAACGCCATCGACGCGGAAGCGACGGCGGGCTTCGACCTCCGGCTCGTGCCGGGCATGACGGTGGCGGCCGCGCGGGAAGCGATCGAGGCGCACGTGCGTGCGCAGGGCTACGCGCTGCTCGATGCGCCGCCGACGGCGGAAGACCGCCTGCGCCACGCGAGGCTCGCGCGCTTCGACTGGGGCGACGACGGCTATCCGGCGGCGATGTCCTCGCCGGACGATCCCGGCGTCGCACGCGTCATGGCGGTCATGCGGGAAGCGACGGCCGGCGAGGTGCGCATCGCGCCGCTCATGGGCGGCAGCCTGCCGATCGCGCCGATCGGCGAGGTGCTCGGCACGCCGTTCGTGATCGTGCCGATGGTCAACGCCGACAACAACCAGCACGCGCCGAACGAGAACCTGCGCATGAAGGAGCTTCGGCGCGGCATCGCCCTCTACGCCGCCCTGCTCGCCGCGTACTAAAAGGGGACGCACCCCTTTTCCGGCAGTGCGAGTTCCTGAAAAGGGGTGCGTCCCCTTTTAGGGCCGACGGGTCAGAGGCCCGGCGTGGCTGCCGGCGCGCCCGCGCGCCGGCGCATCCACAGGTAGATCGGCAGGCCCGCGAGGGCGAGCACCAGCGCCCAGATGAACGGCTCCCAGCCGACGCCCTTGAAGGCGAAGGCGGCGAATGCGACGCCGCCCGCGCCCGCGAACCAGAGCCCCGGCGACAGGCCGGCGGAGTCGCGCTTGAGCAGCGTGAACAGCGCGAACGAGCAGCACACGTACAGCGGGAGGTTGGCGGCGGAGACGATCAGCGAGAGCTTGGTGAAGGCGCCGACCAGCGTCGCACTGAAGTTCATGACGCCGAGCGCCGTCGCGAGCGCGCCCGTGAGCACGAGCGAGGCCCAGGGCACGCCGAAGCGGTTGCTCTCGCCGAGGATCGGCGGCAGCAGGCGGTGCGAGGCGAGCGTGCGCGTCAGCTCGCCGGCCAGCAGCGCCCAGCCGTTGAGGCAGCCGAGGCCGCTCACCACGACGAACAGGGAGATCCACCGGCCGTTGCCGGGGCCCAGCAGGCGGTCGGCGATGGTCACGAACGGCGCGTCCGACGCGGCGAGGGTCTCCTGCGGCACGACCAGCATCCCGATCGCGACGATCGAGACGTAAAGCGCGGCGACGACCAGCGTGCCGATCAGCGTGGCGCGCGGGATCGTGCGCTGCGGATCCTTGACGCGTCCGGCGGCGATCGCCGCGGACTCGAAACCGAGCATCGCGTACAGCGCGACGGCCGCCGCGGCCATGGACGCATGCCCGGTGATCGGCGTGGCCGGCAGGTTCGGCGTCCAGGCGCCCGGATCGGAAAGGATCGAGAACGCGCCGACGACCATGACCAGCACCAGCGGCACGACCTTGAGCAGCGAGGTCGCGACCTGCACCCGCCCGCCGCTGCGCACGCCCAGCAGGTTCACGGCGATGAAGATCCAGATGAACGACACCGCGAGCACGGCCGGCGAGATCGCCGCCGCCGCCGGGAAGACGTTGACGAAGTAGCCGACCACGCCGATGGCGAGCACGGGCAGCGTCGCCCAGACCGAGATCCAGTAGCACCACAGCGCCGGGAAGGCGATGACTTCGCCCAGCGTCGCGCGCACGTAGCCGAACGGCCCCGCCGCCTCCGGGAGCTTGCGCGCCAGCGCCGCGAAGGAGACGGCCAGGCACACGCAGCCGAAGATCACGGCCGCCCAGCCGGTCAGCGCGTTGAGCCCGAAGGGCGCGAGCGCGGCGGGCTGCATGAAGATGCCCATGCCGATCGTGTTGCCGACGACGAGCGCCGTCGCCATGCCGAGGCCGAACTGGCGATCGCTCATCGCGGGTCCTCCGGCCGGACGAGGCGGCCCTTCCAGATGACGGCGGACACGTGCTCGAGGCGCCGGACGTCCTCGAGCGGATCGCCCGCGACGGCGATCAGGTTGGCGAACTTGCCGGGTGCGATCGAGCCGAGCTCCTGCGAGCGCCCGAGCGAGGCGGCTGCGCTCGTGGTGGCGGCGCGGATCGCCTCCAGCGGCGTCATGCCGTAGCGGACCATGTAGGCGAACTGCCGTGCGTTGCCGCCGTGCGGGTAGACGCCGGCGTCCGTGCCGTAGCCGATGCGCACCCCGGCCTTCACCGCCCTGGCGAAGTTCTCGCGCTGCAGGTCGGTGGTCTCGTCGTTCTTGCGCATGACTTCCTCCGGCCAGCCGTCGCGGGTGCCGACTTCCCTGATGTAGTCGCCGTTGTAGACGTCCGCGACCAGCCAGGTGCCGTGCTTCACCATCAGCGCGATGCCCTCGTCGTCGAGGTAAGAGCCGTGCTCGATGGTGCGCACGCCGGCCCGGACGGCGTTCTTGATGCCCTCGGCGCCGTGGGCGTGCGCGGCGACGAACGTGCCGTGGCGCGCGGCCTCCTCCACGGCGGCACGGATCTCGGCCTCCGTGAACTCCGGCATCGCCGGCGTCGTGCCGGCCGTCAGCACCGCGCCGGTCGCCATGATCTTGATGAAGTCCGCGCCGCCCGCAATCAGCTCGCGCACGCGCTGGCGGACCTGCTCGGCGTTCTCGGCCACGCCCCGGCGCATCTCCGCCGGCGCCTTCAGGGCGTCCGGCAGGCCGGTCACTTCCCCGCCGCCGCCGGGCACCGTGACGTACGCGCCGGCAACGAACATGCAGGGGCCCTCGACCTGACGCGCGTTGATGGCGTTCCTGAGCGCGACGTCGACGAACGCGCGGTAGGTGCCGATGTCGCGTACGGCGGTGAAGCCGGCATTCAGCGTCGCGCGCGCGTGCTCGACGCCCATCAGCGCGTCGCGCGCCGCGGAACTCGACAGCGGCGCATTGACGTCCGCGGAGCTGATGTCGCCGACGAGATGCGTGTGCAGGTCGATGAGGCCGGGCAGCACGGTGTGGGCGGACCAGTCTATGAACCGGTCGCCGCTGCGCGAGCTGGCGGCCCACGGTGTCACGGATACGACCCGTCCGTCCTCGATGCGGATCGCGCGGTCGGCCAGGTACTGGCCGCTCTCGACGTCGAGCATCTTCCCGGCCCGGACGATGACCGTGTCGGCATGCGCGAGCGCCGCGGCGACGCAGGCGACGAGCGCGAGGATGGCTGTGCGAACGGGTTTCATGTCACTCCCTGCGGCTGCGTGCCGTGGCCGCCATCATAATTGCTGCTAGCATGGCGGCCCCACTGGCCGATGCCGGCGCATGTTCCGGCGAGGTTGCGCCTCTTGTCCACCGGAATCCGTGCGCCCGTCAGCATCCTGGCATTTTTGGCCGCATTTTCGCTCTCCGCCGCCGAATCCGGCCCGCGGGCCCGTGACCTCGGCGTGCACTTCGAAGGCACGCCCGGCCCCCTGAACGCGATCACCGACGTCGCCGGCGTCGAGGTCGGCCACACGACGCTGATCGAGGACCTGCCGGACGGCCACAAGGTGCGCACCGGCGTGACCGCGGTCCTGCCGCGCGGGCGCGCGACGATCACCACGCCCGTGTTCGGCGGCAGCTTCGCGCTGAACGGCGCGGGGGAGATGACCGGCCGCGCCTGGATCGAGGACGGCGGCCTGCTCGAGGGCCCGGTGATGCTCACGAACACGCACAGCGTCGGCACCGTGCACGAGGCGACCATTGCCTGGCGCGTGAAGAACGGCGCGCCGGACGCGTCCGGATACTGGTGG
>CAZVIF010000046.1:0-14579 GCA_964626745.1 uncultured Steroidobacteraceae bacterium
AGCGGCAGCACCAGCACGTCGCCGGGCCGCGCCCAGGCGAGCGCCATGCGCACGGCCTGGTCCTCGTCGGCCGCATCCGCGACCCGCTCGCCTGCGAGGCCGGCGCTCGCCAGTGCGGCGCGCAGGAGCGCCGGGATCTCGCCGCCGGTGCGCCCGCGCAGGTAGCTCGAGAGTTCCTTGACCACGACGTAGTCGGGCCGCGCCTTCGCCGCGACGGCGGCCAGCCGGTCGATGTCCGCGTCCTCGCGATTGCCCGCCTGGCCGAGCAGCAGCGCGAGGCGCCCGTCGCCGCGCAGGTGCTGGGCGAAATCCGCGAGTCCGGCCAGCGCCGCGGGATTGTGGGCGAAGTCGACGATCAGCTCGAGCCCGCCGAGCTCGTAGCGCATGAGACGCCCGGCGTTGTCCGCGGGGTCCGAGCCGAAGCGTGCGAACACGCCGGCGATCACCGCCGGGTCGATGCCGAGGCCGGCGGCGCCGAGCGCCGCGGTCGCGAGGTTGGCGACGTTGAAGTGCGAATGGCCGCCGGCCGCCAGCGGCATCCCGGCGATCTCGCCGAGGTCGTGCTCCCGGCCGCGCCAGGCGAGCGTGAGCCGGCCGCCGAACGGCGCGGCGGTCGCGCCGCCGCCGCGGCGGTGGAAGGCGAGCAAGGGGTGTTCGTAGTCTCGCGCGAACCAGCCGAGCGGCTTGGCGGCCGCCGGCGCCAGGCGCGCGAGCAGCGGGTCGTCCGCGTTCACCACCAGCAGCCCCCGCGCGTCCAGCGCACGCGCGACCGCGAGCTTCACCTGGGCCAGCGCCTCGAGGTCGTGCACGCCGTATTCGCCGAAGTGGTCCGCGGAGATGCTGGTGATCACGGCGACGTCGGCCCGGGCGACGGCGAGCCCGCGGCGCAGGATGCCGCCGCGCGCGGTCTCTAGCACGGCCGTTTCCACGCGTGCGTCGCGCAGGACGCGTCGCGCTCCGGCCGGCCCGGAGTAGTCGCCGGTGCCGAGTGCCTCGCCGGAGACGAATACGCCGTCGGTGCAGCAATAGCCGACCACGCGTCCCTGCGCGGCGGCGCAGGCGGCCAGCAGGCGCACCACGGTCGTCTTGCCGTTCGTGCCCGTCACCAGCGCCGTCGGGACGCCGGACAGCGCCGCCCAGTCGACCGATGCGGGATCGGGCAGCTCGGCCGCCAGCCAGCTGCGCGCCCCGGCGCCGGCGCCGAGCGTCAGGGCCTCGTCGTCCGCGAGCCAGGGCAGTCCGCGGCCGTCGGCCGCTGCGAGCAGCGCGCGCAGGCGCGGCGCGGCCTCGCGCGCGGCCCGGCGGCGCAGGCGCAGCAGCGCGCCCGTCGCCTCCAGCACGGGCGGTTCAGGCTCTTCGGGCTGTTCGGCGGCGAGGGCGGCGATCAGGGCGCCGGCTCGCGCCGGCTCGCGCTCGGCGATCGAGGCGGCCAGCGCCCATTCGTTGACCTCGGTGGCGGTGAACAGCTGGTCCACGGGCGCCGCCAGCGCGAGCGAGGCGCCGCTCGCGTGAGGGAGCGCCGCGAGCGGCGCGTCGGGCCAGCGCAGCTCCCGGCGTGCGAGGTGCACGCGCTCCGCCCAGCCGGCGAGCGTCGCGGGATCCCGCACGCCGGTCTCGAGCACGGCGCCGGGGCCGTCGAAGAACCGGTTGTGGCCGGTCAGGCGGCGCGACTCGTCCCAAGGCGCTGCATCTTCCCCGGTCAGTCGGACGCCTCCGGCGCGAAGCGGATGCCGCGTTCGTCGCGGATCAATCCTTCGAGCGACAGCGGCGCCGCGGCCTCGGCGGGCGCCTCGACGACCGGGGCCGGCGCCGGCACGGGAGCGTGCGCCACGGCCTCGGCGGAGGCGCCCTCCGGCCGGAAATAGATGATCTGCTTCCACGAGCGCACCAGCGCATCCGCGAACACGAGCAAGAGGTCGCCCGGCTGGCCCATGCGCAGCGCCGCGTCGATCGCCGCCTGCTCGTCCGGGATCACCGAGATCGCCGCCTGCGGCACCCCGGCTGCGAGCAGTTCCGCGGCCATGATGCGGGGTACTTCCTCGGGGCCGCGGTCGCGCAGGTTGTCGTCGCGCCGGCAGATGTAGTGGTCGAAGCGTCCG
Source organism: uncultured Steroidobacteraceae bacterium (assembly GCA_964626745.1). Classification (GTDB taxonomy): domain Bacteria; phylum Pseudomonadota; class Gammaproteobacteria; order Steroidobacterales; family Steroidobacteraceae; genus SCUD01. Next base: position 2,100 of record CAZVIF010000046.1, read on the forward strand.
GCGACCGCGCGCGCGATCGCGCGCAGGTCCTCGTCGCGCCGGTCGCCCGGTCCCGCGAGCACGACGATGCGCCGGCCGGCGACGTCCAGCCGTCCGGCGAGGTCGGCGAGCATGCCGACCGCGTGCGCGTTGTGGCCGTAGTCGAACAGCACCTTGAACGGGTGCTCGTTGAACACGTTCATGCGGCCCGGCGCCTGGAAAAAAGTCGTGTCGAAGGTGCGCAGGCCCTGGCGGATCGCGTCGAGCTTGATCCCCAGCGAGAAGGCGATCGAGGCCGCGAACATCGCGTTCTGCACGTTGTGCGTCGCGCGGCCTTCGAGGGTCGCCGGGATCAGGTGCGTCCAGAGCAGCGGGATGTGGCTGCCGCGGTCGTAGAGCGTGATCATCTGGCCGTTGATGCCCGCCTCGAGCGCGCAGGCCCGGCCGCCCGCGCGGATGTGCTCGCGCACCAGCGCGTGCTGCGGGTTCATCGTCACGTAGCAGATGTTCTCGGCGTCGGTGTGCGCCGACATCTTGAGCACCAGCGGGTCGTCCGCATTCAGGACGGCGCAGTGCTTCGCGACCTCCACGACCACGCGCTTCACCTCGGCGAGCTGCTCGAGCGTCTCGACGCCCTTCATGCCGAGGTGGTCCGCCTGCACGTTGAGCACGGCGCCGACGTCCACCTCGGGGACGCCCATGCCGGCGCGCAGCAGCCCGCCGCGCGCGGTCTCGAGCACCGCCGCGTCGATGTGCGGGTCGGAGAGCACCATGCGCGCGGAAACGGGGCCCGTCATGTCGCCCGAGACCGTGCGCTGGCCGTCGATGTAGACGCCGTCGGTGGTCGTGAGGCCCGGCGTGTAGCCGGACATCTTGAGGATGTGCGCGAGCATGCGCGCCGTGGTCGTCTTGCCGTTGGTGCCGGTGATCGCCGCGATCGGCACGCGCGAGGGCGCCCCCGGCGGGAACAGCATGTCGATCACCGGCCCGGCGGCGTCGCGCGGCGTGCCCTCGGAGGGCGCGACGTGCATGCGGAAGCCCGGCGCCGCGTTCAGCTCGCAGATGCCGCCGCCGATCTCCTTGTAGGAGAGCGTGATGTCTTTCGACAGGAAGTCGACGCCGCCGACGTCGAGGCCGATCGCCTTCACCGCGCGCACCGCCATGTCGCGGTTGTCGGGATGGATGACGTCCGTCACGTCGGTCGCCGTGCCGCCGGTGGAGAGGTTCGCGGTCGAGCGGAGGTACACCTTGCGGCCCGCTTCCGGCACGGAATCGGCCGTGAGCTCCTGGCGCTTCAGCATCATCTCGGCCTGGGCGTCGATCTCGAGGCGCGTCAGCACCTTCTCGTGGCCGACGCCGCGGCGCGGGTCCTGGTTCACGATCTCGACCAGCTGGGCGACGGTGTGCTTGCCGTCGCCGACCACGTGGCCCGGCGTGCGGCGCGTGGCGGCGATCAGCTCGCCGTTGACGACCAGCAGCCGATGGTCGTCGCCCTCGAGGTAGGTCTCGACGATGACCGAGCGCGAATGCTCCTTCGCGCGCTGGAAGCCGGTCGCGACCTCGGCGTCGCTCGTCAGCCGGATCGAGATGCCGCGGCCGTGGTTGCCGTTGTAGGGCTTGGTCACGACCGGGAAGCCGAGCCGGTTCGCGGCGCGCACGGCCTCGCGCTCGCTCTGCACCAGTTCCTGCCGCGGCACCGGCAGGCCGAGCGCGGCGAGGATGCGGTTGGTCTCCTCCTTGTCGCTCGCGAGTTCGACGGAGATGTGCGGCGTGCGGCCGGTCACCGTCGCCTGGATGCGCTGCTGGTACTTGCCGTGGCCGAGCTGGATCAGCGACTGGTCGTTGAGCCTGAGCCACGGGATGCCGCGCTTCTCGGCCGCGTGCACCAGCGAGGCAGTCGAGGGCCCGAGCGCGCGCCGCTGCGCGAAGCGGATGTACTCGTCGCGCGCGGTCGGCCAGTCCCAGCCCTCGGGCACGGAGCCCTTCGGGCGAATCTTCTCGGGCAGCAGCGAGCACAGCAGGCGCAGCGCGAGCTCGCCCGCCGCGACGCCTTCCTCCCGCTCCGCGTATTCATAGACGACGGAGTAGAGCCCGGGCTTGTCGAGGCTGCGCGTCTTGCCGAAGGTCACGTCCTCGCCGGCGACGTTCTGCAGCTCGAGCGCGACGTGCTCGAGCACGTGGCCGAGCCAGGTGCCCTGGTCCTCGTTCATGCGACGGATGAAGCCGCCGGGCTCGCGGTAGGAGCAGCCATGGTCGGCAAGTCCGGGCAGGGCCTCGACGAGGCGGTCGACGAAGCCCTTGCCGAGCTTGCCGGTGGGCCAGGCTTCCAGCTCGCCGAGGTCGAGCTCCAGCCGGATGACCGGGAAGCGGGCGTAGTGCGAGGGACCGACGTAAATGGAACGGTCGAGGATGCGCATGCGGACCGGCCGTCGCCTGCAGGAGGGTAGGGCTGGCCATGATGGCACAGCCCCCGGCGGGCGCGCAGCCCGCGGGCCGGGCGGGGCGGCCCACCCCGGGGTCAGGGCCTGATGGGTGCCGTGAAGGGGTGCGTCCCCTTCAGCTCACGCGCGCGGCTGGACCAGCGCGGCGGACGAGGCGAGGCGGGTGTGCAGGTTGAAGGTCGCGCCGGCGGTCAGCACGTGCACGACGAGGCCGAGGATGCAGATCGGTTGGCCTTCGGTGGCGTTGTCCACGGAGGAGAAGCTGACCTTCGAGGCATCGGCAACCGTCACGCCGCCGGTGCCCTCGACCTCGAGCGTCTCGTCCGGGCCGATGAAGGCGGCGGTGTCCTCGTCGAGGCCGAGGCCGACCGCGAACGGGTTGTAGGCGAGCGCGGTGATGAGCCGTCCGAGGCGGTCGCGCTCGCGGAAGTGCTGGTCGATGATGAAGCGGTTGGTGAGGCCGAGCCCCGGCGCCAGGCGCACGCTGCCGGCGATCGCCGTCGCGCCGTCGTCGCCGTAGGCGATCATGTGCTCGGAGAGGATCGAGGCGCCGGCGCTGGTGCCGCCCACCGTCACGCCGCCCGCGTTCTGCGCGCGGATCAGCTTCGCGACCGGCGTGCCGCCGAGCAGGGTGGTGAGCCGGAGCTGGTTGCCGCCGGTGAAGAAGATGCCCGTCGCGTCGCGCAGGCGGTCGAGCCGGCCCTGCTCCTGGCAGTCGCGGCGCGTGTCGAAATCCATGACGTCCACGCGGCGCGCGCCGAGGTCGCGGAACAGCTTCTCGTAGCGGCCGCCGGTCTCGTGCGCCCGGCTCGCCGTGGGGATCACGACGATGTCGGCATCCCGCCCGCCGGAGACCTGCACGAAGCGCGCGAGGATCTTCGGGTCGTTTTCCTTGTTCTCGGCGCCGCCGATCGGGACGATGTGCCCGCGGGTTCCGCCTTCCGGTACGCGGCTCGGCACGGGCTCAGCCCCCGAGCGCCGACTTGATGCGGGCGGAAAGCGCGCCCATGTCGGCGCGGCCCTGGACTTTCGGTTTCAGTGCGGCCATGACCTTGCCCATGTCCTTCATGGAGGATGCGCCGGTCGAGGCCACCGCTTCCCGGACCAGGGTCGCAAGTTCGGCATCGCCGAGCTGGGCGGGCAGGTAGCCGGTGAGGAGGGCGATCTCGGCGGATTCCTTCGCCACCAGGTCCGCGCGGTTGCCGGCCTGGAACTGCGCGACGGATTCCCGGCGCTGCTTGATCATCTTCTCGATGACCGCGAGCACCTGGGCGTCGTCGAGCTCGATGCGCTCGTCGACCTCGCGCTGCTTGATGCCGGCCTGGAGCATGCGGATGCAGGAGAGACGGTCCTTCTCCCCTGACCGCATCGCCGCCTTCATGTCTTCGGTGATGCGCGCCTTCAGGCTCATCCGGGGCTCAGCGTGTCGCGCTGCGGCCGCCGTCGCGGGTGGCGCGCTTGAGGTGCCGCTTGATCGCGGCCGCCTTCTTGCGTTTCCGTTCCTGGGTGGGCTTCTCGTAGAATTCCCGGCGGCGCAGTTCGGTCAGCACGCCGGCCTTCTCGCAGGCGCGCTTGAAACGACGCAGGGCCGCGTCGAAATACTCGTTCTCGCGGATACGGACGCTCGGCATTACTGACCTCGACGCTTCCCGGTACGGCCCCGGCACGGCCGGGGAAAGGGCGGGAATTGTAGTGACCCGTCCCCGGAAAATCAAAGACCTGGCCTCATACTAGCCCCATGCGGGTCCTCGGCATCGAAACCTCCTGCGACGAGACGGCAGTTGCCCTGTACGAAGGCGGCCGGGGTCTGCTTGCGAACCGCGTCTACAGCCAGGTGGAACTGCACCGGCCGCACGGCGGCGTGGTGCCCGAACTCGCCTCGCGCGACCACATCGCACGCCTGCTGCCGATGGTCGAAAGCACGCTGTCCGAAGCCGGCGCATCGCCGCAAACCATTGACGGGATTGCCTATACCGCGGGTCCCGGGCTGATCGGCGCCCTGCTGGTCGGCGGCTGCCTCGGGCGTGCGCTGGGCTACGCCTGGGGGGTCCCGGTCGTCGGCGTCCATCACCTGGAGGCGCACCTGCTGGCGCCGGGACTGGAAGCGGGCGCGCCGGACTTCCCGTTCGTGGCGCTGCAGGTCTCCGGCGGCCACACGATGCTGGTCGAAGTGGCGGGCATCGGCCGTTACCGGGTGCTCGGGGAGACGCTGGATGACGCCGCGGGCGAGGCTTTCGACAAGACGGCCAAGCTGCTGGGCCTCGAGTACCCCGGCGGGCCGGCACTCGCGGCGCTCACCGAGCGGGGCCGCGCGGGGGCCGTCGAGTTCCCCCGTCCCATGCTCGACCGGCCCGGCCTCGACTTCAGTTTCAGCGGGCTCAAGACCGCCGTCGTCGTCGCGGTGCGTGGCCGCACGCTCGATGACGCGGCGCGCGCCGACGTCGCGCGCGGGTTCGAGGAGGCGATCGTCGACACGCTCGTCGCCAAGTCCCTGCGTGCCCTGCGCCAGACCGGGCTCGACGCGCTCATCGTGGCCGGCGGCGTCGGCGCGAACCGGCGCCTGCGCGCGGCGCTCACGCGGGCAGTCGAAGCCGCCGGCGGCCGCGTGCACTTCCCGCGTCCGGAGTTCTGCACGGACAATGCCGCCATGGTCGCGCTCGCCGGTCACCATCGGCTGGCGGCCGGTGAGCGCGAGGACCTGCCGGTCCGCGTCCGCGCCCGCTGGCCGCTCGACGAACTGCGGCCGCCGGGAGCGAAATGAAGGGGACGCGCACCTTCATATTCGCCTTCATGCTTGCAGCGACTCGCTAGACTGCTCGCGAATATGAAGGTGCGCGTCCCCTTCATTTCCTCGGAGAAACGATGGATCGAATTTTTATCACGGCACTCACCACCGAAGCCGTCATCGGCATCTACGACTGGGAGCGCAACGTCCGCCAGCGCATCGAGATCGACCTGGAGATGTGGACGGACCTGCGCGCGGCGGCGGCCAGCGACGCGATCGAGGACACGCTCAACTACAAGTCCGTCGCCAAGCGCGTGCTCGCGTTCGTCGAGGCGAGCAGCTACCGGCTGGTCGAGGCGCTCGCTGGCGAGATCGCGCGCATCGTGCTCGAGGAGTTCGGGGTCGCGCGGGTGCGCGTCACCGTGCACAAGCCCGGCGCGATCCGCCACTCCCGCGACGTCGGCGTCGTGGTCGAGCGCGCCCGTGGAAGCTGAACGCCGCCGTGGCTGACGCCTACGTGGCAGCCGGGAGCAACGTGCGGCCGCAGGAGAGCTTGCGCGAAGCCCTGCGTCTCCTGGCGCGCGATTTCCCGGGCCTCGCTGCCTCGCGCGCCTTCACGAACCCGGCCGTCGGCTTCCAGGGAGACGACTTCGTCAACCTGGTCGTCAGGTTCCCGGCGGACCTGTCCACCGAGGCCTTGCTCGAACGCCTCAAGGCCGTGGAACGCATCTGCGGGCGCGAGCCGGGCGCGCCCAAATGGGGGCCGCGCACGCTCGACCTCGACCTGCTGCTGCACGGCGACGCCGTCGGCCGCGTTGCCGGCAAGACGCTGCCGCATCCGGATCTCCTGACCCGCGCCTGGGTGCTGGGTCCGCTCGCGGAGCTCGCGCCCGCGCTCGTGCATCCCGTCGCGAAAGAACGCATCGACGTGCTGTGGGAGCGCTTCGACCAGGACGCACACCCGCTGACTCCGGTCACGCTCGACGACGCCGGCGGATGAGCCGGCTAGTGTCGTGTTCCGCCGATATCCTGCCAGCCTGCCGCACGGCACGGCCGCCGATCAAGGCGCCGGCGCGCACGCGTGTCGGGAACACGCGCAGCGACGGCAACGCCGAGCGGCGGCCGTACCGTGCGGCCCGCGGGAGCCTGCCGGCGGCCGCGCGCCGGCGTTGCGCTCGCTCGCCATGGAATCACCATGCCCTCGCTCGCGCGCCTCGGCGCGCGGCCGCGGGCAGGCTCAGGCTGGCAGGATATCGGCGGAACACGACACTAACGATCCTCGCCGCCGGCGAGCCGGCCGCCGTCCACGGCCAGCACCTGCCCGGTGACGAACGGCGCGTCCGTCGCGAAGTACAGTGCGGCTTTCGCGACGTCCTCCGGCGTGCCGGCGCGCTTGAGCGCCGTGCGCGCGACGATGCGCGCGCGAAGTTCCTCGTCGACGGCCTGCTCCGGCCAGAGCACCGGCCCGGGCGCGACGGAATTGACGCGGATCGCGGGACCGAGCTCGCGCGCGAGCGAGCGCGTCAGCATCACGAGCCCGGCCTTGGCCGCGCTGTAGACCGCGTGACGGCCGAGCGGGCGCAGGCCGTGGATGTCCGTGATGTTGAGCACCAGCCCTTCGCGCTTCGCCAGTTCCGGCGCGGCGGCCTGCGTCAGGAACAGCGGCGCTTTCAGGTTGGAGCCGACCAGGTCGTCGAACTGGTCCGCCGTGATGTCGCCGACGGGCGTCGGGTAGAAGGTCGAGGCGTTGTTCACGAGCACGTCGAGCCGGCCGAAGGCGCGCACGACGGCGGCCGGCAGTTCCGCGCAGGCGGCGACGTCGCCGAGGTCCGCCGCGAAGGCGCGTCCCGATCCGGGACGCAGGGCCTCGAAGCGCTCGACCAGCGCTTCGGCCTCCGCGCGCGAGTTGCGGTAGTGGACGGCGACCCGCGCGCCGCTGGCGTGGAAGGCCGTCGCGATGACCGCGCCGACCCGTCGGGCGGCGCCGGTGACGAGGACGACCTTGTCGGCGAGCGGCGGTGCTTGCACAGGCATGCGTGTGGCGGCGCGCTGGGAGACGGGGCGCGACCATATCACGGGTTGCGGTGGCTCTGGTGCTGACGCCGGGCGGGATGGAGCCGCTCGATCCGCAGGAGGCGCGGCGGTCCCTGGAACTGCAGGCGTGCATCCGCAGCCGCATCGGGGCGAACGGCGGCTGGCTACCGTTTTCGGCCTTCATGCAGGCGGCCTTGTACGAGCCGGAGCTCGGCTACTACGTGTCGGGAGGCGCGATCTTCGGGGCGGCAGGGGACTTCGTCACGGCGCCGGAGCTTTCGCCGCTGTTTGCGTCCTGCCTCGCCCACGCGGTCGACGGACTGCTGCAGCACCCGGCCGACGACATCCTCGAGTTCGGCGCCGGCAGCGGCCGCCTCGCCGCGGAAATGGTCGCCGTGCTTGCGCGCATCGGCCGCGCGCCGCGTCGCTATCGCATCGTCGAGCCGAGCCCGGTCCTGCGGGAACGCCAGCGCCGCCTGCTCGAACGCACGCCGCCGGGGGCGACGGCCTTCGAGTGGCTGGAGTCGCCGCCGCCCGAGGCCTGGTCCGGCGTCGCGATCGCGAACGAGGTACTGGACGCGCTGCCCGTCGATCGCTTCGGCGTGACCGCGGCGGGCGCCGACGCGATCGGCGTCGTCGCGGCAGCCGGGGGATTCGCCTGGCAGGCCAGGCCCGCGGACACGGCGCTGGCGCATGCGGTCGAATCCCTGCAGCGGTCCCTGCCGTCGCGCCTGCCCGCCGGCTACGTCTCCGAGGTCCGGCTCGGCCAGCGCGAGTGGATCGCTCGGGCCACGGCCGCGCTGCAGCGCGGCACGCTCCTCGTCGTCGACTACGGCCTGCCGCGCGCGCAGCTCTATCACCCGTCCCGTGACGGCGGCACGCTGTGCGCCTTCAGGCGCCATCGGCGGGTCGACGACGTGCTGGCCGAAGCCGGCACGCGGGACCTGACGGCCTGGGTCGATTTCTCCGCGCTCGCGGACGACGCGCGCGCGGCGGGCCTCGAACCCGCGGGCTTCGCGACCCAGGCGCATTTCCTGCTGGAGAACGGCATCGAGCAGGAACTCGCGCGCCTCGTCGACGGCGCTCCCGAAACCGTCCGCGCCGCGCACGGCCAGGTCGCCGCGACGCTGTTGCTGCCCGGAGAGATGGGCGAGCGCTTCAAGGTGATGGCGCTCGCGCGCGGAATCCGCGGACCATTCCGCGGTTTCGGATTCAGGGACCTGTCGGCGAGCCTGTAGACTGGCGCCCATCTTGGATGCCGTACACGCCATCGTCCTCGCGATCATCCAGGGACTGTCCGAGTTCCTGCCGATCTCGAGCTCCGGACACCTCGTGCTGGTGCCGCACCTGCTCGGCTGGCCCGACCAGGGACTCGCCTTCGACGTCGCCGTTCACGTCGGCACGCTGTTCGCGGTCGTCGCGTATTTCCGGCGCGAACTCGCCGCCATGGCGCGTGCCTGGTTCGGCTCCTTCGCGGGCGGCGACCTCACGCCCGATGCGCGGCTCGCCTGGTGCGTGCTGATCGGCACGATACCGGTCGGGGTCGTCGGCCTGGCCTTCGGCGGGCTGATCGAAGAGAAACTGCGCAACCCGCTTGCCGTCGCGACCCTGCTCGCGCTCTTCGGCGCCCTGATGTGGCTGGCCGACCGGTTCGGCCGCAAGGCGCGCGACGAGTACTCGGTCGGCTGGCGCGACGCGGTGCTGATCGGCTGCGCGCAGGCGCTGGCGCTGATGCCGGGGACTTCCCGCTCCGGCGTGACGATGACGATGGGGCGAGCGCTCGGCATGACGCGCGAGGCGGCGGCGCGGTTCTCGTTCCTGCTTGCCGTGCCGGGAATCGGCATGGCGGGCGGGTACGAGTTCCTGAGGCTGGTGACGTCGGAGGATCGCTCGGTGGACTGGGGCGTGACCGGGCTCGGCGTCCTGGTCGCCGCCGTCACGGGCTACCTGTGCATCGCCTGGCTGCTGCGCGTCATCAACCGCATCGGGCTCGCGCCCTTCGCCCTGTACCGCTTCGCGCTCGCGGCGCTGCTGTTCTGGATGTTCGCCTGAGCAATAAAGGGCAATAAAGGGGACGCTCCCCTTTAACGTCTGCGAACATACCCTTTGGGACAGTCCCGCCGTTAAAGGGGAGCGTCCCCTTTATTGCCAAGGGGAGCGTCCCCTTTATTGCTGAGCGCCGCCAGCCGCCGTCGCCGCAGCAGCTCGCCGATTTGCTCGCCGCTCAGCCCCTCGCGGTCGGCGTCGCCGAGGACGACGGCCGCCGCCGCCGCCTGTGCCGCGCGCAGCCGGTCCGCCTGCGGGTAAGGCTCGCGCGCGAGGCCGCCGCGACCGCGGTGGTCCGCTTCGCAGGCGATCAGCAGTTCGTGAAACCGCGCCGGCCGCCGGAAGGCATCGCAGGATTCGAGCAGCTCCAGGATCGTGCGCGGCCGCAGCTCGAGCCCGCGATGCACGAGCCCGTGCCAGCGCGCCGCGAGCACGGCGAGCTCGCGGTGGTCGGTCGGCACGCGCAGCCGTTCGCAGGCTGCTTCGACGAGCCTCGCCCCGGATTCCTCGTGGCCGATGTGCCGCGGCCACTGCGAGCGCGGCGTGCGCCCCTTGCCGAGGTCGTGCATCAGCGCGGCGAAGCGGATCCGCGGCTCCGGCGTCAGGGCCGCGGCGGCCTGCAGCACCAGCTCCATGTGCAGGCCCGTGTCGATCTCCGGGTGCCACTTTTCCGGCTGCGGCACGCCGTAGAGCGCGTCGAGTTCGGGAAGGATCCGCGACAGCGCGCCGCACTCCCGAAGCGCCCGCAGCCACGCCTGCGGCGCGGGTTCCGCCAGGGCCTTGGCCGTCTCCTGCCAGGTGCGCTCCGGCACCAGCGCGTCCGCTTCCCCGGCGGCGACCATCGCGCGCATGCGCGCCATCGTCTCGGGCGCGATGGAGAAACCGAGCGGCTCGTAGCGCGCGAGGAAGCGCGCCACGCGCAGGATCCGCACCGGGTCCTCGGCGAACGCCTCCGAGACGTGGCGGAGCCTGCGTGCCTCGAGGTCGGCGTGCCCGCCGTACGGGTCGATCAGCGTGCCGTCCGCGTCACGCGCCATCGCGTTGATCGTCAGGTCCCGGCGCCGCAGGTCTTCTTCCAGCGTCACTTCCGGCGAGAACGACAGCTCGAAACCGCGGTAACCGGGGCCGGTCTTGCGCTCGGTGCGCGCGAGCGCGTACTCCTCGGCGGTTTCGGGATGCAGGAAGACGGGAAAGTCGCGCCCGACCTGCCGGTAGCCGGCGTCCAGCATCTGCTGCGGCGTCGCGCCGACGACCACCCAGTCGCGCTCGGCGACCGGCCGGCCGAGCAGCTCGTCGCGAACGGCGCCGCCGACCAGATAGACTTTCATCGCATCATGTTACGCGATCCGCCGCCGCGCCCGGTCCGGCTGCTCGCCGCGGCCTTGGCCTGCTGCGCGCTGCCGGGCTGCTACTACGCGCACCTCGCGGCAGGCCAGCTCGAGATGAACGGCAAGCGCCAGCCGATCGCCGAAGTGATCGCGCATCCCGACACGACGCCCAGGTTGCGGCAGCAGCTCGAACTGGCCGCGCGCGCGCGCGACTTCGCCATCGCCGAGCTCGGGCTGCCGGACAACGGCAGCTACCGCACCTTCGCCGACCTGGGGCGCCGGTACGCGACGTGGAACCTGTTCGCCGCGCCTGAATTCTCGGTCGAGCCGAAACGCTGGTGCTTCCCCATCGCCGGCTGCGTGAGCTACCGCGGCCATTTCGATGAAGGACGCGCCGGCCGGGAGGCCGACAAGCTGCGGGCGCGGGGTTACGACGTGTGGATCGGTCCCTCGATTGCCTATTCGACGCTCGGCCACCTGCGCGATCCGGTGCTGAACACGATGCTCGCGTACGGCGATACGGAACTGGTCGCCTTCATCTTCCACGAGCTCGCGCACCAGGCGGTCTACGCCCAGGGCGACAGCGACTTCAACGAGGCGTTCGCGAGCGTGGTCGAGCACGAAGGGCTGCGACGCTGGCTCGCGCGCGAGGAGCGGCCGGAGGCGCTCGCGGAGTACCTCGCGCGCCGCGACCGGCAGCGCGAGTCGGCCGCGCTCATGGCGTTGGCGCGACGCGAGCTCGCGGGCCTGTATGCCAGGCCGATCGAGCCACTGCAGATGCGCGAAGAGAAGGCTGAGGTGCTGGCACGCCTGCGGGAAGCGCTCGCGGCAGGCGGGCGTCCGGCGGCGGGCGAGTTCAACAACGCGCGCCTCGTCGCGGTCGCCACCTACGAGCGCTGCGTGCCGGCGTTGCGCGCCGAGCTCGATCGCCGGGGCGGCGACCTGCCGGCGTTCTACGCCGCGATGAACCGGCTGGCCGCGAGCCCGCAGGCGCGCGCCGGAGTCTGCACGCGCGGCTGAACGATCAGGCGAGGTACGAGGGCAGGATCGCGTCGAGGGGTTGCGGCCGGATGCCGAGCCGCGCGAGGCCGTTGACCTTGCAGACGCTGTCGACGAGCAGCGACCGGTAGTTGTCGGTCGAGAACGGCTTGCCGGGCACGAAGTCGCAGATCGCCGCCTGCAGCCGTGCCGCGAAGTCCGGCAGGCCCACGACCGCGCGCGACAGGCCGAGCCGGTCGCGCACGCGGCACACGATTTCCCGCAGCGTCATGTGCTCCGGCCCGCAGAGCTCGTAGCACTCACCGGCCGTCGAATCGTCCGTCAGCGCCTGCCGCAGTGCGGCGACCACGTCGCCGACCCAGACCGGCGCGAAGCGTGCCCCGGGGCGCGCGAGCGGCAGGACCAGCGGAATCGCGCGCAGCAGCCGCGCGAAGCGGTTCACGAAGTCGTCGCCGGGACCGAAGACCACGGAGGGCTGGAATATCGTCCAGCGCAGGTCCGGCCCCGATTCCTCACGGATCGCGCGCTCGCCGCGGCCCTTGCTGCGCAGGTACAGGCTCGGGCCGTCGTCGGCGTCCGCGTTGAGCGCGCTCACGTGCAGCAGCCGGTCCACGCGCCCGCGCCGGCAGGCCTCGACCAGGTTGCGCGGCAGGACGGCGTGCGCCCGGTCGAATCCGCCGCCGCCCCGGCCGCGCTCGTTGAGGATGCCGACGAGGTTCACGACCGCCTGCTGCCCCGCGCAGAGCGCGGCGAGCTGGCCGGGGTCGTGGATATCGGCGGCGACGAGCACCAGCGAGGGGATCGGGCCGAGGTGGCGGGCGCGGGCGGGGTCGCGGGTCGGCACGGTGATGCGCCAGCCGTCGCGGGCGAGCGCCGCGCACAGGTGCGTGCCCACGAACCCCGAGCCGCCGAGCACGCAGATCGAACC
>CAZVIF010000047.1:0-13932 GCA_964626745.1 uncultured Steroidobacteraceae bacterium
ACTCAATTTCTAGCCCCCTTCCCAAAAAGGTGAGCGTCCCCTTTTGGATGCAGTGGGCGTTCCCGCTCAAACCGCGCGTGCGGTGCGACCACCCGGCAGGTCGAGCAGGCGCTGCGCGCGGACGCCGTCCAGGCGCTCGCTCTCGATCCGCGCCAGGAACTCGCGCGTCACGTCCCCCGTCACGTACTCGCCCGAGAAGCAGGAGGTGTCGAACGCGGTGATCCGCGCGTCGTCGTGGCGGCAGGCGCTCACGAGGTCGTCGAGGTCCTGGTACACGAGCCAGTCTGCGCCGATCGACGTGGCCACGTCCTCCTCGCTGCGGCCATTGGCCACCAGCTCCGAGGCGACCGCCATGTCGATCCCGTACACGTTGGGGAAGCGCACCGGCGGGGCCGCGGACGCGAAATAGACCTTGCGCGCGCCGGCTTCGCGGGCGAGTTCGATGATCTGCGCGGAGGTCGTGCCGCGCACGATGGAATCGTCGACCAGCAGCACGTTGCGACCCCTGAACTCGAGGTCGATCGCGTTCAGCTTTCCGCGCACCGACTTCTGCCGCATCTCCTGCCCGGGCATGATGAAGGTGCGGCCGATGTAGCGGTTCTTGACGAATCCCTCGCGGTACTTGACGCCGAGCGCGAGCGCGAGCTGCAGGGCGCTGGTGCGGCTCGTGTCCGGGATCGGGATGACCACGTCGATGTCGTGGTCGGGCGTCAGCCGCTGGATCTTCTCGGCGAGCTTCTCCCCCATGCGCATGCGCGCCTTGTGCACCGATATGTTGTCGATGATCGAGTCCGGGCGCGCGAAGTAGACGTACTCGAAGATGCAGGGCGTGTGCCTGCCCGCCGGCGCGCACTGCTCGGCGTGCATGCGGCCGTGCATGTCGATGTAGATCGCCTCGCCCGGCGCGACGTCGCGCTCGAGCGTGAAGCCGAGCATGTCGAGGGCCACGCTCTCGGAAGCGAGCATCCACTCGATGCCGCGCGCCGTCTTGCGCTTGCCGAGCACCAGCGGCCGGATGCCGTGCGGGTCGCGGAAGCCCGCGACGCCGTGCCCCACGATCATCAGCACGACCGCGAAGCCGCCGCGGCAGCGGCGGAACACGCCCTGAATGGCCCTGAACACGTCGGCGGGCGCCGGCCGCGCCGCGGTCGAGCGCTGCAGCTCGCTGGCAAAGACGTTGAGCAGCACCTCGGAGTCGGAGCGCGTGTTGAGGTGGCGCCGGTCCTCCTCGACCATCGTGCGCGACAGCTCGGCCGCGTTGGTCAGGTTGCCGTTGTGGCCGAGGCCGATGCCGAAGGGCGCGTTGACGTAGAAGGGCTGCGCCTCGTCGGCGCCGTCGCAGCCGGCGGTCGGGTAGCGCACGTGGCCGATCCCGGCGTTGCCGACCAGCTGGCGCATGTCCTCGTCGCGGAACACGTCGCGCACGAGGCCGGTGTCCTTGCGCACGAAGAGCGCATGCTCGTCCATTGTCATGATGCCCGCGGCATCCTGGCCCCGGTGCTGGAGCACCGTCAGCGCGTCATAGATGCGCTGGTTGACGGGCGAGGTGCCGACGATGCCGACGAGGCCGCACATGGCCTAGGTGCCCGTCCCGGCAGGCGGTTCCATCGCCTCCTCGTAGAGCTCGATCGCGGCGGGCGCTGCGTAGCGCTCGAGCCAGTTGGCGAGCGCCTCGGCGGCCGGCATCGACCGCGTCGCGTCCCACCAGGGCTCTTCGTCGAGCTTCGCCGCGCGGCCGGCGAGCACGATCAGGCCGATGATGACCGCGCCCCGCACCAGGCCGAAAACCGCCCCGAGCAGCCGGTCCATCGCGGCGAGCCCCACCGCCCGGCGCGCATAGTGCGAAACGATGCTGCCGACCAGCGAACCGGTGAGCAGGACGAGGAGCAGGACGATGCCGCGGCCCGTCCATTCGCGCACGCCCGGCTCCGCCAGCGCGCCGCCGAGCCAGGGGTTCACCAGGTAGGCAAAGTGCCATGCGACCCAGAGCCCGACCAGCCAGGCGAGCAGCGCAATCGACTCGCGGATGAAGCCGCGGAAGAAGCCGACGGCGCCCGAGATCAGCAGGATGATGGCGAAGATGTGGTCGGCGCCCTGCATCGCTATCCGGTCCCTCGCGAAACGAGCGGCATTCTATCCGATCACGGGTGGCGCGCGACGACGGGCTGGAATCCGTCCTTGGCGAGCCGTGCGGCGATCTCCTCCGCTCGCGCGCGGTCCTGCTCCGGTCCGACCCGCACGCGGTAAAGCACCTGCCCTGACGCGCGGTACTCGAGCAGGAAGGCCGAATACCGGCGCTTGCGCAGGTCCGAGACCAGTTGCTCCGCTTTCTGGCGGTTCGAGAACGCCCCGAGCTGCACGGCCCACGCTGGCGACTGCGTCGCGGGCTGCGCCGCCGGAGGATTCCCGGCGCGCGCGGGGGTCTCGGCTGCCGGCGCGGGAGGCGCTTTTGAGGCTGGAGGCGCTGCTTCCGGCGTCGCCGCGGATTCTTTCGCCGCTGCCGGCCGGGGTGCGCCCGCGACCGGTTCCGGCACGAGGACCTGCTCTTCCGGCGCGGCTTCCGCATCGACCAGGGGAACTTCCACGCGCCGGGTCGGCTGGGCCGGCGGCTCCGCGGGCGCGCTGCCGCGGCCCGTCAGGATTGCCGGGACGAGCAGGACCACGAGGGCGACCAGCACCAGCGCCCCGACCAGCCGTTCGCGCACGCGCACTTCCATGACCGGCGATTGTAGCCCTTGGGTCGCCGCGGCATAGGCAGCCCGCGCCGGGCGGCGCTCAGGATCCGGGAGCGAGCTCCGCGAGTGCCGGCCCGACGGTCAGGAACGAGCCGAAGACGACGACACGGTCCCCTGGCGCGCTGTCGACGCGCGCCTGCGCGAGGCCCGCTGCGACGTCGGCGACGGCGATCACGCTGTGCGCGCCCGCCTCGCGGATCCGACGCGCGAGCCCGGCGGGTTCGAGCGCGCGCGGTCCCGGAAGACCGACGGCGATCCAGCGGCGAATCCGCGTCGCCAGCGCCGCAACGATCCCCTCGACGTCCTTGTCGCCGAGGATGCCGCAGACGGCCAGGGTCTGGCCCGGAGACGGCCGAGTGGCAAGGCTCGCGGCCAGCGAGGCCGCCGCGTCCGGGTTGTGCGCGACGTCGAGGATCCACTCCGGCTGGCCGGGAATCACCTGGAACCGGCCCGGCAGCTGCACGCTGGCCAGGCCGCTCCGCACGGCTTCGTCCGGCACCAGCAGCGCGGGCTCGACGGACTCGAGCACGGCGAGCGCAACGGCCGCATTGCCAAGCTGGCTGGCGCCCGCGAGCGCCGGCAGCGGAAGCTCCCGGCGGCGCGAGCCGAAGCCGACGTAATCCCAGCCGTCGGAGCGCTCCACGTAGTCGAAGTCCGTGCCCATGCGCCGCAGCCTGGTGCCGATCTTCGCGGCGTGGCCGACGACGCTGCGCGGCACCTGCCTGCCGCCGAATATCGCGGGCCGCCCGGCCCGGAAAATGCCCGCCTTCTCGAAACCGATCGCCTCGACGGTCGGGCCGAGCCACTCGCGGTGGTCGAGTCCCACGGAGACGACGGCCGCTGCGTCGGCGTCGATCAGGTTGACGGCGTCGAGCCTGCCGCCCATCCCGACCTCGAGCACCGCGACGTCGACGCGCGCCCGTGCGAACGCGACGAACGCCGCCAGCGCGTTCCATTCGAAGAAGGTCAGGGACACGTCGCCGCGCGCGGCGTCGATCTCCGCAAAAGCCTCGAGCAGCGCCCGGTCCGCAATCTCGCGGCCGCCGATGCGGATGCGCTCGTTGTAGCGCAGGAGGTGCGGCGAGGTGAACAGGCCGGTCTCG
Source organism: uncultured Steroidobacteraceae bacterium (assembly GCA_964626745.1). GTDB lineage: Bacteria > Pseudomonadota > Gammaproteobacteria > Steroidobacterales > Steroidobacteraceae > SCUD01. The sequence continues at coordinate 3,839 of CAZVIF010000047.1, forward strand.
TACCCGGACGCCCGCAGGATCGCGTCAAGATACGCGCAGGTGGAACCCTTCCCGTTCGTGCCGCCCACCGTGAGAATGGTTGCGGCGGGCGTCAGGCCGAGGCGGCGCCAGACTTCGCCCGCGCGCTCGAGCCCGGGATCCACTTCCACGGGGTGCGCGACCTGCTGCCAGGCAAGCCACTCCGCGAGTCCGCGGAAACGCACGTTCAGCCGGAGGCCGAGGGCCGGCGCATCAGGATCCTGAGCAGCGAGGCGATGCGCTCGCGCAGGTCGCGGCGGTCGAGAATCATGTCGATGGCGCCGTGGTCGAGCAGGAACTCGCTGCGCTGGAAGCCCTCCGGGAGCGTCTCGCGCACGGTCTGCTGGATGACGCGCGGTCCAGCGAAACCGATCAGGGCCTTCGGTTCGGCGATGTTCACGTCGCCGAGCATGGCGAGGCTCGCGGACACGCCGCCGGTCGTCGGGTCGGTCTGTACCGAGATGAACGGCAGGCGCTCCTTCGCCAGCGCCGCCAGGGCCGCGCTGGTCTTGGCCATCTGCAGCAGCGACAGCAGCCCCTCCTGCATGCGCGCCCCGCCGCTCGCCGAGAAGCACACGAGCGGCGTGCGGTGCTCGATCGCGTGCTCGACGCCCCGCACGAAGCGCTCGCCGACCACGGAGCCCATCGATCCGCCCATGAACGAGAATTCGAAGGCCGCGGCGACGATTTGCATGCCTTCGAGCGTGCCGCTCATCACGATGAGCGCGTCGCGCTCGCCGACTGACTTCTGCGCGGCAGCGAGCCGGTCCCGGTAGCGCTTCGTATCGCGGAACCGCAGCGGGTCCTCCGGCGTCACGCCCGCGCCGATCTCCGCGGGGCTCTCCGGGTCCAGGAACTGCTGCAGCCGCTCGCGCGCGCCGATGCGCATGTGGTGCGCGCACTTGGGGCAGACCTGCAGGTTGCGCTCGACTTCCGGCCGGTACAGCACGGAATCGCAGGCCGGGCACTTCATCCAGAGCCCTTCCGGCACCGACCGCGTGCGCCGCTCCGTCTTGATCCGCGACGGGATGATCTTCTCGAACCAGGTCACCTACGGAACCTCTGACTCCCCCGCCTGGCCCGCGATCATAGCCCAAGGGCGCTGGGGCACGGTTTCGGGAACCTGCAGAGACCTCGGATAGCGCACGCGCATCAGGTACAGGCCGGCGGCGGGGGCCGTGGCCCCCGCGCGCGTGCGGTCGCGGGCGGCGAGGGTTTCCGCGACCCAGGACGGCGGCTTTTCCCCCGAACCGACCAGCATCAGGGTGCCCACGATGTTCCTCACCATGTGGTGCAGGTAGGCATTGGCGCTGATGTCGATGATGACGAGCGGCCCGTCGGCGACGACCGTGATCGCGTCCACGTGGCGCATCGGCGTCGTGGACTGGCATTCGACCGCGCGGAACGAAGTGAAGTCGTGCTCCCCGACCAGTGCCTGGGCGCCCGCGTGCATCGCTTCGGCATCGAGGACGGCGCGGGTCCAGCACACGCGGTCCCTGAGGATGGCAGGCCGGGTGGCTCGCCGGAGGATGCAGTAGCGGTAGCTGCGGCCCTGGGCGGTATGGCGGGCGTGGAACGAGCGCTCGACCTCCATGGCCCAGTTGACGGCAATGTCGGGGGGCAGGTGGGTGTTCGCACCCAGGACCCAGCCTCGCACCGGCCGCTCCGCGTGCGTGTCGAAGTGCGCGACCTGGGCAATGGCATGGACGCCGGCGTCGGTGCGGCCTGCGGCCGTGACCGTGACCGGATGGTCGGCCACGGCGGACAGGGCCTTCTGCACCCAGTCCTGGACCGTCGAAAGGCCCGGCTGGTGCTGCCAGCCGGCGTATCGCGTGCCGTCGAACTCGATGCCGACGGCGAGGCGCAGGACCCTGCTGTTCACGCTCCCGGCAGGGAATCGATCAGGCGACGCGCCTCCTGCTTCTGCGAGGCGCTGCCCTCGGCCAGCACCTCCTGCAGGATGTTGCGGGCGCCGTCAGGGTCGCCCATGTCCATGTAGGCGCGCGCGAGGTCCAGCTTGGTGCCGACCTCGCTCATCGTCACCGGCTCGAGCTGCGACAGCTGCGGCATCTGCTCGGTCGCCAGCGTGTCGCGGGTCGTCGGCGAGCTGTCGGGGGCCTCCGGCCCGCCCACGTCCAGGTCGATGTCGTTGAAATCGATCGCCGGCATCACGGCCGTCGCGCCGTCGGCGCCGCCGGGCATCAGGGCGGTATTGTCGTCGTCCTGGCGAGGCAGGACCGCCGTCGCCTCATGGCTGCGCTGGGCGATCTGCGTGACGTCGTCGTGCATGCCGGTCGCAATCGCGGTGGCGTCGTCGATGTCCGGCAGGTTGTCGAGGTTGCCGAGGTCGAGCCCGAGGTCGTCGATCGCCATCTCGGCGGTCGAATCAGGCGTCGCCGGCTGCATGCGGTCGCGCGCGGCCTGGCTCGCCTTGAGCGCCGGCGTCTCCACCGTCGGCGTCTCGGACGAGGGCAGCTCGAGGGTCGGCATCTCGACCGTGCCGCCGCCCTCGCGGCCGCCGATCTCCTGGGTCGTGCTGAACGACACCGAACCGTCGCCGAGGTCGAACTCGATCGCCTCGTTCTCGCCGGTCGCCTCGGCTTCGGAAGAAGCGGCGGCCACCTTGCCGAGGTCGAGGTCGAGTCCCCCGTCGCCTTCCGGCGTCGACAGCAGGTCGAGGTCGACGAGGTTGTCGCCGCCTTCGAGCGACAGATCGACACCGGCCTCGCTGACCGCGCCCGCGAACATCGGCTCGTCCGGGGCCAGCTGGCGGCCCATGATCACGATACGGTCCCAGTCGGCGCCGGAGCCGAGGGAGCGCTTGAGATCGCGCGCCACCGTCAGGAACTGGTTGGTGTCGCCGGCGACGAAATGAATCTCGGCGAGTTTCAGCTTGAGGTCGCTGCGCTCCGGTTCCCGCTGCAGCGCCATGCGCACGAGGTCGACGGCCTGGTCGTAGAGACCATAGGCCATGTGGAAGTCGGCTTCCGCGAGCGGGTCCGCCTGGTCGAGGTCAAGCGCCGCCTCCGCGCTGATCGTCTCTTCATGCCCCGCGCTCGGGCGCGGCGCTTCCGTCTTCGGGCGCGCGACCGGCCGCTCCTCGACGACGATGTCTTCGTCCTCGTCGTCCGCGCGCTCGTCGAACACCGGCGGCCGGGGCATTTCAGCCGTCCTGTCGCCCGTCGCCAGCGCCCGCAGCCGCATCGTCTCGGTCGGGACCGGGGCCGTGGCCGGCAGGTCCAATCCCTTCAGCGCGCCGTCCACGTCCTGTTCACGCCGGCGGCGCATGAAGTTGAAGCCGAGCATGCCGAGCACGACCAGCGCGGCAGCACCGAGCAGGATCGTCCAGTTGTCGGCGAGGCGCTCGAGGAACGAGGGGCCCGCGTCGGCCTTTGCTGCGGGCTTCGGCTCGGCGGCCTCCGGCTGCGCCGGCTCGGGCGGCGGCGCCGCTGCCTGGCCCATATCGTCCTCGGGCGCCACGGCCGTCTCCGGCTCCGGCTCCGGCTCCTCGACGGCGGCCGGTTCGGGCGCCGGCGGCGGGGGCTGCGCCGCTGCCGCTTCCTGCGCGCGCGCTTCCGCGAGCTTGCGCTGCAGATCGGCAAGTTCCTGGTTGCGCAGCTCCAGCAGCCGCTTCTGCTCGGCGATGTCCTGCTGCAGCGAGCCGATCTGCGACTCGACGCGGCCGCTGTCCTCCGGCGCGGCAGCGGCTTCGGCCTCGCCTTCGGGCGGCGTCACGAGCTGCAGGCGGCCCGGCTCCTGGCCGCCGCCGGCCGCGCGCCACGCCGCGTTCTGCTCCCGCACGGCGCCGGCGGCCTCGCTGGCGCTGATGCCGTCGACCTCCTCGGAGGTCGGCACGCGCAGGATCGCGCCCGCGCGCAGCTGGTTGATGTTGCCGTTGAAGGCTTCGGGGTTCGCGCGGAACAGCGCGATCATCGTGCGCTGGATCGCCTGCCGGTCGCCGCCTGCGAGGCCGCCGGCGATGCCGTACAGGGTGTCGCCTCGCGCGACCTCGTAGGTCGACCCGCCGCTCGCGGCGGGCGCCGCCTGCCGAACGGGCGCCGGCGCCTGTTCGGGTGCCGCCGCCGGAGGCGGCTCGGCCGGTCGTGACGCTGCGGCAGCCGCCGAGGTCACCGGCGCGGTGACGGGTGCCGGGGCCGGACTCTCCGCGGCGGAAAGCATCGCCGGCGGATCGAGCAGCACGGTGTATTCGCGCAGCAGCCGGCCGCGTGGCCAGCTGACGTCGACCAGGAAGGAGACGAACGGCTCGCTGATCGCATCCCGGGAACGCACGAGCAGGACGCTGCGGCCATCCTGTCCGCGGCCCACGGTGAACTCGAGCGAATTCAGGAAGGCCGGGCGGTCGAGCCCATAGCGCGCAAAGACCTCGCCCGAAGCGAGGTTGGCTTCGAGACTGCCGAGTTCTTCGGATGTCGCCGCGACCAGGTCGATCTCGGCCGACAGCGGCTCATTGAGCGCCGAATTGAGGCGGATCTCGCCGAGACCGAGGGCCATGGCCGCCATCGGCGACAGCAGGAGCGCCGAAATGAGGACGCGCAATTTACCGCTCATCGTGACTCCCCAAGGCCGCGGCGAGCCGAACGATGGCCGCGAGCTTGCGAAATGGGTGTGAATCCGGTCACAAGTCCCTGATCCTTTGGACTATAGCTTACACGCCGTATTTACCAAAATCTTGCCTCGCGTCACGCAATGGCCGGACCTGGAGGGGTTACGGGGCACGACCCGCAATGCATTGATTCGCGGACGTTCAGCGCGTGATCACCGGCGTCGGCGAGACGACGTCGGCACATTGCGCCCGGTGCCGCAGGACATGGTCCATGAGCACCAGGAGCAGCATTGCCTCGACGATCGGCACCGCCCGCAGCCCGACGCAGGGATCGTGCCGGCCGGTCGTCACGATCTCGGCTGCCTGCCCTGCCACGTCGATGGTGCTGCCGGGCACCTGGATGCTCGACGTCGGCTTGAACGAGACGTGCACGATCACGTCCTGGCCCGAACTGATGCCCCCGAGCGTGCCGCCGGAGTGATTGGAGCGGAATCCGGCGGGCGTGAGTTCGTCCCGGTGTTCCGACCCGCGCTGGCCCGCCACCGCGACGCCGTCGCCGATCTCCACGGCCTTCGCCGCGTTGATGCCCATCATGGCGTAGGCGATGTCGGCATCGAGCCGGTCGAACATCGGTTCGCCGAGGCCCGGCGGCACGTGGCTGGCCCGCGCCGAGACGCGCGCACCCGCCGAATCGCCGTCGCGGCGCAGCTGCCGGAGATAGTCCTCGAGGATCGGCAGCTTCTCGGGATCGGCGCAGAAGAACGGGTTGCCGCGCGCCGACTCGGGATCCACACAGTCGAGGCGGTGCGGTCCGGCCTGGGACAGCCAGCCGGCGACCGTGAGGCCGAGCCGCTCGCGCAGGTACTTGCGCGCGATCGCGCCGGCCGCGACCGTCGCGACCGTGATGCGCGCCGAGGCCCGGCCCCCGCCGCGATAGTCGCGGAACCCGTACTTCTGCTGGTACGCGTAGTCGGCGTGTCCGGGACGGAAACGGTCCTTGATCTTCTCGTAGTCGCGCGAACGCGCATCGACGTTGTCCACGACGAGCCCGATTGCGGCTCCGGTCGTACGGCCTTCGAAGACGCCGGAGAGAATCCGCACGCGATCCGGTTCCTGGCGCTGGCTCGTGTGCCTCGAGGTACCCGTGCGCCGCAGCTCGAGATCCGCCTGGAGGTCGGCCTCCGAGAGTTCCAGTCCCGGCGGGCAGCCATCCACGACGGCACCGATCGCCGGCCCGTGGCTCTCGCCGAAGGTCGTCACGCAGAAGGCGCGGCCGAAAGTATTGCCCGACACGTTCAGTCCGGCAGGTCGGCGGCGTGCAGGAGGAAGACCTCGGCGTGGCCGTGCTCGAACTCGAGCCAGGTCAAGGGCAGGTCGCGGTAACGGCGCCGCACCCGGGGCGCGGCATTTCCGACCTCGACGACCAGGATGCCCCGCGGATGCAGGTGCCGTTTCGCGCCCGCGACGATACGTTCGACGACGGCAAGCCCGCCGCGAGTGGCGCGCAGGCTGGACGCGGGCTCGGCGCGGTGTTCGCGCGGCAGCCTGTGCATCTCGGTCGCCGACACGTAGGGCGGGTTGCTCACGATGATATCGTAGCGCCGCGCTTCGAGACCTTCATAGACATCGGCGCGCCGGACACGCACCCGCCCGCCGAGGCCATGCAGCCGGACGTTGCGGCGGGCGACCGCGAGCGCCGCCGGCGAGACGTCGGTGGCGTCCACGCGCGCGCGCGGCAGCGCGTGCGCCGCCGCGATGGCGATGCAGCCCGAACCCGTGCCGATGTCGAGCACGCACCGCACGCGCCCGGGGCTCACCCAGGGCGCAAACCCCGCGAGGCAAAGCTCCGCGATCGGCGACCGCGGGACCAGCACGTCCCGCGTGACCCGGATCGGGTGGCCCGCGAACCAGCTGATGCCGGTCAGGTAAGCCGAAGGCACGCGCTCGCGTATCCGGCGATCGACCAGCGCCAGCGCCCGCGCGGCGGCCCGCGCCGTGACCGGCAACCGGTAGCTGCCCGGCGCCGACTCGTGCGCCAGGCCGAGCGCATGGAAGACGAGCGCTGCCGCGTCGTCGCGCGGGTTGTCGGTGCCGTGGCCATAGTGCAGGCGCGCACGCGACAGGCGATCGGCCGCGACCTCGAGGAGTTCGCCGACGTCTGCAATCGGGCGGCTGGCGCCGCGAGGCCTGCCTTTCATCGGCCGCAGTCTAGGGCCTATCTCCCCATCCCGCATGGTCGCGTCCGTGGAATAATCGCGGTCGTGCCGCGCCTGCTCGTCATCGCCGTCGTCGCCGCCGGGATCGTCGCCGGCGCCGCCGTTGCGCGGCATTTCTGGCGCGCCGACGTCGCACCGCCGGTCCTCGAGCAGGCGGTGCTCTTCTCCGAGTCGCGCGACCTGCCCGATTTCGAGCTGGTCGACCAGGCGCGACGGCCGTTCACGCCGGCGCGGCTGCACGGGCGCTGGACCCTGCTCTTCTTCGGCTTCGTGAACTGCCCGGATGTCTGCCCGACGACGCTCGCGACCCTTGCAGCCGCGCGCCGGTCGCTCGAGGACCTGCCGGCTGCCGACCGTCCGGCGGTGACGCTCGTGAGCGTCGATCCCGGACGCGACACGCCGGAGGTGCTGGCACGTTACGTCGCCCATTTCGACCCCGGTTTCGAGGGTGTGACCGGCGGCGCCGACGCGATCGCAGCGCTCACGGATGGCCTCGGGGTCGCCGTGATCATCGGCCCCCCGGACGCCGACGGCGCCTACGCCGTCGATCACACCGCGGCCGTCTTCCTGGTCGGTCCCGACGGCCGGCTCGCGGGACTCTTCGGCGCGCCGCACGACCCCGGGACGATCGCGCGCGACTTCCGGCGCATCGTCGCGACGCGCTGACCGGATTCGGCGGATGAGCGGGAACGGCATGGGCGAGCGGTTGTTCATCGGACTTCAGTACCTGCTGCCGCAGAACCTGCTTTCACGGCTGGTCGGCGGGATCGCCGCCAGCCGCATCGGCATCGTGCGCGCCGCGCTGATCCGTCTGTTCCTCAACCGCTACCGGGTGGATCTTGCCGAGGCGAGCCAGTCCGACCCCGGCGCCTATGCAAGCTTCAACGACTTTTTCACGCGCCGCCTCAAGGCGGGCGCACGGCCCCTCGATCCGGACTTGCGCGCGGCGCTCTGCCCCGCCGACGGCGTCCTGAGCCAGGCGGGACCGATCCGCGGGGACACCCTCGTGCAGGCCAAGGGCCTCGACTACTCGGCGACGGCGCTCCTGGGCGGCGATGCGTCGCTGGCCGCAGAGTTCGCCGACGGCGCGTTCGCGACCATCTATCTCGCGCCGCACAACTATCACCGGGTGCACATGCCGCTCGCAGGGACCCTGCGGGCCGCGCGATTCGTGCCGGGCGACCTGTTCAGCGTCAATGCCGCGACCGCCGCCAGCGTGCCCGGCCTGTTCACGCGCAACGAGCGGGTCGCCTGCGTGTTCGACACGGCGGCAGGACCCATGGCCCTCGTGCTGGTCGGCGCGCTGTTCGTCGGCAGCATGAGCCTCGCCTGGTCGGGCCGGCTGCGTCCCGACGGGGGCCGCCGGGTCCGGGAGCTGCCCACGCGCGATCCGATCATCGCGCTCGACCGCGGGGCCGAGCTCGGCTGGTTCAACATGGGCTCGACGGTCGTCGTGCTGTTCGGCGCGCGCGGGCCGCATTTGCTGGAAGGACTGGCGCCCGGCCGCGCGATGCGCGTCGGCGAGCGCCTCGCGCTGTGCCGGTGACGCAGACCGGCTGGCAGCCGTCGGCGACGATCCCGGTGCTGCGCGCGCGCGCCGGCATGCTCGCGCGGATCCGCGCGTACTTCGCCGCGCAGGAGGTCCTGGAAGTCGAGACGCCGGTGCTGTCCGCGGCCGCCGCCAGCGACCCGGCCATCGAGTCGATCGCGGCGGTCACCGCGGGCGGCGCGCGACGATACCTGCAGACCTCGCCCGAGTACGCGATGAAGCGGCTGCTCGCCGCGGGGTTCGGCGACTGCTACCAGGTCTGTCCCGTGTTCCGCGACGGCGAGTCCGGCCGCCGGCACAATCCCGAGTTCACGATGATCGAGTGGTACCGTCTGGATTTCGGCGTCGCTGAACTGGAGCATGACGTGGACCGTGTCCTGCGCGTGGCCTGTGCCGAACTGCGGGACTTCGCGCCGGCCCGCGCCGTCAGCTACCGGGACGCGATGCGGGACTGCAGCGGGATCGACTGCGCGACCGCGTCGGTCGCGGAAATCCGCGCCGCGCTCGCGTCGCACGGCATCGAACCCGTCTCGTACGACGGCTGGGAGCGTGACGAGTGGCTCGACCTGCTGATGGGCGCCGTGGTCGGTCCGCGGCTCGGCCACGACGCCCCGGTCTTCGTGCATGACTACCCCGCCTCGCAGGCCGCGCTCGCCCGTCTTCGCGAGCTGCCGGACGGCTCGAAGGTGGCCGAACGCTTCGAGCTGTACGTGGACGGCCTCGAACTCGCGAACGGCTTCCGCGAGCTCGGCGATGCGTCGGAGCAGCGCCGTCGCTTCGAACAGGACCAGGCGACGCGGCAGCGCCGCGGGCAGGGCGTGCGTCCGCTCGACGAGCGCCTGCTCGCCGCGCTCGACGCCGGACTGCCGGACTGCGCCGGCGTGGCGCTCGGATTCGACCGGCTCGTGATGGCCTGCCACCGCCTCGGCGACCTCGGCTCGGCCATGGCGTTTCCCGAGTCGCGGGCCTGAGCGGCCGATGCAGCGCGACACCGGCACCGCCGCGGACCTGCTGCAGCTCGCCGCGGGCGCCTTCGCGGGCGAGCGCGATCCCTGGGCGAACTCGGCCAATGCAGCGGCCCTCGTGTTCGAGGCGCTGCCCGACCTCAACTGGGCGGGTTTCTATTTCCTGCGCGGCGGCGAACTGGTCGTCGGTCCGTTCCAGGGCCGGGTCGCCTGCGTGCGCATTCCGGTCGGCGCCGGCGTCTGCGGGACGGCCGCGGCGCGGCGCGCGACGGTGATCGTGCCGGACGTGCACGCCTTCCCCGGCCACATCGCCTGCGACAGCGCCTCGAACTCGGAGATCGTCGTGCCGCTGGTCGCGGGCGACCGCCTGATCGGCGTGCTCGATCTCGACAGCCCGCGATTCGACCGCTTCACGCCCGACGACGCCTGGCTGCTCGAGGCGCTGGCCGCGAAGCTCGTCGCCGCCTGCGACTGGCAGCTCGCCGGCATCGACGATTATTGAAGGGGTCTGTCCCCTTCAGCGCCGTACCATCAGTTCAACCGGGAAAACCGTTCGCTGAAGGGGACTGACCCCTCCGCAAACCCCTCCGCGAACCGCGTCACTTCGCCCTGGCGATGTACGCCGCGCTCCTCGTGTCGACCTTGATCACTTCGCCCTGGTTGATGAAGAGCGGGACCTTGACGACGGCGCCGGTCTCCAGCTTCGCCTGCTTCGTGCCGCCGGTGACGGTGTCGCCGCGCATGCCGGGGTCCGTCTCGACGATCTTGAGCTCGACGTGCGG
>CAZVIF010000048.1:0-13410 GCA_964626745.1 uncultured Steroidobacteraceae bacterium
GGCGGCGGGCGGCGGCACGGCCGGCGCCGGGGCCGGGGACGGCGCGCGGGCCGCCGGCCCGGGGACCGTGCCCCGCAGCAGGTCGAGTGCCGCGAGGCAGCGCTCGGCGTTGTCGAGCATGTACCAGGGATCGCCGCGGCCCGCCTGCAGGGTCTCCATGTAGTACTCGATGCCGACGATGGCGTCGGCCAGGCGGTCGACGTACTCGTCGTTCCGCGACAGGCTGCCGGGCCCGAGCAACGCCGCCACGTGGTCGCCGATCCGGCGCATCACCTCCATGGCGCGGTTCCGGCCGAGCAGCAGCAGGCCCGCGGTGATGCCGCGCGCGAGCGCGGGCGCCGCGTCGAGCCCCGCGGGTTCCGCGGTCGGGTCGAGCGACTGGCCGAGCAGCTCCTTGATCCGCGCCAGGTTCACGATGCACTCGCGCAGCACCGTTTCCGTGACCTGGCGGAAATCCGGGTCCGTCTCCGCGCCGGGCGCCGGCGCGCCCGGCGGCATGATCAGGCGCACGAGCGCGTCGTCGAGGCCGTCCTCGACGCCGATCAGCGTCGCGGCGATCGCGATCAGCGTGTCCTGCTCGGCCGGCGCGCGGCGCGCGATGATGTCGGCGAGGCGCGCGAGTTCACCCTGCACCTGCTCGCGCACGGAACCGAGGCCGAGCACCGCGAGCGTGTCGCCGATCTTCTTGAGCAGGTCCACCTGCGGCGCGAGTTCCTCCGGCGGCCCGCCCTTGCGGGTGTAGAGGTCGAGGGCGTCCTTGACGCGCCCGAGGTCCTCCTTGATGGCCGCGGCCACGGTCCGCATCAGCCGCACGGAGGGCGCCGACAGGGACTCGCGTTCCTGCTCGACCGACTCGTCGACCGGCAGCAGCTCGCCGAGCCGGAAGGAACTCTTGACCGCGTCGATGCGCAGGCCGCTGGCCGTGGCGCGCGCGACGTAGAAGAGCAGGTTGTTGAGCAGCTCGATCGGCGGCGAAGCCGCATAGGCCTGCTCGCCGTCCGTGTACAGGCGCTTCAACTCGCGGTCCGCGTGGCCGAGCAGGCGCTTGACGGTGACGCTGGCCTCCAGGCCGCGGGCCCGCAGCGCGTCGAGCATCGCGCCCGTGACCCACCAGAGCTGGTAGACCGGGGCCGTGGTCGCCACCGACTCCATGCGGTCCGCGACCTCGATCAGCGCGTTCAGGCCGCGGTCGTCGCCATCGCCGCGGATCAGGCCGAGCAGCCCCGCCTGGAACCGCGGCCGCAGGCGCCGCGCCCACTGCATCACGGTCAGACGGGCCTCCGGCGCGCCCGCGCCCGGCGCGGCCGGCGCCTTCTCGGAGCTCAGGTTGAGCGACAGCAGCGTGCCCTCGGAGAGCAGCGGCGCGCCGCGCACCGCGCGCAGGTCGTTCAGCAGCGGCAGCAGCACGAGCGCGAGGTCGCGACCGCCGCCGAGCACCCGTTCGAGGTAGGTCGGCAGCTGGACGCTCGCGCGCATCAGGGCATCCAGACCGTCCACGAACTGGCGCGCGTCCGTCTCGTTGCCGGCCAGCCAGCGCGAGGTCTGCTCCATCTCCTCGGCCAGCAGCGCGGCCCCGTAGACCTCGACCACGCGCAGCACACCGCGCGCCGCGCGCATGAGTTCCGCGGCCTTGGCGATGTGGGTCTTGTCCGCGGGCGTCTCGGCGGCGGCCTCGAGCGCGATGCGCACGTCGTTCAGCGTCGCGGACAGCTCGCGCGCGACGAGGTGCAGTGCCTGCTCGTTGACGGACGGGAACCCGGACATCGCTCAGCCCGTGCCGCTCGCGGCCCGCCGCGTCTCCGCGTTTTCCGCGCCGACCGGCGCCGGGGCCGGAGCGGGAGCCGGCTTGATCTTGCGCCCGGCGGACGACGGCAGGAGCTGCGGGAGGCGGAAGCCCGAGGCCGACTTGCGCAGCTGCGCCGACATGTCGGCCAGGCGGCCGATGGCCGTCGACGTGGCGCTGGTGTTGTCGGCGGTCTGCTGGCTGATCTCGCGCAGCACCTGCATCGTGCGCGAGATGTGCGAGGAGGTCGCCGCCTGCTGCCGGGCGCTCGCCGAAATGTTCTGCACGAGCTGGGCGATCTGGTTCGACACGCCCTCGATCTCGCCCAGCGCCGCGCCGGCGTTCTCGGCGAGCAGCGCGCCGCCGACCACGTCGGTCGTGGTGCGCTCCATCGAGACGACGGCCTCGTTGGTGTCTGACTGGATGGTGCGCACCAGCACCTCGATCTGCCGCGTCGCGTGACCCGCGCGCTCGGCGAGGCGCTGCACCTCGTCGGCGACCACGGCGAATCCGCGGCCGGATTCGCCGGCCATCGACGCCTGGATCGACGCGTTGAGCGCGAGGATGTTGGTCTGCTCGGCGATGTCGTTGATCAGCTCGACGATGTTGCCGATCTCCTGCGAGCTCTCGCCGAGCCGCTTGATGCGCTTGCTGGTGTCCTGGATGTTCTCGCGGATCGCGTTCATGCCGTCGATCGTGCGGCGCACGGCGTCGCCGCCCTTGTGCGCGACGTCCACGGCGTGGCGCGCGACGTCGGCCGAGCGCTCGGCGTTGCCGGATACCTCCTCGATGGACGCCGCCATGGCGCCGACGGCGTCGGTCGCCGCGGCGACCTGGCGCGACTGCGCCACGCTGGCCTTGGCGAGGTGACCGGCGGCCGCCTGCGTCTGCCGGGCCGCCTGGTCGAGCTGCATGGCCGTGTCGTTGATCGTCGCCACCAGCTCGCGCAGCGCCTCGATCGCGTAGTTGATCGAGTCGGCGATGGCGCCGGTGATGTCGTCGGTCACCGTCGCCTGCACCGTCAGGTCGCCCGAGGCCAGGCTCGACATCTCGTCGAGCAGGCGCAGGATCGCGTCCTGGTTGCGGCGGTTGCGCTCGGACTCGAGGCTTGCGACCCGCCGCATGCCCGCCTGCGAGGCCCAGGCCCAGAGCGCCCCCGCGAAGCACAGGGCCGCGACCGCGATCGCGAGCAGCGCGGGCAGGGAACCGGCCAGGCCGCCGTCGTCCGCGGCGGACTGGGCCTCGAGGGACTTGGAGAGCCGGTCGGCCGCCACGCCGAGGTCCGCGGCCGCGCGCTGCGCCGCCGCGAGCGCCGCCGCCCGCTCCAGCGTGCCCTGCAACTGCTGCTCGAACGCGGAGAAGGCGGTCTGGACCTCGGCGAGCCGGGTCGCCGCCTCCCCCTCGATGGCCGGCACGCCGGCCGTCTTGTCGACGCCCGCGAGGCCGGCGAGGAACTGCGCAAGCAGCGCCGTGTTCTCGGTGATGCGCTGGGTGACTTCCGCCGGGTTCAGCGCCGCCTCGAGCTGCTCGAGGTCGTCGCCGGTGCGCTGCGCGACGGTTTCGAATCGCGGCAGGACGCGCATCGCCGGCAGCCCGCCGGGCGCCGACACCGCGTTGCCGGTTGCCGCCAGCACCCGACCGAGGATCGCGCGCGACTCGGCCGCGGACTCGCGAAGCGCGGCCGTGACCTCGCGTGCGCCGAGGACCTGCTGCGAGTCGTCGAGCAGCGTGTTCCAGCCGGCCTCGCCGCCGAGACGCCGCGCGCTCTCGGACGAGAGCGCGGCGAACGGCGAGCGTCCCTCCTCGATCTCGGCCAGCACCCGCTCGAGCGTGGCGCGGGAGGCGGCCAGCCGCCCGAAGGCCTCCTGGTCGCCGCGCGCGGCGGCGGCGGCCTGCGCCGGCATGGCGCCCGCCAGCACGGTCAGCTCCGACAGGTGCTCGCGATAGCCGCGGTCCGCGTTCTCCGCGCGGCCCGCCAGCATGACGAGGAGCGCGGCCGCGAGCGTGGCAAGGAGTCCGCCCACGAGCATCGCGGGCATCCACTTCGCGATCGCGAATCGTTCGGGCGCGTTCACCATGCTCTGGTCCCCATCTTCGCCATCCTCAGTGGGTCCCGTGCAGGAACGCCGGGCTCTCCACCAGCGTGCGCAGGCTCAGGATCGGCCAGGCTTCGCTGCCGCGCCGGAACGACCCGGCGAGATAATGCTCGCAGCGGATTATCGTCGGCGGCGTCTCCGGCGTGAACTCGCGTTCCGCAAAGCGGCGGAACCCCAGCACCTCGTCGACCACCAGTCCCGCCGGTATCTCGCGGTGGTTGACCACGATCACGCGCGTGTTGCGGCCCGGGACGATCTCTCCGCTGCCGAGGTACTGCTTCAGGTCGATGATCGGCAGGAGCTGGCCGCGCACGTTCGCGAGGCCCAGTATCCAGCGCCGCGCGCCGGGCACCCGGGTGACCGGGGACGGCACCCCCATGACCTCGCGCGCCTCGTCCCGCTCGACCAGGAAGGTCTCCCCGCCCATGCGGAACGCGACGCCGATCCATTCCTGGGCCGCCGCGCCCTCGCGGGCGCCGGCCGCCACGTCACGTGCGCGCTTCTCGAGCAGCTGCAATAACTCGAACGGCCGGTCGCGCAGGGCCCTCAGGGTCGGCTCAGCCTGCATCCGGTCAGCCTGTGAGCAGCGCGGCCTGCGCTTTCTCCACGAGTTGAGCCGGCGTCACCGGCTTCACGAGGTAATCGACGGCGCCCTGGCGCATGCCCCAGATGCGGTCGGTTTCCTGGCCCTTGCTCGAGACCATGATGACCGGGATCTTGCGCGTCGCCGGGTCGTTGGCGAGCGTGCGCGTGGCGCGGAAGCCGTCCACGCCCGGCATCACAATGTCCATCAGGATGAGGTCGGGCCGGATCTCGCGTGCCTTGCGGATGCCCTCCGCCCCGTCCGCGGCGCCCTCGGTCTCGAAACCGTGGTCCTCCAGCATGCGGCGCATCTGGAAGACCTCGGTCGGCGAATCGTCGACGATCAGGATGAGCGCCATGGCAGTCCTCCCGTCATTCCCGGCTGACGTGCCGTTCGATCGCCGACAGGAGCTCGTCGCGCGTGAAGGGCTTGGTCAGGTAATGCTCGGAACCGACGATGCGGCCGCGCGCCCGGTCGAACAGGCCGTCCTTGGACGACAGCATGATGACCGGGATCGACCGGAACACCTTGTTGTGCTTGATCAGCGAGCAGGTCTGGTAGCCGTCGAGGCGCGGCATCATGATGTCCACGAACACGATGTCCGGCTGGTGGTCGGCGATCTTCGACAGGGCGTCGAAGCCGTCCACCGCCGTGAAGACCTCGCAGCCCTCCTTGGCCAGCAGCGTCTCCGCCGTGCGGCGGATCGTCTTGCTGTCGTCGATGACGAGCACCTTCAGCCCGCTCAGGCGGAGCCCGTCACTAACGGCCGCTGCACTTTCCATCAGGTTCCTCCGGGGGCGACCACCTTTTAACATATCGGTCCACCCGGCCGCCACGCCGGTCCAGCGGTCGCGCGGGCGGCCGGCACGAGTGACAGGTGTACTATGACAAGGCCCCCTGACGTGCAGTATCCGCGTCACATTCCCGCCAATCGGCCGGAGATCCCAGGATGAATGCCCGACCGACCCTCGCGGTGCTGATGGACCCGCTCGAAACCATCAAGCCGGCGAAGGATTCGACGATCGCCATGCTGAAGGCCGCGACGCGGCGCGGCTGCGAGGTCCTCGTGTTCGGGCAGGGCGATCTCTGGGCCCGGGACGGGCGCGCATTCGCGCGGCTGACGCCGCTCGAGGTCGTCGGCGAAGGCAAGGCGTGGTATCGCACCGGCGAGCCCGCGGTGCGCGAGCTCGGCGCGGGCATGGCGCTGCTGATGCGCAAGGACCCGCCCTTCGACATGGAATACATCTATTCCACGTACCTCCTCGAGCGCGCGGAGCAGGCGGGCGCCCTGGTCGTGAACCGGCCACAGGGCCTGCGCGACATGAACGAGAAGGCCTACACGGCCTGGTTCCCCGACTGCTGCGCGGCGACGCTCATCAGCCGCGACATGGCGGCGATGGAGGCCTTCCTGGGCGAGCACGGCCGGGCGGTGTTCAAGCCGCTCGACGGCATGGGCGGGCGCTCGATCTTCGTCGTCGGGCAAGGCGACGCCAACACGCGCGTCATCCTCGAGACGCTCACCGACGGCGGCCGCCGCTACGCGATCGCGCAGCGCTACCTGCCGGAGATCGCGACCGGCGGGGATGCCCGGATCCTGCTGGTGGACGGCGAACCCGTGCCGCACGCGCTGGTGCGCATGCCGGCCGCCGGCGACCACCGCGGCAACCTCGCGGCCGGGGCGAGCGCCGGGAGCCGGGCCTTGACCGAGCGCGACCGCTGGCTCGCCTCGCGGATCGGGCCGGTGATGCGCGAGCGCGGCATGCTGTTCGTCGGCCTCGACGTCATCGGCGGCTTCGTCACCGAGATCAACGTCACCAGCCCGACCGGCATCCGCGAGATCGAGGCGAAGCACGGCCACGACGTCGGCGGAATGCTCATCGACGCCGTGCTGGCGAGGCTCGCGGGGCGCTGATGCGCGCCGGCGGCATCCCGCCCGCACCTGGCTCGAGCGACCGGCTGACGGTCACGCTCTTCCTGGCCGGCCTTTTCCACCTGATCGTGATCCTCGGTATCAGCTTCGCGCCGCCGTCCACGGACTCAGGCAGCGCGCCGACGCTGGAAGTCATGCTCGTCGGCAACGCGTTGCCGGACAGCCCGCTGAACGAGCGCGCGGACTACCTGGCGGAGCGCACGCAGCAAGGCAGCGGAAACTCGCCGGACAGCCGCACGCGCCAGCCCCTCGCCGGCAGCGCGGCGGCGACCCTCACCGGCGACCCGGAGGGCGGGGAGGCGCAGCCCTCGCCCGACGGCAAGGCCGGCGGCGACGGCGAACTGCTGTCCGGGCGTGACGGCGCGCCGCGTCTCGTCGCGGCCGCCGAGGATTACCGCGCGGCACCCGCCGAGCTGCCGCTCGAGACCTTCGCCGGCGCTTCGTCGCCGTTCGCGGGCAGCGACCCGGAGGCGGAACTGCAGCTCAAGGGCGCGGCGCGCAGGGAACTGCTCGTCACGCCGAATACCCGGGTCTCCGAGGTCGCCGTGTACCTGGACGCCTGGAAGCGCCGCATCGAGCAGGTCGGCACCGTGAACTTCCCGAACGCCGCCCGCCGCAGCAAGCTGTCCGGCAATCCGGTGGTCGAGGTCGTGCTCGCCTCCAGCGGCGGCCTGGTGCGGGCCGACGTGCGCCGCTCCAGCGGTTACGGCGAGCTCGACCGGGCGGCCATGGACATATTGAAGCTCGCGACGCCGTTCGAGGCCTTCCCGGAGGACCTGGCGGCGAAATATGACGTGTTGCGCTTCGCCTACGAGTGGCGCTTCGTCGGCGGGCGGCTCGCCGGGTCGTCGGTGGAGGTGCCGACGCCGTAATCGCGGAGGGGTCAGACCCCTTCAATGAACGCTCATCGCACAGGACAGCCAAGCGGTCGTTGAAGGGGTCTGACCCCTTCGGCGATACTACGGGGCATGCCTGCCGGCGAATACCTCAGCAACCAGTTCCTGGTCGCGATGCCGTCGCTGGCCGACCCGAATTTTTCGCACAGCGTGACGCTCATCTGCGAGCACAACGAGCGCGGCGCGCTCGGCCTGGTCATCAACCGGCCGCTCGACATGCGCATGTCGGAAGTGCTCGACCAGCTCTCGCTGCCGACCGAGGACGCGCGCCTGCGCAGCATGCCGGTCCTCGCGGGCGGGCCCGTGCAGCGCGACCGCGGTTTCGTGCTGCATCGCCCGGGGCCGCGCAGCTGGGAGTCCACGATGCGGGTCTCGGACACGCTGCAGGTGACGACTTCGCGCGACGTGCTGGCGGCGATGGCCAGGGGCGAGGGCCCGACGCCCGCCGTCGTCGCGCTCGGCTACGCGGGCTGGGAAGCCGGCCAGCTCGACGAGGAACTGCTGCAGAACGCCTGGCTCACCGTGCCCTGCGACGACACCCTGGTCTTCGAGCTGCCTTTCGAGCAGCGCTGGCATGCGGCGGCGCGGCTGCTGGGCGTCGAGCTGTCCCGCATCAGCACCCAGGCGGGGCGTGCCTGAGGGCACGACCATGACCGCGCCGGCCGCGAGGACGGTGCTCTCCTTCGACTACGGCCTCCGGCGCATCGGCGTCGCGGTCGGCAACACGCTGACCGGCACGGCCGAGGCGCTCGAGACGATCGCTGCCGCCGACGGGGCGCCCGACTGGCGGGCGGTCGACAGGGTCGTCTCGGCCTGGCGCCCGGCGGCCATCATCGCCGGCGTTCCCTATAATATGGCCGGCCGCGACGCCCGCCTCACGACGGCGGCCCTGCGGTTCGCCGACGAGCTCGTCGGCCGGTACGGCATCGAGGTTCACCGGGTGGATGAAAGGCTGACGTCGCGCGAGGCGGAGGACGACCTGCGCGAGCGCCGCCGCAGCGGCGCGAAGTCAAAGCGCGTGCGCCGCGGCGACATCGACCGCGAGGCCGCGCGGCTGCTCCTGCTGCAGTGGCTTCGCGCCCTGCCGGCGCAAACCCGCGCATGAACCCGCCGCTTGCACAGACCGACGCAGCCGGCCGGCTGCGCCATCTCGTCACGCTCGACGGCCTTCCGCGCGCGCTGATCGAGTCGCTGGTGGACCGCGCGGCGGCCTTTGCCGCGCGGCCGACGCGCGGCGAAGCGCTCCGCGGCCTCACCGTCGCCAACCTCTTCGGCGAGCCCTCGACCCGCACGCGCGCCTCGTTCGAACTGGCGGCGCTACGCCAGGGAGCCGACGTCGTCAACCTGGAGATCACGCTGTCCTCGCGCGCCAAGGGCGAGACCCTGCTCGACACCGTCTACACGCTGCTCGCCATGCGCGTCGACGTGTTCGTCATCCGCGACGCGGAGGCCGGCGTGCAGGAGGCGGTGGCGCGCGCGGTGGACGGCGAGGCCGCCGTCGTTTCCGCCGGCGAGGCCCACCTGTCGCACCCGACCCAGGGCCTGCTCGACGCCCTGACCATCCGCCAGGCGAAGGGCGACGTCGGCCGCGCGCGGGTCGCGATCGTCGGCGACGTCGCGCGCTCGCGCGTCGCCCGCTCCGCCCATCGCGCGCTGACGACGCTCGGCAGCCCCGAGATCCGCATCGTCGCGCCACGGGCGATGATGCCCGCGGCGGGCGAGTTCGAGGGCGCCCGGCGGTTCGAATCGATGGAGGACGGCATCGCCGGCGCCGACGTCGTCATGATGCTGCGCATCCAGCACGAGCGCGCGGGCGGCCCTCCGGTGGACCTCGACGCCTACCACCGGGACTTCGGCCTGACGGCCGCGCGCCTCGCGCGGGCTGCGCCCGCCGCCGTCGTCATGCACCCGGGCCCGATGAACCGCGGCGTCGAGATCGATTCCGACGTCGCCGACGGCCCGCGATCACTCATCCGCCGGCAGGTCGCGAACGGCGTCGCCGTGCGCATGGCCGTGCTCGAGGCGCTCGCCGCCGGGCGCGGGAAGCCGTGAGCGCCGAACGGCCGCACCGCGGCACGATCTTCCTCGAGGACGCCGCCGTCCTCGAGCACCGCGCATTCGCGGGCGCGCAATACATCCTCCGGCTCGCCGCGCCGCGCTGCGCGGCCGCGGCGACGCCCGGCAGCTTCGTGCACCTGACCTGCGGTCCCGACCTGCCGATGCGCCGGCCGCTCTCGATCATGCGCGCGGACCGCACGGCGGGCTGGGTCGAGGTGCTCTACAAGGTGGTCGGCCATGGACTCGCGGACCTGTCGCAGCGCCGGCCGGGCGAGACGCTGTCCTGCCTGGGCCCCATCGGGCAGGGATTCCGCGTGGATCGCTCGCGGCCGCGGCTGCTGCTGGTCGGCGGCGGGGTCGGCATCCCGCCGCTGGTGTTCCTCGCGGAGCGCATCGCGGCCGAGCGCGGCTACGCGCCGCTCGCGCTGATGGGCTCGGAACTGCCCTTCCCGTTCGAGCTTGCGACCTCGCGCCTGCCGGCGCCCGGACTGCCCTCCGGAGCGACCGCGGCGATGCCGCTGCTCGAATCGCTCGGCGTCCCGTCGCGCCTCGCGAGCCTGTCCGGTTTTCCCGGCTGCCATCGCGGCTACGTGACCGAGCTCGCTGACGCCTGGCTCTCCACGCTCGACACGAAATCAAAGGCGGAAGTCGAGCTCTTCACCTGCGGCCCGCACGGCATGCTGGTCGCGGTCGCGGCCCTGGCGAAAAAGCACGGGGTGCCCTGCCAGGTCTCGCTCGAGGAGAACATGGCCTGCGGCGTCGGCGGCTGCGCCGGCTGCACGGTGCTCGTGCAGACGCCCGACGGCCCCGCGATGAAGCGCGTGTGCGTGGACGGGCCGGTCTTCGACGCCGCGAGCGTGTTCAGCGCAGCGTAGGCGCACCTGCGGGCCGGCGGGACTCCCCTCGCTCGCTCAGGGCGGCGACCGCATTCGCTCGCTCGGGTGTCCCGCCGGCCCGCAGGTGCGCGACACGCCGCAGCGCGTCACGCGCGCGACGGCCGGGCGGGGTCACGCACGAGCGACTTGCGGTCGCCGCCAGGAGCGAGTGCGGGAACCCCGACCGGCGGAGCGCGCGTGCCGCGCGGCGCCGGGACGCTATCCGAAGTTGATGCGCGCCTCGAGGTTGGTCCGCGAGTCGGCGTTGTTGAGCGCCTCCTCGATGTCGATCCTGCCCTCCTTGTAGAGGTGCAGGAGCGCCATGTCGTAGTTCTGTATGCCGCGCTCGTTGGACGAGAGCATCGCTTCCTTGACCGCGATGACGTCGCCCTTCTTGATAAGGTCCTGGATGTGCGGCGTGTTGAGCATCACCTCGACGGCGGCGACGCGCTTGTTGTTGCGGCCGCGCACCAGGCGCTGCGAGACGATCGCGCGCAGGTACTGCGACAGGTCGAGGAAGATCTGGGCGTGCTGGTCGCGCGGGAACAGGTTGATGATGCGGTCGAGCGTCTCGGCGCTGTTGTTGGCGTGCAGCGTCGCGATGGCAAGGTGCCCGGTGCCGGCGAGCGCGATCGCGGATTCCATGGTCTCGCGGTCGCGGATCTCGCCGATCAGGATCACGTCCGGCGCGGCGCGCATCGCGGCGCGCAGCGCCCGGCTGAACGAGCGCGTGTCGAGCCCGACCTCGCGCTGGTTGACGATCGCCTTCTTGTTCTGGTGCAGGAACTCGACGGGATCCTCGATCGTCAGGATGTGGTCCGTCGTGTTCTCGTTGCGGTGGTTGATCATGGCCGCGAGCGTGGTCGACTTGCCGGAGCCCGTGGCGCCGACCATCAGCACCAGGCCCCGCTTCAGCATGGCCAGCTCGCGCAGCGTGTCCGGCAGGCCGAGGTCGTCGAGCTTCGGCGTGTCCACGCTGATGTAGCGCAGCACCATCGCCGGGAAACCGCGCTGGTAGAACACCGCCGCGCGGAAGCGGCCGACGCCGGGCTCGGAGATCGCGAAGTCGATCTCCAGCTCGTTCTGGAAGTGCTCGAGCTGCTCCGCGCTCATCAGGCCCCAGGCGATGTCGCGCACGGTCTCGGCGTTGAGGACCTGCTTGTTGATCGGGTAGATCAGGCCCTCGATCTTGATCTTGACCGGCGAGTTCGAGGTGAAGAAGAGGTCCGACGCCTTCTTCTCCGCCATCAGCTTCAGCAGCGGCTTGATGCTGAAGCGCCCGTCGTCCGCCCCGGCCGCGGCGGGCTCCCCGCCCTCCGGCTTAGTAGACTTTGCCGTCGTTGGACTCATCGACAATCCTCAGGGTGCTGGAAGCCTCGGCCTGCAGCCGGTCCTCGCGCTTGCTCTCGAGCTTGATGCGCAGCCGCAGCTCGTTCTTCGAGTCGGCATTGCGCAAGCCCTCCTCGTAGGAGATCGTGCCGGCCTCGTAGAGGTCGAACAGCGCCTGGTCGAAGGTCTTCATGCCGAGCCGGTTCGAGCGCGCCATGACTTCCTTGATCTTGGTGACCTCGCCGCGGAAGATCAGGTCGGCGATCAGCGGCGTGCCGATCATGATCTCCATCGCCGCGATGCGCCCCTCGGTCTTCTCGCGCGGCACCAGCCGCTGCGAGACCAGCGCGCGGATGTTGAGCGACAGGTCCATCAGGAGCTGCTCGCGCTTCTCCTCCGGGAAGAAGTTGATGATGCGGTCGAGCGCCTGGTTGGAGCTGTTGGCGTGCAGCGTCGCGAGCACCAGGTGGCCGGTTTCGGCGAACTGGATGCCGTATTCCATGGTCTCGCGGTCGCGGATTTCGCCGATCATGATGACGTCGGGGGCCTGGCGCAGCGTGTTCTTGAGCGCCGTGTGCCAGCTCTCGGTGTCGACGCCGACCTCGCGGTGGGTGACGACGCAGCCGCGGTGCTGGTGCACGTACTCGACCGGGTCCTCGATGGTGACGATGTGGCCGCGGGTCTTCTCGTTGCGGTAGCCGACCATCGCCGCCAGCGAGGTGGACTTGCCGGAGCCGGTGGCGCCGACGACGATCACGATGCCGCGCTTGGACATCACGATGTCCTTCAGGATCGGCGGCAGCTCGAGTTCCTCGATGGTCGGGATCGTCGAGTTGATCTGGCGGATCACGCAGCCGGTCATGCCCTGCTGCACGAAAGCGCTGACGCGGAAGCGGCCGATGCCCGGCGGGGCGATCGCGAAGTTCGCCTCCTTGCTGGCGTCGAACTCGCGCGTCTGGCGGTCGTTCATGATCGAGCGGACCAGCACCGCGCTCTGCTCGGGCGAGAGCGCCTTGTCGGTCTGCGGCCGGACCTCGCCGTCGATCTTGATCGCCGGCGGGAAGCCCGCGGTGATGAACAGGTCGGAGCCCTTGCGGTCGACCATGCGCCGCAGGAGGTCCTGCATCAGCCGGATTGCCTGTTCCCGATCCATTCCTGACTCCCGGGGCGCGGCGCGCCTCTACATCTGGTCCTTGTTCGCGGCCTTGTAGCGGGCCTCTTCCTTGGAGACCAGGCCCTTGGCCATCATCTCCGTGAGGCACTGGTCGAGCGTCTGCATGCCCTGCGCCTGGCCGGTCTGGATCGACGAGTACATCTGCGCGATCTTGTTCTCGCGGATCAGGTTCCGGATCGCGGGCGTCGCGATCATGATCTCGTGCGCCGCGATGCGGCCGCCGCCGAGGCGCTTCAAAAGCGTCTGCGAAATCACGGCGCGCAGCGACTCGGAGAGCATGGACCTGACCATCTCCTTCTCGGCCGCCGGGAACACGTCGACGATGCGGTCCACCGTCTTCGCCGCCGAACTCGTGTGCAGCGTGCCGAACACGAGGTGGCCGGTCTCGGCCGCCGTCAGCGCGAGGCGGATCGTCTCGAGGTCGCGCATCTCGCCCACCAGGACGACGTCCGGGTCCTCGCGCAGCGCGGAGCGCAGCGCTTCGCTGAAGCCGAGCGTGTCGCGGTGCACCTCGCGCTGGTTGACCAGGCTGCGCTTGGACTCGTGCACGAACTCGATCGGGTCCTCGATGGTGATGATGTGGTCGGGGCGGTTGACGTTGACGTAGTCGACCATGCCCGCGAGCGTCGTGGACTTGCCGGAGCCGGTCGGGCCGGTGACCAGCACCAGGCCGCGCGGCAGCATGC
>CAZVIF010000049.1:0-12674 GCA_964626745.1 uncultured Steroidobacteraceae bacterium
CGTACTTGACCGAGATCCAGTAGCCGACGGCGAGCGCGGCGCCGCAGCCGGCGACGACGCCGGCGGTGGTCACCATCCAGTTCTCGACCAGGAAGTGCCGCACGATGTCCATGCGGCGCGCGCCGACCGCGCGGCGCGTGCCGATCTGGCGGATGCGCGTCGACACGTTGAAGGTCGCCAGGCCGAAGATGCCGAGCGCGGTGATCGCGAGCAGCGCGCCGGTCACGCTCACCAGGAAGATCGCCATGTTGCGGTCCTCGAGGTAGGACCTCTCGATGAACGAGTCCATGGTCCGCACCCAGCGCAGCAGGCGGTCCGGGTTCGAGTCGCCGAGCTTCGCCTCGATGTCGCGCATCACGGCGTCACGGCGGCCGGGCTCTGCGCGCACCAGGTAGATCGAGCCCGGCCCGTTGTCGATGCGCGGGTACAGCAGGACGTGGTCCAGCTTGTCCCAGCCGACCCAGGCGCCGTGCATGTGCTCGATGATGCCGACGATCGCGATCGGCTTGCCGAGCCCGTCGTAGAAAGACTTGCCCACCGGGTTCGGGTCGTCCGGGAACATGGCCTTCGCGAAGGCCTTGGTGACGATCGCCTGCGGCGCCGAGTCGAAGGTCTCGATGGGCGGCAGGATCTCGCTGGCCAGGAACGCCCGGCCCGATGACAGCGTGATCCCGAGCGCCTCCACGGCGTGCTCGTCCACCAGGTAGGTGTTCGCGGGCACGGTCTCGTCCGGCGTCACCTTCCCCAGCTTCGGCTGGTAGCCGCTCGAGCTGCCGCTGCCGGAGAGCGGGATGTTGCTGATCAGGCTCGCCGCCTGGACGCCCGGGATCCCGCGGATGGTCGCGAGGTCCTCGCGCCAGGTCGCGTCGTGGTCGAAGTCCTTGGCAAAGCCGGAACTCGACACCCAGATCATGTTGGCCGTGTCCATGCCCGTGGGCCGGCCGATCTTTTCGACGCGCTGCTTGACGATGTAGACCGCGTTCACGAGCACCGCGAGGCCGATCGCGATCTGGAAGGCGACCAGCATCGCGCCGGTGCGGTTGCGCCAGAGGGCGGAAGCGATGGGGCGGAAGTTCCAGGTGGCCATGTCACTGTGCCTTCAGGTAGGAGGCCGGGGGTATGCGGCCGATGCGCCAGGCCGGGTACAGCCCGGCCGCGAGGGTGGCGACGAACGCGAGCACCAGGGCGGTCACGACGCTCGTCATGTCCACGTGCGCGATGGCCTGCGTGCCGGCCGCGTCCGACGGGTCCAGGGTGTAGAGCGCGCGCAGGCCCACCAGCAGGACCGCGCCGAGCACGAGCCCGAGCGCGGCGCCGATCGAGGAGACCACGCCCACCTCGACGAGGTGCTGGTAGAAGACCTGCTTCCGGCTCGCGCCCAGCGCCCGGCGCACGCCGGTCATCGGCGCGCCGTTCAGGAACTTCGCGAGCAGCAGGCCGACCGTGTTCAGGAGGCACACGGCCAGGAACGCGAAGGCGAGGCCGACCAGCACGCGGTCGTCGTTGCCGACGACGTCGTTGTCCACCAGCCACTGGTCGGGTTTCGTCAGGCGGTTGTTGAGCGGCCGCTGATGGCGCCCGGCGTTCTTCTGCTGGGTCGCATAGTTGTCGAGGAAGGCCATGAAGCGGTCCCGTGACTGCGCGTCCGGCAGCTCGACCCACATCTGGACCCAGATGTTCTCGGAGTTGAGGAAGTCCTCGTAAGTGTCGACCTCCTCGGGCTTCCAGCCGTTGGTGTTGCCGGCGCTGTAAATCTCGAGCGCGGCGTTCCAGCCGAACGGGATGTAGACGTCCTCCGGCTCCTCGAGGCTGCCGTTGTTGACGTCGTAGAAGGTCGGCAGCGGCATCCAGTGGTCGCGCACGCCGACGATGCGGAACTCGTTGTCGTTCCAGCGGATGCGCTCGCCGACGCTGTTGGCGCCGGCGAAGAGCTTCTCGTTCAGCTTGCGTGATATGACCATGACCGGCTCGGGGCCGGTGTCCGCGGCGTCCGTCCAGGTGCCGCCGTACTGCATCGGCACGTCGAAGATCGCGAAGAAATCCTTGGTCGTCACGCGCGTCAGCGCGCGCTCCGGCTTCACCTGCTGGCCGTCCACCGAGACGATGCCGACCGCCTTGTGCATGATCACCTTGCGCTTCGGGATGTCCGAGGCGTAGACCGCGAGCGCGTCGCGGTAGGTGAACTGGGTCGGCGGCAGGTCGGGCTTCTGGTCCCAGGCCGGCTGCTCCGGGTCCCAGAAGTCCATGGTGACGGCGTACAGCACGTCGTTCTTCCACCAGATGGGATTGCCGGACATCGCCCGGTACATGGTGAGCGTCATCACGCACACGGCGATGCCGAGCGCGACCGCGCCGATCATCAGCGCGGTCAGGCCGGGATTGCGCTTCAGGTTGCGGAACGCGAGCTCGAGGTAGTAGCCGAACATGGGCGTCCTCCGCTCAGGCCTGCGACATCGCCATCGGGGAGGCGGCGGCGCCGCTGCCGACGTAGCCCTCCTCGCGCGGCTCGTAGGGCTTCAGGTCCGAGATCTGGCCGTCGACGATGTGCACGTTGCGGTGCGCGCGGCGCGCGAGCTCCGGGTCGTGCGTCACCATGATGATGGTCGTGCCCATCTCGTTGATCTGCTCGAGGAGGTCCATCACCTGGCGCGCCATCAGCGAGTCCACGTTGCCGGTCGGCTCGTCGGCGAGCAGGAATCGCGGGTCGCCGGCGAGCGCGCGGGCGATCGCGGCGCGCTGCTGCTGGCCGCCGGAGAGCTGCGAGGGCATGTGGTGCATTCGCGACGACAGGCCCACGACCTCGAGCGCGCTCTTGATGCGCTGCTCGCGGTCCTTCCTGCCGAGGCCGCGGTAACGCAGCGGCACGTCGACGTTGTCGAAGATGTCGAGGTCCGGGATCAGGTTGAAGCTCTGGAAGATGAAGCCGATCTTCTCGTTGCGGAGCCGTGAGCGCGCCTCGTCGGAGAGGCGGCTGACGTCCTCGCCGTCCAGCCGGTAGGTGCCGGTGTCGAAGGTCTCGAGCAGGCCCGCGACGTTCATGAACGTCGTCTTGCCGGAGCCCGATGGGCCGGTCACCGCGACGAACTCGCCGTCGCCGACCTTCAGCGAGAAGTCGCGCAGCGCGTGCGTCTCGATCAGGTCCGTGCGGTAGATCTTGCTGATGCCGGTCATCTCGAGCATGTGCCTGTCCTCATCCGCCAATGTGGAATTCGGGAGCGCCGTCCAGGTCGCCGAACCCGGAGATCACGACCTCCTGGCCGGGCGCGAGGCCCTTCAGGACCTCGATCTCGCCGACGCTCGCGGCGCCGAGCTCGACGGGCGTCAGCACGGCCTGGTCGCCGTCGACGACGTAGACGGCGCGCGTGCCGGGGCCGATGTCGGAGCTGCGCTCGAACTTCATCGCCTTCGCGCGCTGCTCGATGACGATGCGCACCGAGCCGCGCTGGCTCTGCCGCAGGCCCGGCGGCTGCTCGCCCGCGAATTTCACGCGGCCGGTGACCTGGCCAGAACGCACCTCCGGC
Organism: uncultured Steroidobacteraceae bacterium; assembly: GCA_964626745.1. GTDB lineage: Bacteria > Pseudomonadota > Gammaproteobacteria > Steroidobacterales > Steroidobacteraceae > SCUD01. The sequence continues at coordinate 3,522 of CAZVIF010000049.1, forward strand.
GAGATCGCCGTGACGATGCCCTTGAACTCGCGCCCGTCGAGCGAGATCTCGGCCTCCATGCCGGCCTTGATGTCGCGCGCGTAGACGTCGGCGACCTGGAACTCGACCTCGAAGGCCGACAGGTCGACGACGGTCAGGAGCGGCGCGTTCTCGGCGACGCTCGCCTTCTCGGCGGCGGCGAGGTTCGCGACCATGCCGTCCACGGGCGAGCGCACGGTCAGCTCGTCGACGCGGCGCTTGAGGTTCGCCACCACGTAACCCTGCCGCTCGCGCTCCTGCCGCCGGGCGCGCAGGTCGAGGTCCAGGCTCTCCTGCTCGAGCCCCGTGGTCTCCATCGCGTGGTCGTAGGCGAGCTTCGCGGACTCGCGCGCGTCCTCGGCGCTGCGCAGGTCGCGCTCCGGGATCGCGCCCTTCTCCCAGGCCGTCTGCGCGCGCTGCAGCTCGCGGTCGGCGGCGCGGATCTGCACGTTCGCGAGATCGGCGGCTTCCTGCGTGGCGAGCCGCTGGCGGCGGATCTCGATGGCCTGGCGCCGCAGCGCGGTGTCGAGGCTGTCGAGCGTCGCGCGTTCGCGCTGGTACTCGCTCTCGAGCGCCGGGCTCGCGAGGTTCGCCAGCACCTGGCCGGCCTTCACGGTGTCGCCGGCGCGGACGGCGTAGCTGATGTTGCCCGGCGCGACGGCGAACAGCGTCGGGCTGACGGCCGCGACGACCGTGCCCTGCGCGGAGACGTCGCGCACGAAGGGACCCTCGGTCACGGTCGCGATGCGCAGGCGCTCGCGCGAGACGGTGTGCTCGGTGGCACTCCAGCCGCGGATCAGCAGGCCGAACACGAGCACCACGAGCAGCGCGCCGGCGGCGGCCGCGATCATCTTCTGGCGGCTGCGGTCCGGCCTGGCGGCGACGGCCAGGTCCTGGGCGTCGGTGCCGCGGATCGAAGAGTCGCCGGCGGGCGCCGTATCTCGCCCGCCGGTCGACAGGGGACGCAAGCTCGTGATCTTCATGACAGGTCTCTCACGCCCTGGATGTTGCATGCGGCGTGCCAGGTGTGGGTCTCGCGTAGCCCGTTGATTTTGATAGGCTTCGTGGCAACCTGGTCGTTCGAACGGTGTCCGCGGACACCCGGCGGACAGTACGCGGACAGATCGATGCGAGGTGAGCCATGAGAGGCGATCAGCCGGGCGGGCCGATCCGCTGGCGCATGCACATCCCCGCGCCGCCCGAGAAGGTGTGGGCCGCGCTCGACACGGATGCCGGGCGTGCGGCCTTCTGGGCGGAGTCGGCGCCCGAAACGGACGGCGCCGTGCATTTCAGCTTCATCAACGGTTACCACTGCGAGAGCCGCGTGCTCGAGCGGCGGGCCCCGGCGCTCTGGGTCATCGACTACATCGGCGGCCCGGCGCGCTTCGAGCTGCGGCCGGACGGGCGCGGGGGCACGGACCTGTTGCTGACGCATGAAGGCATCGGTGCGGACGAGTGGAACGAGGTCCACGCCGGCTGGCTCAACGTACTGTTCCCGCTCAAGGCGTGGGTCGCGCACGGGGTGGACCTGCGCAACCACGACGGGCAGCGCAGCTGGGACCAGGGTTACGCGGACCAGTGAGGGTCGGCGTGCGCCGCGCCTCAGGCGGCCCGCGCGCGCTTCCTGAGGTGCACGAGCAGGATCGAGATCGTCGCCGCCGTGATGCCGGGCAGCCGTGAGGCCTGTCCGAGCGTTCCGGGCCGGGCCTCGGCGAGGCGCTGGCGCGCCTCGTGCGTGAGACCCGCGATGGCCGCGTAGTCGATCTCCGCCGGCAGCCGCGTCTCCTCGTTCCTGCGCTGGCGCTCGACCTCGGCCTGCTGGCGCTGGATGTAGCCGGCGTACTTCTCGCGTGCCTCGAGGCCGCGCGTGACCTGCTCGGCGAGGCACGCGTCCGCGCCGGCGGGCACGCCGCCTGCCGCGATCGCCTCGTGCTTCGCGCGGAAGAAGTCCCAGCGCGCGTCGTCCACGAGGCCCATCTCCCGGGCGGCGGGCGTCAGCCGCTCGTCGGCGTTGTCCTCGCGCAGCAGCAGCCGATGCTCGGCGCGGCTGGTGAACATGCGATACGGCTCCATCACGCCGCGCGTGACGAGGTCGTCCACCATCACGCCGAGATACGCCTCGTCCCGGCGCGGGGACCAGGGGTCGCGATCCGCCGCGAGCCGCGCGGCGTTGAGGCCCGCGAGCAGGCCCTGGGCCGCCGCTTCCTCGTAGCCGGTCGTGCCGTTGATCTGGCCGGCGAAGAACAGCCCCGCCAGCGCTTTGGTCTCGAGCGAATCGCGCAGGCCCTTCGGGCAGAAGTAGTCGTACTCGATCGCGTAGCCCGGGCGCGTCATCTCCGCGCGCTCGAAGCCCGCGATCGTGCGCACGAAGGCGAGCTGCACGTCGGCGGGCAGGCTGGTCGAGATGCCGTTGGGATACACGACGTGCGTATCGAGCCCCTCGGGCTCGACGAACACCTGGTGCGAGTCCTTGGCCGCGAAGCGCACCACCTTGTCCTCGACCGAGGGGCAATAACGCGGGCCGACGCCCTCGATGAGTCCGGTGAACATCGGCGAGCGGTCGGCGGCGCCGCGGATGATTGCATGGGTGCGCGCGTTGGTCGCGGTGATGTGGCAATGGACCTGCGCGGGATGGTGCTCGCGGCGGCCCAGGAAGGAGAACACTGGCCGCGGCTCGTCGCCGGGCTGCGGGCGCATCGCCGCGTAGTCGAGCGTGCGGCCGTCGAGACGCGGCGGCGTGCCGGTCTTCAGCCGGCCGACCGCAAACGGCAGCTCGCGCAGGCGCGCGGCGAGGAGGTTCGACGGCTTGTCGCCGATGCGGCCGCCCTCCGAGCTCTCGAGCCCGACGTGGATGCGGCCTCCGAGGAAGGTGCCGACGGTCAGCACGACGGCGCGCGCCGCGATCCGGGTGCCATCCGCGGCGACGACGCCGGCTGCGCGGCCGCCGTCGACGACGAGGTCGGCGACCTCCGCTTCGCGGAGCGTCAGGCCCGGCTGGGCCTCGAGCAGCGCGCGGATGGCATTCTTATAGCGCGTGCGGTCGGCCTGGGCGCGGGTCGCCCGCACAGCCGGCCCCTTGCTCGCGTTCAGCGTGCGGAACTGGATGCCGGCGCGGTCGGCGGCGAGCGCCATCGCGCCGCCCATCGCGTCGATCTCGCGCACCAGGTGCCCCTTGCCGATCCCGCCGATGGCCGGGTTGCAGCTCATCTGCCCGACCGTCGCGAGGCTCTGCGTCACGAGCAGCGTGCATGCGCCCGTCCGGGCCGCCGCGAGGGCGGCCTCGGTGCCGGCGTGGCCGCCGCCGATGACGATGACGTCGTACCTGTCCATGGGGGGCGCCATGATAACGAAGGGGTCAGACCCCTTCACGAATATGAAGGGGTCTGACCCCTTCGTAAGCCATTCCTCTGTAATGAATGCCGCGGGCAGGGGACTATTACAGGCATGAGGGATGCGAGGCGCGGCGGCGAGCTGGAGCGGGTCCTGCGGACCCACGCGCCGGCGCTTGGCAGGCTGGCCGCGAGCTACGAGTCGCGACCAGCCCTCCGGGAGGAGCTCCTGCAGGACATCGCCTTCGCCTTGTGGCGTGCCCTGCCGTCGTTCCGGCAAGAGTCTTCGGAGAAAACGTTCGTGATGCGCATCGCCACCAACCGGGCCCTGTCCCACATCGCCGCGCGGCCCCCGGCCGCGGACGGCCTCGACGCCGCGGACGAGGTCGCGGACACGCTGCCGCGGCCGGACGAGATGGCCGCGCGCGCGCAGACCGCGGCGCGGCTGCAGTACGCGGTGCACGGCCTGCCGCTGGCGCTCCGCCAGGTCATGGTGCTCGCGTTCGAGGGGCTCTCGAACGAGGAAATCGCCGCGGTCCTCGGCCTCACCGCGGGCAACGTCGGCGTGCGTCTGCACCGAGGCAAGGCGCTGCTCAAGGCCGCGCTGGGAGAATCGTCATGACCGACCACGACATCGATCGCTGGGCCGCCGACTGGCGCGGCAATCCGCCCCCGGCCGCCGACCTCGCGCGCATGGCCCGGCGCGAGCGCCGGGTGATCCATGCGTGGATCGCGATGGACTGGATCGTCGGCGCCGGGCTGCTCGCGTTCGCGGCCTGGCTGTGGTTCGACGACGGCTCGCCGACGATGCGCTTCGCCGCCGGCGCCATCGCGGCGTTGACCGTCGCCGCGCTCGCCTTTGCCACCTACAACTGGCGCGGGAGCCTCGCCGCGGACCGCGAATCGGCAGCCGACTTCCTCGTCCAGGCGCAGCGGCGCAGCCGCGCGCGTCTGCGCTACGTGCGGTTCGGCTGGTGGGTGCTGGTCGCCGACCTGGTCGTGATCGCCGGCGCGGTCTCGATCGAGGTCCGCGACGAGGGCCCGGAGCGCATGCTGCCGATGCTCGCGATGGCGGCGCTCGCGACCGGCGCCGCGGCCGTCGTGCTGTGGTGGTGGGAGCGCCGCGAGAAGCGCCGCGCGAAACGACTGTCCGCGCTGGCGAAAGCGATCCGGAACGACCAGGAGCCATGAGATGTCCGATCACCGCCATTCCCGCGCCGAACTGATCGCCGCGTTCATCCTCGGCGCGCTGCTCAGCCCGCCGGCGATCGAGGCGCAGCCGCTGATCGGCCTAGAGCCCTGCCGCATCGCCGACCTGGAGGGACTCACGTCGACCGCCGCGCGCTGCGGCCGCCTGGAGGTGCCCGAGGATCCGGCCGACCCGCAAGGCCCGAAGATCCGCCTCGCGATCGCGGTCGTGCCCGCCGTCGCGACGCGCGCGAAGCCCGACCCGCTGTTTCTGGTCGCGGGCGGCCCGGGCCAGGGCTCGATCCAGGGCTTCGCGCCGCTGCTCGGCGCCTTCGCCGGCGTGCGCCGCGAGCGCGACCTCGTGCTCGTGGACCAGCGCGGCACCGGCGATTCCAACCGGCTCGACTGCGACATGCCGGACGACGTGCTCGAATCCGGCGAGATCCCGCCGGCGGAACTCGCCGCGCTGGCGCGCGACTGCCTCCCCGGCCTGCCGGGCCGCCCGCAGTTCTACACGACCAGCATCGCCGTCGGTGACCTCGACGCGGTGCGCGCCGCGCTCGGCTACGAGCGGATCAACGTGTTCGGGGGCTCCTACGGCACGCGGGTCGCGCAGCATTACGCCCGCCGCCATCCCGAGCGCACGCGCACCGTCGTGCTCGACGGGGTCGTCCCGCCGACGCTCGCGCTGGTGCCGCAGATCGCCATCGAGTCCCAGCGCGCGCTCGAGCGCGTCTTCGCGCGCTGCGCGGCCGACCCGGCCTGCAACGAAAGCTTCCCGGCGCTCGGGGAACAGTTCGCCCGCCTCGACGCCGCGCTGCGCCGCGCTCCCGTCGCCGTCACGCTCGCCGATCCCGTCACCGGCGAGACCCGCAAGCTTGACGTCACCCGCGCGCACCTCGTCACCATGGCGCGCATGCTCGTGTATTCGCCGGGGACGGCATCGCTCCTGCCGCTGCTCATCCACGAAGCGGCGACACGCGGCAACTACGCGCCGCTCGCCGCACAGGCGGAGATGCTCGGCGAGGAGCTCGAATCCATGATCGCGATGGGCATGCATCATTCCGTGGTCTGCGCCGAGGACGCGCCGCGCTTCGCGGGGGCCGTGGACCGCGCGGCGCTCGAGGCGACGGCGATCGGTCCGCAGATGCTGGACGGCATGGCGGCGATCTGCGCGGTCTGGCCGCGCGGACCCGTGGACCCGGATTTCGCCGAGCCGCTCGACTCCGACGTGCCGGCACTGCTGCTGTCCGGCGAGTTCGACCCGGCGACGCCGGCTTCCTACGGAGAGATGGCCGTCCGGGGTTTCGCCAATGGCCGGCACGTCGTGGTCCCGGGCCAGGGTCACGGCGTCACGCGGCTGCCCTGCGTGCAGGGGCTGCTGCGCCAGTTCGTCGAGGCCGGCTCGGCGGCCGCGCTCGACGCGGCCTGCGTCGCGCGGATCGTGCCGGCGCCGTTCTTCCTGTCCTTCAACGGGAACGCGCCATGATCCGCGTCGAGGGTCTCGCGCGCCGCTTCGGCGCCGTGCAGGCGGTGGACGGCGTCGGCTTCGAGGCCGCGGACGGGCGCATCACGGGCCTGCTCGGCCCGAACGGCGCCGGCAAGTCCACGACGCTGCGCATCCTCTACACCGTGCTGCGGCCCGACGCCGGCGCCGCGGCCATCGACGGCATCGACGTGCAGGCCGACCCGCTCGCCGCGCGCCGCCGGATCGGCGTGCTGCCGCACGGGGCCGGCATCTACCCGCAGCTCACCGCGCGCGAGAACATCGCCTACTTCGGGCGGCTGCACGGCATCGCGGAGGGCGCGCTCGGGCCCCGCATCGAGGAACTGGTCGCGGAACTCGACCTCGGCGACATCGCCGACCGCCGCGCGAAGGGCTTCTCCCAGGGCGAGCGCGTCAAGGTCGCACTCGCGCGCGCGCTGGTGCACGCGCCGAAGAACCTGCTGCTCGACGAGCCGACAAACGGCCTCGACGTCATGGCGACGCGCGCCCTGCGCGCCCTGGTCCTGAAGCTGCGCGCCATGGGCCACTGCATCCTGTTCTCCAGCCACGTCATGCAGGAGGTCGCCGCGCTCTGCGACGAGGTGGTGATCGTGGACAAGGGCCGGGTGGTCGCCGCCGGAACCCCGGAGACGCTCCGGACCCGCTTCGCCGCCGCCACGCTCGAGGACGCATTCGTCGCCGCCATCGGCGACGCCCGGGGGCTCGAATGATCCACGCCATCCGTACCGTGATGCTGAAGGAACTGCGCGAAAGCCTGCGCGACCGCCGCACGCTGGTGAACAGCCTGCTGGTCGGTCCGGTGCTGGCGCCGCTGTTCTTCATCCTGGTCCTGAAGCTCGCGCTCGCGCGCTCGGTCGCTGCCCAGGACGAGGCGGCGCCCGTCACCGTCGTCAATGCCGCGGCGGCGCCGAACCTCGTGCAGCACCTGCGCGAGAGCGGCCTGGAGGTCAGCCTGCGGGAAGGCGCGGACGCCGACATCCGCGACTGGATCACCGACCGGAACGACCTCGTCGTGCTGCGCGTCCCCGAGGCGTTCGGCGAGCGCTTCACGTCGGGCCGGCCCGCGGCGGTGCAGCTCTATTCCGACGGCGCCGATTCGGAGGCGGGCAAGCACGCCGCACGCATCGCCGCGGCCGTCGCCGGCTATTCCGCGCGGGTCGCGGGCCTGCGCCTGCAGGCGCGCGGCATCTCGCCGAACGTCGTCCAGCCGGTGATCATCGACGGCGTGGACGTCTCGACGCCCTCCGCGCGCGCGACGCTGCTGCTCGGCATGCTGAGCTACGTCATCCTGTTCGCGACGCTGATGGGCGGCATGTACCTCGCGATCGACGCGACCGCGGGGGAGCGCGAACGCGGATCGCTGGAGTCGCTGTTGACGCTGCCCGTGGTCCGCGAGCACCTGATCTACGGCAAGATCGCGGCGACGGCGGCGATGATGCTCGCCGCGCTGGCTTTCGTCGCCGCGTCCATTTCGGTGTCCCTCGAGCTCGTGCCGCTCGAGACCTTCGGCATGTCGGTCGATTTCGGGCCGGCCACGGTCTGGCGGGTGTTCCTCGCGGTCGCCCCCTTCGCGTTGGTCGCGGCGTCGATCCTCACGGTCGTGGCCTCGTTCACCCGCACCTACAAGGAGGCCCAGTCCTGGCTCGGCATCGTGCTGCTCGTGCCCACCGTGCCGATCGCGGTCGCGAGCGTGCTCTCCGTGCAGCCGCAGGCGCCGCTGATGCTGGTGCCCTCGCTCGCCCAGCACCTGCTGATCCAGGGCCTGATCCGCGGCGAGCCGCTGCCGGCGGCCTGGGCCGTGCTCGCGGCGGCGAGCTGCCTGGCGCTCGGGGTCGCGCTGGCCTGGCTCGCCGGGCGGCTGTATCGACGCGAGGCGATCCTGGGCTGATAATCCGGAACCCCGGCACGAACCGGAGCGTCCAAGCCGTCATGAACCGCCGAACCGCCGCCCTCGCCGCGTCGCTCTGCCTCGCCGCGCTGCAGGCCGCCGCGCAGATCACCACCGTGCCCATGAAGGGCGTCGGCAACGAATGGGTGAAGCAGCTCGAACTCCAGGGCCGCATGGACTGGGAGTGGATCGAGACCTACCCGGAAGTCGTCTACTTCGCGACCCGGCACGAGGCCACGCGCAGCGGCGACATCGTCACGATGTGGATGCGCATCGAGTACAAGCACCCGCAGCACCCGCTCGCGCACCAGAGCGCGCTCAGCCACGACGACTGGGACTGCGCGAACCGCACGCGCTCGACGCGCGGCGTGTTCTTCTACAAGTGGAACAACCTGCAGACCGACCGCGACGAGCCGGAGCGCTCGACCAACCTGCTGCGCACCTGGGAGAAGGTTCAGGCGGGGACCATCGGCGAGACCCTGCTGAACTTCGCCTGCGGCATCCAGAACGTGACGCCCGTCATCAAACCGCAGGAACCCGCCAGGGGCTGAGCGGTCGGACCTGTCTGTAAAAGGGGACGCTCACCTTTAATCAAAGGTGAGCGTCCCCTTTTAGGGTAGGCGTCTGTCTGGACAAGGAGTCCCCCATGCTTCGCAAGCTTTCCGCCATCGCACTGCTCGCCGGCCTCGCCCCGCTCGCGCAGGCCGCGGACAACGGCATCTACCTCGGCGCAGGCTATGCGCAGAGCGATTACGGGCTCGACGACCCGGACCTCGACGGCTTCGACGACGAGGACAGCGGCTTCAAGCTCATCGCCGGCTGGCGCGTGATGGACAACTTCGGCGTCGAGGTCAACTACGTCGACCACGGGGATGCGCTCGTCCCGCCCGACACCCGCCTCGGCGCGGAGACGATCTCGGCATTCGCCGTCGGCTACATCGATTTCCCGGTCATCGACCTGTTCGCCAAGGCGGGCGCCACGTCCTGGCAGGTCGACGCGGTCACGGGCGGCGGAAACTTCGACGACGACGACCTCGACTTCGCCTGGGGCGTCGGCGTCCAGGCGAGGTTCTGGAGCTTCGGCGCGCGGCTCGAGTACGAGCAGTTCCCGATCCTGAACGACGAAAAGCTCGACACGATCTCGCTGTCGTTCACCTACACGTTCTTCTGAATCGCAGGGGGCGCTGCAAAAAAGGGGACGCTAACCTTTAACAAAGGGGACG
>CAZVIF010000050.1:0-12270 GCA_964626745.1 uncultured Steroidobacteraceae bacterium
CGAGTGTCCGTTCTTCCGAGCGAACGAGGGGGTCCCGCCGGCGAAGCACGCGCGCGATGTGCCGCGGCGGTTCGCGCGCGCCGGACGGGCGGGGTCCCGCACGAGCGACTTGCGGTCGCCGCCAGGAGCGAGTGCGGGAACCCCGCCCGGCCAAGCGCGCGCGACTCCGGTGCGGGTCGCATGAGGTATCGTGAGCCATGGCCGGCCGCATCCCGCAGGCATTCATCGACGAACTGATCGCCCGGACGGACATCGTCGAGCTGATCGGCGGGCGCGTGCAGCTCAAGAAGGCGGGCCGCGAGTGGAAAGCCTGCTGCCCGTTCCACAACGAGAAGACGCCGTCGTTCTGGGTGAGCCCCGACAAGCAGTTCTACCACTGCTTCGGCTGCGGCGCGCACGGCACGGCGCTCGGCTTCCTGATGGAGCACGACAAGCTGCCGTTCCCGGACGCGGTCGACGAACTGGCCTCGCGGCTCGGCCTCGAGGTGCCGCGCGAGGGCGGCGAGGCGGCCCGTGCCCGGCCGGGCGACGACCTGCACCCGCTGCTCGCCGACGTCACGCAGTTCTACCGCGACTGCCTGCGGGAATCGACGCGCGCCCGGAAATACCTCGAGGGTCGCGGCATCACCGCCGAGAGCTGCGTCAAGTTCGCGATCGGCTACGCGCCGGACGCCTGGGATTCCGTGCTCAGGCGCTTCGGGGGTTCGCCGGAGCGCGAGCGCGCCCTGCTCGAGGCCGGGCTCGTGGTGGAACGCAGCGGCAAGGGCGAGTCGGGACATTACGACCGCTTCCGGGACCGCGTAATGTTCCCGATCCGCGACGCACGCGGCCGGCCGATCGCATTCGGCGGCCGTATCCTGGACCAGGGCGAACCCAAGTACCTGAACTCGCCCGAGACGCCGCTGTTCCACAAGGGCCGGGAGCTGTACGGGCTCTACGAGGCGCGCCAGGCCCTGCGCAAGGTGGACCGGCTGATGGTCGTCGAAGGCTACGTGGACGTCGTGCGCCTCGCGCAGTCCGGCATCGCCTGGTCGGTGGCGACGCTCGGCACGGCGACGACGCCGGAGCACCTCAATCGCCTGTTCCGCGTCACCAACGAACTGGTGTTCTGCTTCGACGGCGACACCGCGGGGCGCAACGCCGCCTGGCGCGCCCTGGAGAACGCGCTCGAGCACGCGCGCGACGGCCGCCAGCTCCGGTTCCTGTTCCTGCCGGAGGGCCACGACCCCGACACGCTGGTCGGCGAGGAAGGCGCGGAGGCCTTCGAGGCCCGCGTGGCCGGGGCGGTGCCGATCTCGGAGTTCCTGGTCGGCCAGCTGGTCGCGCGTACGGACCTCTCGAGCATCGACGGCCGCGCGCGGCTCGCCGAACTCGCGCGGCCGCTGCTCGCCCGCGTCCCGCCGGGCGTCTACCACGAACTGCTCGTCGAGCGCCTCGCCGAAGCGGTGCGCATGCCGGCCGGCCGCCTGGCGGAACTGCTGCGCGCGCGTACCCCGGGCGCCCGCGGCAAGGCGGCGTCCCCGCCTGCGGCGGACACGCGCCGGCCACCACGGTCGGCCGGGCGACAGCCGCTGCTGACGCAGGCGATCCTGCTGCTGCTGCACCACCCCGGTGCCGCGCAGGCCGTCGCGACGCCGCCCGCCTGGCTGGACGGGGAGCACAAAGGCTTCCCGGTCCTGCGCGACCTGCTTGAAACCGCGCGGGCGGAGCCCCAACTGACGACCGCCCAGCTCGTCGAGCGCTGGCGCGACCGGCCGGAAGGCGCGCGGATCGCCGAGCTCGCGGGCGAGGAAAGCCTGGTGCGGGATACCCGGGCGGCGGGCCGGGAGCTCGTTTCCCTGCTCGATCGCATCGGCGGCGAACTGGGGCCCGGCAAGCGGCTCGACGAACTCATCGAGGCGTCCCGCGAGCGGCGCCTCTCCGCCGAAGAACAGAAGGAATTTCAAGGACTTCTGGGCGCCCGCGGCCTGGCGCCCAAGCCCTGACGTTGGGGGACCTACCCCTTCATGTGGTCCCGTACCAGGCTGTATAATGCTCGGCTGATCTGCGGCCGCCCGAACCCCCTCGAGGAATACGCTTTGAGCGAAAAGAAGCTCCCGGCCATCCCTGAAGACCGCCAGTCACAGCTGAAGCTGCTCATCGCGCGCGGCAAGGAACAGGGCTACCTGACCTACGCCGAGGTGAACGACCACCTCCCGCCCGAGATCGTCGATCCCGAGCAGATCGAAGACATCGTCAACACCATCAACGACATGGGCATCACGGTGTACGAGAAGGCACCGGATGCCGAGTCGCTGCTGCTGACGGATGCGTCCGCGCCGGACGAGGAAGCGGTCGAAGAAGCGGCCGCGGCGCTCGCGATCGCCGACTCCGAGTTCGGCCGCACGACCGACCCGGTGCGCATGTACATGCGCGAGATGGGCACCGTCGAGCTGCTGACGCGCGAGGGCGAGATCCGCATCGCCAAGCGCATCGAGGAAGGCCTCGACCAGGTGCGCACCGCGCTCGCCTACTACCCGCCGACCTACGATTTCCTGCTGAACGCCTGGGAACCCGTCAAGGCCGGCCAGGGCCGGATCACCGACCTCATCGTCGGCTTCCTCGACCCGAACGCGCCGGACGAAATCGCGCAGCCGCAGAACCCGAAGGCGGTGGTGCGCAAGGAAGAGAACGAATCCGAGGATGCGGACGGCGAAGAAGCGTCCGAGGACGAGGAAGAGGCGATCGACACCGGGCCGGATCCGGAGGAGACCGCCAAGCGCTTCGCCGCGATCGCGCGCCTGCACAACACGGTCGGCAAGGGACTCGCAACCGCGAAGAGCGCCCGCGACCCCAAGGTCGTGCGCGCGCGCAAGCGCCTCGCCGAGCAGTTCATGGAGCTGAAGCTGGCGCCGAAAATGTTCGACGCGCTGGTCGCGCACCTGCGCAGCCACGTGGACGAGGTGCGCCGGCTCGAGCGGGAGATCATGGCGGTGTGCGTCCGCCAGGCCGGCATGCCGCGCAAGGACTTCATCAGCACGTTCCCGAAGAACGAGACGAACGTGCGCTGGATCGACAAGCACATCCGCGCCAAGCGCAAGCACTCCGCCCCGCTCGGCCGCCTCAAGGAAGAGGTCGTGCGGCGCCAGCAGGAGCTGCGCGCGCTCGAGAAGCGGCTCACGCGCTCGATCCAGGAACTCAAGCAGGTCAACCGCGACATCGCGACCGGCGAGGCCATGGCGCGCCGCGCGAAGAAGGAGATGGTCGAGGCGAACCTCCGGCTCGTGATCTCGATCGCCAAGAAGTACACGAACCGCGGCCTGCAGTTCCTGGACCTGATCCAGGAAGGCAACATCGGCCTCATGAAGGCGGTCGACAAGTTCGAATACCGCCGCGGCTACAAGTTCTCGACCTACGCGACCTGGTGGATCCGCCAGGCGATCACGCGCTCGATCGCCGACCAGGCGCGGACCATCCGCATCCCGGTGCACATGATCGAGACGATCAACAAGCTGAACCGCATCTCGCGCCAGATGCTCCAGGAGATGGGCCGCGAGCCGACACCGGACGAGCTGGCCGGCCGCATGGAGATGCCCGAGGACAAGGTCCGCAAGGTGCTCAAGATCGCCAAGGAGCCGATCTCGATGGAGACGCCCATCGGCGACGACGAGGACAGCCACCTCGGCGACTTCATCGAGGACACCGCCGCCGAGAGCCCGCTCGACTCGGCCACCGGCGAGTCGCTGCGCGAGACCGTGCACGGCGTGCTCTCGCAGCTGACCCCGCGCGAGGCCAAGGTGCTGCGCATGCGCTTCGGCATCGACCTCTCGACCGACCACACGCTCGAGGAAGTCGGCAAGCAGTTCGACGTGACGCGCGAGCGCATCCGCCAGATCGAGGCGAAGGCGCTCAGGAAGTTGCGTCACCCGAGCCGCAGCGAGCAGCTGCGGAGCTTCCTGATCGAGGACTGAGCGCCTCGAGCCGCAGCCAGCGGCTCGGCTGGCGGTCCAGCGCGTTCGGGCGGAAGCCCGCGACGCGCGGCGCGACCAGGTGCTTGCCGGTCATGAAGTACAGCGGCACGACGGGGTAGGCCTCCAGCAGCAGTCTTTCCGCTTCGGCGAGCAGCGCGGCGCGTGCGGCCGGATCCACTGCCGCGGACGCCCGCCGCAGCAAGTCGTCGTAGCGCGGGTCCGCATAGCCGGGCAGGTTGTTCTCGCCGCCGGACGCGAACAGGCCGGTAAACGTCCCCGCATCGTCGTAGTCGCCGGCCCAGGCGAAGCGCATCACCTGCCACGCGCCCCGGTCGGCCCGCAGGTCGAGGAACGCCTTCCACTCGAGCTGGCGCAGCGTCACCTCGATGCCGAGCACCTCCTGCCACATCGCCCGCACCGCGACGGCGACCTGCCGATGCACGTCGCCCGCGTCGTAGGTGAGCTCGATCGGCGGCAGCGGCCCGCGCGCCGTCGCCGCCGCGAGCGCCTCCCGCGCGCGGCGCTCGCGTGCCGGTCGGTCGAGCGTGCGCCATCCATACGCGGCGGACGGGTCGGCGACGAGGGCCGGCGGCAGCAGCCCGAAAGCCGCGATCTCGCCGCGGCCGAGCAGGGCGACCAGTTGCTCGCGGTCGATGGCGAGCGACAGCGCTTCCCGCAGGCGTGGATCGTCGAGCGGCGGCTCGGTCACGTCGAGGGCCAGGTAATAGAGCCCGAGCCCCGGCGCGGCCACGAGCTCGCAAGGACGTTCGCGACGCAGCGCTTCGAACTGCGCGGGCGGCACCGTCGCGGTCAGGTCGAGTCCTCCGGCGCGATACAGGTTGAACTCCGCCACGGGGTCCACGATCGGCAGGTAGCGCACCTTCTGGATGGCGACCGTGTCCGCGGCATGAAATCGCGGATTGCGCTCGAGCAGGATCTCGCCGCCCGGCCGCCGGGAAACCAGCCGGTACGGACCGTTACCCACGAACATCCCGGGCTCGGAGAAACTCCCGGGATCGTCGTGCACGTCCGGCAGGCGCGGCAGCGCAATCGGCATCGTCAGTACGGTCGGCAGCCAGGGCGCGGGATGCGCGAGCCGGATCTCGAGCACGTTCTCGCCATCCGCAGCGATGCCGAGCGAATCGGGCGCGCGGGCGCCACGCATCACTTCGGCCGCGTTCATGACGGGCTCGAGCAGGAATGCGTTGGGCGACAGTGCCGCCGGATCCAGGGCCGTGCGCAGGCCGTACACGAAGTGACTCGCCGTCACCCGCTCGCCGCTCGACCAGAACGCGTCACTCCGTAGACGGAAACGCCAGACGAGGCCGTCCTCGGAAACGGTCCACGACTGCGCGACGCCCGGCACGGCAGTGCCGTCCGCGCCCGCGGTCAGGAGCCCTTCGTAAAGATCGCCGAGGACGCGATAGGCATGCAGGTCCTCCGCCCGCACCGGATCGAGGCTTCCTGGATCGCCCCCGTTTCCACGGCGCAGCTCCGTTGCGGCCGCGACGTCTGCGGGCTGGGGGACCGGTTCACGGCCGCAGGCGGCCAGGAGCGCGATCAGCGGGATCAGCGGCAGGTACACGCGCATGGGCGGCCATTATCCCGATGGCTTCGGGCGCTTCTGCACGTCTAACCCGCGCAGCCCTTGCGGACTGCCGTATTTGGGTATAATCTGCCCAACTGTGGAAACAGACCACACAGAGGCCGTTCACCGCAGCTGCCGGACCTTGCTGCGTCCGATCGTTCACCTGCTGCTCAAGTGTGGCATGACCTGGAAGGAATTCAGCGACTTGTCGAAGCGCGTGTTCGTCGAGGTGGCCACGGATGAATTCGGGGTTCGCGGACGGCCGACGAACGTTTCTCGCGTTTCCATCCTCACCGGCATTGCCCGCCGGGAGGTCGCCCGGCTCCGCAAGGCGGAAGCCGCTTCCGACGCGACGCCGGGCGACCGGACGAGCGATGCAACCCGCGTGCTGTCGGGCTGGCACCAGGATCCGGACTACGCCGGCCCCGACGGAGCACCCCTGGCGCTCGCCGAGCGCGGACCCTCCCCCAGCTTCGAGACCCTGTTCCGCCGCTACGGTGGCGACACGCCCTTCCAGACGCTGCTCAAGGAGCTGAAGTCGGCTGGCAGCGTGACGGCGGATACCCAGGGGCTGCTCCGGGCCGCGCGCCGCTATCACATGCCCGCCGCGATGTCGGAAGAGAACATCCGCCTGTTCGGCACCAACCTCTTCGACCATGCCCGCACGCTCGAGCGCAACGTCGCGGGCCGCAAGGACGCCCGCCGCTTCGAGGGCTACGCGAGCGAGGAACGAATCCGCGCCGCGGATGCCGCCCTGTTCCGCGCGTTCGTCGAGGACCGCGGCCAGCGCTTTCTCGAGGAGATCGACGCCTGGCTGCATCGCCACCGCGCCCCGGACAACGAGCCCGGCGTCCAGCCCGTGCGGCTGGGCGTCGGCGTCTACGCCATTGAAGGACAACTACCAGAAGGCCCGCGATCATGAATATCCTGAAATCCCTCCCTGCCCTGCTGACGATTTCCGCCATGGCCGCCTGCGGCGGCGGGAGCGGCTCGAACGACGGCGGCGGAGGCGGCGTCGTGCCGCCGCCCTCGAACGGCATCGTGCGGACCGGATTCGTCCTGGGCCCGATCGCGAGCTTCGGCAGCGTCGTCGTCAACGGCATCCACTACGACACCGACGGCGCCACGATCACGGTGGACGGCGCACCGGCCACCCAGGCGGACCTGCGCGTGGGCCAGGTCATCCAGGTGACGGCGGAGCTCGAGGATGGCGCGACGACCGGAACCGCCAGCTCGATCAGCTTCGATGACAACGTCGAGGGGCCGATCACGAGCATCGACGCCGCTGCGGGCGTGATGGTGGTGCTCGGCCAGACGGTGCGCATCGGCCCCGCGACGTCCTTCGACGACAGCATCCAGCCGCGGTCGATCGAGGGCCTCGCCGTCGGCGACTTCGTCGAGGTCAGCGGCCTGGTCATGGCCGACGGCAGCATCGACGCGACCCGCATCGAGATCGACGCCGACGGCGGCGAGCTCGAGGTGCACGGCGTCGTCTCCGCGCTCGATGCGGCCAACAGCCGCTTCAGCATCAACGCACTGGTCGTCGACTATTCCGCCGCGCAGCTGGACGACTTCCCGGCCGGCGGGATCGCGGACGGCCAGCCGGTGGAGGCCAAGGGCCTCGCCCTCGACGGCAGCGGCGCGCTGGTCGCGACGCGGGTGGAGTACGAGGGCGGCACGGTCGACGCGACGGAAGGCGACTTCGCCGAGATCGAGGGATTCATCACGCGCTTCGCGTCGGCCGAGGACTTCGACGTGAACGGAGTCCCGGTCGTGACCAACGCCTCCACGCGATTCGACGACGGCACGGCAGCCGACCTCGCGCTCAACGTCAAGGTCGAGGTCGAGGGCGTGTTCGACGCGAACGGCCGCCTGGTCGCGCGCGAGGTCGACATCAAGCTCGGCGGAGACATCGAGATCACGGGCCTCGTCGACTCGGTGGACGCGGCCGGCGACAGTCTGGTCGTGCTCGGCATCCCGGTGGACGTCGACGCACTCACCCGCTTCGAGGACCAGAGCGACGCGCGCGTCTCGCCGCTCACGCTCGACGACGTCAACGTCGGCGACTACGTCGAGATCCGCGGCGCCGAGATACCGGCGGACAGCGGCCGCGTGCAGGCGGCGCTGCTGGAGCGCGACGATTTCGACGCCGACACCGAGCTGCAGGGCTTCGCCACGGCGGTCGCGGCGCCTACCCTCACGATCCTCGGGGTCACGGTCCAGACCGACGGGGCGACGGAGTTCCGGGACGCCAACGACCAGCCGATCTCCGCCGCGGAGTTCTTCAGCGCTGCGGCGGCCGGATCGCTCGTCAAGGCGGACGGCAGCGAGACGTCCCCGACGACGATCCTGGCCCGCGAGGTCGAGCTGGAAAACTGACCGGCCGCAGGCTCGGGTTCGGGGCAACGGCGGGACCGGAGGGTCCCGCCGTTTGCCGTTGCGGGACCGTTCGGGCAACCTGCCGGTCCCATGCTGCCAACGAGGCTCGTCGAGGCCGCCGCCGTCCTGCTCGGCCTCGCGTTTCTCGGCGCGCAGTTCCCGGGGCCGTTCGCGCTGCTCGACAACCTGTCGAACTTTCCCGCGCATTTCGGCGCCGCCTTCCTCGCCTGCGCGGCGCTGCTCGCCTGGCGCGGTCGCCGAGCGTTCGCGGTCGCCGCGGCCGCCGCCGCCGCGCTTGCACTCGCCCCGGTCCTGCCCTGGTATCTCGATCGCGACGCTGACGCGCCTGCCGCGTCCTCGCCGGCCCTGAAGATCCTGGTTTCCAACGTCTACTACGCGAACCACCGGTACGGCCGCATCCGGCGCCTGGTGGCGGAAGAGGATCCCGACGTCGTGGGGCTGGTCGAGGTCAGCGATCGCTGGCTGGGCAAGCTGGAGCCGCTGCGCGATCGCTACCCGCACCACGTCGAGATCCCGGACGAGTCGCACGTCGGGCTCGCGCTCTACAGCCGGCTGCCGATCTCCGACGCCCGCGCGATCCGCGTCGGGGACCGCTCGACGCCCGCCATCGCCGCGACGCTCGCGACGCCGGGCGGCGCGATCGAGATCCTGCTCGCCCATCCCGCCTCGCCCATCGACGCCGCCGCCATCCGTCGCCGCAACGCGCAGATCGAGGCCCTCGCGCTGCACGTGCGCAATGCCGAACGACCGACCCTGCTGGCGGGCGACCTCAACCTCACGATGTGGAACCGGGGCTACCGGCCGCTGGAGGAGGTCGCCGGCCTGCACAATGCACGGGCCGGGCACGGCATCGGCCCGACCTGGCCCGCGCTCGGCCGGCTCGGCGTGCCGATCGACCATATTCTCGCCACCGCCGAGATCGACCTCTGGAACTTCCGCGTGCTGCGGCCCGTCGGCTCGGACCATCGCCCGATCGTGTCGGAGTTCGCGCTTCGCGAGCGCCGGCTTGCCTTGGCCTGCCCCGGCATGCATGCTGAATCCGCATCCCCGCCCGGGCGGGACCTCTCCAGGAAATCGACGGAACGCCGGTGTCCAGCGCCACCCTCTTCCACCGCCTCGGGCGCGCCGCGCTGATCCTCGCGGCCTTCGCCTGCGCCGCGCCGGCCCTCGCCCAGCGCGGCGCGCTGACGCTGCCGCGCAACCTCGAGCAGCTCACCGACCGCGCCTCCGACATCGTGCGCGGGACGGTCGTCAGCGCCCACGTCGAAAAGCATCCGGAACTCGACAACCTGGACACGGTCGTCGTGACGCTCAGGCTCTCGGACACGCTCAAGGGCTCCGCGCGGGAAACCTTCACGTTCCGGCAGTTCATCTGGGACGTGCGCGACCGCAGCGACGCCGCAGGCTACCGCAAGGGGCAGGAACTGCTGCTGCTCATGATCGCGCCGAGCCGCTACGGACTCTCGAGCCCGGCCGGGCTCGACCAGGGCCGCTTCCGCATCGAGCGCGACCGCAGGGGCCGCGAGACGGCGGTCAACGGCATGGGCAACTTCAAGCTGTTCGACGGACTCGACGCAAGCAAGGCGTCGGCGGTCATGCTCACGGCGCGACAGGCAAGCCTCGTCGCGAAGCACCGCAAGGGGCCGGTGGACGCAGCCGAATTGACGGCCATGATCCGCGCCTTCGCGGGGAACGACTGATGCGGCACGCGAGCGCCATCGCGCTGGCCTGCGCGGCCCTCGTCGCCCCCGGACTCGCCGCGGCGGGCGGGCCGCTGGCGTCCGATTCGGACGGCGAGCCGTTCACCTGGCCCGCAGGCGCGACGATCCAGTACCGGACCGACGGCGGACGGCTGAGCGCCCTCGTCAGCCAGGACGCGGCACGGACACGCGTGGCGGCGATGTTCCAGGTCTGGGAAGACGTGGCCGCGGCGGCGCTCAGCTACAACCGGCAGGGCGCGATCCCGAACGTGGGCGCCTTCACCGACGGGGACGTGAGCACGGCCGCCGAGTACAACGCGGTCGAAGGCGCCTGCAACAACGGCACGCTGAGCCCGATCGTGTTCGACGAGGACGGCTCGCTGTTTGAGGACCTCGGCCAGGATTCCGCGGTGATCGGCTTCGCGGGCCCGTGCGCGATCGATGCCGGCGGCCAGTTCGTCTCCGGCCAGGCCGTGATGAACGGCATCTACCGCGACGGGATCGACAACGCCAGCAACCCGGAGATCGGCGACACGCTGTTCGACGCCGCCTTCGTGCACGAGTTCGGCCACCTCTCGGGCCTCGACCACTCGCAGATCAACGTCGAGTGCGCGGTCGGCTGCAGCACCGACGACCTCGCCGGACTGCCGACGATGTTCCCTTTCCTCGTGACCGAGACCCAGCGCTCGCTGTCGATCGACGACGTCGCCTGGTTCTCGCGACTGCACCCGGCGGGCGGCGGCGGCGGCTTCGCCGCGACGCACGGCACGATCACCGGCACGGTCTACTTCTCGGACGGCGAGTCGCAGCTGCAGTACGCGAACGTCATCGCACGGCGCGTCGATGCCGGCGGCAACGAGCCCCGGCGCTTCGCGGTATCGACCGTCTCGGGCTACCGCTTCCGCGCCTGCACGCCGAACACGATCACCAACCCCGCACCGGACTTCTGCCCGCCGTCCGGCTCGCTGGATCCGGCGCACATCGGCCTGTACGAGATCCCGGTGCCGCCCGGCAGCTACACGATCGTGGTCGAGTCCATCGACCCGGCATTCACGGCCGGTTCGAGCGTCGGGCCGAGCGACTTCCCGATCGCCATGCCGGGCTCGGCGCCGGCGCTCGGCCCGATCACGATCAGCGCCGGGCAGACGTCGAGCGGAAATGACATCGTGCTGATCGGCACGCCGCCGCGCTTCGACCAGTTCGAGGGTACGTGAGCATCCGCCCCGGCAGCGCCGTTCGCGCGCTCACGGTCCTGGCGGCCGCGGCGGCACTCGTCGCCTGCGGTGGCGGCGGGGGTGACGGCGGCGGCGGTTCCTTCGGACCGCTCTCGATCACGACGACCGCGGTCGACGACGGCGTCGTCGACCGGGATTACAGCGAGACGATCGCGTCCACCGGCGGCCGCGGCACCAAGACCTTCTCGATCAGTTCCGGCGCACTGCCCGCCGGGCTCTCGATGAGCGCCTCCGGCGCGATTACCGGCGTCCCCACGGGGCCCGCCGGCACCGCGAGCTTCACGGTCCAGGTCACCGACACGGCGGATACCCCCGCGACCGACACGCAGACGCTCTCGATCGACATCGTCGAGCCGCTCCAGATCACGACCGCCGCGCTCGCCGACACGAGCGTGGGCGACACCTACGCCGCAAGCGTCGCCGCCACCGGCGGCACGGCACCCTACACGTTCACGGTCTCGGCCGGCGAACCGCCGACGGGAATCGCGCTCGCCGCCGGCGGCGGCCTGTCGGGCACCGTCGCCAGCAGCGCGAACACGGAGTCCTTCGAAGTGCGCGTCGAGGACAGCTCCACGCCCGCGCTCGTCATGTCGCAGTTCTACACGGTCCGCGTGGCGATGGAGGTGGCGACCACGGCGCTCACCGATGCGGCCGGCGGCATACCCTACAGCGACGCGCTGGTCGTGCGCGGCGGGCTCCCGCCATTCGCCTGGTCGCTCACGGGCGGCGCGCTGCCCGCCGGCCTGACGGGCCCCGACTCCGCGACGGGCGTCATCAGCGGCACGCCGGTCGCGGCCTGCAGCCCGGCGAACGCGAGCCTGTCGGTCCAGGTGGTGGACAGCGACACGCCGGCCGTGAGCGCGAGCCGGACCGGCATCGGCCTGACGGTGAACCCCTCGGCGCCCTCGTTCGCCGCCGGCCAGCTTCCGAACGGTCGCCTGAACACGCCCTATGACCACCCGATCGAAGTGACGGGCGGCGTGCCACCTTATGACTTCGCAGTGACCGGTGGCGTCCTGCCGAGCCAGCTCTCGCTCAACGCGGCCACCGGCCGGATCACCGGCACGCCGGATACGCTGGAGACCCAGGGCTTCCAGGTCACGGTGACGGATTCCTGCCCGACCGTATTCCAGGGCAACCTGACGCTGACCATCGCCCCGGAGTCGCTCGGCCGGAACGACTCGATTGCGACGGCGACGACGCTTCCCGGCAACGGCACCTATGCCGCTTCCATCAGCCCGAGCGGCGACCCCAACGGGACGCTCGACCCGGACGAGGACTACTACCGCGTCTCGACCACGGCGACTTCAACGATCACAATCGACATCAACGCCCAGGCGGTCGGCAGCCCGCTCGACGCCGTGATCGAAGTGGTCGACGCCGGCGGCAACGTGCTG
>CAZVIF010000051.1:0-12156 GCA_964626745.1 uncultured Steroidobacteraceae bacterium
GCCCGCCGCGCCACCGGCCCAGGCCGCCGCGCCCGCGGCAGCGCCAGCCCCCGCGGCCCGTGACGAAAACCTGGTGACGGCGCCGATGGTCGGCACCTTCTACGCATCGCCGGCACCCGGCGCGAAGTCCTTCGTCGAGGTGGGCCAGGAGGTCCGGGTCGGCCAGGTGCTCTGCATCATCGAAGCCATGAAGATGATGAACCAGATCGAGAGCGAGCGCGCCGGCCGGGTGGTCGCCGTGCTCGCCAAGAACGGCGAGCCGGTCGAATTCGGCCAGCCCCTCTTCGCGATCGAGTAGCCCGGTGCTGGACAAAGTCGTCATCGCCAACCGCGGCGAGATCGCGCTTCGCATCCTGCGCGCCTGCCGGGAACTCGGCATCAAGACGGTCGCCGTCCACTCGACGGCCGACCAGAACCTCAAGCACGTGCTGCTGGCCGACGAGACGGTCTGCATCGGCCCGCCCTCCTCGCGCGAGAGCTATCTCAACATGCCGGCGATCATCAGCGCCGCCGAGGTCACGGACGCGGTCGGGATCCACCCCGGCTACGGCTTCCTGTCCGAGAATGCCGACTTCGCCGAGCGCGTCGAGAACAGCGGCTTCGTCTTCGTGGGCCCCAAAAGCGAGACCATCCGCCAGATGGGCGACAAGGTCTCGGCGATCCGGGTCATGAAGGAGCACGGCGTGCCCTGCGTCCCGGGTTCCGACGGCCCGCTGCCCGAGGACCAGGACGAGTGCTTCCGCATGGCACGCTCGATCGGCTACCCGGTCATCATCAAGGCATCCGGCGGCGGCGGCGGGCGCGGGATGCGCGTCGTGCACAGCGACGCGACGCTCGTGAACGCCATCAACGTCGCGAAGACCGAGGCGCAGGCCGCCTTCGGCAACGACACGGTCTACATGGAGAAATTCCTCGAGAAGCCGCGGCACATCGAGTTCCAGGTGCTCGGCGACAACTACGGCAGCGTGGTCTGCCTCGGCGAGCGCGACTGTTCGCTGCAGCGCCGCCGGCAGAAGATCATCGAGGAGTCGCCGGCGCCGGGCATCACCGCGAAGCAGCGCGCCGAGATGACCGACCGCCTGGTCGCCGCCTGCACCGCCGTCGGCTACCGCAGCGCGGGCACGCTCGAGTTCCTGTACGAGGACGGCAACTTCTACTTCATCGAGATGAATACCCGCGTGCAGGTGGAGCACCCGGTGACCGAACTGGTGACGGGTATCGACCTGGTCAAGATGCAGCTGCGGATCGCGGCCGGAGAGCCGCTGCCGTTCAAGCAGGAGGACATCGTGCTGCGCGGCTGGGCGATGGAATGCCGCATCAACGCGGAGGATCCCAAGACCTTCGCGCCGTCGCCGGGGCCGGTGCGGCTGTGGCACGCGCCCGGCGGGCCGGGCGTGCGCGTGGACAGCCACCTGTACTCCGGCTACAACGTGCCGCCCTTCTACGATTCGCTGATCGCCAAGCTGATCTCCTACGGGGAAACCCGCGACACGGCGATCGCGCGCATGAAGAACGCGCTGTCGGAAATGGTCGTCGAGGGCATCAAGACCAACGCGCCGCTGCACCTCGAGATCTTCGGGCACTCGGCCTTCCGGCAGGGCGGGCTCGACATTCACTACCTCGAGCGCCGGCTCGGCCTGAAATAGCCCCGGGCGCGGGCGCCGATGCCGTTCCACCAGCTCGTCATCGAGCTCCCGGGCCGGGAACTCGCCCGCGCCGAAGAGGCCTGCGGCCGGCTCGGGGCGACCGCTCTCATGCTGGCCGACGCCGGTGACGAGCCGCTGCTCGAGCCGGCACCCGGCGAGACGCCGCTCTGGCAGGACGTGCGCCTGCGCGCCCTGTTCGACGCCGGCGAGAATCCGGCCCTGCTTGCGGCGACGCTCGCGACGGTGCTGGGCCTTCCTCCCGCGGCGGTCGCCGTGGAGCACGTCGAGGACCGCATCTGGGAACGCGAGTGGCTCAAGGATTTCCGGCCGATGCGATTCGGCCGGCGGCTTTGGGTCTGCCCGGCCGGCCAGGCGCCCGGCAGCGCGGCTGCGGCCGTGCTCGAACTCGATCCAGGCCTCGCCTTCGGCACCGGGACGCACCCGACGACCGCGCTTTCCCTGGAGTGGCTGGATGAGGCCGTGCACGGCGACGAGCGCGTACTCGACTACGGCTGCGGCTCGGGGATCCTCGCGCTCGCTGCGCTGCGCCTGGGTGCCGGCACCGCCTGCGCATTCGACATCGACTCGCAGGCCCTGCGTGCGACGCGCGAGAACGCCATCAAGAACGATCTTGCAGGACGGATCACGGTCGCGGACCGCGCCGAAGCGCTGGGTTACGGATTCGACCTCGTCCTCGCAAACATCCTTTCAGGCCCGCTCATCGCGCTGGCCCCCGAACTCGCTGCCAGGACGCGTCCGGGCGGTTGGCTGGCGCTCGCGGGCCTGCTCGAGCGCCAGGCCGGCGAGGTAGCGCAGGCCTACCAGCCGTGGTTTGATATCGGCCCGGTGGCGGAACGCGACGGCTGGACCCTGCTCGCGGGCCGGCGCCGCGCGGAGTAGGCGTGTACACCCAGTGCCCGGATTGTGCGACGGTCTTTCGCGTCACTGCGGAAGCCCTGAGGGCTGCGCAGGGCGACGTGCGATGCGGCGTCTGCTCGACGAGCTTCAATGCGCTGGAAAACCTGAGCGAGCAGGCCTTCAAGCCGGCGCCCCAGGACGAGACGCCCTCGCCTGACGATTCCATGACGGTCGAGGAGCTGCCGGGCGGCGAGAACATCGAGCTGTCCGCTCCAGTCGAACTCGTCGCCGTACCCGACCTGCCCGAGGCGGCAGCCCCGGCGGATTCCCCGGCATCCGCGGACGATGAAGCCCGGGCCATGGAGTTTCACGGCGACGCGGCCGAGCTCGACCGCCTGTTCGTGGTCGAGAATCCCGCGCTCGAAGCATTCCAGCCGCCGATCGACCTCGACAGCACCGACGAGCACCCGATCCTCGTCCTCGAGGAAAGCGACGCGCCGGAAGCGGGCGAGTCCATCGTGCTGGAGACGCCGCCGGAAGTTTCCGAACCGGAGCCGGCAAAGCCGGCACCCGCGGTTCCCGCGGCGGCGGTCGCAGCGACGGCCGCGGCCGCGGCTCCGGCGACCGGCAACTTCACGGCGCCGCGCATCCTGATCCCGGACGAGATGCGCAGGCGTCTCGCCGAAGAAGCACGGGCCCGCGCCGATGCGGCCCGAGAATTCGAGCTCGACGCATCGGAAGAGCCCGGCCTGCTCGATCGCCGTTGGCCCTGGGTCGCTGGCATCGCGATTCTCTCCGTCATGCTGGCGCTGCAGGTCGTGCACGCCGCGCGCAACGACATCGTCCGCAACGAGACCTTCGGCCCGGTGCTGGCGGGCGCCTACGACTTTCTCGGGCTCTCCGTGCTCGCGCCCACCGACCTCGGGGCGTACGAACTGCGCCAGTGGGGCGCCGCCAGCGATCCGCGCGAAGCGAATCGGCTGCTGCTGCGCGCGAGCATCGTCAACCGCGCGGGCTACGCCCAGCCGCTGCCGCTCCTGCGCCTGACCCTCCAGGACCGCTTCGGCGGCACCCTCGGCCAGCGCGACATCGGGCCGGCCGACTATCTGCCGGGCAGCGGGGCGTCAGCCCTCCTCGCACCCGGCCAGCGTGCCGATGCCCTGATCCGCATCGTCGACCCGGGGTCCGAGGCCGTCGGCTACGAGCTCGACATCTGCCTGCCGGCCCCGGGCGGCGTTCGCTGCGCCAGCCAGATCAAGACCGCGCGCCCATGAGAATCGGTCCTTTCAACCTCGCGGCGCCGCTCGCGCTCGCGCCGATGGCCGGCGTGACCGACCTGCCGTTCCGCCGGCTGTGCCGCCGCATGGGTGCCGGCATCGCCGCCTCCGAAATGGTCACGTCGGACGTCCGGCTCTGGAACACGCCCAAGACGCGGCACCGGCTCGACCATCGCGACGAGCCCGAGCCGCGCGTCGTGCAGATCGCGGGATACGACCCGGGCATGATGGCCGAGGCGGCACGCATCAACGCGGATCTCGGCGCGCAGGTCATCGACGTCAACTTCGGCTGCCCCGCGAAGAAGGTCTGCAACCGTGCCGCGGGATCCGCCCTCATGCGCGACGAGCCGCTGGTCGGCGGGATCCTGGCCGCGGTCGTCGCGGCCGCGGGCGTGCCGGTCACGCTCAAGATGCGGACGGGCTGGGATCGCGAGAGCCGCAATGCCGTCGCGATCGCGCGCATCGCCGAGCGCGAGGGCGTCGCGGCCCTGGCCGTGCACGGCCGCACGCGCGCGGATTTTTTCAACGGCGAGGCCGAATACGAGACGGCGGCGGCAGTCAAGGCCGCGGTCCGGCTGCCCGTGTTCGTGAACGGCGACATCGATTGTTCGGCCAAGGCCTTGAAGGCGCTGGAACAAAGCGGCGCCGACGGCGTGATGGTCGGACGCGCGGCGCAAGGCCGGCCCTGGATCTTTCGCGAGCTCGCCGCCGGCCTCTCCGGCGGCGTCGCGCCGCCGCCTGACCTGCGGGAGGTCCGTGGTATCATGCTCGCGCACCTCGAGGCCCTTTACTCGTTCTACGGCGGGGAAAAAGGAGTCCGCGTGGCGCGCAAACATCTCGGCTGGTACTGCCGCCTCCACCCGGAGGTCGGGCACTTGCCGGCCGCGCTGTTGACGACGGAATGCGCCGGGGCGCAGCTGCGGCTGACTGGCGAGTTCCTGTCAGGACTGATCGGCCGCGCGCAGCGGGCAGCCTGACCGACGACGACGATCGGAGTTCGGGGACCTGATGGCAATGACCGCAAAGCACCGGGCCCGTCCCGTGAACGGGCATTCACGCGACATTCCGTTGCGCGGCCACACCGAGCGTGCACTCAGCGAATACTTCGACAGCCTGAACGGCCATCGCCCGGGCCGTCTCTACGACCTCGTCATGCGCGAGGTGGAACTGCCTCTGTTCCAGGCCGTCATGGACTATGCGGAGGGCAACCAGAGCCGCGCCGCGACCATCCTCGGCATCAATCGGGGCACCCTGCGCAAGAAACTGCGCGAATACGGCCTCGCCAGCTGACGCAATGGCGAGTCCCGGCGCCCGGCGGGCGTTGCTGTCCGTTTCCGACAAGACCGGCATCGTCGAGCTCGCGCGCGGGCTCGCCGGGCTCGGTTTCGAACTTGTCTCGACCGGCGGCACGGCCCGCGCGATCGCGGCCGCCGGCCTGGCCGTGACCGAAGTCGCGACCCTGACCGGTTTCCCGGAGATCATGGACGGGCGCGTCAAGACGCTGCACCCGAAAGTGCACGGCGCCCTGCTCGGCCGCGCCGGCACGGACGACGGCGTGATGCGCGAACACGGCATCGCGCCGATCGACGTTGCCGTCATCAATCTCTACCCGTTCGCCGAGACCATCGCGAAACCCGGCTGCGCCTACGAAGACGCGATCGAGAACATCGACGTCGGCGGCCCGGCGATGCTGCGCGCCGCCGCCAAGAACCATGCGCGCGTCGCCGTACTGGTCGATCCCGCGGACTATGCGGGCGTGCTCGCCGAGCTCGCGGCGGGCGGCGTCGGCGAGGCGACGCGCCGGCGTCTCGCCGCGGCGGCCTTCGGCCACACGGCGGCGTACGACGCGCTGGTGTCCGGCTGGCTGCGCCGCCAGCAGGGCGATGCATCCTTCCCGGCGGCGCTGGCCGCGGGTTTCCGCAAGAAGCAGGACCTGCGCTACGGCGAGAACCCGCACCAGGCGGCGGCGTTCTATGTCGACCCGCTCGCCGCTGGCGCAGGCGTCTCGACCGCGCGCCAGTTGCAGGGCAAGGAACTCTCCTACAACAACATCGCCGACGCGGATACCGCCATCGAGTGCGTGCGCCAGTTCGAGCGCCCCGCCTGCGTGATCGTCAAGCACGCGAACCCCTGCGGCGTCGCGCTGGCGGACAGCCTGCTTGACGCCTACCTGCGCGCGTACGAACCCGACACGACCTCGGCCTTCGGCGGCATCATCGCCTTCAACCATCCGCTCGATTCGCGCACGGCGGCGGCGATCCTCGAGCGGCAGTTCGTCGAGGTGATCATCGCCCCGGCCGTCGAGCCGGCCGCGCTCGATGCGCTCGCGGGCAAGCAGAACGTGCGCGTGCTGGAGACCGGCGCCCTGGGCCGCGGCACCTCGCCCGCCGTCGAGCTCAAGTCCGTCGGCGGCGGACTGCTCGTCCAGTCGCGGGACGACGGGGCGATCGACGCCGCGTCGCTGCGCACGGTCACCCGCCGCGCGCCCTCGGACGCCGAGCGGTCGGACCTGCTGTTCGCCTGGCGCGTCTGCAAGTTCGTGAAGTCGAACGCGATCGTATTCGCGCGGGACGGCCGGACGGTCGGCATCGGCGCCGGCCAGACGAGCCGCGTGATCTCGACGCGCGTCGCGGCGATGAAGGCCGCGGACGCGCAGCTCGACGCGGCCGGCTGCGTGATGGCCTCGGACGCGTTCTTTCCGTTCCGCGACGGACTCGACGCCGCGGCCGAGCACGGCATCCGCGCCGTGATCCAGCCCGGCGGCTCGCTGCGCGACGACGAGGTCATCGCCGCGGCGGACGAGCGCGGGATCGCGATGGTCTTCACCGGAATGCGGCATTTCCGGCATTGAACCCGTGAAGGCGCTCGTCATCGGCGGCGGCGGCCGCGAGCATGCGCTGGCCTGGAAACTGGCGCAGTCTCCGCGGGTCGGTTCCGTGCTCGTCGCGCCGGGCAACGCCGGCACGGCGCTCGAACCGAAGTGCCGCAACGTGCCCGTATCTGCGATGGACGTCGCCGGGCTGGTCTCGCTCGCGCGCGCCGAGGGCGTCGCGCTCACGGTGGTGGGACCGGAGGGTCCGCTGGTCGCCGGCGTCGTCGACGCCTTCCAGGAGGCAGGGCTCGCCTGCTTCGGGCCGCGCCGGCTCGCCGCCCGGCTCGAGGGCAGCAAGCAGTTCACCAAGGAGTTCCTGGTCCGCCACGGGATCCCCACGGCGCGCTACGCGGCGTTCACGCGCGAGAACTTCGACGCCGCGCGGGTGCGCGCGCAGCGCCCGCCGATCGTCGTCAAGGCGGACGGCCTGGCCGCGGGCAAGGGCGTGATCATCGCCGCCACCGCCGAGGAGGCGGTGCGCGCCGCGGAAGGCATGTTCGCCGGCGATTTCGGGGAGGCCGGCCGCGTGGTCGTCGTCGAGGAGTTCCTCGAGGGCGAGGAAGCGAGCTTCATCGTCATGGCCGACGGGGCGCACGTCCTTCCGCTCGCGACCTCGCAGGACCACAAGCGCCTCCGGGACGGCGATGCGGGTCCCAATACCGGCGGCATGGGCGCGTATTCTCCCGCGCCGGTCGTCACCCCGGCGCTGCACGACCGGATCATGCGCGAGGTGATTCGGCCGACGCTCGCGGGCCTCGCCGCGGAAGGCATGCCTTACACCGGCTTTCTCTACGCGGGGCTCATGATCGCGTCGGACGGCACCCCGAACGTCCTCGAGTTCAACTGCCGCTTCGGCGATCCCGAGACCCAGCCCGTGCTGTCACGACTGAAGAGCGACCTCGTGACGATGTGCGAGGCGGCGCTGGCCGGACGGCTCGACTCGGTCGAGGCCGAGTGGGATCCGCGCGCGGCGCTGGGCGTCGTGCTTGCGGCTGCGGGTTATCCGGACGAACCGCGGACCGGCGATGCGATCCAGGGCCTTGACGAGGCCGCGAAGCTTCCCGGAAAGGTCTTTCACGCGGCCACGAAGTCGGTGGACGGACGCGTGGTCACGGCGGGCGGTCGCGTGCTGTGCGCGGTGGGCCTCGGCGACGGCGTCGCCGCGGCGCAGCGGGCGGCCTACGCGCTGGTCGGACGCATCAGCTGGGATGGCATGCAACACCGACGCGATATAGGCTGGCGAGCACTATGAGCAAGATCCACCTGCGCCGCGAACACGACCTGACGCCCAAGGCGGCGCGCAAGAAGGTCGAGCGCGTAGCGGAAGCCCTGGCGAAGAAGTTCGACGCCGAGTGCGCCTGGAAGGGCGACATCCTGTCGGTCAAGCACCCGAGCGTCGACGGCAAGGTGACCGTCGGCAAGAACGAAGTCGTCGTCGAGGCCAAGCTCGGCTTCCTGGTCGCGATGTTCCGCGACCGGATCGACGAGGAGCTGGTTCGCATCCTCGACAAGGAATTCCCGGAATAAAAAGGGGACGCTAACCTTTTGAAAAGGGGACGCTAACCTTTTCTCAAGATGGGACCGGGCTGCGCGTCAGGTGGCGTGCTGAGAAAAGGTTAGCGTCCCCTTTTCAAAAGGTTAGCGTCCCCTTTTTATTCCGGCGGCCGCACCAGGATCGGCCAGGCGAGCGTCGCCTCCACGTTGACGCCGTTGCGGCGCGCCGGCACGAAGACGATCCGCCTGAGGATGCAGGCGCCGGCCGCATCCAGCGCCGCGTCGCCGCTCGACGTCACCACTTCGGCCTTCCTCACGCGCCCGCCATCCGTCACCGTGATGCGGTAACCGACGCGCGCCTCGTCATTGCGGCCGGGCGGATAGCATGTGCGGTACGCCTCGAGGATCTTTTCGTCGCTCGAGCGCACCGTGGGCGGATCGAGGCGCACGCGCTCGTGCTGGCTGCGCGTCAGGTTGAAATCCACCGGGACCAGGATCCAGGACTCGACCGCTTCCAGCCGCAGCCGCGCCGGGTAGAAGTCCAGGCGTTCCTTCAGGCAGCGCGCCGCCTCCTCCATCCACGGCAGCACGCCTTCTGGCAGCACGGTCTCGAGCACTTTTCCGTCCTTGCCGACCTTCACGAGCAGGTCGAGCGTGCCTTCGAACGCGTTGTTGCCCGTGCGGCCGAGCGCGAACGCGGGCTGGATCGCCGGCTGGCAGTACTGGATCGCGCGCTCGAGGTCCTGACGCAGCTGCGGCGGCGCCGGGAAGCCGACTGCGACGACGGCCTTGCCCGCCACCGGCTGCCCGGCGTCGTCGAGCGCCGGCTCGAACCTCATGGTGACCGCAACGCACTGCGCCGCGGAGGCGAGCGGCTCCGGCGTGCCAGGCGCGCTGGTCGCGCCGGTCACGCGGCCGGCCGCACTCACCGAGACCGTGACCTCCGCCTCCCCGGCCACCTCGCCGTCGCGGCTGTGCAGGCGATAGCAGTGGTCGGTCGCGTCGGGCGGGCTGCCGAGGGGGCGGGGCGGGCTACCGTTGGCCTCCGCGGTGGCCATGCCCGCGAACAGCAGGACAACGACAAGAAGGATCTTCATCTTGACCGCGTCTAGCGTGGAGGACGAACCGGCAGTTCCCAGGAGACATTTGCCTTGACGCGCTTCTTTCCGTGTGTCATCGGAATGAAAGTCAGTCGCGGCAGAATGCAGGCCGCCGCCTTGTCGAGCAACGGATCGCCGCTGCCGCGCATGATTTTGGCGTTGCTGACACTACCGTCCGCATTGACGTCGAAATTGAACAGTACGGAACCCATGGCTGCCTGA
Organism: uncultured Steroidobacteraceae bacterium; assembly: GCA_964626745.1. Classification (GTDB taxonomy): domain Bacteria; phylum Pseudomonadota; class Gammaproteobacteria; order Steroidobacterales; family Steroidobacteraceae; genus SCUD01. The sequence continues at coordinate 9,470 of CAZVIF010000051.1, forward strand.
TCTGGCGGGTAGCAGGCACGATAGGCTGCCTCGATCAGCGTCGGATCGGTTGGGGGCTGCGGTCGATCTGTATCCCTGTAGTGAGAGGAGGACAACAGAGAGATTGGAATGCGCGCTTCAGATTCGATCGGGACCCCGTCTCTGGATCCCGGGAAGAACCCTGGCTTGCGCTTCTCCATGCAATCCGCCAGCCGCTCGGCCCACTTCGGGGCACCCGCCGGGGCCTCAATCCCGCGCACGCGCCCTGCACTGTCGACGGTTGCAATCAATGCGACGACGCTGACACCTTCCATGGGCAAGCCCCCCGAGATGCATCGCTCGACGTCGTTCAAGGACGGGGACCGGAAGCGAGGCTGAGTAGTGAGTGGGCCGAAACGGAATGCGCCGAAGGTCCGCAGCTCACCCGCTTGAAGTGGCTTGACCGAAACGATCAGTTTCGCGTGCGCGAGCGCTGGCTCTGAGTCGCGGATCTCGGGCACGAACTCCATACGTGCCGCGACGCACTTCGCGATCCCGCTCAGCCAATCAGGCGTGTCCTGAGGCAAGGAGACGTCGTCGACCTCTCCCTTTGCCGTGACCCTGAGAAACACGCTTACGTCGCGCGCCGCCGCTCCATCCTGTCCAGAGTCAGCCTGGCAAGCGGAGACATCGACGGTGGGATTTGCAAGGCGAAGCGGCGAGAATCCTGGCAAGTCAGCCAGCGCGAGAGCCGGCGGCCCGATCAGACCGAGCACCAACCCTCTGACGCAAGCCGCGTCGCAAACGCGCGAACGAGATCCGACTCGGCGTCGGCGACCCACGTCATGGCCTCGACGGTGACCAGCTTTCCAGCGCCTCGCGCATCGCCGCGATGTGCTTCGGCGTGCTGCCGCAGCAGCCGCCGACGACGGCGACGCCGAGCCGCGCCATCGTCCGCGCATACTCCGCCATGACCTCCGGCGTGCCGCCGTAAGTGATGCGGTCGTCTTTCCAGCGCGGCATGCCGGCGTTGGACTTCGCCATCAGCATCACGCCCTCGGGCTTCGCCTCGGTCATTTCGGTCAGGATGCGCTCGATCTCCGCGGGGCCGTTGCCGCAGTTGGCGCCGATCACCTTCACACCGAGGGCGGCGATCGCGGCCAGCGCCTGCACCGGCTTCACGCCCATCATCGTGCGGAAGTGGGTGTCGAAGCTCATCGTGACGACGGCAGGCAGTCCCGCTTCCGCGGCGCCCGCCACGGCCGCCTCGACTTCCTCGAGCGCGCTCATGGTCTCGATGAGCACGAAGTCCACGCCGCCCGCCTTCAGCGCCCGCGCCTGCTCGGCGAACGACGCGCGGGCGCCTTCGGGCGTCAGGAGCCCGAGCGGCTCCATGAGCTCGCCCGTGGGACCCATCGACCCCGCCACCAGGCGGTCCCCGGCGGCCTCACGCGCGAGCCGGGCGCCCGCTTCATTGAGCTCGGCGACGCGGCCCTCGAGGCCGTCCAGCGCGAGCCGGTTGCGGGTTCCGCCGAAGGTGTTGGTCGAGATGAAGTCGCTGCCCGCTTCCACGTAGGCGCGGTGTATGGAGGACACGACGTCCGGCCGCTCGGCATTCCAGCGCTCGGGCGCGCCGTCGGTGAGCCCGGCGCGGTGCAGCATCGTGCCCATGGCGCCGTCGCCGAGCACGATGCGCTTTTTCTGCAGCAGTTGCGTGAGTCTGTCCGTCATTGTGCCGCCGGTGGCCGAAGTTCGAATGGAACGAGCAGCGTAGACATTACCGGCTGTTCGCCGCGCTTTGCAGGTTCGAAGCGTAGCAGCTTGATGGCGCAGGAGCCCGCCTTGTCAAGTTCCTTGTCGCCCGAAGTCTTGACCAACACGACCTGGCTTGGCCAGCCGCGGACGTTCACGGTAACGCGGTAATGCGGTGTCACAAGCTCGTTTCGATCTGCAGGATAACAGCGTCGAATGGCGTCGCTCAGCTCAGTCTCCGAGGCTGCCAGCCTGGCGAGGGTCAACGGCGCCGATCCCACCAGCGAGAAGCTGAACGGGAATGAGACCTTGGACGAGAATGGCACGTCGTCGCGAGTCGCTGGCTTGAACCTCAATCGCGGGATGAGACATTCGACTGTCGAACGCTGCCATGGCTCGATGCCAGGCGGTAACTCATGGTGACTGACGCGGCCATCGGTCCCGACGACCAGGTCGATCTGTACCTCTCCTTCGGCCCCGGCGCGTCGCGCTGCCCGCGAATAGCAGTCTGAGAGATCCTCGGACTCCTGGCGATCGAGGCTCGCCGGTACGATGACGGGATGTTCGGCGGACCTGAAAACCAGCGGCGCCGCAACCTCTGACGCGACCGGCACACCGTCACTCATGGCGGGACTGAAGCCAACCTGATCGAGGATGCACGCCACCGTTGCCTGCTGCCACGGTTCGATATCATCAGGGAATTGCAGGTTGCTCGCCTTGCCGTCGGCTGAGATCGTGACATTGACCAGCATTTCCGCGGGGAAGTCGGTCCGTCTGCCGCCCTGCGGCATGCAACCCGACAGAACTTCGGCTGGTATGGGCCCGAGTTTTGGCAGAACGGGCCGTGAAGCGTCGTTCGCATCCGATCCGGGCTGCGAAGACTCGGCTGCTCCCAGTAACAGGCATGCAGCCAGGGCAATCGGGAGCCTGCCGATCCGGAAGCATTCTGGGCGCATCTGCTGCTCGCGACGTACCCG
>CAZVIF010000052.1:0-11476 GCA_964626745.1 uncultured Steroidobacteraceae bacterium
CGGTGTCGCCGCGCATGCCGGGGTCCGTCTCGACGATCTTGAGCTCGACGTGCGGCGGCGGCGTGACGGTCAGCGGCTGGCCGTTCCAGAGCGTCACGATGCAGACGGTGCCTTCCTTGAGCCACTGCGCCGCGTCTCCGACCGCGGTCTCGCCGGCGGCGAGCTGCTCGTACGACTCGGGATTCATGAAGTGCCAGAACTGGCCGTCCGAGTAGAGGAACTGCATGTCCGCGTCCATGACGTCCGCCGCCTCGACCGAGTCGCCGGACTTGAAGGTCCGCTCGATGACGCGCCCGGTACGGAGGTTCTTGATGCGCACGCGGTTGAAAGCCTGGCCCTTGCCGGGCTTGACGAACTCGTTCTCGACGATCGTGTAGGGATCGCTGTCGAGCAGGATCTTGAGGCCGGACCGGAACTCGCTGGTGTTGTAGCTGGACATCGGGAAATTGCCGTCGCGGACCCGGTTCGGCCGGGCTGGTGGAGCCAGAAGGCCGCGTATCATAGCCGCAGACCGCGCCACCGGCCACCCCGCCCCGTTGCTTGACGCGGGTCGCGATTTTGGGCGTTTTCAGGGTGTTACTATCCCCGGCGCCACCCCGAGGCAGGAAGCCGCCGTAACCCGATGAAACCCGTTTCCGCCGTGCCGATGATTGCCCTGACGCGCAGTCAGGACAACGTCGAGGCGATCAACAAGGCGCTGCGCAACGCGGGCCACCCGGTGCACGTGACCTGGCTGCCCGACGCGCGCGACCTCGGCGACGCGCTGACCCAGGCCTCGGCCGAGATGCTCATGCTGTTCGCCGACGAGGGCATCGTGGACGTCGCGAGCGCCATGGACTTCCGCGCCCGCTTCGCGCCCGACGTGCCGGTCCTGATCGTCCGCGACGCCGTGGACGAGACCGTGATCGCCGAGGCGCTCGCGCTCGGCGCCCAGGACGCCGTGACGCTCGGCAACGTGCCGCGCCTGCAGCTGGTCGTGGGCCGGGAACTGCGCACGTATCGCCTGGACCGCGCGCTGTCCACGACGCTTGCCTCGGCGCGCGAGGCGAAGAAACAGTTGCAGCACATCGTCGAGGGCTCCACCGACGCGATCGCGCAGGTGCAGGAAGGCATCATCGTCGACGCCAATCCCGCCTGGCTCGCGCTGTTCGGCTACTCCAATGCCGAGGAAGTCGTCGGCACGCCGCTGATGGACGCGTTCGATCCGGACGATCATGCCGCGATCAAGGGCGCGCTGGTCGCCTGCATGCAGGGCAAGTGGTCGGGGCACACGCTGCACGCCTCGGCGCTGGTCGTCAGCGGCCACCATCCTTCGCTCGAGTTCCAGCTGGTGCGCGCGGAGTTCGACGGCGAACCCTGCGTGCAGGTGGTGGTCCCGGCCAAGGTGGCGGACGCGGGCGAGTACGAGCGCAAGCTGCAGGAGGCGATGCAGCACGACCCGGCGACCGGCTTCCTGCATCGCAGCCACTTCATCGACCGCCTGCGCGCCCGGCTCGCCGAGCCCGCGAAGGGTGGCGTGCGCTGCCTGGCCTACATCGAGCCCGACAAGTACGAGGCGCTGCACGAGGAGCTCGGCGTGCTGGCGGGCGAGGACTTCCTCTCCGATTTCGCGCGCCTGCTGCGCGAACAGCTGCAGCCCGGCGACCTCGCGGGCCGGTTCGGCGGGCACGGCCTGATGCTGCTCGTCGAGCGCGGCAACACGCAGGACGTCGAGGCCTGGTCCGAGCACGTGGTGCACAAGGTCGCGACCGAGGTGTTCCAGGCCGGCTCCAAGTCGATGTCCACCACCTGCACCATCGGGCTCGGGCCGGTCCCGGCCGAGGTGCGCACGCCCGAAGGTCCCGCGAGCGACGCGTTCCACGCGCACCGCCAGGGCCGCGAGATGGGCGGCAACCGCGTGCAGCTGCTCGAGCACACGGGCGCGATGCTGCGCCTGCAGGACCAGGACCGGCTCTGGGTCCAGCAGATCAAGTCGGCGCTGATGGAGAACCGCTTCCGGCTGGTCCAGCAGCCGATCGCCAGCCTCGTCGGAGACGATCTCGGCATGTTCGACGTGCTGGTGCGCATGCTGGACGCGCAGGGCCAGGAGGTCCTGCCTTCGGTCTTCATGCCCGCGGCCGAGCGCAACGACCTCATGAAGAACATCGATCGCTGGGTCATCGGCGCGGCGATGTCGTTCTGCGCCGCGCGCAAGCCCGGCGCGCTCTTCGTCCGCCTCTCCCAGGACACGCTGTCGGACGCGGCGCTGCCGGGCTGGCTCGCCGAACAGCTCAAGAAGGTCCGCATCGAACCGGCGCGGATCGTCTTCCAGATCCGCGAGGAGGCGGCGGCGCAGCAGATCAAGGAGTCGGTGGCCCTGCACAAGATGCTCGCGGAACGCGGGTTCCGGTTCGCCCTCGAGGGCTTCGGCATGGGGCGCGACACCGAGCAGCTGCTGAATCACCTGAAGCCGGATTTCGTCAAGATCCACGGCGCGCTGATGCAGGGCCTGTCGGCCGACCAGGACAAGCAATCCCGCGTCAAGGCGACCGTGGAACTCGCGCGCAAGTGCAAGGCGGTCACGATCGGCGAGCGCGTCCAGGACGCCAACACGATGGCAGTGCTGTGGCAGCTCGGCGTCGAGTTCATCCAGGGCTATTTCGTCAACGCGCCGGAGGAAGTCGTCCTCGGCTGACCGTCGAGCAGAAAAGGGGACGCACCCCTTTCCCACCGCGAACCTTGCGATCGGAGCGAAACATGGCCGGAAAAGGGGTGCGTCCCCTTTTCTACTCGACGGTCAGGCGGGTGACTTTCCGGTAGTTGCGGGACAGTACGGCACCGCGCTGGCCGCGGGCGCCGAGGTAGTGCTGGAGCTCCTTCCAGGTGAGCGTCATCCGCCGGTCGTCGCAATGCACGACGAGCGACTGCTCGGGCGCGACGACGACCGCGGCGACCATCAGTTCCTCACCCGCGCGCGACTTCTTTCCGGGAATGCCGAAGATCAGGTTGCCGCGCCCCTTCTCCATTTCCGGGAGGTCGACGACCGGAAACGCCAGCAGCCGGCCGTCGCTGTTGACCGCCGCGACGAGCGCGCCCGCAGCTTCCGGAACCGGCGCGGCCGGCAGCACCTTCGCGTTCTCCGGCAGGCGGAACACGGTCTTGCCGGCGCGGTTGCGGCCGGTGAGCGCCTCGAGGCGCGCGATGAAGCCGTGCCCGGCGTCGCAGGCGAGGAGCCACTTGTCGCCCGGCTCGCCGATCGCGACGGCGGCGAAAGTCGCGCCCTCGGGCGGATCGAGGCGGCCGGAGAGCGGCTCGCCCTGCCCGCGCGCCGAGGCCAACGTATGCGCGGCCAGCGAGTAAGCACGCCCGGTCGAGTCGATGAAAACCGCCTGCTGGGTGCTGCGGCCCCGCGCAGCGGCCTGGAATGCGTCGCCCTGCTTGTACGACAGCGCCGTCGGGTCGACGTCGTGCCCGCGCGCCTGGCGGACCCAGCCGAGCGTCGAGAGCACGACGGTCACCGGCTCGGCCGTGACCAGCTCCTCCTCCGATATCGCCTGCGCGGCCGCCCGCTCGACGATCTTCGTGCGCCGCGCGTCGCCGTACTGCTTCGCGTCCGCCTCGAGCTCGTCGCGGATCAGCCGATTGAGCTTCGCGGCGCTCTTCAGCGTCTTCTCGAGCAGCTCCTGCTCCTCCGCCAGCTCCTTCTGCTCGCCGCGGATCTTCATCTCCTCGAGCTTCGCGAGGTGCCGCAGCTTGGTCTCGAGGATCGCCTCGGCCTGCAGGTCGGTGAGCTTGAAGCGCTTCATCAGCACCGGCTTCGGCTCGTCCTCGCGCCGCACGATGCGGATGACCTCGTCGAGGTTCAGGAAGGCGATCAGCAGGCCGTCGAGGATGTGCAGCCGCGCCGTCACCCTGTCGAGCCGGTACTGCAGCCGTCGCCTGACCGTCTCCTTGCGGTAGCCGAGCCACTCCGCCAGCAGCTCCTTCAACCCGAAGACCCGCGGCCGCCCGTCCAGCGCGATGACGTTGACGTTGACCCGGTAGCTGCGTTCGAGGTCCGTGGTCGCGAACAGGTGCGCCATGAGCTGCTCGACGTCGACGCGGTTCGAGCGCGGCGTGATGACAAGCCGCGTCGGGTGCTCGTGGTCGCTCTCGTCGCGCAGGTCCTCGACCATCGGCAGCTTCTTCGCGCGCATCTGCGCGGCGACCTGCTCGAGCACCTTCGCGCCCGAGACCTGGTACGGCAGGGCCGTGACCACGACCTCGCCGTCCTCGATCTCGTACACGGCGCGCGCGCGGAAGGTGCCGTTGCCGGTCTTGTAGATCGCCCGCAATTCGGACTTCGGCGTCACGATCTCGGCGCCGGTCGGGAAGTCCGGTCCGTGCACGTGCTTGCACAGCGTCGCGACGCTGGCGTCGGGGTCGTCGAGCAGCTCGATGCAGGCTGCGGCGACCTCCTTCAGGTTGTGCGGCGGTATGTCGGTCGCCATGCCCACCGCGATGCCCTGCGTGCCGTTCAGCAGCACGTTCGGCAGCCGCGCCGGCAGCAGCTTCGGCTCCTCGAGCGTGCCGTCGAAGTTCGGCTGCCAGTCGACCGTGCCCTGGCCGAGCTCGGCCAGCAGCACCTGCGCGTAGGGGCGCAGCCGCGACTCCGTGTAGCGCATCGCCGCGAACGACTTCGGGTCGTCGGTCGAGCCCCAGTTCCCCTGCCCGTCCACGATCGGGTACCGGTAGGAGAAGTCCTGCGCCATCAGCACCATCGCCTCGTAACAGGCGGAATCGCCGTGCGGGTGGTACTTGCCGATCACGTCGCCGACCGTGCGCGCGGACTTCTTGTGCTTAGACCCGGCCGACAGGCCGAGCTCGCTCATCGCGTAGACGATGCGCCGCTGCACGGGCTTCAGGCCGTCCGCGAGTTGCGGCAGCGCGCGGTCGAGGATCACGTACATCGAGTAATCGAGGTAGGCCTTCTCCGTGAACGCGCGGAGCGGCTGCTTCTCGATGCCCTCGAAGTCGAGTGCCGGTTGCTGCCCCTTCATGCCACGGTCGCCAGGTTGCCCTTGGTCTCGAGCCATTCACGGCGGTCGGCCGCGCGCTTCTTGGCGAGCAGCATGTCGAGCACCTGGTCCGCGCCGTCCTTCGCCTCGACGGTGAGCTGCACCAGCCGGCGCGTCTCGGGCGCCATCGTCGTCTCGCGCAGCTGCAGCGGGCTCATCTCGCCGAGGCCCTTGAACCGGGTGATCACGGGCTTGCCGCGGATGCCCTCGGCCTGGATGCGGTCGAGGACGCCGGCCTTGTCGTGCTCGCCGAGCGCGTAGTAGACGTGCTTGCCCACGTCGATGCGGAACAGCGGCGGCATCGCGACGAACACGTGCCCCGCCAGGACCAGCGGCCGGAAGTGCCGCAGGAACAGCGCGCACAGGAGCGTCGCGATGTGCGCCCCGTCGGAATCCGCGTCCGCGAGGATGCAGACCTTGTGGTAGCGCAGGCCCGAGAGGTCCGCCGAGCCCGCGTCGACGCCGAGCGCGGTGGTGATGTCGTGCACTTCCTGCGAGGCGAGCACGTCCGCCGCCTCGACTTCCCAGGTATTCAGGATCTTGCCGCGCAGCGGCATGACGGCCTGGAAGGAGCGGTCGCGCGCCTGCTTGGCCGAGCCGCCGGCGGAGTCGCCCTCGACCAGGAACAGCTCGCAGCGCTCCGGCTCCTGCAGCGTGCAGTCGGCGAGCTTGCCGGGCAGCGCGGGGCCCGACGTGATGCGCTTGCGCGTCACGCGCGCGGCCGCCCGGGTGCGCTCCTGCGCGTTCGCGATCGCGAACTGGGCGATCTTCTCGCCCGCCTCCGGGTGCTGGTTGAGCCACAGCGCGAACGCGTCCTTGACGACGCCCGAAACGAATGCGGCCGACTCGCGCGAAGAGAGCTTCTCCTTCGTCTGGCCCGCGAACTGCGGGTTCTGCATGCGCACCGACAGCACGAAGGCGACCCCGCTCCAGACGTCCTCGGGCGCGAGCTTCAGTCCGCGGGGCACGAGGTTCCGGAACTCGCAGAATTCGCGCACGGCGTCCGTGACGCCCGCGCGCAGGCCGTTGACGTGGGTGCCGCCTTCCGGCGTCGGGATGAGGTTCACGTAGCTCTCTGACACCGGCGTCTCGGCGTCCGGCGCCCAGCAGAAGGCCCAGTCGGCGCTCTCGCTGCCGCCCTTCACCTGCGCGGCAAAGGGCTCTTCCGGGAGCCGGCCTGCCTTGCCGAGCTGTTCGACGAGATAGGCGCCGAGGTCGCCGGTGAAGTACCACTCCTCCGTCTCGCCGGTGGCCTCGACGTCGAGCTTCACCCGCAGGCCCGGGCACAGCACCGCCTTCGCCTTGAGCACGTGCTTGAGGCGCGGTATCGACACGTTCGGCGAATCGAAGAACCCGGGGTCCGGCCAGAAACGCACGGTCGTGCCGGTCTGCCCTCGTTTCGCGGTGCCGACGGCCTCGAGCTTCGAGAACACCTTGCCGTTCTTGAAGCCGATGTTCCACTCGCGCCCGTCGCGGCGGACGTTGCACTCGAGATGCTTCGAGAGCGCGTTGACGACCGACACGCCGACGCCGTGCAGGCCGCCCGCGGCATCGTAGTTCTTGCCGGAGAACTTGCCGCCCGCATGCAGGCGGGTGAGGATCAGCTCGACGCCGCTCACCTTCTCCTTGGGGTGGATGTCCACCGGCATGCCGCGGCCGTCGTCCTCGACCGACACCGAGCCGTCCTTGTGGATGGTGACGGCGATGTGCTCGCAGTGCCCCGACAGCGCCTCGTCGACGCTGTTGTCGACCACCTCGTGCACGAGGTGGTTGGGACTCCTCGTGTCCGTGTACATGCCCGGACGGCGGCGGACGGGCTCGAGTCCTTCGAGGACTTCGATGTCCGATGCGTTGTACGACTGCGCCATGCGGGCCTTTGCGGATGGCGGCCGTGCCGCCGGCGCGCGGATTCTAGCAGCCGCGCGCGAAAATTCAGCACCCGGTTTCTCCCCGTTTAGTACACTTCGGGCCACCGCACAGGCGGGAACACCGCGTGACCCGACAGAAGCAGGCCACACCCGATTTCGAGGCGGCGCTCGCCGAACTGGAGGCCATCGTCCAGCGCCTCGAGCAGGGCGAGATTCCCCTCGAGGAGTCGCTGCGCCAGTACGAGCGCGGCGTCGCCCTCACCCGCGGCTGCCAGCAGGCGCTCCAGCAGGCCGAGGAGAAGATCCGCGTGCTCGCGAAGGGCGCCGGCGGCGAGCTCGTCGAAAGGGATTTCGAGGCGCCGGACGAGGACTGACGGGATCCGATGATGGCCCCCGCCCCAGCCGGCCACTGGCAGACGGCGTACCGCGACCGCGTGGAGGCGGCCCTGCGCCGCGTGCTGCCGCCCGAAGCGGGCGAGCCGGCGCGCCTGCACCAGGCCATGCGTTACGCGGTGCTCGGCGACGGCAAACGCATCCGCCCGCTGCTCGTGTACGCGACGGCCGGCGCGATCGGCGTGGCGCCGGAATCCGTCGACGCGGCCGCGGCCGCGGTCGAGCTGATCCATGCGTACTCGCTCGTCCACGACGACCTGCCGGCGATGGACGACGATGACATGCGCCGCGGCCGCCCCACCGCCCACCGCGCCTTCGACGAGGCGACGGCGATCCTCGCCGGCGACGCGCTGCAGGTGCTCGCATTCGAGCTGCTCGCCGACGGGCCGATGCCCGGCGTCTCCGACGCCGCGCGCCTTGACATGATCCGCTGCCTCGCCGCCGCAAGCGGGACGCAGGGCATGGCCGGCGGCCAGGCGATGGACCTCGCGGCGACCGGCCGGCGGCTCACGCCGCAGCAGATCGAGTCGATGCACGCCCTCAAGACCGGCGCGCTGATCCGCGCCTCGATCCTCATGGCCTGCGCCGCCACACCGCAGCTGGCCCCGCGGGACCGCGAAGCGCTCGATCGCTACGGCCGCGCCGTCGGCCTGTCGTTCCAGATCGTGGACGACCTGCTCGACGTGCTCGGCGACCCGGCGGTGACCGGCAAGCTGGCGGGCGCCGACGCGTTGCGCGGCAAGCCGACCTATCCGGCGGTCGCGGGCGTGGCCGCGGCGCGGGCCCGTGCCGCCGAGCTGGCCGAAGCGGGCGTCGCCGCGCTCGCCGGATTCGGCCCCGGCGCCGACCAGCTGCGCGAGTTCGCGCGGGACCTCGTCCGGCGTGGGCGCTGACGCCGCGCGTCCTCGTATGCCCTCCGCCGCCGCTCCAGTAGACTCTCGCCATGGCTGACGAAGCGCAGGGTGGCCTGCTCGCCGCGATCGAGACGCCGGCGGACCTGCGCGCCCTCCGGCGCGCCGACCTGAGGCCCCTGGCGGACGAGCTGCGCCGCTACCTCATCGAGACTGTCGGCCAGATGGGCGGCCACCTCGCCGCCGGACTCGGCACCGTCGAGCTCGCGGTCGCGCTGCACTACGTATTCGACACCCCGTACGACCGGCTCATCTGGGACGTCGGGCACCAGGCCTATCCGCACAAGGTGCTCACCGGCCGCCGCCGCCGCCTGTCGAGCATCAAGCAGCGCGGGGGCCTCGCGCCGTTTCCGTCCCGCTCGGAAAGCGTCTACGACGCCTTCGGCGTCGGCCACTCGAGCACCTCGATCAGCGCGGCGCTCGGCATGGCCATCGCCAACCGCCTGACCGCGAGCGACCGCCGCGCGGTCGCGGTGATCGGCGACGGCGCCATGAGCGCGGGCCTCGCCTGGGAGGCGCTCAATCACGCGGGCAGCATGGATGTCGACCTGCTCGTGGTCCTCAACGACAACGACATGTCGATCTCGGAAAACGTCGGCGCCCTGTCGAAGTACTTCGCGCGGCTGCTGTCGGGCCGCACGTACTCGCACCTGCGCGAGGGCGGCAAGAAGGTCCTGCGCAAGATGCCCGCGGCCTGGGAGCTCGCGCGCCGGTCCGAGGTGCACGCCAAGGGCATGGTGCTTCCGGGCACGCTGTTCGAGGAAATGGGCTTCAACTACATCGGCCCGATCGACGGCCACGACGTGGACGCGCTGGTGACGACGCTCGCCAACATGCGCGACCTCCACGGCCCGCAGTTCCTGCACGTGGTCACCCAGAAGGGCAAGGGCTACGCGCCGGCGGAGGCGGACCCGATCAAGTGGCACGGGCCGGGGCCCTACGATCCCGCGAGCGGGACCCTCTTCAAGGAGACGTCCGCGGGCCCCACCTACTCCCAGGTGTTCGGCGAGTGGCTGTGCGACATGGCGGAGCTCGACGGGAGGTTCGTGGGGATCACGCCGGCGATGCGCGAGGGCTCCGGGCTCGTCGAGTTCGAGAAACGCTTTCCCGACCGCTACTTCGACGTCGCTATTGCCGAGCAGCACGCGGTGACGCTCGCCGCGGGCCTCGCCTGCGACGGACTGCGTCCGGTCGTGGCGATCTACTCGACGTTCCTGCAGCGCGGCTATGACCAGCTCATTCACGACGTGGCGCTGCAGCGCCTGCCGGTCGTCTTCGCGATCGACCGCGCGGGGCTCGTCGGCGGCGACGGCGCGACGCACCAGGGCGTGTTCGACCTCAGCTTCCTGCGCTGCGTGCCGAACCTCGTGGTGATGGCCCCGGCCGACGAGAACGAGTGCCGCCAGATGCTCTACACGGCCGGCCAGCTCGACCAGCCCGCGGCGGTGCGCTATCCCCGCGGCCGCGGCCCGGGCGTCGCTGCCGAGAAGGCGATGCGCGCGCTGCCCGTCGGCCGCGCGGAGCTGCGCCGGCAGGGCGCGAGCGGGCTCGCGCTCCTGGCATTCGGGACGATGGTCGGCGCGGCGGCCGCGACCGCCGAGGATCTCGACGCGACGCTCGTGAACATGCGCTTCGTCAAGCCGCTCGACGAGGCGATGATCGCCGAAGTTGCCGCGTCGCACCGCGCCATCGTGACGCTCGAGGAGAACGCCCTCGCGGGCGGCGCGGGCACGGCGGTGCTGGAGCACCTTCAGCGCCTCGGCAGCAATGTCCCCGTCCTGCAGGTTGGCGTGCCGGACAGCTTCGTCGAGCACGGTTCGCGCGAGGAGAACCTGGCGGCCGCCGGCCTCGACGGCGCCGGCGTGCGCGCGTCCGTCGAGCGGTTCTGGCGCGGCCGGGGCCTGCCCCGCGCCGTACCCGCCGGTTAATCAGGACCAATATGGTATGATTTGCGGATGAATGCGAAGCCCGCAGGAGCGACGGTCGCCCCGGTCATCGAGGACGTGCAGGGACGCGCGGACACGCGGCGCATCCCCATCGATCGCGTCGGCATCAAGGACATCTTCCACCCGGTGCGGGTCAAGGACCGCTCGGGCGGGGAGCAGCACACGATCGCGAACTTCAGCATGTACGTGCACCTGCCGCACAACTTCAAGGGCACGCACATGTCGCGTTTCGTCGAAATCCTGAACGAGCACGAACGCGAGATCTCGGTCGAGTCCTTCAACGACATGCTGGCGGAGATGACCACCCGCCTCAATTCCGGCGGCGGCCACCTCGAGATGACCTTCCCCTACTTCGTCATGAAGAAGGCACCGGTCTCTGGCGTGCAGAGCCTGCTCGACTACCGCGCGACGCTGGCCGCCGAACTGAAGGACGGAAAGGTGCAGACCCGGCTCAAGGTGCTGGTGCCGGTCACCAGCCTGTGCCCGTGCTCCAAGCAGATTTCCGACTACGGCGCCCACAACCAGCGCTCGCACCTGACCATCTCCGCTCGCATCCGCGAGCACGTCTGGCTCGAGGAGCTGATCGACGTCGCCGAGCAGGAAGGCAGCTGCGAGCTGTTCAGCATCCTGAAGCGCCCGGACGAGAAGTGGGTGACGGAACGGGCCTACGAGAACCCCAAGTTCGTCGAGGACATCGTCCGCGACGTCGCGACCCGCCTCAACGCCGACGAGCGGATCCGCTCGTACGTGATCGAGGCGGAGAACTTCGAGTCGATCCACAACCATTCGGCGTACGCGCGCATCGAGCGCGACAAGGACGAGAAGCCGGCCTGACCGCGGCAGGCTGCCGGGCGGGTTCCCTCGCTCGTTCCGCCGGAACTCTAGTCACTCGCTCGGGACCCGCCCGGCAGCCGGACCGCGGCCACGCGGCATCCGGCCGGCGCGCGCGTGACAGGCCGCGGCGCATCGCGCGCGTGCGAGCCGTTGCGGGACCCCCGAGTGCGCGAGTGTCCGTTCTTCCGAGCGCACGAGGGGTGTCCCGCAACGGCTCGTTCGCGCCCATGGAGCGCGACAGGAACGTGGATCCCGCCTGACGAGCGCGCCGGTCATGGGCCGGCCGGGATTCCCTCGTTCGCTCCGCCGGAACTTTAGTCGCTCACTCGGGACCCCGGCCGGCCCCACCGGCGCGCCGCCCGGCGGCATCGGCCCAGCGCGACCGCAAGACCCCGTCGTCAGCCGCCGCGCCAACCGCTGGCGCGCGCAGGCAGGCGGGTCCCCGAGCGAGTGACTAAAGTTCCGGCGGAACGAGCGAGGGTCCCCGC
>CAZVIF010000053.1:0-2985 GCA_964626745.1 uncultured Steroidobacteraceae bacterium
GGCGGTTCAGCGCCTCGTTGTCGTCGGGCTTGGTGGCGAGGAAGTCGGGCACCACGGCCTCGAGCTCCGGCACCTTGTTGAGCAGCGCCGTCAGGTTCTCCTCGTTCGGGTCGAAGAACAGCGCGTCGCTGACGGCGCCGGCGGCCAGGCTGCCCTTCGCGCCCTTCAGCGTGACGCCGGCTTCCTTGAGCAGCTTGCCGCCGCCCACCATGCCGGCGAGGAACTGCGAGATTTCCTTCACGACGGGCCCTGTCGCCGTGTTCGGCGTCTCGGGCACCGGGATGGCGGCGGCGATCGCCGCGGCCGGGTTGTCGAGCCACGACACGCCGGTCGAGGGCAGCGACAGGTCGACGACGTTCGTGTTGAGCCACGTCGCGAGCGAGTCGGCGCCCTCGAACAGCTCGCGGCCGGCCGAGGCGACGCCGGCGGCGACGGCCCGCGGCGTGCGCACGAGCTCGCGGCCGACCGAGCGGGCGAGATCCGGCACGGCGCCGAGATCCTGCATCAGGTCGCCGTTGGCGAACGACCTCTGATTGGCACCCGTCGGGTTTGTGCCAGGCGCCTGCTGGGAAGGGATGGGGCCAGCAGGAGCCACAACGGGGGAGGAACCCGATGGGGCGTCGCCCGGCGCTCCGGCCGTCGGGGGCTTCTGACCCGCGGCCGGTTGCACGCCGTATCGTGCGCGCGCCCGTTCGAGCAGCGCTTCGCTCTCCGAGCGCGCACGCTCGACCAGATAGTCGGCGCCGGCGTCCTTCGGCGGGACCGGCGTCGGCGCCGGCGGCAGCAGCCCGCCCGGCAGCTCGTTCTCGCGCGTGATGTCCGGCGCAAACTGCTGGTCGGGCCGGCCGGCCTTGATGTCGATGACGAGGCCGCCGCCGGCGGGAGGAGTGTCGGCCATTACTGCGGTCCCCCTTGAAGCAGCGGCTTGTTCGGGTTCGCCCGGTCACGCGCCTTCAGGATTTCGTGCCAGAGCTCGAGCTTGCGGAGCTGGATCGTGACCTCGCGCTCCGACATGGCGCCGTTCTCCTGCTCCTGCAGGATCCTGCGGCCGGCCTCGTTGAGGTCGGTCTCGGTGATCGCCTGGCGCGGCTTGTCGATGAAGCGCGGGATGCCGACCGACTCGCCCATCTGGTCGAAGTTGATGATGGCGTAGCGACCCCTGATCTCGGCCGCGCGGTCGAGAACGAGACCGGGGTTCTCCGCCATCTTCTGCGGGCCCTGCGCCAGCGCGAACTCGTCGTACTCGCGCAGCGCGTTCACCAGCGCCTGCTTCTGCAGGTCGGCCGTCGGGCCCGACAGCAGCGCGCCGGGCTCCAGCCCCTTGATCAGCTGCTCGCGGCCGCGCTTGTAGGGGCTGGCCGGCTGATCGTCCTTCAGCGCCGCCTCGTTGCGCGCCATCAGCGAACGGTAGGTCGACGTGGTGATGCGGCCGGCACCGTAGGCGTCGTTGATCGAGTTCTTCATGTCGCGGGTGCCGATGCCGGTCTCCAGCGGCATCAGCGAGTCGCGGCTGTCCTCGCTGGCGCCGCCGCGCAGCATCTGCCGCGCCGCCTTCCACTGCGTCTCGTCCAGCACGCCGCGGCGGCTCATGATCTCGCCCTCGGTCAGCAGCTCCTTGTCCTTGAGGTCGATGATCTCCTTCATCGCCTCGGTGCCGCTGATGCGCAGTTGCCGGCGCTCGGCCACCTCGCGGCGGGCCGCGGCCGTGTAGGCGAGGTTGGCGCGGCGAAGCTGCTCGTTCCCCGCCTTGTCGATCAGGTTCTGGCGCGCGACGGGATCGAGGTTCGGCAGGAAGTCGGACTTCGCGAGCTGCTGGATCATGCCGCCCGGGTTGTCGCGGATCAGGCGCAGCGCCTCGGCCTGGTCGACCTTGGTCAGCGTCGCCTTGCGCGCGCTCTCGTACTGCGCCGGCGTCAGCCAGCCCTTGTCGAAGGCCTCCTTGATGTTGAGGTCCATCGCGTCGATCAGCGCCTGGCGCTCGTTCGGATTGCGCGCCTCGCCGGCCTTCAGCACCAGCGCGTCGTTGGTCTGGTTGAGCGTGACGATCGCGCGCTCGACGCCGTCGGTGCGCGCCTGGTGGCGCACGCTGGTCGACATGGCGTCGGCCATGGGATTGACGCGCTGCAGGAAGGCTGCCGCGGTCTTGCCGTCGAGGCCGTCGGCCAGCTGGCCGTAGCGCTCCTTGCTGTAGGCCTGGAACTTGGCTTCGCGGCCCGTGATGTCGGGATCGGCCTGCAGCTCCAGCCGCTTGCGGTCGAGGTCGTTCTGGAAGGTCGACGTGCGCTCGGCCACGTCGGTCATCCGCTGCAGCGCCGACTCGGTCTCGGCGATGTCGCCGAGCTTGGCGGTGAACAGCAACTGTCCGCGTGCGTCCTGCGGGTTGACCGTGTCCGCCGCGACGAAGCGCACACCGCCACCCCGGCCGGGGCCGACGCTCGCGGGAACGATCATGGGAGAGCGCGCCATCAGTCGGGCCTCGGCGCATTGGCACCGCCGAACGGCCCGTCTGGACTACGCCTCGTGCTCAGCAGATCGCGCACGCGGCTCACGCCGTCGAGAAGAGTCGAGCCGCCGGAGGCGATGCCGCCATACGACGGCGTGAAGCTGCGCTGCGAGGCGACGCCCGCGATCTCCGCATCCTGCGCGTCGAGCTCGCCCTCCCAGAGACGGCGCTGCCGCGAGAGCTCGCCGGCGCCGGCCGAGGCGATCAGGACCTCGAGCGGCGAGCCTTCGTCGATCAGCAGGCCGCTCGCGCCGGCGTTCGCGCGGATCGTGCCCAGCGCGCGCCGCGTACCGGCTTCGATGTCAGTCGCGTCCGAACGGGCGCGCTCGCGGGCGATGGCGGCATTGCGCTGCGCCATCTGCTGGTTCATCTGGTTGGCCCAGGCCGCCTGGGCCGCACCGGACGAGTTGCCCTGCATGCCGCCGAAGATCGAGGCGGCGCCGGAGGCGAGCGAGCCCGCCGCGGCGACGCCGGAGATCACG
>CAZVIF010000053.1:3085-10620 GCA_964626745.1 uncultured Steroidobacteraceae bacterium
ACGCCGGACATACGAACTCCCCGACATGGACGCGGTTCAGCAGCGGATCGCGGCGCGAGGCGAGACGGTCGTGCTCGTCGGTGAAGGCGCGCTCGGCCTCGTCGACCGTTCCGGCCTCGGTGGCGAAGATCATCGTCAGGGCCATGTCGCTCATGGCGAGGAAGGCCTGCTTGCGGCCGGCGGCGGCGGGCACGACGTTGTGCCCGGCGAGGTGCAGCGGCTTGTCGTTGCCCGTCCACACCATCGCCTCACCCGTGACGACGAGCAGCGTCGGGATCTTCACCAGCGCGCCGGTGAACAGCGTGCCGGCCGGCACGAGGATGGTGCGGGCGTAGAGCCCTGCGTGCAGCACATGGTCGGTCGGCATGTCGACCTGGTCGCGCGCGAGGTTCGCCTCCTCGAGCCGGGCGACCTGACCGATCGCGCGGGGCGTCATGGAGGGAAGCGCCGCCTTCGAGGCCGCCATCTTCTTGAAGAACACCCGGTTGGTCTCGGCGTAGCCGCACCTGGGCAGCAGCTCGAACAGCTTGCCGCCCCAGGGCGCGCTGACCAGCAGGCCCGGCGAGTTCGCCTCGCCCGCCAGCCCCTCGGCGGCGGCCAGCAGCTTGAGGCCCGCCAGGCTGGCGCGATGCGCCTTGGCGACGAAGAAGCTCTCGCAGACCGCGACGGGGATGCCGTAGTGCGGCAGAGGCGCCAGCAGCACGCTGATGAAGCCGGCGAGCGCGCCGCCTTCCGTCGTCGCCGCGATGGCACGCAGCACGCCTCGCGCCTCCAGATCGCGGTACTGCGCCATGCGCGCCTGCGGCGAGGGCATGCCGTCGATCGCCGACTCGGCGGCGTACTCGGCCAGCAGCGCCGGGAACTCGGCGGCGGCTTCGATCGCGGCGACCGTGGTGCGCTCGATCTTCATACCGCGTCCCTCACGCCATGGAGAGGAAGGTTCATCGTGTCTTGCCACAGACACTTCTCGACGATGCGCGCGACCGCCATGCAGCGCGTCGGCAGCGGCGGCACGTCGGCCCGCACGCGCGCGTAGGTCACGCCGTGGCGGCCGCCCGGGAAGGCGCCGCGGTTCATACCCTCGTAGGACATGCCGAGGTGCAGCAGCAGCTTGTGCCCCTCCGGCCAGTCGTAGACGGTCTCGGCATAGACCCGCTGCGCGAAGCCGGTCTCGGGGTGCAGCGCCGCGTCGATGCCGGCGCGCATCTGGATCACGACCAGCGGCCACACGCGCAGCGACAGGGCGTCCGTGATCAGCGCCCACGCGCGCGCGCGGCCCTCGCCCTCGTCGATCAGCCCCGCTGCGGCGATGGGCGCGCCGTCCTTCACCAGCGCCTTCGCCGGGCCGGCGACCATGTCGGCGAGCACGCGCTCGGAGATCCCGCCCTTGAACAGGCGCTGGCCCTGCCGGACGGCCGGCTCCAGCTGTTTGACGTGAAACGGCGTCAATTCCTCGAAGGAAATCAGTGGCTTGCCCGCGCGTGTTTCACGCGCGGGGGCGGCGGCAGGGCCTTCTGAGGCCCGAGAGCCGCGCGGTTCCGACAGGGCGTCAGGCGCGGCCAAGGCGACAGTCTCATCCTTGACCCCATTCGCATCAGTCGCGATACCGGTGCCCGACGCCCCTCTGGAAACGTGCAGGCTCTCGACGCTGGTTACAGCGCCTGCCGCCTGCCGGCCCGCTCGCTCCGCTGCGCGGTCCATCATCCGGTTTCTCCCACCGCGTATTCGGTCGCCAGGTTGGTGATGCAGGCGGGATAGGCCCCCTCGAACACCAGCAGCGGGCCGACCGGCGAGTTGGAGGCCGGGCCGCCCGACAGGGGAAGGTCGCCCGTGTAGAAGGGCGGCGCGGCATTGGCGTCCTGGCGGCGGCGGCGCAGCGGCAGCTCGCCCGAATCGGTGCCGTCGTGGCGACGCTGGCGCAGCCCGGCGGTGCGCACCAGGCCGGTGCGCGTGCGCACGGCGCGCATCCTGCGGCCCGTGGTGTCGCCCTTGGCGGTCTCGGGGTGGGGCGGCATGGGCTGCATCTCGGTGCGGTAGGCCCGGCCCACCGTGGCGACCCACACGTCGATCTCACCCAGCACGTCGGCGACGGCCACGGCGTCGCCCGACACGGTGAACGGGCCGGCCTCGAAGCCGTCGAACAGGCCGTGGCACGACGTGCCGTTCATGTGCGAGAGGCCCGTCACCTGGTCGATCGAGACCAGCCAGTCGCCCGAGGCGACGGGGCTCTGCGGCGCCGTGCCCTCGACCTTCACCGTGA
Source organism: uncultured Steroidobacteraceae bacterium (assembly GCA_964626745.1). GTDB lineage: Bacteria > Pseudomonadota > Gammaproteobacteria > Steroidobacterales > Steroidobacteraceae > SCUD01. Next base: position 5,346 of record CAZVIF010000053.1, read on the forward strand.
CGTCGGTGGTGCTGTCGACCGACTCGATGCGCAGCACGCACAGCGACCAGGTCGGCATGCCGAGCTCGTCATCGTCGCCGCGCTCCAGCACGCCGATCGCCTTTGCCGCGTCCCCCGCCACGAACACGCCGGCCGAAGCCCGCCACAGTTCGGTGCCGGCGCCGGCGTCGGCGCTGATCTTGGTGAGTGTGGCGGCGCGCGCGTCGCGCACGGTGACGGCGGTGTCGAGGTTCACCGCCTCGCGGTCGGGCTCGGTGTTGCGCAGCAGGTTGGACACGACCTCGAGCCCGATCGAGCCGTCACGGTCGACCAGCAGCCAGATCTCGTCGCCGTCCAGCGTCGGCAGCGTGTTGACCGACAGCACGAGGCCGCCGCCGGCCAGCACCTGCGGCGTGAAGCCGACCACGTCCTGCTCCGGCGCGTAGGCGCCCAGCAGCAGCACGCCGTCCTCGCGCGCGATGCAGACCTGGCCCCATGGCTTGTCCGCCCAGGCGAGCGAGACGCCGGGCGAGTCGCGCAGCAGGTGCTCGTTCCTGATGCTGATCTCGCGGTAGCCCAGCGCATCGGCATAGACTTCCGAGCGCGCCCTGATCTCGCCCAGGCTGCGGCGCTGCGGGTCGAGGTAGAGCACGCTGCCCTGCGCCGACAGCGCCCGCACGTTGCCGCCGCCCGTGCTGGTCGGCAGCTTCGCCACGTCGACGTTGAGCGGCGTCAGCGCGGTCGAGGTGTCGGACGTCGAGACGCGCAGCGCCCCGGAACCGGTGACCACGACCAGCACGCGCTCGGAGCGCACGTCGCGGATGGCCGGCACGGCGTCGGCGCCGATCACCATCTGGATCGCGCTGTCGTCGTCGGTGCCCGGCGTGAAGGTGAGGAACGCGCCCGACTTGGAAAGGTCGACGCGCGGAAAGGAGAAGGTCGGGTTGCTGCCGAGCGTCAGCCGCTCCTGGTGGATGCAGACGCAGGAAGGATGCCCCGTGGTGTCGCTGTAGAGGCCGAGCCGCCAGTTGGTCGTGGCCGAGGCGTCGGCGATCGCCGTGACGAAGTTGACCGTGACCTGCGTCGTGCTGGCGCGCGCGGTGATCCTGCCCCATGCCGTGCCGAAGCGCAGGTGCCGGCCGACGTCCGTCGTCTGGAAGCCCGTCCCGTTGTTGATGCCCGTGACCGCGCTCGCGGTGATGCCGAGAGAGCCCGTGCCGGTGCCGGACGCGGTGAAGGTCGTGGCGGTCGCGTTGGGCGCATAGTACGGCCCGTCGATCATGTCGGCCGCGGCGAGCGTGAAGGTCTCGGGTGGGCCGAGCACGGTGCGGCGCAGCTCCTGCATCGGCTTCGACGGGTGCGTGAACCACATCACATCGGCCGACTGGTGCCACCGCAGCTCGCGCGCCTGGGCGGCGGTCCACGGCGTCGTCAGCTCGACGATGTTCAGGAAGCCGTCGAGCACCTGGCTGCGGTCGGAGCGCCAGAAGCGCATCTTGAGGTCCGACAGCTCGCAGGTGTAGGCGTCGCCGGGCCCGAACACGAAGGAGGCCGTGAACGAGGCCGAGGACCGTGCCGCGCCCGCGCGCCGTGTGCCGGGGCGGCGATGCGCCGGCCCGTGCGGGACCACCATCGCGTTGCGGCCGCGCCGCAGGCCGCTGCCGTAGACCGGCATGTCGGTGCGGCCGAGCATCAGCGGCGACAGCTCGCCGCCGTTGAAGGCGTTCTGGGACTGCGTCGGCATCAGCCGGTTCTCCGGCCGGGCACCCACGTGCCCTCGTAAGGCTCGACCGGCGGGTTGTCCCTCGCATCGTCGTGGCGCGCATCGGCCTGATCGTCCTTGGTCTCGCCACGGAAGGCGCGCGCAGCCTCCTTCGAGCCCAGCACGGCCAGCGCCGCCTTGGCCGCGACCTCGGCGGCTAGGGCGTCCGCGAAAGCGTCGTCGAACAGCGAGGGGTCGGTCTCACGGCGGCCGTAGACGATGCGCAGCGGCGCCGCGAGATCGGTCTCGATGTAGGCGCCGCGCAGCTTGTAGGGCGGCGGCGGATTGGCGCCGTAGGCAGGATCGAGCGACCAGAACTTGGCGAAGTCCGACGGCAGCGCGAAGCGACGCGCAAAGCCGAACGCCGGCGCCGTCGGGTCGGCCTCGAGCTCGGCCAGCGTCTCGGCGAAATTCCAGTTGTGGGAGCGCAGCACGCGGCCGATGCGGGCATCGTAGGCATCGACGACGGCCTGCGCGTCGTCATAGGCCTGCGGCGCATCGCTCTCGGCATCCTCGACGAGCGCCGGCTGCCCCAGCAGCCGAAGCGCGGCGTTGCAGATGCTCGTCTTGGTGTGCTGCGGCACGGCCTGCCTAGTCCTTCATCGTCGAGTAGAGCTTGTCGGTGTCGACCGCCTTGCCCTTCTCCGCCACGAGGTCGAGGTCGGTGATCTGCACCGACATGCGCTTGTCGACGTGCACGCCGTCCTTCCGCTCGTGCTCGTCGACGCCGCTGCCGACCACCCGGGCCTTCGCCACCAGGTTGACGATCGTGCCGACCTTCATCGGCTCCTTGAGTTCGAGGCGCTTCAGCGCCTCGTCGTCGAGCCAGAGGCAGAGCCCGCCGGCATAGCGCGGCTGCCAGGAGTCGGGCGTCATCTCGAGAGAGGCGTCCTTCTTCTCCGCCGGCGTCAGCTCCATCGACTTCAGTGCCATCGCTTCCTCCCTTGCCGAAGGCCGATCAGACCGGCGCGAAGCCGAACTTCAGGCGGATGCTGGATGCGGCGTAGGTCCCGGTGCCGCGGCTGATCGCGGCCACGTAGAGGCTGGTGCTGCCGCTGGCCGCCTTCAGGATCTGGTCGATGCTGTTCTTGACGGCGATGCGGCTGCCGACCAGGTCGTAGTAGTCCCCCGAGGCGATCGCGACGCGGCCGATGATCCGGCGCGCATTGGCGTCGGTGATCGCGACGTTGCCGTTCTCCGTGCCGATCGACACGTCGGCGTCGAGGAAGATCAGGTCGAAGGCCGCGCCCTGGTCGGCCTCGTCGAGCACGACCAGGCTGACCAGGCGGGCGACGCCGCCCGGCTGCTTGACCGCCAGCGGCAGCTCCTGCGTGTCGGCCAGCACTTCGTTGTCGGCGTAGATGTTGGTGTCCGTCGACAGCGTGAGGTCGAGCACGTCGGCGTGCCCGCCGAGATAGAGGGCGTCGGCCATGATACGCCCCTACGCGATGCGGTAGAGGGTCCAGGCGCCGGCCGCGGTCTTGCGGGCGCGGAAGCGGCCCGAGGAGCGCGCGCGATCGGCGTCGTTGCTCTCCACGGTCATCTCGCCGACCAGCGTCCAGCCATCGGCCGTGACGATCGTCGCATCCTCGTTCGCGTTCGTGCCGATGTTGATCAGCGAGAAGTCGAACGCGGTGCCGGCGACCGCAGCGGGGAGCGCCGTGTCGAGATCCGCTGCCGTCGGCAGCGTGTAGTCGTCGGCCGCATCGTCGGCCGCGTTGGTGGTGATGATGCCGGACAGCAGCTCGGCCGCCGTCAGCGTGGCTGCCTGCGTCTTGGCGGTCGGCGCACCCTGCTCGAGGAACACGGTGCCGGTGAACAGCGGCGACGCGAGCGGCGCCAGCGAGGCATCGACGTCCGGCAGCGTGTAGGTCTTGCCCTCGGTGCCGAGGAAGTCGAAGTAGCGCAGCAGCGTGTCGACGTGGAAGAAGCGGAAGCGGGAAGTGGAGGCCATCGGTCAGCTCCGGGCAGGAGGGTGATGGCCCGGCCCCGATGCACATGCACCTTGGCCGGGCCGAGGAGTGGTCAGGACTTCTTGGGGTCCTTGTCGTCCTTCGGCTTGGGCGCCTCGACAGGCTCCATGTGCTCGGACGGCTTGTGGCCCTCGGGGAGGTCGATGACCTCGCCGGCGGCGTGGAGGCGGTCCACGATGTAGGCCGCCTCCGTCAGTCGGAACTTCGCCACGGCGCGGCCTAGTTCGAGTAGGCGCGCGGGTAGGCGATGTTCGCCTGCCGGTCGAGGACCAGCTCGGCGTCGATCTTGCCGGCCGAGAACGAGCCGGTGCCCACCGTGTAGTAGAGGCGGACGTAGCGCTCCGGCACGATCAGGCGCGGGACGCGCACGCGCAGCGGCTCGTAGCCGGCGACCAGCGTCGCCGCGGCGATCGCCGCCGCGGACTGCAGCACCGTGGTCGGCGTGCCGAAGGCCGCGTCGTTGTCGGCCTGCAGCGCGACCGTGAGCACGGCAGAGTTGCCCGTGACGAACGCGGTGTGGACGCGGGTGATCAGCTCGATCAGCCCGTTGTCGTTGGCCTCGCGCGCGGAGCCGAGGTCGAGATAGTCGGTCGACTCAGCGGAGGCCGTGACGGCCTGGGCGCTGCTGAACTGCAGGAGCTTGTCGCGGATCATGAGAGGTTCCTTGGTGACTGGAGGGCGGGGAACCGGCCGCCCGGCCGGGACCCTCGGCGGGCCCCGGCCGGGCTACCGATCAGACGACGCGGGTCTCGGTGTTGAGGAGCGCGTCGCACTTGCGGATGGGGTTGCCCATGAAGGTCAACGTCTTCTTGCCCGCGAACTCCTCGATCGAGAGCATGACGTTGGTCTTGTAGGTCGCCTGGATGCGCAGCCAAGTGTAGACGCGGCGGTTGCAGTACCACACGGTCTGGCCGAGATCGTCCGGCGGCGTGTCGTCGGCCTGGATCATCAGCTTGATCAGGTCGGGCGGGGTCGAGCCGCGCAGGCCGCCGGCGGCGGTCGTCACGTCGATGTTCGCGATGCGCGAGACATAGCGCCAGTCGCGCACCATCAGGCCGGCATTCCACTCGAAGTGGGTGCGCATCGCCTGGTACTCGCCACCCGCCGCGTCGCGCACGGTGTCCTCGCCGAGGTCGCGCATCTGGAGGCCGGCCTTGGTGCCCTTGGGGTAGATGCCCGCGAGGGTCTTGCTGTCCCACTGCACGCGCCAGATCGAGGCGTTGGCCGAAGCCGTGCCGCCGGCGTCGAACACGTTGTTCGCCGTCTCGGCCGTCGCGGTGTTGACGGTGTTGAAGCGCGGCGACAGGCCGTGGATCTGTTCCGGGTTCGAGGTGACGCTCGAATAGAACACGGCCGTCGCCATCTGCTGGGCGAGGCCTTCCATGTGGGCCGAATCCTCGTCGAGGCGGAACCCCTTGGGGTCGTTCGACACATCGACCAGCTTCTTGTCGACGACCGAGTAGGCCTCGAGCTGGCCGCAGGTGTCGGTGATCTGCGCCGTCGTGCTCTTGGTCGGCTGGACGCCGTAGTTCAGCAGGCGCCAGGTGCCCTGCGGCAGGCC
>CAZVIF010000054.1:0-10363 GCA_964626745.1 uncultured Steroidobacteraceae bacterium
CCGGATGCCGAAGGTTCGTCGAAGTACATCAACTTGACGACGCGCAGGTAATAGAACGCGCCGATCACCGACATCAGCACCGCCAGGGCCGCGAGCCACGTGAGCCCGACGTCCAGGACGGCCGCGATGACCTCCAGTTTCGCCCAGAATCCGACGGTCGGCGGTACGCCTGCGAGCCCGAACGCGACCAGCAACATCACGAAAGCGAACCAGGGGTGGCGCCGGTTGAGGCCTTTGTAGTCGTCGAGGGCGTCCGCCTCGAAGCCCTTGCGCGACAGCCAGAGGACCACTCCGAAGGCAGCCGTCGTCACGATCACGTAGGTCAGCGTATAGAACATCGCCGCCTGGTAGCCGGCGGCGGTTCCGGCCAGCACGCCAAGCAGGATGAAGCCGACGTGCGATATCGCCGAGTACGCCAGCATGCGCTTGATGTTGGTCTGGGCGATGGCGACCACGTTGCCGACGGCCATCGAAAGGGCGGCCAGCAGCACCAGCATGTCCTGCCAGGCTTCCAGCGCGCCGCCCAGGCCCTCGGCGAGGACGCGCATCGCCAGCGCGAACGAGGCGATCTTCGGCGCGGAGCCGACGAACAGCGTCACCGGCGTCGGCGCGCCGTGGTAGACGTCGGGCAGCCACATGTGGAACGGGACGGCACCGAACTTGAAGGCGACACCGACGACGATGAAGGCGATTCCCAGCAGCAGCCCGACCTGCCCGCTCCCGCCCAGGGCCGCCGCGCCGGCCACCCCGTCCAGCATGAAGCTGCCGGTCACGCCGTAGACGATCGAGATCCCGTACAGCAGCGCGCCGGAGGCGATGGCGCCCAGCACGAAGTACTTCATCGCCGATTCTGCCGCCACGCCGTCGTCCCGATCGAAGGCGACCATGGCGTACAGCGACAGGGACATGATCTCGATGCCCAGGTATACCGTCAGGAAACTGCCCGCCGAAATGATCACCTGGATGCCGAGCACGGCGAACAACGCCAGTACCAGGTACTCGCCTTTCAGCAGGTCGCGCCGCTGCAAGTAGTCGCGCGAGTACAGCAGGGTCACCGCCGCAGCCCCGTAGGCAAAGAGCTTCAGGACCGTGCCCATCCGGTCGGCGACGTAATGCCCTCCCAGGATCAGCTCCCGGCCCGGCACGGCCACCGCCGAGCTGACCCAGGCCGCGCCGGCGAGCGACGCGATCGCCAGGAAGAACGACGCGGTTCGCACGCGGGCGCCGCCCAGGGCGTCCACCAGCAGCAGGATGCAGGCGGCCGCCGCCAGATAGATCTCGGCGGCGGCCGGCATCAGTTCGGCAATCGAGAGGACCATCGGTGCGTCTTGCATGCGGCGGGCCTCAGAGCTTGCTGGCGGTGAGCTGGTCGACGAGCAGCTCGATGCTCGGGCGCATGACGTCGAGCAGCGGCGCGGGCCACACGCCCAGCGCAAGCACCGCGATGGCCAGCGACGCCAGCACGATGAACTCGCGCGCGTTCAGGTCCTTGAGCGACGCGACGCCGTCGTTGCCGACTTCGCCCCAGACGACCCGCTTCACGAGCCAGAGCGTGTAGGCGGCGCCGAGGATCAGCGTCAGCGCCGCGACGAAGGCATACCAGAAGTTCGCCTTGAAGCTCGCCACGATGACGAGGAACTCGCCGACGAAGCCGGACGTGCCGGGCAGCCCTGCGTTCGCCATCGCGAACAGGACCGCGAAGAACGCGAACACGGGCATCGTGTTGACCACGCCGCCGTAGGCCGAGATGTCGCGCGTGTGCAGGCGGTCGTATAGCACGCCGACGCAGAAGAACAGCGCTCCCGATACCAGGCCGTGCGAGACCATCTGCACCATCGCACCGTCGAGCCCCATGCCCGCCCCCCGCACCGCGCCGGTCGTCTGCAGGATGTCCCAGGCGACGAAGCTGCCGAGCGTGACGAAGCCCATGTGGGCGATGGACGAGTACGCGATGAGCTTCTTCATGTCGCGCTGCGCCAGCGCGACGAAGCCGATGTAAGCGATCGCGACGAGCGACAGCGTGATGACCAGCCAGTCGAGTTCACGGCTCGCGTCCGGCGTGATCGGCAGGCTGAAGCGCAGGAACCCGTACCCGCCCATCTTCAGCATGATCGCGGCGAGGATCACGGAGCCGCCGGTCGGCGCCTCCACGTGCGCGTCCGGCAGCCAGGTGTGCACCGGCCACATCGGGACCTTCACCGCGAAGGCCGCGAAGAACGCGAGGAAGATGAGGATCTGGGCCGTCATCCCGATCGGCATGCGCTGCAGGTCCGCGATCTCGTAGCTGCCGCCCTGCAGGTACATCCAGACCAGGGCGACCAGCATCAGCACGGACCCGAGGAACGTGTACAGGAAGAACTTGATCGTCGCGTAGACGCGCCGGCTGCCGCCCCAGATGCCGATGATCAGGAACATCGGGATCAGCATCGCTTCCCAGAACACGTAGAAAAGCAGCGCGTCGGCCGCGGCGAAGACGCCGATCATGAGGCCTTCCATCACCAGGAAGGCGGCGAAGTACTGCGCCGGCCGCTTGTCGACATTCGTCCAGGCGGCGATCACCACGAGCGGCGTCGTGAACGCCGTCAGCACGACCAGCGGCAGCGAGATGCCGTCGAGGCCGAGGTGATACCAGGCGTTCAGCGCGCCGATCCAGGGCTCCCGCTCGACGAACTGCAGCGCCGGCGTCGCGGCGTCGAACGCGCACCAGAGCGGGATGCAGAGCGCGAGGACGGCCAGCGTCGCGGCGAGCGCGATCCAGCGGCCGAGCGCGATCCGGCGGTCCCCGAGCAGGATCACCGCCAGGCCCGCCGCGATCGGCAGCCAGACCAGCCAGCTGAGCAGGTACTGCGGCGCCTTCATCTCAGGACCTCAGCAGCAGCCAGCCGAGCAGCAGCGAAAGGCCGATGATCATGGCGAAGGCATAGTGGTACAGGTAGCCGGACTGCACGTGCCGCAGCACGGCCGACAGCGCCGCGACCGCGCGCGCGCTGCCGTTGACCAGCCAGCCGTCGATCACCGTCTCGTCGCCGCGCTTCCACAGGCCGGTCCCGAAGTTGCGCACGCCCGTCGCGACGACGTTCTCGTTGAACCAGTCGAAGTAGTACTTGTTGACGAGCAGCCGGTAGGTCCGCGAGAAACGGGCGGCGATCCGGCCGGGCAGTTCCGGCCGCCGGACGTACAGGAACCAGGCCGACGCGACACCCGCGAATGCCAGGTAGACGGCAGGCGAGCCGAACGCGTGCAGCACGAAAGCCGCGGGCCCGTGGAATTCCGCACCCAGCACGGCCAGCGGGCCGTCCGGCGCCTGCGCCACCGCCCCGGCGAAAAAATCGCCGAACACGACCGGCCCGACCGTGAACCAGCCGATCGCGATCGAGGGTATCGCGAGGGCGACGAGCGGCAGCGTCACGACCCACGGACTCTCGTGCAGGTGCTCGCGCGTGTGCTCGTCCATGCGCTCCTTGCCGTGGAAGGTCATGAAGACGAGACGGAAGCTGTAGAGGGCCGTGATGAACACGCCGATCAGCGCGCACCAGTAGGCGTACCCGGCGCCCTCGGTCCGGCTGTGGTGCAGCGCCTCGATGATGATGTCCTTCGAGAAGAAACCGGAGAGTCCCGGGAACCCGATGAGGGCCAGCGAGCCGACCAGGCAGGTCCAGTAGGTGACGGGCAGGTACTTCTTCAGTCCTCCCATCCGGCGCATGTCCTGCTCGTGGTGCATGGCGATGATCACGGACCCTGCCGCCAGGAACAGCAGCGCCTTGAAGAAGGCGTGCGTCATCAGGTGGAAGATGCCGGCGCCGTAGGCGCCGGCGCCGAGCGCCGCGGTCATGTAGCCGAGCTGCGAGAGCGTCGAGTAGGCGACCACGCGCTTGATGTCGTTGTTCACGAGGCCGAGCAATCCCATGAACAGGGCCGTGGTCGCGCCGATCACGACGATGAAGTGCAGCGCGTCGGGCGACATCTCGAACAGCGGCGAGAGCCGCGCCACCATGAAGATGCCGGCCGTGACCATGGTTGCGGCGTGGATCAGCGCCGAGATCGGCGTCGGGCCTTCCATCGAGTCCGGCAGCCAGACGTGCAGCGGCACCTGCGCGGACTTGCCCATCGCGCCTATGAAGAGGCCCACGCAGATCACGGTGATGACCTTGGACGGCTCGCCCGGGGTCAGGAACAGGTCGTGACCGATCGCGCGCGGTATGCGCTGGAACACCTCGGCATAGTCGAGGCTCCCCATGTAGGCGACGATGATCGCGATCGCGACGATGAACGCGAAATCCCCGATCCGGTTGACGATGAAGGCCTTGTAGTTCGCGAAGATCGCCGTCGGCCGGCGGTACCAGAAGCCGATCAGCAGGTACGAGACCAGCCCCACCGCCTCCCAGCCGAAGAACAGCTGCAGGAAGTTGTTCGACATCACGAGCATCAGCATCGCGAACGTGAACAGAGAGATGTACGCGAAGAAACGCGTGTAGCCGGGATCGTCGCGCATGTAGCCGATCGTGTAGACGTGCACGGCCAGCGAGACGAACGTGACGACCGTCATCATCAGGGCGCTCAGGCTGTCGATCAGGAACCCGATATTCATCGAGAGCCCGTCGCTGACGCCCCAGGTGTAGACGTTCTGGTTGAAGACCGGCGCCCCGCCCAGCATCTGCGCCAGCACCCAGGCCGACCCGGCGAACGACAGCGCGACGCCCCCGATGCACAGGGTGTGCGCCCCGACGCGCCCCACGAACCGGCCGCCCAGGCCGGCAACCGCGGCCGCCGCGAGCGGCGCCAGGACAATGGCCAGGCAGACTGTCGCGAAGTCCACGGTCAGCCCTTCATGGCGTCGAGTTCCTCGACGTTGATGCTGCGGCGCTGGCGGAACAGCACCACGAGGATGGCCAGGCCGATCGCCGCCTCGGCCGCCGCCACCGTGAGGATGAAGAACACGAACACCTGCCCGTCGAGGATTCCCAGGAAGCGCGAGAAGGCGACGAAATTGAAGTTGACCGCCAGCAGCATGAGCTCGATGCACATCAGCAGCAGGATCACGTTCTTGCGGTTGATGAAGATGCCGGCGACGGCGATCGCGAACAACACGCCGGCGAGCATCAGGTAGTGCGGCAGCCCGATCACGGCTCGCGCTCCGCGGGCATGCCGACCAGGCGGACGCGGTCGGCGGCCCGGGCCGTGACCTGCGCGGAAATGTCCTGCACCTTGTGGCCGGGCCTGCTGCGCAGCGTCAGCGCGATCGCGGCCACGATCGCGATGAGCAGCACGACGGCGGCGAGCTGGAACGGGTAGACGTAGTCGGTATAGAGCACCGCGCCGATCTCGGCGGTATTGCTTGCGCCCTCCGCCACCGGCGCCGTCTCGCCGGGCAGCTCGATGCCCAGGCGCCGCACCCAGAGCACGTAGGCGAGCTCGACCACCATGATCAGGGCGACCAGCGCGCCGAGCGGCGCGTTGCGCGCGAATCCCTCGCGGAGCTTCTCGATGTTGATGTCGAGCATCATGACGACGAACAGGAACAGCACCATGACCGCGCCCACGTACACGAGGACCAGCACGATCGCGAGGAACTCGGCCTCGATCAGCAGCCACAGCACGGCCGCATTGAAGAAGCACAGCACCAGGTAGAGCACCGAATGCACGGGGTTGCGGGACAGGATCACGCCGAGCGCGGCGCCTACCAGCACGGCGGAGAAGGACCAGAACAGGATCTCGACGATCATGGGACTACCGGTAGCGCGAGTCGGACGCCTTGTCGGCGGCGATCATCGCCTCGTACTTCTCGCCGATCGCGAGGAGCTTGTCCTTGGTCATGATGTTCTCGCCGCGGTTCTCCATGTGGTACTCGTGGATGCGGGTCTCGACGATCGCGTCGACCGGACAGGCCTCCTCGCAGAAGCCGCAGTAGATGCACTTGAACAGGTCGATGTCGTAGCGCGTGGTGCGGCGCGTGCCGTCCGGCCCCACGTCGGATTCGATGGTGATCGCGAGCGCCGGGCACACCGCCTCGCAGAGCTTGCAGGCGATGCAGCGCTCCTGGCCGTTCGGGTAGCGGCGCAGCGCGTGCAGCCCGCGGAAGCGGGAGGACTGCGGCGCCTTCTCCTCCGGGTAGTTCAGCGTCACCTTGGGCCGGAAGAAGTTCTTCGCGGTGACCCATAGGCCCCGCAGCAGTTCGGAGAGGAACAGGGTCCGGAACAGCGAGCGGAAGTTGTTCATGGCCGCCTCATGCCGCCCAGGGGCCGATGCCGCGCCAGGCGAGCACGCCCTCGACCGCGATCCACACGAGCGTGACCGGGATCAGCACCTTCCAGCCGAGGCGCATGATCTGGTCGTACCGGTAGCGCGGGAAGGTCGCCCTCACCCAGAGGAACACGAACAGGAAGAAGCCGATCTTCAGGAACAGCCAGAAGAACGAGGGCTGCGCGACCCAGGCGCCGTCCGCGACGTATCCCTGCAGGGGCGACAGCCAGCCGCCGAAGAACAGGACCGCCGTCAGTGCGGAGATCAGGATCATGTTCGCGTACTCGGGCAGCGCGAACAGCGTCGCGAACGCCGCACCGGAATACTCGACGTGGAACCCGGCCACGATCTCCGACTCGCCCTCCGCGACGTCGAAGGGCGCGCGGTTGGTCTCGGCGAGCCCGGAGATGAAGTAGACGAGGAAGAGCGGGAACAGCCACCACACGTGCCAGCTCGCGAATCCGCCTTCCTGCGCGCGCACGATCGCCCCCAGGTTCAGGCTGCCGGCCGCCATGAGCACGCCGACCAGGGCGAAACCCATCGCGATCTCGTAGGCGACCATCTGCGCGGCCGAGCGCATGGCGCCGAGGAAGGCGTACTTCGAGTTGCTCGCCCAGCCCGCCAGGATCACGCCGTACACGCCGAGCGAGGTCAGCGCCAGGACGTAGAGGAGCCCGGCGTCGATATCCGCCAGCACGAACTCCGGGGACAGCGGGATCACCGCCCAGGTCGCCATCGCCGGGACCAGCACGATCAGCGGCGCCAGCAGGAACAGGAACCGCGAGGAACGGCCCGGTACGATGATTTCCTTCAGCAGGAGCTTGATGACGTCTGCGAAGGGCTGGGCAACGCCGTGCAGCAGGGGCAGGCCGAAGAAACTCACCCGGTTGGGCCCGCGGCGGAGCTGCATGTAGCCGATCACCTTGCGCTCGAGCAGCGTCAGCATCGCGACCGCCACCACGATCGCCAGCAGCACGACCACGACCCAGAAGGTCGACCTGATCGCCGCCTGCCACTCGGGCGGCAGGCCGGCGAGCCAGGGCTCGATGAAGGGTACCGCCATCGTCACGACCCCCGCACCGTCGCGTCGCGTGCGGCTCGCGTGCGCTGCAGTGCCGGCGCCCGCCGAACGACCGCGTCCACGCCGTAGATCCGCAGCTCCGACGTCGTGCCCCGCCGCTCGGGCCTGACTTCGCGCGCGGTCGCGAACCGGCCGTCATAGGCGGCCCCGGCGGCGCAGACCCGCAGCTCGGCGAGCACGTCCGCGCAGCTGTCGTAGGAAAAGCCCTCGAGCCCGAGCAGGTTGGCGAGCACGCGCAGGATCTTCCATGCCGGGCGCGCCTCCCCGACCGGTTGCGCGCAGCCGCGGAACTCCTGCCAGCGCCCTTCCACGCTGACGTAGCTCCCCGCGGTCTCGGCGAACGAGCCCATCGGCAGCATGACCCGGGCGATCGCCGTCGTCGACGGGTCCGCAAAGGGCGTGATGGCGACGATGCGGCGGCACGTGCCCAGCGCCTGCTCGGCGCCCGGCAGGCCGATGTCCAGCGACGGCTCGATGCCTCCCAGCAGCACGCAGGCCCCGAGCGGCGACCCCAGCATGCGCGCCACGTCCAGGCCCGGCTGCGGGTCCGGGCGGCCCCCGGGAAGGCGATGCGGAAGGGCACCGGCGAGTGCGCTGCCTGCCGCATTGGCGCCCTCCGGCAGGAATCCGAGGGTCGCGCCGGTTCGCGATGCGAGGGCGGCCGCTGCCGCGCGGACGTCTGCGAAACTGGTGTGCCGCATCGCGGCCGCCCCCAGGACGATCGCGCCGCGCCCGCCCGCGAGCGACTCGACGACCGCCTGTCGGGCCGGCGTGAGCACTCCGCCGCCGGCGAGCGCCGCCAGTTCCGCCGCCAGGTCCGACGCCGCCGTGACTGTCTGCTGCAGCACGGGAAAGTGAGAGACCTGCGGCCGCGTCGCCACGACGCTCACGCGGCAGCCCGCGAGCGCCGCCTTGCGCACCCGATGAGCGATGATCGGCGCCTCGGCGCGAACGTCGCAACCTGCGAGCAGCAGTCCCGTCAGCGAATCGATACCGGCCAGCGGCATGCCGAGGCCGGGAAACGCGGGGTCGCTGGCCTGGTCGGAGAAGTCGGTCTGCCGCAGCCGTGAATCGACGTTGCTGGAGCCGAGCGCTCGCGCCAGCTTCGCCAGCAGGAAGGCTTCCTCGTTCGTCGATCCCGGCGCCGCCAGGAAGCCGAGGCCTCCCGCGCCGCGCTCCGCGAGGCCCTCCCGCAGCATCCCGGCCGCCGCCTCGAGCGAGGTCTCCCACGAGACGGGCTGCCAGCGTCCTTCGACGCGCAGCATCGGCTGCCGAAGGCGGTCCTCCGCATAGATTCCTTCGTACGAGAACCGGTCGCGGTCGGCGATCCAGGTCTCGTTGATCTCCTCGTTGGCGCGCGGCACGACCCGCATCAGGCGGCCGCGCAGCACGTGTCCGTAGAGGTTGGTTCCGGCGCCGTCGTGCGGCGATACGAGCGCGTGCTCGGTCATCTCCCAGGACCGCGCCCGGTGCCGGAATGGCTTCGAGTTGAGCGCGCCGACCGGGCACAGGTCGATGACGTTCCCGGACAACTCGTGGTCCACGCTCTTCTCGATGAACGTGCCGATTTCCATCGTCTCCCCGCGGCCGGTCGCGCCCAGTTCCTGCAGCCCCGCGATCTCCGCGGTGAAGCGCACACAGCGCGTGCAGTGAATGCAGCGCGTCATGTCCGTCGAGATGAGAGGGCCGAGATTCCTGTCGGCGACGGACCGCTTGCGCTCGTCGAAGCGCGAGGCCGCGGCGCCGAATCCGAGCGCGAGGTCCTGCAGCTCGCATTCGCCCCCCTGGTCGCAGATCGGGCAGTCGAGCGGATGATTGATGAGCAGGAACTCCATCGTCGCTTTCTGCGCGGCGATCGCCCGTGCGGAGCGGGTGAACACCTTCATGCCTTCGGTGACGGGCGTCGCGCAGGCCGGCATGGGCTTCGGCGCCTTCTCGACCTCCACGAGGCACATGCGGCAGTTGGCCGCGATCGAGAGCTTCTCGTGGTAGCAGAAGCGCGGCACGTAGACGCCGGCCTGGTCCGTGAGCTGGATGATCATCTGGCCCTTGCGCGCCTTCAGCGGCCGGCCGTCGACCTCGACGTTGACGAAGTCCTCGCTCATGCGACCGCCTGGGCGGGCGCATCGACGATGCTGCGGCCGCCGTGCTCGATCATGAAGGCGAACTCGTGCCTGAAGTGCTTCAGGAAGCTCTGCACGGGCCAGGCGGCCGCGTCGCCGAGCGCGCAGATCGTGTGGCCTTCGATCTGGTTCGCCACCTGCACCAGCAGGTCGAGGTCCGACATCTTGCCCTGGCCCGCCAGGATCCGGCGCAGCATGCGCGTGAGCCAGCCGGTGCCCTCCCGGCAGGGCGTGCACTGGCCGCAGGACTCCGCCATGTAGAAGCGGGAAATGCGCTCGAGCACGCGCACCATGCACGTCGTCTCGTCCATCACGATGACCGCACCCGTGCCGACGCTGCTGCCCGCCTTGCGCAGCGAGTCGTAATCCATCGTGCAGTCGATGATGTTCGCCGCCGGCATCACCGGCACCGAGGAGCCGCCGGGAATCACGGCCTTGAGCCGGCGTCCGCCGCGGACGCCGCCGCAGATGTCGAGCAGTTCCCGGAACGGGACGCCCATCGGCAGCTCGTAGTTGCCCGGCTTTTCCACGTGGCCGGACACGGAGAAGATGACGGTGCCGCCGGCATTCGGCACGCCCATCTCCGCGAACCATTTCGCGCCCTTGCGCATGATCGCCGGGACCGAGGCGAACGAGAGCGTGTTGTTGATGGTCGTCGGCTTGCCGTACAGGCCGAAGTTCGCCGGGAACGGCGGCTTGAATCGCGGCTTGCCAGGCTTGCCTTCGAGCGACTCGAGCAGCGCCGTCTCCTCGCCGCAGATGTAGGCGCCGGCGCCGGCGAAGGCGTACAGGTCGAAGTCGATGCCCGTGCCCTGGATGTTCCTGCCGAGCAGGCCCGCCGCGTAGGCCTCCGCGAGCGCGGCTTCGAAGCGCGGGAACGGCTCGGCGAGGAACTCGCCGCGGATGTAGTTGTAGCCGA
>CAZVIF010000055.1:0-10177 GCA_964626745.1 uncultured Steroidobacteraceae bacterium
GCGCCGTGTCCGCGAGGCCCTTGCGGGCGCCGTGGGTGGAGATGAAGTACTGCAGGACGTTGAGGCCCTCGCGGAAGTTCGCCGTGATCGGCGTCTCGATGATCGAGCCGTCCGGCTTCGCCATCAGGCCGCGCATGCCGGCGAGCTGGCGGATCTGCGCCGCGGAACCGCGCGCACCGGAGTCGGCCATCATGAAGATGGAGTTGAACGAACCCTGCTGCACCTTGCGGCCCTTGCGGTCGGTGCCCTCCTCGTGGCGCAGCTGGTCCATCATGGCCTTGCCGATCTGGTCGTTGGTGCGCGACCAGATGTCGACGACCTTGTTGTAGCGCTCGCCGTTGGTGACCAGGCCCGACTCGTACTGGTCCTGGATCTCCTTCACCTCGCGCTCGGCGGACGAAAGGATCTTCGTCTTCTGCGGCGGGACCATCATGTCGTCGACGCCGATCGAGATCGCGGCGCGCGTCGCGTAGGAGAAGCCCGTGTACATCAGCCGGTCGGCGAAGATCACGGTCTCCTTGAGGCCCAGGGCGCGGTAGCAGGAGTTGATGACCGCCTGCACGCGCTTCTTCGTCATGTCCTGGTTGACCAGGTCGAAGGAAAGCCCGCGCGGCAGCAGGTCGGACAGGAGCGCCCGGCCGACCGTGGTCTTCACCAGGCGGCGCTTCTGCCGGAGCACGCCCTCCGCGTCCTTCGTCCACTCGACGATGCGCACCCGGATTCCCGCGTGCAGCTCGGCCTCGCGCGTCTCGTGGGCGCGGTGCACCTCGCGCACGTCGGTGAAGATCATGCCCTCGCCCTTCGCCCCGGCGCGCTCGCGCGTCAGGTAGTAGAGGCCGAGCACGACGTCCTGCGACGGCACGATGATCGGGTCGCCGTTGGCGGGCGAGAGGATGTTGTTCGAGGACAGCATCAGCGCGCGCGCCTCGAGCTGCGCCTCGAGCGACAGCGGCACGTGCACGGCCATCTGGTCGCCGTCGAAGTCCGCGTTGAACGCGGTGCAGACGAGCGGGTGGAGCTGGATCGCCTTGCCCTCGATCAGCACCGGCTCGAAGGCCTGGATGCCGAGGCGGTGCAGCGTCGGCGCGCGGTTCAGCAGCACCGGGTGCTCGCGGATCACTTCCTCGAGGATGTCCCAGACTTCCGGGCCCTCGCGCTCGACCAGGCGCTTGGCGGCCTTGATCGTGGTCGCGAGCCCGCGCAGCTGGAGCTTGTGGAAGATGAACGGCTTGAAGAGCTCGAGCGCCATCTTCTTCGGCAGGCCGCACTGGTGCAGGCGCAGCGTCGGGCCGACCACGATGACCGAGCGGCCCGAGTAGTCCACGCGCTTGCCGAGCAGGTTCTGCCGGAAGCGGCCCTGCTTGCCCTTGATCATGTCGGCGAGCGACTTCAGCGGGCGCTTGTTGGTGCCCGTGATCGCGCGTCCGCGGCGCCCGTTGTCGAGCAGCGCGTCCACCGACTCCTGCAGCATGCGCTTCTCGTTGCGCACGATGATGTCCGGCGCGTTCAGCTCGAGCAGCCGGCGCAGGCGATTGTTGCGGTTGATGACGCGGCGGTACAGGTCGTTCAGGTCCGAGGTCGCGAAGCGGCCGCCGTCGAGCGGGACCAGCGGGCGCAGGTCGGGCGGCAGCACCGGCAGGACGGTCAGCACCATCCACTGCGGGTTGTTGCCGGACTCGATGAACGACTCGAGCAGCTTCAGGCGCTTGGTGAGACGCTTGATCTTGGTCTCGGAGGTCGTCCCCTCGATCTCGGTGCGGACCTTGCCGACCTCGGTCGCCAGGTCGATCGTCTTCAGCAGCTCGAGGATCGCCTCGGCGCCCATGCGCGCGTCGAACTCGTCGCCGTACTTCTCGATGGCCTCGAGGTACATCTCGTTGGACATCAGCTGGCCGCGCTCGAGCGGCGTCATGCCCGGGTCGACGACCACAAAGGCCTCGAAGTACAGCACGCGCTCGAGATCCCTGAGCGTCATGTCCACCATCAGGCCGATGCGGGACGGCAGGGACTTCAGGAACCAGATGTGCGCCACCGGGCTCGCCAGCTCGATGTGGCCCATGCGCTCGCGGCGGACCTTCGACTGCGTGACCTCGACGCCGCACTTCTCGCAGACCACGCCGCGGTGCTTCAGGCGCTTGTACTTGCCGCACAGGCACTCGTAGTCCTTGACCGGCCCGAAGATCTTCGCGCAGAACAGGCCGTCGCGCTCCGGCTTGAACGTGCGGTAGTTGATCGTCTCGGGCTTGCGCACCTCGCCGTACGACCAGGACTTGATCATCTCGGGCGACGTGAGGGCGATGCGGATCGAGTCGAAATTCTCGACCTGCGCCTGCGGCTTGAAGAACTTCATGAGGTCTTTCATTCGATCACCCTTCCTGCTCGAGCTCGATGTTGATGCCGAGCGAACGGATTTCCTTGACCAGCACGTTGAAGGACTCCGGCATGCCCGCGTCCATCTGGTGATTGCCGTCGACGATGTTCTTGTACATCTTCGTGCGGCCGTTCACGTCGTCGGACTTGACGGTCAGCATCTCCTGCAGCGTGTAGGAAGCGCCGTAGGCCTCGAGCGCCCAGACTTCCATCTCGCCGAAGCGCTGGCCTCCGAACTGCGCCTTGCCGCCGAGCGGCTGCTGCGTGACCAGGCTGTAGGGCCCGGTCGAGCGCGCGTGCATCTTGTCGTCCACCAGGTGGTTCAGTTTCAGCATGTACATGTAGCCGACCGTCACCGGCCGGTCGAACGCCTCGCCCGTACGGCCGTCGGTCAGCATGGTCTGGCCGGACACCGGCAGGTCGGCGAGCGCGAGCAGCGACTTGATCTCCGCCTCGCTCGCGCCGTCGAACACCGGGGTGGCCATCGGCACGCCGGCCGACAGGTTCCGCGCCAGCTCCCGGACCTCGTCGTCCGTGAGCGAGGCGATGTCCTCCTTCTGGCCGCCGGTCGCGTTGTAGATGCGGTCGAGGAGCTTGCGCAGCTCCGTCATCGCCTCCTGCGCCTCGAGCATCTTGCCGATCTTGGCGCCGAGGCCGCGCGCGGCCCAGCCCAGGTGCGCTTCCAGGATCTGCCCGATGTTCATCCGCGACGGCACGCCCAGCGGGTTCAGCACGATGTCGATCGGCGTGCCATCAGCGAGGTACGGCATGTCCTCGACCGGGACGATCGTGGACACAACGCCCTTGTTGCCGTGCCGGCCGGCCATCTTGTCGCCCGGCTGGATGCGGCGCTTCACGGCGAGGTACACCTTCACCATCTTGAGCACGCCCGGCGCCAGGTCGTCGCCCGCCGTGATCTTGGCCTTCTTGGCCTCGAACCGGCGCTCGAACTCCTTGTGCTGCTCGGCGAGGCGCCTGCGCGAGCCCTCGAGCGCGGCCGAGGGGCCCTCGCGCTGCATGCGGATCTCGAACCACTCCTCGTGCGGCAGCTCGTCGAGGTACTCGGCCGTGACCTCGCTGCCCGCCTTCAGGCGGCGCGGGCCGCCGCTCACGGTCTCGCCGACGAGCTCCGCGCGCAGGCGCGCGAACAGGTCGTCCTCGAGGATGCGGCGCTGGTCGTTGAGGTCCTTGCGGACCTTCTCGATCTCCGCCTTCTGGATCGCGAGGGCGCGGCTGTCCTTCTCGACGCCGTCGCGCGTGAACACGCGCACGTCGATCACGGTGCCGTCCATGCCCGGCGGGACGCGCAGGGAAGTGTCCTTCACGTCCGAGGCCTTCTCGCCGAAGATCGCGCGCAGCAGCTTCTCCTCGGGGGTCAGCTGCGTCTCGCCCTTCGGCGTCACCTTGCCGACCAGGATGTCGCCCGCGCGGACCTCGGCGCCGATGAACACGATGCCGGCCTCGTCGAGCTTTGCGAGCGCGGTATCGCCGACGTTCGGGATGTCCGCGGTGATCTCCTCGGGGCCGAGCTTGGTGTCGCGCGCGACGCAGGTCAGCTCCTCGATGTGGATCGTCGTGAAGCGGTCTTCCTCGACCACCCGCTCAGAGATCAGGATCGAGTCCTCGAAGTTGTAGCCGTTCCAGGGCATGAACGCGACCAGCATGTTCTGGCCGAGCGCAAGCTCGCCGAGGTGCGTGGACGGGCCGTCGGCCAGCACGTCGCCCTTCGCGATCGAGTCGCCGACACGCACCAGCGGCTGCTGGTTGATGCAGGTGTTCTGGTTCGAGCGCGTGTACTTGGTGAGGTTGTAGATGTCGACGCCCGGCTCGCCGGCCGTGACCTCGGCCTCGTTGACGCGCACCACGACGCGCGACGCGTCGACCGAGTCGACGGCGCCGCCGCGGCGCGCGATCACCGCGACGCCCGAGTCGATCGCCACCGTGCGCTCGATGCCGGTGCCCACCAGCGGCGTGGACGAGCGCAGCGTCGGCACCGCCTGGCGCTGCATGTTCGAGCCCATCAGCGCGCGGTTCGCGTCGTCGTGCTCGAGGAACGGGATCAGCGCCGCCGCGACCGACACGATCTGGCGCGGCGAGACGTCCATGTACTCGATGCGCTCCGCCGGCATCAGCGTGAACTCGTTCTGGTACCGGCAAGAGACCAGCTCGTCCGTGAAGCGGCCCTTGTCGTCGAGCGGCGCGTTCGCCTGCGCGATCACGAACTCGCTCTCCTCGATCGCCGACAGGAAGTCGACGTCGCCGGTCACCTTGCGGTCGCGCACGCGCCGGTACGGCGTCTCGAGGAAGCCGTACTTGTTGGTGCGCGCGTAGACGGCGAGCGAGTTGATCAGGCCGATGTTCGGTCCTTCCGGCGTCTCGATCGGGCACACGCGGCCGTAATGGGTGGGGTGCACGTCGCGCACCTCGAACCCGGCGCGCTCGCGCTTCAGGCCGCCCTCGCCGAGCGCCGACACGCGGCGCTTGTGCGTGATCTCGGACAGCGGGTTGTTCTGGTCCATGAACTGCGAGAGCTGCGAGGACCCGAAGAACTCCTTCACCGCGGCCGCGACCGGCTTCGCGTTGATCATGTCCTGCGGGTTGATGTCCTCGCTCTCGGCGAGGGTCAGGCGCTCCTTCACGGCGCGCTCGACGCGCACCAGGCCGATGCGGAAGGCGACCTCCGCCATCTCGCCGACGCAGCGCACCCGGCGGTTGCCCAGGTGGTCGATGTCGTCCACCTTGCCGTCGCCGTTCTTGATCGCGATCAGCGTGCGCAGGACGTCGACCACGTCCGACAGGTCCTCGCCGTACTTGGCCACCAGCGCCTTGCCGGTCTCGTCCTTGCGCTGCTCGGAAACGGTCGCGAAATAGCGGCCGTCGAACAGGATGCCCGGCTCCTCGAGCCAGCGCTCGACCTCGGCCTCGGTAAGGCCCGCCGGGATCGCGCGGTTGACGCGCCGGTTGAACTTCATGCGGCCCACGGCAGACAGGTCGTAGCGCTCGCCGTTGAAGAACAGGTTGTGGAACAGGTTCTCGGCGGCGTCCTTGGTCGGCGGCTCGCCCGGGCGCATCATGCGGTAGATCTCGATCAGCGCCTCGAGCCGGGTCGTGGTCGCGTCGATGCGCAGCGTGTCCGAGATGTACGGGCCGCGGTCGAGGTCGTTGACGTACAGCGTGCCGATCTCGGCGATCTCGGCCTCCATGAAGCGCTGCACGAGCGCGGCGGTCAGCACGTCGTTGGCGGAGGCGAGCACCTCGCCGGTGTTCGGGTCGGCGACGTCGTGGGCCAGGATCTTGCCCTCGAGGTACTCGACGGGCACGGCGAGCCGCTTCACGCCCGCTTCCTCGAGCTGGCGGACGTGGCGCGCGGTGATGCGCCGGCCCTCCTCGACGATGACCTTGCCGCCCGCGCTGATCTCGAACAGCGCCGTCTCGCCACGCAGGCGCTCGGGCACGAGCTCGAGCTCGGGGCCCTTCTTGGTCAGGTGCACCGTGTTGCGGTCGAAGAACAGGCGCAGGATGTCGGAGTTCGTGTAGCCGAGCGCGCGCAGCAGGATGGACACCGGCAGCTTGCGGCGGCGGTCGATGCGCGCGAACACGCAGTCCTTCGCGTCGAACTCGAAGTCGAGCCACGAGCCGCGGTAGGGGATCACGCGCGCCTGGAACAGCAGCTTGCCCGAGCTGTGGGTCTTGCCCTTGTCGTGGTCGAAGATGACGCCGGGGCTGCGGTGCAGCTGGGAGACGATCACGCGCTCGGTGCCGTTGACGATGAAGGTGCCGTTCTCGGTCATGAGCGGGAGTTCGCCGAGGTAGACCTCCTGCTCGATGGCGCGCTTCACGCGCGAGGCGCCCGGCGACTCCTTGTCCATGACGCGCAGGCGCAGGCGCACGCGGATCGGCGCGGCGTAGGTCAGCCCGCGGACCTGGCACTCCTTGACGTCGAACACCGGCTCGCCGAGGTAGTAGTAGACGTACTCGAGCGTGGCGTGGCCCGAGTAGCTGCGGATCGGGAACACGCTCTGGAACGCGGCGTGCAGGCCGGCGCGCTTCAGGTGCCGGTCGATGATGACCTTCTCCTGTTCCTCCGAGAGCAGCCGGCCGCCGGCGACGGCGCCGCCCGCGTGCGCGGACAGCTCGGCGTGCAGCGCGCGCGACTCGTCCAGCTGCAGGAACTGCGCGTACGAGTCGGTCTGGATCGCGAGCAGCGGCGGCACGTCCAGGATGCCCTGGCGCTTGCCAAAGCTCTTCCGGATGCGCTTCTTCTCGGTGAACGTGTAGGCCATCTTCATCACCTGTCAGCTGGTACGACCAAACTCACGCGGACGCGCGCGCGGCCGCCTCCCTCGCGGGAGGCGGCGCGCCCGTGCCCGTATCGGCGGCCTGCGGGGCGAAGCCCTCGCACGGAGGTCCTTACTTGACCTCGACCTGGGCGCCGCCCTCTTCGAGCTGCTTCTTGAACTTCTCGGCATCCGCCTTCGAGACGCCTTCCTTGACGGTCGACGGCGCTCCCTCGACCAGGTCCTTTGCTTCCTTGAGGCCGAGGCCCGTGATCTCGCGGATGACCTTGATGACGCCGACCTTCTTCTCGGCCGGGTACGCCTTCAGGGTGACCGTGAACTCCGTCTTCTCCTCGGCGGCGGGCGCCGCGGCGCCCGCGGCGCCGGCAGCCGCGACGGCGACCGGTGCGGCGGCGGTGACGCCGAACTTGTCTTCCATCATCTTCACGAGGTCGACCACTTCCATGATGGTCATGTTCGAAATCGCCTCGAGAATCTGTTCCTTGCTAGCAGCCATCGTCTTCTCTCCAGATAAATATGTGTCGTTGAACCCGAATCACCCGGTCAGGCGGCCTTGACGGCCTTGATCGCGTCGACGGTGCGAACCAGCTTTGCGGCGGGCTCGGCCAGCGTGCGAACGAACTTCGTGACCGGCGCCTTCATGACGCCGAGCAGCATCGCGAGGGCCTGCGGCTTGGTCGGCAGGCTCGCGACCCGGTCGATCTCGGCGGCGGCGTATACCTGCCCGCCCAGCGCGACCAGCGTCGGAACCAGCTTCTCGTTGCCCTTCGCGAACTCCTTGACGACGCGGGCGGCGGCGCCCGGGTCTTCCTTGGAGAACGCGAGGATCAGCGGACCCTTGAGGCTCTTCGCGATGCACTCGAACTGCGTACCCGTGACCGCGCGGCGCACCAGCGTGTTCTTGACGACCCGCATGTAGACGCCTTCCTTGCGCGCCTTCGCGCGCAGGCCCGTCAACTGCGAGACCGTCAGGCCACGGTATTCCGCCGCGACGACCGAATGCGCGGTCTGCGCAACGGCCTGCACCTCGGTCACGATCGCCTGCTTGTCTTCCAGTCTCAGTCCCATCCTCATCCTCCTGGGTGGGACCTGCCGGCCGAGCCGGCTCGGGTTCCACCATCTGCGCAGGCTGCCATTAAGGGGCCCTCGCCCCGCCTGCGGTCTTCGATGGCCCGGGTTCACTTCCCGGACGTTCGAAATAGCGTCTCCGGAGGGGTCAGACCCCTTCAGAGACTGAAGGGGTCAGACCCCCAGCGACGCGCGGTCCACGGCGACGCCGGGACCCATCGTCGAGGACAGCGCCACGCGCTGCAGATAGACGCCCTTCGACGTCGAAGGCTTGTGCTTCTGGATGTCGGCGATCAGCGCGAGCAGGTTTTCCTTGAGCGCCTTTGGCTCGAAGCTCGCCTTGCCGATCGTGCAGTGCACGATGCCCGCCTTGTCGACGCGATAGCGCACCTGGCCGGCCTTCGCGTTGCGCACGGCGCCGGCGACGTCCGGCGTCACGGTGCCGACCTTCGGGTTCGGCATCAGGCCGCGGGGGCCCAGGATCTGGCCGAGGCCGCCGACGACGCGCATCGCGTCCGGGCTCGCGACCACGACGTCGAAGTCCATCTGACCCGCCTTCACCTTCTCGGCGAGGTCCTCGAGGCCGACGATGTCGGCGCCCGCCTCGCGAGCGGCATCGGCGTTCTTGCCCTGCGTGAAGACCGCGACGCGGACCTTCTTGCCGGTGCCGTTCGGCATCACGGTCGAGCCGCGGACCTGCTGGTCCGACTTGGCCGGGTCGATGCCGAGGTTGATCGCGACGTCGACGGTCTCGTCGAACTTCGCGTTCGCGAATTCCTTCACCAGCGACAGCGCCTCGTCGACCGGGTACGCGTGACCCGCCTTGATGCGCTCGGACCAGGGTTTCTGGCGCTTGAACACGGTGGCCATGTCAGGTGCCCTCCACGTCGACGCCCATGCTGCGGGCGCTGCCCGCGATGGTGCGCACGGCGGCATCGAGGTCGGCCGCGGTCAGGTCGGGCATCTTCTGCTGCGCGATCGCCTCGAGCTGCTTGCGCGTGATCTTGCCGACCTTCTTGGTGTTCGGCGTGCCGGAACCCTTCTCGATGCCGATCGCCTTGCGGACCAGCACCGCGGCCGGCGGCGTCTTCAGCACGAAGGTGAAGGAGCGGTCGCTGTACACCGTGATGATCACGGGGATCGGCAGGCCCTTCTCCTCCTTCTGCGTCGCCGCGTTGAACTGCTTGCAGAACTCCATGATGTTCACGCCCTGCTGGCCGAGCGCGGGCCCGACCGGCGGGCTGGGGTTCGCCCCGCCCGCAGGAATCTGCAGCTTGATGTAGCCCTGTACTTTCTTCGCCATCGTTCCTCGCTACCGGGTACGAACGCCTCGCGGCTCCCCGGACGGTTTCAGACCTTTTCCACCTGCCCGAAGTCCAGCTCGACCGGCGTCGACCGGCCGAGGATCTGCACCGCGACCTGCAGGCGGCTCTTCTCGTAGTTCACGTTCTCGACGACGCCGGTGAAGTCGTTGAACGGGCCGTCGACGACGCGCACGACCTCGCCCGGCTCGAACAGCACCTTCGGCCTCGGCTTCTCGACGCCTTCCTCGACGCGGCGCAGGATGGCGTTCGCCTCCTTGTCCGTGATCGGCGCCGGCTTCTCCGGCGTGCCGCCGATGAAGCCGAGCACCTTGGGCGTCTCCTTCACCAGGTGCCAGGCCTCGTCGTCCATCGCCATCTGCACCAGCACGTAGCCGGGGAAGAACTTGCGCTCGCTCTTGCGCTTCTGGCCGGCGCGCATCTCGACGACTTCCTCGGTCGGCACCAGCACCTCGCCGAACTTGTCGTCGAGGCCGTGGAGCTTGATGCGCTCCTTGAGGCTGTTCGCGACCTTGTGCTCGAAGTTCGAGTAGGCGTGCACGACGTACCAGTTGAGCGACACGGTTCAGGCCCCCTGACCGGTGACGAAGCGCATGCCCTTCGCGAGCGCCCAGTCGACGATCCAGAAGAAGACGCCGAGCGCCATCACGAAGATGAACACCACGAGCGTCGTGCGCCAGGTCTCCTGGCGGGTCGGCCAGACCATCTTGCGCAGCTCGACGCGCGACCCCTGGACGTAATCCCACAGCTCGCGCCCGGGCGCCGACCAGTAGAGCAGCACGAGTCCGGCGATCAGGCCGCCGAGCACCATCAGCACGCGCAGCACCTGCGGCTGGCTCTCGAACCAGTAGTACGCGACCATGCCGCCGACGAGCGCGGCAGCGGCCAGCACCAGCTTGATGACGTCGACCGGTGCGACGCCGGATTTTTCGGCTTGCTCGTTCATGCGTTCCCGTTGCGACTGCTGGCAGGGCAGGAGGGAATCGAACCCCCAACCTGCGGTTTTGGAGACCGCCGCTCTGCCAATTGAGCTACTGCCCTGTCGTTACTGCCCTTACTTCAGCACCTTCGACACGACGCCTGCGCCGACGGTGCGGCCGCCCTCGCGGATCGCGAACC
>CAZVIF010000056.1:0-9752 GCA_964626745.1 uncultured Steroidobacteraceae bacterium
GCATCGCGGACGCCGGCATCGACATCGTGATGGGCACGGACGCCGGCAACATCGGCACGCTGCACGGGCCGTCGATCCACCGCGAGATGCGGCGGATGGCGGACGCCGGCCTCACGCCGCTCGAGGTGCTGAGGAGCGCGACGACGAACGGCGCGCGCACGCTCGGGTTGGCGGGCGAAGCCGGCGAGGTGCAGGCCGGCATGCTGGCGGATCTCGTGATCCTCGACGCCGACCCGCTCGCGGACGTCGGCAACCTCCAGAAGGTGCATCGCGTGATCAAGGGCGGCGTGGTGTATGAGCCGGAGGCGTTGATGGAGTCGATCCGTTAACGGCGCGCCAGGCAGCCTGCGAGCCGCCTTCCCCGGTCTCGCCTTCGCCGTCGCGCTCGCCGTCGCGGCCAAGGGTGTCTCGCTCGCGAGTGGCGGCGCGCTAAGTTCCATCCTGTGCGCGATCCTGCTCGGCGTGCTGTGGCGGAACGTCGCCGGCATCGGCGATTGGGCGGACGCGGGCGTCCGCTTCGCGGGCAACGTGCTGCTGCGCGCCGGTATCGCGCTGATCGGCCTGCGGCTCACGCTCGCGGTGCTGACGGACATCAGCCTGGCGGCGCTGCCGGTCGTGATCGCCTGTATCGCGGTCGCGCTGCTCGCCGCGATGGCCTTCGGCCGGCTGTTCCGCGTCGGGATTGGCCTGCAGCGCCTGCTCGCCGCCGGCACCGCGATCTGCGGCTGCACGGCGATCGTCGCGCTTGCGCCGATCCTGCGCTCGCGGCAGCAGGACGTCGGCATCGCGATCGCCTGCGTCGTGCTGTTCGGGTCGCTCGCGATGGTCGCCTACCCGTGGATCGCGCACGCCTTCTTCGGCGGCGAAGTCGCGGCAGCGGGGATGTTCTTCGGCGCCTCGATCCAGGACACCTCGCAGGTGGTGGGCGCGGCGATGATCTATGCGCAGCAGTTCGGGGCGCCGGATGCGGTCGCGATCGCGGGGCTCACGAAGTTCATGCGCACGTTCGGCTTGCTGGTGCTCGTGCCGGTGACGGCGATGTGGATGGCGCGCAGCCACCGGCAGGAGGACCCGGCCGCGCCACGCAGCCTGCGCGCGCGGGCGATGCCGTGGTTCGTGATCGTGTTCATCGTGTTCGTGGGCCTGCGAACTGCCGGCGATGTCCTGGTCGACGGCCCGGCCTGGCACGCGCTGCTCGCCGCCGCGAACCAGGCCTCCGAGATGCTGCTGCTGTGCGGCATGGCGGCGGTCGGGCTGGGCATCACCTTCACGCACCTGCGCGAGGCCGGCTGGCGCCCGCTGGCCGTCGCCTTCCTCGCCGCCGCGGCGACCGGCGCGACCGCCCTCGCCTTCCTGCACGTCTAAAAGGGGACGCACCCCTTTTCTGGCGAAAGACCCCCGGTAACCAGGGGGCGTGGTTCGGTCTGCGCCGATAGCGTGTGCGCATGCCTCGCATCGCGCGCTTCGTGAGCCCCGGCGTTCCGTACCACGTCACGCAGCGCGGCAATCGGCGCGCCCAGGTCTTCTTCTCGGCGGCAGACTGCCAGACCTACCTCGCCTGGCTGCACGGCATCGCGCGCCGGCATGGCCTCGAGATACTCGCGTACTGCCTGATGACCAACCACGTGCACCTCGTGGTCGTTCCAGCCGCGATGCAGTCGATGGAGAGGACGTTCAGGCCCTTGCACACGCGCTATGCCCAACGCCTTAACCGCATGATGAAATGGAGCGGCCACGTCTGGCAGGGGCGGTTCTTCTCTGCCGCGCTTGATGAGCGGTTCCTCTGGTCGGCGATTCGGTACGTGGAGCTGAATCCCGTGCGAGCCCAAATGGTCGCCCGTGCAGAGGACTTTCCCTGGTCCAGCGCGCGCGCCCATTGCCTGGGCGTATTCGACCCGCTGTTGAGCGCGGATCCCCGCTGGACGCGTCAGATCGCTGGCGTCGGGGACTGGTCGGCCTGGCTGGCGGAAGGGATGACGGCGGCCGAGATGGGTTTGATCCGTGAACGGACGGCTCGCGGGCTGCCGTGCGGGTCGGATAAGTTCTTGAAGGCGATGGAGGGCTTCGCAGGCAGGGCGTTGGCATGCCGAAAGGTCGGCAGGCCGCCCCGGCGGCAGCTGGAAAAGGGGTGCGTCCCCTTTTAGCCGGCCTCGTCGTAGGCCTGGCGCAGCGCGGCGAGCAGCGTCTTGTCGATGTCGGCCGCGGACGTGATGCGCGCGCGGAACTGGCACATGCCGCCGGGCGGGAGCGCATGGATCCTGCCTCCCGCCTTCAGCATCTTCGAATTGAGGCCGATCTCGACCTCGGTCTTCGTCGCCGGGCCGAGGGTCGCGAACTGTTTCTTGCGCCGCAGGCTCACGTACGCCTTCTTCGGCGCCACCTCGAACTCGCCGAACTTGCCGATCTCCTTCATGAGCGCCTCGTGGACCGGCCGCAGTCCCGCCTTCGCGCCGGCGTAGATCGCGTCGAGCGACGCATCCGGGGAAGCCGCCGCCGGAGCGCCCGCGCTCCTCACGTGATGCACCAGCGTGTTCGCGTCGCCGTGGCCCATGCCGAGGTCGCGCTTCAGCATCGCGACGAGCTCGCCGTGCTTCTCGAGCCCGCTCGACTTCACGAGCTTCGCGAGCTCGGCGAGTGACTTGCCGGTGCGCTTCTCGATATTGGCCAGCTGCGTGGCCATCGCCTTGGCGAGATCCATGTGCGCGCCTGCTCGTCAGCCGCCGGCCGGCCGCGGCGGCGGCTGCTCGACGAGCTGGTCATAGACGATCACCCACCCGCCGTCGCGGAACTGCCAGATGCGCGCGAACGCGCCGGAGCGCGCGACGTCCCCGGCCTGCCAGCTCGCCTCGCCGAGCGTGAACGCCAGGTCGCCGGCGCTCGAGGCCTCCGTGCGCACGAGCCGGTAACGCATGCCGGGATCAGGCTGACGCGAGTTTTCGATCGACGCTGCCCCGCCCTCCGCGCGCATGCGCTGTCGCCGGTATACGCGCGCGTCGGCCGCGAGATGCGGCGCGAGGTCGCCGGCCGTTGCAATGCCGGCCTCCAGCGCCTGGACCTGGCGCACCGCCTCGGCCGCCGAGCCGACGCTCCGGTCCGCCGCCGGCAACGCGGGAACCGCCGCGCCAGGCGCTCCGTCGGGCGCGGGATCGAGCACCGAACCCGGCCCGCCGTCGAAGATCCAGCGCCAGCGGCCGTCCGGCTCGCGCTTCCAGACGGTGAAGTACTGGCCGCGCGGCGTGCGTGCCGCGTCGATCGAGAAGGTCCCGGTGGTGAAGCCGAGATCTGCGGACCGCGCGATCCCGGCGTACAGCGGCCACCAGGCGAGGCTGCGGTCGCCGGCCGGCGCGCCTTCGAGCGACGCGGCAACCGTCGCGATCCCGCCCGGGCCGGCCATCTGCCCGTCGGGCGCCGAGTAGAGCCGGAACGCCTCGACCCAGCCGTGCTCGGCAGCGTGCGCCGCGAACTCGCGTTCCATGGCGACGACGACGGCGGGGTCGGCGGTGTCGGCCGCGATGACTGGCGCGGCCAGGACCATCGCGAGCAGTGCGAACGCGGCCCGGGACGGGCTTGCGTTACCCGTGACCGCTGGGCAGGCAATTGGCCTCATGCTGGCATTCCCTCGATCGGCAGATGTTTCGGCCGGTGACGGCAGAGCCTAGGCCGCCGGCGCCGACCATCGCCATCCTGCCTGCGCCGAGGCGAGCGTGCACTGCGCCAGATCGAAGGCGACGTAAAAGGGGACGCACCCCTTTTCTGGGGAAAAGGGGTGCGTCCCCTTTTACTGCTGCCAGGTGGCTTTGCGCTTCATGTCGCCCCAGCCGATCTGGGCGCCGCTCAGCCACTCGTAGATCGCGTGCAGCCGCCAGACGGACATGACCTGGCGGTACCCGAAGTTCTCGAGGATGGAAACGGCGAACAGCGCCAGCAGGTGCCGCGCCTTCGGGTAGGTGTGGAACGACAGCTCCTCAAGCAGCAGCGACGTCGTCGAGAGCATCAGCCCGAGCGCGAAAGCCGCGAGCATGAAGGCGAGGAAGCTCTCCGCCGTCATCAGGCCCATCGCCCAGGCCACCGCCATGATGACGAGCCCCGCCACTTCGACCAGCGGGCTCAGGAGCTCGAACAGCACGAAGAACGGGAACGCCAGCCAGCCGGCGGCACCGCTGCCGCGCATGAAGCACAGCTCGCGGTTGAACCACAGGCACTGCGCGAGCCCGCGCTGCCAGCGCTTGCGCTGCTTCTTCAGCGTCTCGACGTCCTCGGGCGCATCCGTCCAGCACACCGGGTCCGGGATGAAAGCCACCCGATAGCGCTGTCCGCGCTTCACCAGCATGCGGTGCAGGCGGACGATCAGCTCCATGTCCTCGCCGATCGCGTCGTGCCGGTAACCGCCCGCCTCCACCACGGTGTCGCGGTGGAAAACACCGAACGCGCCGGAAACGATCAGCATGCCGTTGATCGCGCTCCAGCCGAGCCGCCCGCCCAGGAAGGCGCGCAGGTACTCGACGACCTGCACCAGCGCCAGCGGGTTGCGCGGCAGGCCGACCTTCTCGAGCACGCCGCCGCGCACCGTGCAGCCGTTGATGATGCGCACCGTGCCGCCGCAGGCGACGGTGCGCGGGTCTTCGAGGAAGGGCCGCACCACGTGCTCAAGCGCGCCGGGATCGAGGATCGAATCCGCGTCGCCGCAGTAGAAGATGGGGTAGCGCGCCGCGTTGATGCCGGCGTTGCTCGCGTCCGCCTTGCTGCCGCCGTTCTCCTTGTCGATCACGCGCAGGTTCGGGTACTTGAGCGACCGGTACAGGCCCCGCACGGGCTTCGTCTTGATCTGGACGCGATACGCTTCGGGAAAAGGCGTCAGCTCGAACTCGCGGATCATGGTCGCGAGCGTGTCGTCCTTGGAACCGTCGTTGACGACGATGATCTCGAAGTGCTGGTAGCGCAGCTGCAGCAGCGCGCGGATGGACGTCGCGATGGTCGCCGCCTCGTTGTAGGCCGGGACGACCAGCGAGATCGGCATCTGCAGGTGCGAGTACACGCGCTCCGCCGCGCTGATGCCGCCCATGTAGCGCCGCAGCCGGAACACTGCGATGACGGCGAGGCCCAGGTAGATCACGTTCAGGACGATGAAGTAGCCGAGGAAGCCCCACTGCACGGCCTCGATGAACGCGCGGAAGACGCTCATCGCAGCACCGCCTCGGCGCGCACGTGCTCGAGCATGTCGCGCGCGTACGGGTCGGTCAGGTGCTCGCGCACGGCCGCGAGCCGGTCGTCGGTCATGCCCTTGAGCCTCAGCAGCGCCTGGCCCGCGCGGTAGCGCACCCACCAGACCTTGTCGCACATCAGCCGCGTGACGGTCTCCGCGTCGGCGAGGCCGCCGAGGCGGCCGTAGGCAACCGCGAGGCTCTGGCGCACGTCGGCGTCCGGCGACTGTGCGAAGCGCGCGAGTTCCGGCAGCACGCCGGGGTCGAGGACGACCGTCAGCGCCGCGGCGGCGATCTCGGCGTCGTCCGGGTGGCGGCGCAGCAGTTCGACGGCAACCTCGCTGCCGAGCACGGCATCGACGTGCGCGAGCCAGGGCAGCAGCGGCGGCAGCTTGGCCGGCGCGAGCGAGAACATCAGCGCGCGGATCGGCTCGCGCGCGACATCGGCGCCGGCGTCGACGAGCAGTCGCGCCATCGCCTCGCCCGGCCAGCTCTCGCGCTCGGCGAGCTGGTTCATGATGCCGGGCATGGCGCGCTGCGCGTCGATGCGCACCATCGCCGCCGCCGCGTAGAAAGACACCAGCGCGTTCTGCGCGCCGAGCTGCTCGTGCAGCGGCTTCCACGACGCCGGGTCGCGCAGGTGGCCGAGCGTGCGGATCGCGAGGATGCGCCGGCCGGCGTGGCGCGAGTGGATCATGCGGCGCGCCGCGACGTCGAACCCGAGCTTCAGCCCGACGGCGTTCAGCCGTGCGGTGGGCTCCCCGCGCACCGCCTCGTGCAGCGCGTTCCACTCCTCCATCACGTAGGGCAGGTGACGGTGCGGCAGCGGCGGCAAGGCCGGCGCTTCGTCCGGCTCCATCGCGATGCGCGCGAGCGGCGCGCGCCAGGCGGCGACCAGCCGGGCCTGCAGGCGCGCCTCGCGGTTCATGTAGCGGCGCACGGCGAGCGCGGCGATCAGCAGGAGCGCCGAGGCGAGACCGGCGATGCCGGCGCTATGCCAGGCGATCGAGACGAGCAGGTCAGAACCGGTGTTCGAGTCCAAGCCGCACCCGGTACCGGTCGTAGAAGTCGCCCTGTTCATACCAGCCGGCATCCCAGCGGATCGCCCAGGCGGCGCTGGTCCAGTGCAGGCCGCGCAGCGAGACGCTCTTAGTGTCGGTCACCTGCACGACGCCGGGGGCGATCGTCTCGGCCTCTTCGCCGAAGCCGACGGCGAGTGCGATGCGGCTCGCGTCGCCGTAGTCGCGCGCGACCTGGAGCTGGTGGCCGAAGCTCGGGCTGCTGATGTCGGAGACCTTGGCGACGTTCAGGGTATAGCCGACGCTGAAGGCGGCGAGATGTTTCTCGACGGAGGTGGCGAGCGTGTCGACGTCGACCGTCTCGTGGCTCGCGTGACGCAGGCGCAGCCCCAGGCTCCAGGCTTCGGGCAGCGGGCGGCCCGCCTCGGCCGTCACGCTCCACTCGGGCAGGATCTCCGCGTCGGGCGAAAAGTCGGCCGCGAGTGCCCAGGACCAGTCCTGGTTCAGGCGGTCCGACCAGCTGGCGAGGAACTGGCCGTCCTGCGTATCGAAGCGCTCCTCGAAATGCAGCCCGGCGAACATGCGGCGCGCGCCGGCGAGCGGCCGCGTGTAACCGAGGGAGGCGCTCTTCCAGGCGGGGCGGTCGCCGGAGAGTTCCTCGTAGCTGAGGTCGGCGAAGACGCGCGAGCCGCGCTCGAGGAGGCGGCGCTCGGCCAGGGCGGCGCGTCGCTCGCGCGGCCAGGCGGCCTGGGGGAACTGGGCGGCGGCCTCGGCGAGCAGCTGGTCGGCCGCCGCGAACCCGTCGAGCTGGTCGAGTGCGTTCACGTTTGCGCGCCAGACATCCTCGTAGGCGGGTGCGCGGCGGCGCGCGTCCTCGAGCAGCGGCAGCGCCTCCCGCGGGCGCTGCAGCGCAAGGAGCGCATGCGACTTGCCGAGCAGCCAGTCGACGTTGCCGGCGTCCACGGCGAGCAGTCGGTCGTAGTGGGCGAGCGCCTCGGCCTGCCGGCCGGCGCGGGCGCAGGAGCGCGCCAGCGCATCGCGCGCGTCGCTTTCCGCCGGCTTTACCGCGACCTGCGCCTCCAGCGCCGGGTCACAGGCCAGCGCCGACGAGGCCATCAGCATCGCCAGCAAAAAGGGGACGCTCACCTTTTCGAAAAGGTGAGCGTCCCCTTTAGGAAAAGGTGAGCGTCCCCTTTTCATCGGATGCGGCGGCGGATGCGGGCGACGAGCTCGGCGGGGCTGAACGGCTTGGTCAGGTAGTCGTCGGCGCCGAGGCTGAGCGCGCGGACGGCGTCGTGCTCGCGGGTGCGCGAGGTCAGAATGATCACCGGCGTCTTCTTCCAGGCCTCGTGCGCGCGGAGCTTCTCCAGCAGCTCGAAGCCGTCGGTGTACGGCAGCATCACGTCGAGCAGGACGAGGTCCGCCGCGTCCCCGCGCGCGATCCGCTCGAGCGCCTGGCGTCCGTCGGCGATCTGTTCGACGGTGAAGCGCTCCTTCTCGGCCAGGTAGCCGAGCAGGTACGCCATGTGCACGTCGTCCTCGACGATGAGGAGCCTCTGGTTGCCGTTACTGTCCAAGGCCTTGACCCGAAACCGCTTTTGGGAATAGTAGAGGCTCGGGATGCCGGATTATGTGAACCGCATCCCGGAAGGGCAGGCCGTGAACGATTCCCGTGACGGACGCATCGCAGAACTGGAGCGGCAGATCGCGGAATTGCGCGAAACGCTCGCCGAGGCGCGCGCCCAGGCCGAGGCCGCCGGCCGCGCCCGCAGCGAGTTCCTGTCCAACGTCAGCCACGAGGTCCGCACGCCGATGAACGGCGTGCTCGGCATGACGACGCTCCTCCTCGAAACCGACCTCGACCGCCGCCAGCGCGAGTATGCGCACGTCATCCGCTCGAGTGCCGACGCCCTGCTCGTCGTCATCAACGACCTGCTCGACTACTCCAAGATCGAGGCCGGCAAGCTCGAGCTCGAGCGCGTCGAGATGGACCTGCGCGCGCACGTCGAGGAGGTCGCGACCACGCAGGCGGTCACGGCGGCGGCCAAACGGATCGAGCTGGTCGTCGACGTCGCGCCGGACCTGCCGGAGCGCGTGTCGGGCGACCCGGGCCGCCTGCGCCAGGCGCTCGCCAATCTCGTCGCCAACGCCATCAAGTTCACGGCGTCCGGCGAGGTCTCGATCCACGTCGCGCGCGAGCCCGGACCGGTACACGACCTCATCCGCTTCTCGGTGCGCGACACCGGCATCGGACTCTCGCCCGAACAGCAGGCCAAGCTGTTCCGACCCTTCGCGCAGGCGGACGCCTCGACCGCCCGCCAGTACGGCGGCACCGGCCTCGGGCTCTCGATCGTCAAGCGCCTCGCCGAGCTCATGAGCGGCGAGGTCGGCGTGGTGAGCGCGCCGGGCGCCGGCTCGACCTTCTGGTTCACCGCGCGCCTCCCGGCCTGCGAGCGCACCGCGTCAGCGGGGATTCCGGGCGAGGATGAACCGACGCCGGCGCCGGCCGAGGACCGCCGCGTGCTGGTCGTCGACGACAACGACACCAACCGGCGCGTGATCGGCGAGCTGCTGGCCGGCGCGGACTACGACGTCGAGACGGCCGCTTCCGCCATCGAGGCGCTGTCCGTGCTGCAACGCGCGGCGGAGGACGGCCCGCCCTTCCAGGCCGTGGTCACCGACCACCGCATGCCGGGCATCGACGGGCTCGAGCTTGCGCGGCGGATCCGGGCGACGCCGGCGATCGAGGCGACGCGCCTCGTGCTCTACAGTTCGATCGACGACAAGTCGAGCCGCGCGGAACTGCGCGAGCTCGGCTTCGCGGGTCACTTGTCGAAACCGATGCGCCGCGCGGAGCTGCTCGCGACGCTCGAGCGCGTGATCTCGGCCGGCGCGCTCGAGTTCACGCAGCGCCTGCGCGCGATCGTCACGCGCGACGTCATCGTCGAGGAGCACCAGCGGCGCGGCCGCACCGTGCTGCTCGTCGAGGACAACCCGACCAACCGGCGCGTGGCGGAACTGTTCCTCGAGCGCGCCGGCTGCGACGTCGTGCTCGCCGCCGACGGCGGCGAGGCGTTGGCGGCGCTCCGGGACCGGCGCATCGACCTGGTGCTGATGGACGTGCAGATGCCGGTGATGGACGGCCTCGAGGCGACGCGGCGCGTCCGCCAGGAGATCCCGGGCGGCGCGCGCGTGCCGATCGTCGGGCTGACAGCCAGCGCGCTGAAGGAGCAGGTCGCCGCCTGCCGCGCGGCGGGCATGGACGACGTGATCGCGAAGCCGATCGAGCGCGAGCGCCTCGAGGCGGTGCTCGAGCGCTATGCGCCGGCGGTCGGCACGCGAACGGGGCGGCACGTGATCCGCCCGCGCGCCGGACGGGCGGCGCCGGGCGGCGCCGAGGTTTCGGTCGACCGCTTCCGGGAAGTGACGATGGGCGACGCGACGCTCGCGCGCGGGCTCGTCGAGAGTTTCGCGCACAGCGCGCGCCAGGCGTGCGCGGACCTCGAGTCCGGCCTCGACCGCGGCGACTTCG
>CAZVIF010000057.1:0-9706 GCA_964626745.1 uncultured Steroidobacteraceae bacterium
ACCGAGCAGAGGATGATCGGCCACATGACCGGGCCGCCCGCGAGGATGATTTCCCACATGGCGCGGCATGATACCGTGCGGCCGCCGCGGCTGCCTGCGGCGCTCACGCAGCGGGCCGCGGACGCCACCAGCGCGGGGCGACGCGCCGCGCCGTGACGATCTCGATCGGCCCGCCGTCGACCTGGAATCGCGCACGCACCGCGCCTTCCGCGGCCGTCGACAGGACGGTCGTACCTGCGCCCCTCCAGCGCGCGACGACGCCTGCATCCGGCATCCCCCAGCGGTTGCCGAAGCCGGCCGACGCGATGCCGTAACGCGCGCCCACTGCCGACACCAGGGCCGCGCCGGACGAGGTGCGGCTGCCGTGGTGCGGCAGCAGCACCAGGTCGGCGGCGACTTCCCGTGTCGCAAGCTGCGCTTCCGCCGCAGCTTCGGGATCGGCGAGCAGCAGTGCGCGCCCGCCCCGGCCCGACACGAGGATCGCGCAGGAATGGTCGTTGTCCGTGCCCGTGAAATCCGCGGGCGGATGCAGGATCCGGAAATCGACGCCATCCCAGCGCCAGGCGTCTCCGCGGCGGCAAGCCTCCCGCGCGGCGGCGTCGCCACCGGGCGCCGGCTGTAGGCGCCGGATCGGCATCGCCGCCCGCAGGCGCTCCGCGCCGCCGGTGTGATCCTGGTCCCCGTGACTCAACACCAGTCGATCGACGACGCGGACGCCGCGTGCTCGCAGGTAAGGCAGCAGGGACACCTGCGCCGCCGCACCGCCGCCGACCCATGCCGGGCCGGTGTCAAAGACGAGCACGTGACCCGCCGTCTCGACCACCGCAGCCAGTCCCTGCCCCACGTCGATTGCGGTGACCTCGAACGCGCCCCGGGCGAGCGGCTCGGCACGGCCGTATGCAAGTGCGGCGAGCAGCGCCGCAGCCGCGAGGCGCAGGCCCGCGATCGGCAGCATCAGGCCGACGAACAGGGCGATGCCGATCGCCGCAACCAGCCATGCGGGCTGCAGCGCCGGTGCCCAGCTCGCGTGAGGCCAGGCCGCAATGGCCTCCAGCCGCGGCCAGGCGTCATCCAGCAACGTCCCGAGGACGCGCCAGAGCGCGGACGAAGCCTCGGGGTCCAGGGCCGCCAGCACGGTGCCCGTCAGCACCGCCGGCAGGAGCAGCAGACTGAACACCGGGATTGCGACCGCGTTCACGAGCGGCGACACCAGCGACAGGCGCCCGAATGCCAGCACGAGGACCGGCGTCAGCATCACGGTCACGGCTGCCTGGCTGCGCGCAAAGCCGAGCACCTGCCTGCGTAGACTGCCGCCATCCATCGCGGCAGACAGCAGGGCCGCCGTCGCGACGAACGACAGCCAGAATCCGGACGCGACCGGCGCCAGCGGGTCCAGGGCGACGAGCACGACCGCCGCCAGCGCGAGCGTCCGGTCGAGCGGCGCGATGCGGCGCAGGGCGCGCAGCGCCAGGAGCGTCGCGACCATGGCGAGCGTGCGCAGCGCGGGCAGCGACGCCCCCGACAGCAGCGCGTAGAACGCGGTCACGCCTGCGGCGACGAGGCACTCGGCGGCGACCCGCGCCGGCAGTCTTGCGAGTCCGGGGATCCGCCCGAGGAGCCGCAGCCCGGCGAGCGCGAACAGCGCGCAGCCGGTCACGTGCAGCCCCGAGATCGCCATCAGGTGCGCGATCCCGGTTACGGAGAAGGCTTCCCACAGCCGGTCGGGAATGGCCCCGCGCACGCCGACCGAGAGGCCCTGCAACACGGCGATCGAAGGGCCGGGCGGCAGCGCGACCGCGATCGTGCCCGCGATGCGCGCGCGCAGGCGCTCGATCGATCCGGCGCGCGGCGGCGCCAGTCGCTCGGGCGTCGACTTGCCGGCGACGTACGCCGTCGCGTCGATGCGTTCGCGCAGCAGCGCCAGCTCGCGGTCCGGGGCGCCCGGATTGACGAAACCGCGCCGGCAGCGCAGGCGCAGCTCGAAGCGCCACAGCTCGCCGGGCGAGAGCGGACTCTCGGCCTGGTACCAGGACACGCGGACGCGCCGGGGCCGGTGAGCCCCGCCGTCGATCCGGGTGATCACCAGGTCGAAATCGGTCCGGCCCTCGCGTTCCAGGGGCGGCGCGGCAACGCGGCCCTCGACGGTGGCCGCCGCGCGGTCACGCGTGCAGGGCCAGGCCGTCGCCGTCCACGCCGTCGCCAACGCATGGGACCCGGCAAAACCGGCGCAGGCTGCGGCAAGGACCGGCCAGCGGCGCAGGTACAGCAAGGCCGCCGCAGCCGGCACCGCCGGCAGCCAGGCGGGCCCGAGCTGCGGCACCGCGTGCACGCCGCCCGCTCCCGCCAGGAACCCGATCGCCCGACGCAACATCCCGCACCCGCCGCGCATGGCCGGCGGCCAGCATGCCGTCGGCGACGCGCGACCGCGGGTCGATCAGGCGGTGCCTTCGCGCAGAATTCCGTCTTCGAGCACCAGCACGCGATCCATCCGCGCCGCGAGCCCGTGATCATGGGTGACGATGACGAGGCTGGTGCCGAGCTCGCGGTTGAGCTCCATCATCAGTTCGAGCACCTGCCGCGCATGGCGCCCGTCGAGGTTGCCGGTCGGTTCGTCGGCCAGCACGATGCGCGGGCGCGTGACCAGGGCGCGCGCGACGGCCGCCCGCTGCCGCTCCCCTCCGGACAGCTGGGCGGGCCGGTGCGCCAGCCGTTCCGCCAGGCCGACGCGCGCCAGCAGCGCCGCCGCCTCGCGTTCCGCGTCGTGCCGCGGCAGGCGCCGGATCAGGAGCGGCATCGCGACGTTCTCGAGCGCGCTGAATTCCGGCAGCAGGTGATGGAACTGGTACACGAACCCCATCGCGGAGTTGCGCAGCCGGCCGCGCTCGCCGTCGCCCAATGCCGACATTTCGCGGCCGTCGATCAGAACCCGGCCCGAGGTCGGCAGGTCGAGCCCGCCGAGCAGCTGCAGCAGCGTGGTCTTGCCCGATCCCGAGGCGCCCACCACCGCCACCCGCTCGCCGCGCCGCACCGCCGCGTCGACGCCGGCCAGCACGCGCACGATCGCCGGTCCCTGCCGGAACTCCTTGACCAGGCCTTCGCAGGCCAGGACCACTGATTCGTTCATGCTTGCGCTCATACTTCGTGGCGGAGGGCCTCGGCGGGTTGGGTCCTCGCGGCGCGCCAGGCCGGATAGAGCGTGGCGAGGACGCCGAGCGCCAGCGCCACGGCGGCGATCGCCAGGACTTCGCCGCCGCGCACGTCGGCAGGCAGCTCCGAGATGAAGTAGACGCGCGGATCGACGAAGGTCGCGCCGGTCAGGCGCTCGAGCCCGGCCGCGATCGCCGTGACGTTGTCCGCGAGCAGCAGGCCGAGGGCGAGCCCCGCGACGGTGCCGACGACGCCGATCACCGTGCCCTGGGTCACGAAGATCCCGAGCATGTCGCGCGGCGCGGCCCCCAGCGTGCGCAGGATCGCGATGTCGGCGCGCTTTTCCTTCACCACCATCACCAGCGTCGAGATGATGTTGAAGGCCGCGACCGCGACCACCATCAGCAGCACGAAGAACATGATCGACTTGGTCACCTGGATCGAGCGGAAGAAATTGCCCTGCCGGCGGCTCCAGTCGCTGATGTAGTAGCGGCCTTCGAGCTGCTCCGCGATCGCGCGGATCCTCTGCGGCGCCGCGGCCGGGTCGTCGAACGCGTAGCGCAGGCCCGTCACCGCGTCGCCCAGCCGGAAGAGCCTGCGCGCATCGTCCAGGTGCAGCACGGCCAGGCCCTGGTCGTACTCGTACATGCCGGCGTCGATCAGGCCCGCGACGCGCAGCCTTCGCATGCGTGGCACCACGCCGGCCGGGGTCACGCTGCCCTGCGCGATGACCGCGAGGACGGCGTCTCCCGGGCCGACGCCGAGCTTCTCCGCGAGCCCCTTGCCGAGCAGCACGCGCCACTGCCCCGTCACGAGCACGTCGAATCCCCCTTCGCCGAGGTGCCGCTCCAGCGCGGACACGCGGCGCTCGGCCTCGGGGAGCACCGCGCGCAATTCGACGGCAGCCGAGCGCTCGCCCGCGACCAGCATGCCGCGACCCTCGACGAACGGCGCGACGCCCAGCACGCCCGGCGCCCGCTCGCCGTCGGCGGCGATCTCGCGCCAGGCCGCCAGCCGTCCGCCGTCCCCCTCCAGCGTCGCGTGCGCGACGATGTCGAGGATGCGGCGGCCGAGTTCGCGCTCGAAGCCGTTCATGACCGACAGCACCGCGACGAGGGTCGCGACCCCGAGCGCGATGCCGGTCATCGAGATCCCGGAGATGAACCCGACGAATCGATTGCCGCTGCGCGCACGCAGGTAGCGCAGCCCGACCCATCCGGACCAGCGGGCCGGCAGGACCGGCGGTGCAGGGCGGGCGCCGGCGGCGGGCTCACTCATAGCGCAGGGCCTCGGCGGGCTCGGTCGCGGCAGCGCGCCGGGCGGGATAGAGGGTGGCCAGCAGCGTGAGCGCGAAGGCCGTGACCGAAACCAGGGCGACGTCCGCGGCGCGCAGTTCCGACGGGATGCGGCTGATGTAGTAGACGGCCGGGTCGAACAGCGTGAACCCGAACCAGCGCTCCAGCGTCGCCGCAACGTCGCCGGCGTGGATCGCGAGCAGGACCCCGAGGCCGATTCCCGCCGCCGCGCCGATCCAGCCGATCAGCGTGCCCTGCACGACGAAGGTGGCCACCACGCCGCCGCGCGAGAAGCCCATGGTGCGCAGGATCGCGATGTCGTTGCGCTTCTCCGCGACGACCATGACGAGGCTGGCGATGATGTTGAACGCGGCGACTGCGACGATCAGCAGCAGGATCACCGTCATCATCGCCTTCTCGAGACGGATGGCGCGGAAGTAGGCGGCGTGCTCGACGGTCCAGTCGCGACCCTCGCCGGTGCCGAGCGCCGCCGCGAGCGCGCGTGTCCGCTGCGGCGCCGCGAACGGGTCGTCGTAGTAGACGTGCAGGCCCGCGGTCGCCGCGGGCCCGGCCAGCGCCGCGACGTCCTCGAGCGAGGCGAACGCCAGCGTCGCATCGTGGTCCGCGAGCCCGACCTCGAACTCGCCCGCGAACTCGAGGGCGTTGATGCGTGGCGCCAGCCCGCCGTCGGCGTCCCCGCGCAGCAGCAGCATGGTGAGCGGCACGCCCGGGCCGGCCTCCAGCTGCAATGCGAGCACACGGCCGAGCGCGACCCGCCGGCTCCCGGGTTCGAGGTCCGCGAGGCGCCCCGTCAGCATGGCGCGGGCGAGCGCGGACTCCTCGCCGTGATCCGCGGGATCGACGCCGCGAAGCACGACGCCGGCGAGCGTCGGGCCCTGTGCCAGCAGGCCCTGGACTTCGACGAAGGGTTCCGCCCTGACGACCCCCCGCTCTCCGCGCGCCCGGGCCGCGAGGCCGCGCAGCGCAGCCGGATCGGCAGGCGCCGGGAGCGTTGCGTGGGCGGCGAGCGCCAGCAGCCGCGTGCGCAACTCGCCTTCGAACCCGTTCATGACCGACAGCACGGCGATCAGTGCCGCAACGCCGAGGCAGATGCCCGCGAGGGATACCCAGCTGATGAAAGAGACGAAGTACTGGTGCTTCCGGGCCCGCACGTAGCGCAGCCCGAGCCCCAGGGGCAACGGCGTCAACATGAGCAATGGTTCACAGGATTCGGGATGCCTATCAACGATTTATCGTGGCAACCTCGACAGGCTCCCACCCGGTGCTACACTCGAACGCGGAGGTATCGCGATGCCTATCCTACGCATTTTGCTGTTGTTTGCGTTGGGTGCTGCCACGCCCGCACTGGCGGAAACGCTCAGCACCGATACCGGGAATCCAGCGGCTGCCGGTGAGCGCCCGAACCGCGGCAGCACGATGACCGCGGTGCAGGGCCGTTTCGGCGAGCCGACTCAGCGTCATGCCACGGTCGGCAATCCCCCGATCACGCGCTGGGATTACCCGCAGTTCTCCGTCTACTTCGAGCATGACCGGGTCCTTCACGCCGTGCTCGTGAGAGCGGCGCCCGCCGGCTGAGCGCCGCCGCCCGGGCGGAGGTATCCTGCGCGCAAGACCCCGCCGGGCTCGCCCGGAACGGGGTGTCTTGCCTGCAGGAAACCTCATGTCCGAGACCGTGAATCCCGAGCTTCGACTGCCTGAGGGCACGACGACCGTCCGCTGGGGCGAACTGTACGGCAGCAGCCCCGCCTATTTCCTTGCCGAGGCCGCCGCGACCGCCCGCGTGCCGCTCATCGTCGTGGCCGGCAGCGGGCGTGAGGCCGAGCAGTACCTCGCCGAGATTCGCTTCTTCGCGGGCGGCGCCTTCCGGCTCTGGTCATTCCCCGACCGCGAAACGCTCCCTTACGATCCGTTCTCGCCTCACCCGGACATCGTCTCCGAGCGGCTCGCCACGCTCGCCGCCCTGCCCGGACTCGAGCGCGGCGTCGTCGTCACCACGCAGGCAGCCCTCCTCGACCGGCTCGCGCCGCAGTCTTTCATCGCAGCTCACGCCTTCGCGCTCGCGGCGGGCGAGCGCGTCGACCTGCCCGTTTTGCGCAAACGGCTCGTCGATGCCGGCTACGCGCAGGTGACGCAGGTGCTGAGCCCGGGCGAGTTCGCGGTGCGCGGGTCGGTCGTGGACCTGTTTCCCGCCGGCGCACCGCGGCCCTACCGGCTCGACCTGTTCGACGACCTGATCGAATCGGTGCGGGCCTTCGATCCGGCGGACCAGCGCTCCGGCGAGCGGCTCGCG
The DNA here is from genome assembly GCA_964626745.1 of uncultured Steroidobacteraceae bacterium. Taxonomy (GTDB): domain Bacteria; phylum Pseudomonadota; class Gammaproteobacteria; order Steroidobacterales; family Steroidobacteraceae; genus SCUD01. The sequence goes on from CAZVIF010000057.1 coordinate 6,754, forward strand.
GCCGTGCCGCTGCTGCCGGCACGCGAGATCCCGGCGTCCCCCGAAGCGATCGCCGCATTCCGCAGCCGCTGGCGCGAGCGCTTCGAAGGCGATCCGCAGTCGAGCGGCGTGTATCGAGCCGTCACGGCCGGACAGGTTCCGGCGGGCATCGAGTCCTGGCTGCCACTCTTCTTCGGCAGCACGACCGGCTTCGCCGCGTACCTGCCGCCGGGCAGCGTGATCGTCGATCTCGTCGGGCTCGAGCAGTCACTCACCGCCCAATGGACCGACATCGGGCAGCGATACGAGGAACACCGGCACGACCGTGAGCGGCCGCTGCTGCCGCCGGAGGAAGCCTTCGTGCCGGCCCCGGATGCGATCGAGTCCCTCGGGTCGCATCCGCGCATCGCCGTCACCGCCGTGAAGGTCGAACCGATCGGAAGCGCCCTGCCCTTCGTCAACTTCGGCTCGGGACCGCCGCCGCAGCTGCGCTCGGACCCGCGGACGGCGCTGCCGCTCGAGAAGCTGGCCGTGTTCGCCGGCGGCTTCGAGGGCCGCGTGCTGGTGACCGCCGACTCCGCCGGACGGCGCGAAGTGCTCGCCGAGATGCTGCGTCGCCGGGGCCTGGCCGCCGGCGCCGCGGCCGACTGGCCGGCATTCCTGGCGGGCGATGCCCGGCTCGGCATCACCACGGCTCCGGACGTGCGCGGGTTCCTCCTGCCCGCGCGCCGGCTCGCCGTTGTCGCCGAGGAGCAGCTGTTCGGCGAGCGAGCGCGCCAGGAACGGCGGCGCCGGCGCGCCGATCGCGATCCGGGGTCCATCCTGCGCGATCTCTCGGCCCTGGCGCCGGGCGCGCCGGTGGTGCACGAAGAGTACGGCGTCGGACGCTACCGCGGCCTGCGGGTCATGCAGGTGGCGGGCAACCCCGCCGAGTTCCTGGTGCTCGAATACGCCGGCGGTGACCTGCTCTACGTGCCCGTGCATGCGCTCGAACGGGTCACGCGCTACACGGGGGGTTCGCCGGAGTCCGCGCCCTGGCACCGGCTCGGCACCGACCAGTGGCAGCGCGCCCGGCGGCGCGCGGCCGAGCGGGTCCGGGACGTCGCCGCCGAGCTGCTGGACCTCTACTCCCGGCGCGCGGCCCGCGTCGGGCACCCGCTGGCATTCGACGAGAATGCCTACCGTGCGTTCGAGGCGGCCTTCCCGTTCGAGGAGACCATCGACCAGCGCGACGCCATCGACGCGGTGCTCGCCGACATGCGCGCGGGCGCACCCATGGACCGCGTGGTGTGCGGAGACGTCGGTTTCGGCAAGACCGAGGTGGCGCTGCGTGCCGCGTTCGCGGCCGTCAGCGGCGGGCGCCAGGTCGCAGTGCTCGTGCCGACGACGCTGCTGGCCCAGCAGCACGCGCAGACGTTCGCGGACCGGTTCGCGGACTGGCCGGTGCGCGTCGAGAGCCTGTCCCGCTTCCGGACACCGTCCGAACAGCGCGCCGTCGTGGAGGGCCTCAAGGCCGGCACGGTCGACATCGTGATCGGCACGCATCGCCTGCTGCAGCGCGACGTCGCGTTCCGCAACCTCGGGCTGGTCGTGGTCGATGAGGAACACCGCTTCGGGGTCACGCACAAGGAGCGGCTGAAGAAGCTGCGCGCGGACGTCGACACGCTGACCCTGACCGCGACGCCGATCCCGCGCACCCTCAACATGTCGCTCGGCGGGCTGCGCGACCTGTCGCTGATGACCACCGCGCCCGCGGAGCGCGTCGCGATCGAGACGTTCGTCGCGGAGTGGAGCGACGGCCTCGTCCGGGAGGCCTGCCTGCGGGAAATCCGCCGCGGCGGCCAGGTGTATTTCGTGCACAACGCGGTCGAGGACATCGAGGCGTTCGCCGCCCGATTGCGGCGGCTGGTGCCGGAGGCGACCGTGCGGGTCGGCCATGGCCAGATGCGCGAGCGGGACCTCGAGCAGCTCATGCTCGACTTCTACCACCGCCGCTTCCAGGTGCTCGTCTGCACGACGATCATCGAGTCTGGTATCGACGTGCCGACCGCGAACACCATCTTGATCGACCGTGCGGACCGCTTCGGGCTCGCCCAGCTTCACCAGCTGCGCGGCCGCGTCGGCCGCTCCCATCACCGGGCCTTCGCCTACCTGCTCGCGCCGCCGGCCGCGAGCCTGCCCGAGCACGCGCGCAAACGGCTCGAGGCGATCGAGTCGCTGGAGGACCTCGGCGCCGGATTCACGCTGGCGACCCAGGACCTCGAGATCCGCGGCGCCGGGGAGCTGCTCGGCGAGGAACAGAGCGGGCAGATCCAGGAGATCGGGATCGGACTCTACCTCGAGCTGCTCGAGCGCGCGGTCGCGGCCCTCCGCGAGGGACGCGAGCCGGTGCTCGACGAATCCCGGGCGGCCGGCTGCGAAGTCGACCTGCAGCTTCCCGCGCTGCTGCCCGAGGACTATGTCCCCGACGTTCACCTGCGGCTGCAGGTCTACAAGCGCATGGCGGGCACCGCGGACCGCGGGCAGCTCGACGACCTGGAAGCCGAGATCATCGACCGGTTCGGGCCGCTGCCGCCCCCGGCGCAGACGCTGGTGGTCGTCCACCGCCTGCGCCAGCGCGCGGCCGCGCTCGGCCTGCGCCGGCTCGAACTCGGCGCCGCCGCAGGACTCGTGGAATTCGGCGAATCGCACCGGGTCGAGCCTGCGCGGGTCGTGCGCCTCGTCCAGCGGGCCCAGGGACGCTATCGACTCGACGGTCCGTCGCGCCTGCGCCTGCGCATCGCCGCCGAGGGCGCCGCGGCGCGCGTTGCCGCGGCCGAAGCCGTGCTGGACGACCTCGGCGGCTGATGCAAGGGGACGCTTGCGAAAAGGGGACGCTCACCTTTTTGCTGGGGGAAGGGGGTAGGGGGTTGGAAATGACTGACAAGCTTCTTGTCATTCTTCCCGATCATGACTTGCCAGCCTTCGCCCACGA
>CAZVIF010000058.1:0-8187 GCA_964626745.1 uncultured Steroidobacteraceae bacterium
GCTGGCGCATCGGGCGGCGCCTGGGCGAAGGCGCCAGCGGCAAGCGCGGCGGCCGCGAAAGCGGCGACGAGAAGGCGGCTCATGCCGCAAAGATAGCAGCGAAGGGCGGCGGCGGGGAAAGGCGGAGGGGACAGTCCCCTTCAGCGAAAGGTCTTCCTGCAGGTGAGGTATGGCGCGGTGCTGAAGGGGACTGTCCCCCTAGGGGAAGAGGCCGAGCTGCTGGCGCAGGACGGCGAGGAGGTCCTCGAGCTCGTCGAGCAGCTGGACGAAGCGCTCCATGGGGGTCTCAGCGATCGGTGGAGCGGCGACCGAGGTTGGCGCCGGTGGCGCCTGGCGCGTCGGAATCCGGGGCGAAAGCGCCGCGCGCCTTCTCCGCCCAGGTCTTGTAACTCGAGTACTTCGTGAGCTCGCGCGAGATCGCGCCGTGCCGGCTCGCCGGGCTGCGGCGCGGCAGCCGCGGCGCCGGCGGCTCGGCGCCGCCGCGATCGCGGCCGTCGGGTGGCGTGACCTTGATCTCGCTCACGCCCGCGGAACCTGAACAGGCTTCATGCCCCGCAAGTTACGCGGGGGGAGCCGGGTCAAACAGGAACTGCATCACAGCTCCCGGGGCGCGAGTCCCCGGCTGTGACGCGGTCACACGATGCGGTAGCTCGGGCGGTACTCGCCGACCAGCTTCATGCGTCTTTCGGCCACGAACACGCGCAGCAGCTCGTCGAGGGGCCCTGCGATCTCCGGCGCGGCGTGGATCTCGAACGGGCCTTTTTCCTCGATCAAGCGGATGCCCCGCTCCTTCACGTTGCCGGCGACGATGCCGGAGAACGCGCGGCGCAGGTTGGCCGCACGCTCGTGGACGGGCTGATCCATCGTGAGCGTGAGCCCCGCCATCGCGGCGTGGCTGACCTCGAAGGGCCGCTGGAACTCGCGCGGCACCTTCAGCAGCCAGTTGTAGTTGTAGGCATCCCCGGCGCGGCGCCGCGAGCGCCGCACGGCGTCGAAGCCGCGCTGCATCTCGCGGGCGACCTCCGGCGGGTCGTCGACGATGATCCGGTAGCGCTGCCGCGCCTCCTCGCCGAGCGTCTGGCCGATGAAGCGGTCGACGTGGCGGAAGTAGCCGGCGCTCTCGCGCGGCCCGGTGAACACGAGCGGCAGCGGCTGGTTCGCATTGTCCGGGTCGAGCAGGATCCCGAGCAGGTAGAGGATCTCCTCCGCCGTGCCGGCGCCGCCCGGGAAGACGATGATCCCGTGGCAGAGCCGCACGAACGCCTCCAGGCGCTTCTCGATGTCCGGCATGATCACGAGCTGGTTCACGATCGGGTTCGGCGGCTCGGCGGCGATGATGCCGGGCTCGGTGATGCCGATGTAGCGGCCGTCCTTGATGCGCTGCTTGGAATGACCGATGGTGGCGCCCTTCATCGGGCCCTTCATGGCGCCCGGGCCGCAGCCGGTGCAGACCGAGAGCCCGCGCAGGCCGAGCTCGTAGCCGACCAGCTTCGTGTAGTCGTATTCCTCGCGCGGGATCGAGTGGCCGCCCCAGCAGACCACGAGGTCCGGCCGGCCCTTGTACTCGAGCGCGCGCGCGTTGCGCAGGATGCAGAAGATCGCGTTGGTGACGCTCGCCGGGTCGTCGAGGTCGAAGCGCGCGACGATCTCGTTGTGCGTGTAGACGATGTCGCGCAGCACGGCGAACAGGTGCTCCTTGACGCCGCGGATCATCTCGCCGTCGACGAAGGCGCTGCCGGGGGCGTGCTGCATCTCGAGCTTGATGCCCCAGGGCTCGCGGACGATGCGCAGCTCGAAGTCCTTGTAGGCGTCGAAGATCAGGCGCGCGTCGTCGATCAGCGTGCCGGAGTTGAGCACCGCGAGCGCGCAGCGGCGGAACAGCGGGTAGAGGCCGCCCTGGCCGCGGTCCAGCAGCTTGTCGACCTCCTGCTGCGAGAGGTTGTCGAGCACGCCTTTGGGGGACACCCGCGCATGCACGACTGCCGTCAGGTCGAGCGCCGCGTTGCCGCTCACGGGCGGATCTCGATCGGCGTCCCCTGCCCCGTCAGCAGCCAGAAGTCGAGCATGTCCTCGTTCGAGAGCGCGATGCAGCCGTCGGTCCAGTCCGTGCTGAGGTAGCGGTCGCGCGAGTATTTCAGCTGGTTCGGCAGGCCGTGCACCATGATCGCGCCGCCGGGCGGCCAGCCGTTCTTGCGCGCCAGCGCAATGTCCGCGGCCTCGGGATAGGAAACCTGCACCGCGAGGAAGAAGTCGCTCTGGGCGTTGCGGCGCGTCAGGCGGTAGCTGCCCTCGGGCGTGCGGTAGTCGCCCTCGCGTTGCTTGTGGCCGGCGGGCGCGAGCCCGAGCGAGATCTTGTAGCTCGCGACGACGCCCGGGCCGCGGTACAGCTCCATGAGGCGCTTGCCCTTGTGCACGACGACCCGGTCCACCGGCTGCAGCATGCCGGCGGGACCCGCGAGGCCGCCCAGGGAGTCCGCGTTCACCCCGGCGACGGGCGCGGCGAGAATGATCAAAATCAGAAGCTTGCGATACATGTCGCGAGACATTATAACGCCCCGCGCCGCCCGGTCAGTCGGCGATCAATGCGACCGCCTCACAATTCCGGGGGTTGGCGTTGGCGACGAGCCGATAGCGTCCGCCCGCCTCGACATCCGCCTCGACCGTGAAACGGCGGACCGAGCCGGTCGCCTCGACGCGGCAGTCGACCAGGAAGACATGCCGGCCCGGCGGCAGTTCGACGCGATTCGCGGAAATCCCGACCTCGCGCTCATCCACGCGGCGCAGCCGAACCTGCACCGGCAGCCCCGCGCTCACGGCGGGGTCGGCGCGCACGATCGCGCGGTCCTCGGGCGCCAGCGGCGGACCGTCGTGCAGCCGCGCCGTTCCGCAGCCGGCGAGCAGCGCGGCAATGGCGGCAACGAAGGTGAATATGAAGGGGTCAGACCCCTTCCTGCTCGCTAGCTCGATACATACGCCATCCGGGGCATCACGAGCATGAAGGGGTCTGACCCCTTCATACTCACCTTCGTTGCGGAAAAAAGGCGGCCCGAAGGCCGCCTGGGAGGTCACGCGCAGCCCCTGTTGTCAGGGACCGCCGGGCGGGGACCCGGCTGGCGCGTGAAAAACCGGTGCCGGCATCAGCCGCACTTGGAGTCGCCGCAGGACAGGCAGGTCATGCAGCCGTCCATCATCACGACGGCGGCGGTGCTGCACTTGGCGCACAGCTGCGCGCCCTCGGGATAGCCGGATTCCGCGAACGCATCCTGCTGCTTGTTCCGCTGCTCGTACTGCTTGCGCTTCTCTTCGATCAGCAGGCGCTGCGACTCGTCCATGCCCGGCTTCTGCATCAGGCCGATCGACTGGAGGTGGCGCTCCACCACGTAGCCGATCTCGGCGACCAGGGACGGCATGAACTTCCCGCCGGGCTGCCAGTAGCCGCCGCGCGGGTCGAACACGGCCTTCAGTTCCTCGGTCAGGAACGCGACCTCGCCGCCCTTGCGGAACACCGCCGAGATGACGCGCGTCAGCGCGACGATCCACTGGAAGTGGTCCAGGTTCTTCGAGTTGATGAAGATCTCGAACGGGCGCCGGTGCTCGTGCTCGGTGCCCTCGTTCATCACGATGTCGTTGATCGTGAGGTACATCGCGTGGTCGGAGACCGGCGTCTTGATCTTGTAGGTGGAGCCGATCAGCACGTCGGGCCGCTCGAGCTTCTCGTGGATGCGCAGGACCTTGCCGCCGCCTTCCTTGCGGATGACCTTGCCCTCGCGCGCGTCCTTCGACGCGGGCTTGTCGGCCTCGGGCTTCTGGACCCGGTAACCGACGATCTTCTTCTCGATCTTGATGCGGCTCATGGCGTTCCCCCGGCCCTCAAAAGCGGCCGTAATAACCTTCTTTCAGCGCGTCGTACAGGTTGGCGGCGGTGGTCACCTCGCCGTCGTACTCGATCTCCTCGTCGCCGCGCACCTCGATCTCGGTGCCGTCCTCCTGCTTGAACAGGTAGGTCGTGTTCTTGAGGTCGTCCTCCTTGACCAGCACGCCCTGGTGCGCCTCGGGATTGAAGCGGAAGGTCGTGCAGCCCTTGAGGCCCTTCTCGTGCGCGTAGAGGTAGATGTCCTTGAACTGCTCGTACGGGAAGTCCGTCGGCACGTTGGCGGTCTTCGAGATCGAGGAGTCCACCCAGCGCTGGGCGGCGGCCTGGATCTCGACGTGCTCGCGCGGGCCGATGCTGTCGGCCGTCACGAAGTAGTCGGGCAGCGCCTCCGCCGGGTTCGCCGAGCCCGGCATCGCGCGCGGGTTGACCAGCTCGCGGTAGGCGAGCAGCTCGAAGGAGTAGACGTCCACGCGCTCCTTCGACTTCTTGCCCTCGCGGATCACGTTCCTGAAGTAGTGGTGCGCGAACGAGGGCTCGATGCCGTTCGACGCGTTGTTCGCGAGCGACAGCGAGATCGTGCCGGTCGGCGCGATCGAGCTGTGGTGCGTGAAGCGGCTGCCCACGGACTCGAGCTGCTTGACGAGCTCCGGAGCGACCTCGGCGAGGCGGCGCATGTAGCGGCTGTAGCGCGCGTGCAGCACGCGGCCCGGCACGCGGTCGCCGACCTTCCAGCCGTCCCGCGCCATCTCCGGGCGCTTGCGCAGCATCGCGCGGGTGACCGTGAACTCCTCGTTCATGATCGGCGCCGGGCCCTTCTCGCGCGCGAGTTCGAGCCCCGCCTCCCAGCCCGAGATCGCCATCTCGCGGGACACGTTGTCGGTGAACGCGATCGACTCCGGCGAGCCGTACTTCATCCCGAGCATCGTGATCGTGGACCCGAGGCCCAGGAAGCCCATGCCGTGGCGGCGCTTGCGCGTGATCTCGTCGCGCTGGCGGCCGAGCGGCAGGCCGTTGATCTCGACGACGTTGTCGAGCATGCGCGTGAAGGTGCGCACCACCTCGCGGTACTCGTCCCAGTCGAAGCTCGCCTCGTCCGTGAACGGGCGGCGCACGAAGCGCGTCAGGTTCACCGAGCCGAGCAGGCAGGAACCGTAGGGCGGCAGCGGCTGCTCGCCGCAGGGGTTGGTGGCGCGGATGTTCTCGCACCACCAGTTGTTGTTCATCTCGTTGACGCGGTCCACGAGCACGAAGCCGGGCTCGGCGAAGTCGTAGGTGGACGCCATGATGACGTCCCACAGGCGGCGCGCCGGGAGCGTCTTGTAGACCTTGCAGGCGACCAGGCCTTCCTCGTTCGCGACGTAGCCCTCGGACTCCGGCCACTCGCGCCAGACGAACGCGGCCGGGTCATGCAGGTCGTGGATCGCCGGGTCGTACTCGCGCTGCGGCAGCGGGAAAGCAAGCTTCCACTCGCGCTCGCCGCGCACGGCCTCGATGAATTCGTCCGTCACCAGCAGCGAGAGGTTGAACTGCCGGAGCCGCCCGTTTTCGCGCTTGGCGCGGATGAAATCCGCGGCGTCCGGGTGGCCGACGTCGAAGGTGCCCATCTGCGCGCCGCGGCGGCCGCCGGCGGAGGAGACCGTGAAACACATCTTGTCGTAGATGTCCATGAACGACATCGGGCCGGAGGTGTAGGCGCCGGCGCCCGCCACGTACGCACCGCGCGGGCGCAGCGTCGAGAACTCGTAGCCGATGCCGCAGCCGGCCTTCAGGGTCAGCCCGGCCTCGTGCACCTTGTTGAGGATGTCGTCCATCGAGTCGCGGATGGTGCCGGACACCGTGCAGTTGATCGTCGAGGTCGCCGGCTTGTGCTCGAGCGCGCCAGCGTTCGACATGATGCGCCCGGCCGGGATCGCCCCCTTGCGCAGCGCCCACAGGAAGCGCTCGCACATCGCCTCGCGCTGCGCCGGAGCCTCGACGTCGGCCAGCGTCTTCGCGACGCGCGCGAACGTGTCGTCCATGGTCGCGTCGATCGGCGTGCCGTCCTTGGCGGTCAACCGGTATTTCCGGTCCCATATGTCGAGCGACGCTTCCTGGAAGGGAATCTCTTCGACGTCTTTGTGCTCGATCCTGACCGCTGTGCTCATTTTTCCCGCGACGCTCCCCTCGTTCCCGCAGCCCACGATTTCGCCGGAGAAATCTCACCCGGGCATGCGCTTCGCTGCGCCGCCTGCGATCGATTCCGCGTGGCTCCCTGACTCTCACTGCCGGCCGGTTCCGCTTTCGGCCGGCAACCACAAGATCTTGTGTCAGGGTTGTGAAATTATTTCCGCGAGGCAGGTGGTGTCAAGGATTTCCTTATGGAAAAAATGGCTTCAGTAAAGTACATATTTATCAATTACTTATAAATGTCACTTCAGGGAAATTCCGGCCGAAGGCTCCCCCATGCCTGCGACATGCCCGATTTCCGCGCAGTACAACATCTTGTATGCAGAAAAAAGCCGCAAAACACGCACGGATCGCGCACGGGCACGCGCGCACGCGGGAAAATGCAGGCTCGCGCGCACCGGAACTTGTACGAACCCGAGACAGTCAGAGATCGCGCCCCACCGAGGTCCGACCCCATGCACCGATTCCTGGCAACCCTCGCAGCCACCGCCGCTTTCGCGGTTTCCGCCGCGGTTTCCGCGCAGAATGCGCTGCCCTCCTTCGCGCCCATCATCAAGAGCGTCTCCCCGGCGGTCGTGAACATCGCGGTGCGCGGCACGGTCGCGGCGCCGCGCAACCCGTTCTTCGACGACCCGGGATTCCGCCGCTTCTTCGGCCTGCCGCCGGATGCGCAGCCGCGTGACCGCGAGTTCCGCAGCGCCGGCTCCGGCGTCGTCGTCGATGCGCAGAACGGCTACATCGTGACCAACGCGCACGTGGTCAAGAACGCCACCGAGATCACCATCACGCTGGTCGACGACGTGGAGCTCAAGGCCGAAGTCGTGGGCGCCGACGAGGGCTCGGACGTCGCCGTGCTGCGCGTCAAGGACGCGCGGCTGCCGGCGGAAATCCGCCTCGCCGACTCATCGAAAGTCCAGGTCGGGGATTTCGTCATCGCGATCGGCAACCCGTTCGGCCTGCAGCACACCGTGACCTCCGGCATCGTGAGCGCCCTCGGCCGGACCGGCGTCAGCCGGGACGGCTACGAGGACTTCATCCAGACCGACGCCGCGATCAACCCCGGCAATTCCGGAGGCGCCCTGGTCGGCCTCGACGGCAGCCTGGTGGGCATCAACTCCGTGATCCTGTCCCAGTCGGGCGGCAACATCGGGATCGGGTTCGCGATCCCGGCGAACATGGTGCGCTCGGTCATGGAACAGCTGATCGAGACCGGGCAGGTCAACCGCGGCCAGCTCGGCGTGACGACGCTGTCGCTCACGCCGGAATTCCGCAAGAGCCTCGGACTCCCCGACAACGCCCAGGGCGCGCTGGTCTCGCAGGTCACCGAGGGTTCCGCCGCCGCCAAGGCCGGCATCGAGGCCGGGGACGTGATCACGGCCGTGGGCGACGAGCCGATCCGCTCCAATTCCGAGCTGCGCAACAAGATCGGCATGCTGAAAGTCGGCGAATCGGTGCGGATCGGTCTCCTGCGCGAAGGCAAGCCGCGGACCGTCACCGCCGTGCTCAAGGAGCCGGCGCAGCTCTCGGATGCGGAGTCGATCCACCCGGCGCTCGCCGGTGCCGACCTGGTCGAAGTCTCCGAGGACTCGGTCAGCGGCGTGCGCATCCGCGCGGTCGCGCCGGGCAGCCCCGCGGCCCAGGCGGGGCTGCGCGCCGACGACCGGATCATCGCCGTGAACCGCCAGCGGGTCTCCTCACTCGCGGAGCTGCGGGCCGCGATCAAGGACCAGGCCACGTTGCTGGTGCAGCTGCGCCGCGGGAACCAGGTCCTCCTGCTGCCGCTGCGATAGCACCGGCGAGCGAGATACGGCGAGGCGCGGCACGCGCGCGCTGGGCCGTCCGGGGACCCTCGCTCGCTCAGAAGATCGGACATTCGCTCGCTCGGGGACCCGGCCGGCCGGCGCGCGCTTGACACGTCGCGGCGCATCGCGCGCGTGACAGGCCGCGGCGCATCACGCCCGGCCCGCGAGGTGGCGGGGTCCTCGCGAGCGAACCCTTATCGTTCCGGCAGGGTTCGCGAGCGAGGAACCCCGCCGGATCCCGCGGGCCGGGCGCGGGACGGGCCGAGCCCTATAATCGGGCGATGACGCCCGGTTCGATCTGCGTGCTCGGCGGCTCGGGGTTCGTGGGCACGCACCTGTGCGCGG
>CAZVIF010000059.1:0-8098 GCA_964626745.1 uncultured Steroidobacteraceae bacterium
TCGCCGGGGCGCGCGTCGCGCACCGCGAGGTCTACCCGGTCGACGCGAACTGGAAGCTGGCGGTCGAGAACTACCTCGAGTGCTACCACTGCAAGCCGGCTCACCCGGAGTACTGCAGCGTCGAGATCAAGGCGGACAGGATCGGCGACGGGTCGCCCGCCGCGATGGCGCGCTACGAGGCACGCCATCGCGAGTGGTCCGCGCGGGCGACCGGACTCGGCGCGACGCTGCCGGATTTCGGCACCGAGCTGCCGCTCGACGAACGCCTGGTGCGCGCCCAGTTCGGCGCCGCGTACCGGGCGCCGCTCCGGGCCGGTTTCCGGAGCGCGACGCAGGAGGGCGGTCCGGTCGCGCCGCTGATGGGGAGCTTCAAGGATTACGACGGCGGCGAGACGGCGCTCGGAATCGGCCCCTGCACCTACATGCTGGCGTACAACGACTACGCCACCTTCTTCCAGTTCGTCCCGCGCGCGGCCGAGAAAAGCGACATCGTGATCAGCTGGCTGGTCGACGCGAGGGCGCGCGAGGGCGTCGACTATGAGCGTGACCGGCTGACCTGGCTCTGGAGCGTGACGACAGCGCAGGACAAGTCGATCATCGAGGCGAATGCGGCGGGCATTCGCTCCAGCCGCTATGCGCCCGGGCGTTCGTCGCTGCTGGAACTCGACCTGGACGGTTTTCGCGAGTGGTACCTCGCCATGATCGGTCCGGCAGCCCGCCGGCAGAAACTGACCCGCCGCGGAGCCGGGCGATACTTCGGGATCTGACCCCGGAATCCACTAAAATGGCGCGTTTGGAAGCGCACCTACCGCCATGCCCGTAATCACCCTGCCGGACGGCAGCCAGAAATCCTTCGACCGCCCGGTGACCGTCGCCGAGGTCGCCGCATCGATCGGCAAGGGCCTCGCGAAAGCCGCTCTGGCCGGCAGCGTGGACGGCAGGCTGGTCGACACGTCGCACGTCCTGGACCGCGACGCCGCGCTGCGCATCGTCACCGCGAAGGACCCGGAGGGACTCGAGATCCTCCGTCACTCGACCGCGCACCTGCTGGCCCAGGCCGTCCAGTCGATCTACCCGAAGGCGCAGGTGACGATCGGCCCGGTCATCGAGGACGGTTTTTACTACGACTTCGCCTTCGAACGGCCGTTCACGCCGGAAGACCTCGAGCAGTTCGAGCAGAAAATGCGCGAGATCGTCAAGGCCGACCAGCCGGTGCATCGGCGTGTGCTGGCCCGGGATGACGCGGTCGCGCATTTCAGGTCGATCGGCGAGCACTACAAGGCGGAGATCATCGCGGCGATACCGGCCGGCGAGGAGATCTCCCTGTACGGGCAGGGAGGCTGGGAGGATCTCTGTCGCGGCCCGCACGTGCCGTCGACCGGAAAGCTCGGCGCTTTCAAGCTCACGAAGGTCGCGGGTGCCTACTGGCGCGGCGATTCGCGCAACGAGATGCTGCAGCGCATTTATGGCACGGCCTGGCCGGACGAGAAACAGCTCAGGGAATACCTGACCCGCCTCGAGGAAGCGGAGAAGCGGGACCACCGCCGCATCGGGCGTGAGCTCGACTTGTTCCACTTCCAGGAGGAGGCGCCGGGCGCCGTCTTCTGGCACCCGCACGGCTGGACGATCTTCCGGCAGCTCATCGCCTACATGCGCGAGAAGCAGGCGGCCGCCGGCTACCAGGAGATCAGCAGCCCCGAGATCCTGGACCGCGAGCTCTGGGTCCAGTCCGGGCACGTGGAAAAATTCGGCGAGAACATGTTCCTGACGAAGACGCCCGACGAGCGCGTCTACGCCATCAAGCCGATGAACTGCCCCGGTCACGTGCAGGTGTTCCGGCAGGGACTGCACAGCTACCGCGAGCTGCCGCTGCGCTACGCGGAGTTCGGCAAGGTGCACCGCTACGAGCCGTCCGGCGCGCTGCACGGCCTCTTGCGCGTGCGCGCCTTCACGCAGGACGACGCGCACGTGTTCGTGACCGAGGACCAGATCGGCGACGAGACCGTCCGCGGCATCGAGCTCATGATGTCGATCTACCGCGACTTCGGCTTCGAGAACGTGCGGGTGAAGTTCGCGGATCGTCCCGAGCGTCGTGTCGGCGACGACGCCACGTGGACGCGTGCGGAAGAGGCGCTCAAGTCCGCGACGCGCGCCGCCGGCATCGAGTACGAGTTCAATCCGGGTGAGGGCGCCTTCTACGGGCCGAAGCTCGAGTTCGTGCTGAAGGACGCCATCGGCCGCGACTGGCAATGCGGCACCTGGCAGGTGGACCTCAACCTCCCGGGGCGCCTCGGCGCGCACTACGTCGACGAGAACAGCCAGAAGAAGACGCCGGTGATGCTGCACCGGGCGATCTTCGGTTCCCTCGAGCGGTTCTTCGGCATCCTGCTCGAGCACCATGCCGGCAAGCTGCCTGCCTGGCTGTCGCCCGTGCAGGCCGTGGTGCTGAATATCAGCGAAAAGCAGGCGAAATTCGCTGTCGAGGCGGCCGAATTCCTTAAAAATCAGGGGCTTCGCGCGGAAATCGACTTGCGGAACGAAAAGGTCGGCTATAAAATCCGCGAGCACACGCTGAAGCGTGTCCCGTACCTGCTGGTCGCAGGCGATCGGGAAGTCGAGTCCAGGCAATTGGCCGTGCGCACGCGCTCCGGGAAGGATCTGGGTGCCATGCCCCTGGAAGAGGTGGCCGCTCGGATCGCCCGGGATGTGGCGAGCCGCGGCCTTGGCATTTCGGAGGACTGAATATTTCGACAACGAAACGCGTAAGGCGCAACGAGGAGATCCTTGCGCCGCAATTACGCGTGATAGGCGCCGACGGGAGTCAGGTCGGCGTCCTGACCCGCAGCGAGGCCCTCGCCAGGGCCGCCGCTGAGGAGCTGGATCTCGTGGAGGTTTCGCCGACTGCCGAGCCCCCTGTCTGCCGGATCATGGACTTCGGAAAGTACCTGTTCGAGCAGAACAAGAAGGCTCACTCGGCGAAGCGCAAGCAGAAGCAGATCCAGCTCAAGGAAGTGAAATTCCGGCCGGGCACGGAAACGGCGGATTACCAGGTCAAGCTGCGTAATCTGATCAAGTTCCTGACGGCAGGTGACAAGGCCAAGGTAACCATGCGGTTCCGCGGCCGGGAGATGGCCCACACCGAGGTGGGGCGCAGGCTCCTCGACCGACTGGTGGTCGATCTCGCCGATTACGGCGCGATCGAGCAGCATGCGGCGATGGAAGGGCGCCAGATCACGATGGTCATATCTCCGAAGAAGAAGTGACCGGCGGGAAACCGCCGATACGCCTCCAGCCCGCGCGAGCGGTGTGAAGAGGTCATAACAGGAGACGAACGATGCCCAAGTTGAAAACCAACCGGGCTGCGGCGAAGCGTTTTCGCAAGACGGCGAAAGGCTTCAAACGCGGCCAGGCGAACCGCCGCCACATCCTCACCAAGATGACGAAGAAGCGTAAGCGCCAGCTGCGCGGCTCGACGATGGTCCACGAGACCGACGTCGGCCGGCTCGTGCGACTGCTGCCCCACGTCTGACGCGCAGAACCCAGGAGTGATGTGACATGGCAAGAGTGAAGCGTGGCGTCATCGCAGGACGCCGCCACAAGAAGGTCCTCAAGAAGGCGAAGGGCTACTACAACGCCCGGCGCAAGGTCTTCCGGGTCGCAAAGCAGGCGGTCATCAAGGCCGGCCAGTACGCGTACACGGGGCGGCGTCTGAAGAAGCGTGACTACCGCGCGCTGTGGATCCAGCGCATCAACGCGGCGGCACGCGGCTTCGGCCTTTCGTACAGCCGGTTCATCGCCGGGATCCAGGCGGCCGGCATCGAGATCGACCGCAAGGCCCTCGCCGACATCGCGGTGCACGACATCGCGGCCTTCGGCGCGATCGCGGAGAAGGCGAAAGCCGCACTGGCCTCCAAGTAGCGCCGCCGGGGGAACGGGTGAAGGACCTCGAAGCGCTGGTCGCACGCACGCTCAGCGAGGCGGCCGCGAGCACGGATCTCGCGGCCCTCGAGTCCGTGCGCGTGGCGGTACTCGGCCGCAAGGGTTCCGTGACGGAGCTGCTCAAGGGCCTGGGCAACCTGCCGGCCGGCGAGCGCAAGGCGGCCGGCGCCGTCATCAACGAGGCCAAGGCCCGCATCACGTCGGCGCTCGATGCGCGGCGCGCCGAGCTCGAGGCGGCGGCGTTCGAGCGTGAGCTCGCCAGCGGGGCGATCGACGTGACCCTGCCGGGCCGGGGCCAGTCGGTCGGCGGGCTGCACCCGGTGACGCGCACGCGCCTCAGGATCGAGACCATCTTCCGCCGGGCGGGCTTCAGCGTCGCCGAAGGCCCGGAAGTCGAGGACGATTTCCACAACTTCGAGGCGCTGAACATCCCCGCGGACCACCCGGCGCGGGCGATGCACGACACCTTCTACTTCGGCGACGGGCGGCTGCTGCGCACCCACACTTCGCCGGTGCAGATCCGCGCGATGAAGCTGCAGGGCGTGCCTATCCGCGTGATAGCGCCGGGTCCCGTCTACCGGCGCGACTCGGACGTCACCCACACGCCGATGTTCCACCAGGTCGAGGGCCTCGTGCTCGACGAGGACGTGAGCCTCGCGAACCTCAAGGGCGTGCTGGCCGGGTTTGCCGAGCAGTTCTTCGAGAAGCCGCGCGGACTCAGGTTTCGCCCCTCCTACTTCCCGTTCACGGAACCGTCGGCCGAGGTCGACATACAGTGCGTCCTCTGCGACGGATCGGGCTGCCGCGTCTGCAAGCAGACCGGCTGGCTCGAGATCCTCGGCTGCGGCATGGTTCATCCGAACGTGCTGACCGCCTGCGGCGTGGATGCGACGCGCTGGCAGGGCTATGCTTTCGGCATGGGCATCGAGCGGCTCGCGATGCTCCGTTACGCGGTGAACGACCTGCGCATGTTCTTCGAGAACGACCTGCGTTTCCTCGCGCAGTTCAACCGGGGCTGACGCATGAGGATCAGCCTTGCCTGGCTCCGCGAATGGATCGATGCCGGACTGGCGCCGCCGGAACTTGCCGCGCGACTCACCATGAGCGGAATCGAGGTCGAATCGGTCGAGCCGGCGGCCGGCGAGTTCCAGGGCGTCGTGGTCGGCGAGGTGCTCTCCGTCGAGCGCCATCCCGGGGCCGACAAGCTGACCGTCTGCCAGGTGGCGGGCGGCGGCTCTTCGCTCCTGCAGGTCGTCTGCGGCGCGCCGAACGTTCGCGCCGGCATGAAGACCGCGCTCGCGCTCGAGGGCGCGAGCCTGCCCGGCGGCACCCTCATCCGCAAGACCCGGCTGCGCGGGGTCGAGTCGAACGGCATGCTCTGCTCGTCGCGGGAGCTCGGGCTGGCCGATGAGCACGAAGGCATCCTGGACCTGCCCGACGAGCTCGTGACGGGCGCGCCGCTTCGCGATGCGCTCGCCCTCGACGACACGATCCTGACGCTCAACGTGACCCCGAACCGCGGCGACGTACTGTCGGTACAGGGCGTCGCGCGCGAGGTCGCGGCGATCACCGCCCGCAGGATGGCGCCGCCCGCGCTCGAAGCGGTCCCCGCGGTCACGCGGGAGAAGTTCGGCGTGCGCCTCGCGGTGCCCGCCGCGTGCCCGCGTTTCGCGGGACGCGTCGTCCGGGGCGTGAATCCGGCCGCGCGCACGCCGCTGTGGATGCGCGAACGGCTGCGACGCGCCGGCATCCGCCCGATCCGGCCGGTGGTCGACGTCACCAACTACGTGATGCTCGAGCTCGGACAGCCGCTGCATGCGTATGACCTGCGCCGGCTGCAGGGGCACGTCGAAGTGCGCATGGCGCGGCCGGGCGAAAAGCTGAAACTCCTGGACGGCCGCGAAATCGAGCTCGATCCCTCGATGGTCGTGATCGCCGATGCCAGCGCGCCGGTCGGACTCGCGGGCGTGATGGGCGGCGAGAAGAGCGGGATCGCGGTCGACACGACCGACGTCTTCCTGGAAGGCGCCTATTTTCCGCCGGACACCGTGGCCGGCGTCGCGCGCCGTCACGGTCTGGTGACTGACGCCGCGCAGCGCTTCGAGCGCGGTGTCGACCCGAGGGGGCAGGAGCGCGCGATCGAACGCGCCACCGAGCTCCTGCTCGCCATCGCGGGCGGCAGGCCGGGCCCGTCGGTGCTGACCCAGGACGAGTCTGCGCAGCCGAAGCGGCCGGGCGTGACCCTGCGCCCCGAGCGGGTGACGAGCCTGCTCGGCGTGCCGGTCCCGCGCGCGGAGATCGAGGAGATCCTGCGGCGGCTCGGCATGCAGGTCGCCGGCGCCGGAGACGTCCTGGGCGTCATCCCGCCGAGCTACCGGTTCGACATCGCGATCGAGCAGGATCTCGTCGAGGAAGTCGGGCGGATCTTCGGGTACGACAACATCCCGCGCGCGGACGCGCGGATGCCGCAGCGGCCGCAGCCGGCCACCGAGCGTGCCGTGACGCGCGAGCGGCTGCGGCTGCTGCTGGTGGACCGGGGCTTCCAGGAAGTCATCACCTACAGCTTCGTGGACCCGGTGCTGCAGCGGCGGATGTTCCCGGGACGCGCGACGCTCGCGCTCGAGAATCCGCTGTCGACCGAGCATGGCGAGATGCGCGTGTCGCTTTGGCCGGGCCTCGTCGAGGTGCTGCGCTTCAACCAGCGGCGACAGCAGGATCGCGTGCGCATCTTCGAGGTCGGCACGCGCTTCGCGATGGAGGATGGCCGGCTGGTCGAGAGCCAGGCCATCGCCGGCCTCGTGACCGGAACGGCTTTGCCGGAACAGTGGGGAACCGCAAAGCGCGCGGTGGATTTCTACGATCTCAAGTCGGACGTCGAAGGGCTTTTTGCGCTGACCGGACGTCAGGGCGGAATAAGTTATGTCGCGCGGCGGCACGACTGCCTGCATCCGGGCCGCAGCGCAGCTGTCTTCGACGGCGGGGAATGCGTCGGCTGGATTGGCCAGTTGCAGCCGGAGCTCGCGCGCGCGCTCGAACTGCGCGAGGCGCCTTTCGTTTTCGAGCTCGCGATCGAGCCGAGCTTTCATTCGGAAGTCCCTGTATTCAGGGAGATTTCGAAGTACCCGGCGATCCGGCGCGACCTGGCCCTGGTCGTCGACGAAGCGGTGACGCTGGACGAACTGCGGGAAAGTGTTAATTTGGCCGCAAAAGGCCTGCTGCGCGAGTTGGCGGTATTCGACGTCTACCGGGGAAAGGGGGTAGAAGCGGGTCGAAAAAGCATCGCTTTAGGCTTGATTTTACAGGAAACTTCTCGCACCCTTACTGATGCTGAAGCCGATGCCGTGGTTGCCGCGGTCATCGAGCGAGTCAAGGGTGACCTGAAGGCGGGGATCCGGGAATAGTCGGGATGGCACTCACGAAGGCGGAAATCGCCGAGGCCTTGTTCAACCAGCTTGGCTTGAACAAGCGCGAAGCGCGGGAGCTCGTCGATCTCTTTTTCGAGGAGATCCGCGCGGCGCTGGCAACGGGAGGACAGGTGAAACTGTCGGGCTTCGGCAACTTCGACCTGCGCGACAAGAATCAGCGCCCGGGAAGGAATCCCAAGACCGGCGAGGAAATCCCGATTTCCGCGCGCCGCGTCGTGACGTTTCGACCGGGACAGAAGCTGAAGGCACGCGTCGAAGCCTATGCTGGAAGCAAGTAACAACAAGGACCTGCCGGCGATCCCGGCCAAGCGCTACTTCACGATCGGTGAAGTGAGCGACCTGTGCGGCGTCAAGCCGCACGTGCTGCGCTACTGGGAGCAGGAGTTCCCGCAGCTCAAGCCCGTCAAGCGCCGCGGCAACCGCCGCTATTACCAGCGCCAGGACGTCATCACGATCCGCCAGATCCGCAGCCTCCTGTATGACGAGGGCTTCACGATCGGCGGGGCGCGCAACCGGCTAGAGGGCGACGAGGCCCGCGAGGACAACACGCAGGCGCGCCAGGTCATCCGTCAGATCCGCGCCGAGCTCGAGGAGCTGCTCCGGATCCTGCGGCGCTGAATCCGGCCCCCGCCTGGATCGGCTATCATTCCAACGTCGGAGCGTGGCGCAGCCTGGTAGCGCACTTGCATGGGGTGCAAGGGGTCGCGAGTTCAAATCTCGCCGCTCCGACCAAT
>CAZVIF010000060.1:0-8045 GCA_964626745.1 uncultured Steroidobacteraceae bacterium
GACTTGCCGGAGCCGGTCGGGCCGGTGACCAGCACCAGGCCGCGCGGCAGCATGCACAGGTCCTTGAAGACCTTGGGCGCGTTCAGGTCCTCGAGCGACTTGATCACCGAGGGGATGTTGCGGAACACCGCGCCGGCGCCGCGGTTCTGGTTGAACGCGTTGACGCGGAAGCGCGCGAGGTTCGGGATCTCGAACGAGAAGTCGGTTTCGAAGAATTCTTCGTACACCTTCCGCTGCTTGTCGTTCATGATGTCGTACACCATGCTGTGCACTTCCTTGTGCGTCAGCGGCGGCATGTTCACGCGCTTGATGTCGCCGTCCACGCGGATCATGGGCGGCACGCCCGCGGACAGGTGGAGGTCGGACGCGTTGTTCTTGACGGCGAAGGCCAAGAGTTGGGCGATGTCGACGGCCATCAGGACTCCCTGGCTCGGTGCACGACACAAGGTCCCGGCGCTCCGCAGGGCGGCGCTCCGGGACCAGGGGCAGTATAGCCCCGCCCCCGCCACACCAATATGTTAACTATTCCGCAGAATCCGGCTGCCGGGGTCGCCGCGGTGCGGGAGCGCATCACGGTCGCGGCGCGCGCCGCCGGCCGCGACCCCGCGGGCATCACCCTGGTGGGCGTCGCGAAGTCGCAGCCGGTCGACAGGCTGCGCGCCGCGCTGGACGCGGGGCTCGCCGACCTCGGCGAGAACTACCTGCAGGAGGCCCGCGCGCACTTCGACGCGCTCGCCGGCCGCCGCTTCCGTCGCCACTTCATCGGCGCGCTGCAGGCCAACAAGACGCGCGACGCCGCGCAGCTGTTCCACTGGGTGCACACCGTCGACCGCCTGCGGATCGCGGAACGACTGTCCCAGCAGCGGCCGGAGTCCATGCCGCCGCTCGAAGTCTGCATCCAGGTGCACCTCGGCGAGGAGTCGACCAAGTCCGGCGTCGCGCCGGCGGGACTGGCCGCGCTCGCGGGCGCGGTCGCGCAGCTGCCGCGCCTGAAGCTGCGCGGGCTCATGTGCATGCCGCCGGCGGAGACGGACGCGGCGCGCCAGCGGCGCTGGTTCGCGGAGTTGCGGCGGCTGCTCGAGTCGCTGAACGCCGCCGGACATCGCCTCGACGCGCTGTCGATGGGCATGAGCGGGGATTTCGAGGCGGCCATCGCCGAGGGTGCGACCCACGTGCGCGTCGGCACCGCGCTGTTCGGCGCGCGGTGAGGCGAAGGGGAAAAGGGGACGCACCCCTTTTCCGGTCTTCGTCTCCGAGGAAAAGGGGTGCGTCCCCTTTTCCCCTTCGCCTCAGGTTCTGAGCGCCTTCGCGATCGGCAATTCGCGCAGCCGGCGGCCCGTCGCGGCGTAAATGGCGTTGCAGACGGCGGGCGCGACCAGCGCGGTCGAGGGTTCGCCGACGCCCCCGGGCGCTTCAGCGCTCTCGAGCAGCTTCACCTCGATCGCCGGCATCTCGTTCAGGCGCAGCAGCCGGTAGCTGTCGAAATTCGCCTGCTGCGCGCGGCCGCCCTCGAGGGTGATTTCGCCCCACAGCGCGGCGGTCAGGCCGAAGACGATGCCGCTTTCGATCTGGGACTCGACGATCGCGGGATTGACCATGCGCCCGCAGTCCACGGCGCAGCAGATGCGGTGCACCTGCAGGCGCCCGCCTGCGACGGAGACCTCGGCGACCTGGGCCAGGTAGGTGCCGTAGCCTTCCATGAGCGCGATGCCCTGGTACCTGCCGGAGGGGGCATTGCCCCAGCCGGCCATCGCGGCCGTCTCCTCCAGGGCACGCCGGAAGCGAGGCTGCTTGCCGAGCAGGTTGCGGCGGAATTCGTACGGATCCTGCCGGGCCGCGTGCGCGAGCTCGTCCATGAAGCTCTCGGCCGTGAAGCAGTTCAGCGCATGGCTCACCGAGCGCCAGTAGCCGACGTTGATGCCGATCTCCTCCCGCCGGTAGTCCACCGCGACGTTCGGCACGTCGTACGGATAGTTCTGGGCGGCCTCCACGGCAAACGGGTCGGCCACCTTCGGGTCGGCGACTGCAGCCGGGAACATGCGCGCGGTCACCGACGGGCTGACGAGGTGCAGTTGCCAGGCGACCAGGCGGCCGTCCCCGTCCAGCGCCCCCGCCGCCGCGTGGTGGGCCGGCGGCCGGTAGGCGTCATGCGTCATGTCGTCCTCGCGGCTCCAGATCACCTGGACCGGCTTGCCGACCGCCTTCGAGGCTTCGACCGCCGCCGGGATGAAATCGAGTTCCAGGCGCCGCCCGAAGCCGCCGCCCAGCAGGGTCGTATGGATGCGCACCTGCGCCGGGTCGAGACCCGCGGCCTTCGCGGCCGTCGCCTGCGCCGCATCCTGCCACTGCGTGCCGACGTGGACGTCACAGCCGTCGGCCCGCACGTCGGCCGTGCAGTTCATGGGCTCGAGGGTCGCGTGAGCGAGCAGCGGCAGGCGATAGGTCGCGCGCAGCACCTTGGCGCCGGTTCCCAGGGCCGCCGCGGCATCGCCATCGCTGCGCACCGCGATGCCGCTGCCCGGCTTCGCCGCCTTGGCGAGCCTCGCCGCGATCGAGCGTGAATCGAGGGCCGCGTTCGGGCCCGCGTCCCATTCGATCTTCAGCGCGGCGAGCGCCTTTCGCGCCTGCCAGTAATGGTCGGCGACGGCGACCACGCCGCTGCTCGTCGCGACGACCTTGCGCACGCCCGGCATCTGCTCGACAACGGCCTGGTTGCCGATCGACCCGAGGCTGCCGCCGAGCACGGGCGGCTGCGCGAGCGCGCCGTAGAGCATGTCGGGCAGGCGCACGTCGATCCCGAACTGCGCAGTCCCGTCCACCTTGCCGGCGCTGTCCGTGCGGCGTGCCGGCGTGCCGATGAGCGTGAAGGCATCGGGCGACTTGAGCGGCACGTCCTTCGGCACCGGCAGCTTCGCCGCGGCTTCGGCGACCTGGCCGTAGGTCAGCGCGTCGCCGTCGGCGTTCAGGACCCGCCCGGCCTCGACGCGGCATTCGGAAGCGTCCACGCGCCAGGCCTCCGCAGCCGCCTGGACCAGCATCACGCGGGCGGTCGCGCCCGCCTCGCGCAGCTTGTCCCAGCCCTCGCGGACGCTCGTGCTGCCGCCGGTGATCTGCACGCCGATCAGGCGGTTCACATACTCGGGCCCGGGTGGCGCCGCCTCGACGCGGATTGCGGCGAGCGGCACCTCGAGTTCCTCGGCCACCAGCATGGGCAGGGCCGTATAGACGCCCTGCCCCATTTCCGACTTGTCCACGAGAATGGTGATCGTGTTGTCGCCGGCGATCCGGAGCCAGGCATTCGGCATGCCGCCGGCCGTGGAGCCGAGCACCTTCTTCCGGCCGCAGCCCGGCAGAGCGACGGCGATGACGAGACCGCCGCCCGCGAAAGCGGACCACTTCAGGAATTCGCGCCGGCCCGGGTCTCTGACCGCGCTCATGACGCACCTCCTTCGCGCGCGAGCTCGGCCGCGCGGTGGATGGCCTTGCGAATGCGCGGGTAGGTGCCGCAGCGGCAGATGTTGCCGGACATGGCCGCGTCGATGTCGGCGTCGGTGGGTGCCGGGTTCGCCGCGAGGAGCGCCGCGGCCGACATGAGCTGTCCGGACTGGCAATAGCCGCACTGCGGCACGTCCAGCTCCAGCCAGGCGCGCTGCAGGGCGTGGCCGCGATCGGGCGACAGGCCCTCGATCGTCGTGATCCTGCGCCCCTCGGCGGCGGCCAGCGGCGTCACGCAGGCGCGGACCGGCGCGCCGTCCAGGTGGACCGTGCAGGCGCCGCACAGGGCCATGCCGCATCCGAACTTGGTGCCGGTCATCCCGAGGTGGTCGCGGAGGACCCAGAGGATCGGCGTGTCCGCCGCGGCATCCGTGTCCACATCCCGCCCGTTGACGCTGAGCTTCATGGCGCGGCTCCTTCATTCACCTGCGGCTGCCGCGCATTATTGCTCCGGCCACGGGCCGGCGCACTAGAATTGCGCCATGGATGCCCTGGTCTTCCTGGTCGATTCGCTGCTGACCTTCCTGGTCTACGCGTTCCTGCTGCGCGTGCTGCTGCAGCTCGTGCGCGCCGACTTCAGGAATCCGCTGGCCCAGGCCGTCCTCGCGCTGACCAACTGGCTGGTGATGCCCCTGCGCCGCCTGCTGCCACCGGTCGGCCGCTTCGACACCGCCTCGCTCGTCGCCCTGCTGGCGGTCCAGTTTGCGGCGACCCTGGTCCTGTTCCGCCTGCGCACGGGAGTCATCTACCCTTTCGTGCCGCTTGCCTCCGAGGCGCTGCGCGCCCTTGCCCTGTCGACGCTGCTGCTGTTCACCGTGCTCATCTTCGTCTACGCCCTGCTCTCCTTCGTCGCCCCGGGCGTCCGCAGTCCCGCGACCGCGTTGCTGGCCGCGCTCTGCGAGCCCGTGCTCGGGCCGTTGCGCCGGGTCCTGCCGGTCCTGGGCGGCATCGATTTCTCGCCGCTGGTCGCGATCGTCGGCCTCCAGGCGCTGCGCATCCTGATCGGCTGATCGATGCCTACGGCCGGGTGGCGCGCCGCCCTCCTCTTCATCGGCCTTGCCGCCGCCGCCTGCGGCGGACCGCCGGCATCCGTGCCGCCGGCGGCCGCCTACCACGATCCCGGCATGGTCGAGGCGGGCGAGCACCGCCTGCGCTATGCGCTCACCCTGACGAGCGACCTGCCGGCAGAGATTGCGGGCAGTTACGGCATTGACCGAAGGCGCAATCTAGCTCTGCTCGTGCTGACGCTCGAACGACGGGACGCGCAGGCCGGCGTCCGGGTGGACGCCGACGCCCTCGAGGCCGAGGTCATCGCGCTCACCGGCGAACGGCGGGCGCTCGCGCTCGCCCGCCACGACGAGCCCGGCGGCCCGACCTGGCTCGCGCCCGTCGAGGTGCGCCATCGCGTACCGCTCACGATCGAGATCCGGGCGCGCGCGAGGCCCGCGAGTCCCGAGCTGCGCGCCCGCTTGACACGGGAGTTCGGGCTCGACTGATTTTCCAGGCTGCGCGCCGACCCGTGAAAAACCGCTTCAAACCGCTGTCGACCCTCTTATGCAGCGGGATTTTCCGTGGTATGGTGCGCGCCGGAATTGATTTGGCGGGATCGCCCCGTCGCTGACAGAACCACAGGAGACACTCTCAATGGCGAAAAAGAATGCGGCTCCCACGAAGTCGCAGATCGTTGCGGCGGTTGCTGCCAAGACTGACCTCAGCAAGAAGCAGGTCAACGCAGTACTCGAGTCGCTCGGCGACCAGATCAAGAAGTCGCTCAAGGGCAACGGCGTGTTCACGCTGCCTGGCCTGTGCAAGATGCGGGTCGTCAAGAAGGCCGCCACCAAGGCGCGCGAGGGCGTCAACCCCTTCACGGGCGAGAAGATGACCATCAAGGCGAAGCCCGCCTCGAAGAAGGTGCGCATCCGCGCCCTCAAGAACCTCAACGAGATGGTGGGCTGAGCCCGGCATCCGTTTTCGAGTTCGACAAGCGACGGGGCGGCCTGGCCGCCCCGTTCGTTTTTCAGGGCTTTTTCAGCGGTTTTCGGCCGCTCGCGCGGCGAGCCAGGCGGCCAGTATGGCGCGCAGCTCCGTCAGCCGGCCGTGGAAGAAATGCTCCGCGCCCGGGAGGATCGTCACGTCCGGCGCGGGGCTGAGACTGCGCGTCCAGGCGAGCACGCGCTCGTGGTCGACCAGGTCGTCGGCATCGCCCTGCGCCACCAGCCACGGGCAGGCGGGCACCGGCAGCCGCGTGAAGTCGAAGCGCTGCACGGGTGGCGCCACCGTGACGAGCGCGCTCGCCGCGCGCGCGGTCGCGAGCCGATAGGCGACGAATCCGCCGAACGAGAACCCGAGCGACCACAGCCGCGAGGCGCCGGTCACCCGCATCGCGTACTCCGCGACCGCCGCCGCGTCCTCGCTCTCGCCGACGCCGTCGTCGTGCACGCCTTCGCTGGCGCCGACGCCGCGGAAGTTGAACCGCACGCTCGTGACGCGCTGGTCCTGGCACGCCCGCGCGAGGGTGTGCACCACCTTGTTCTGCATCGTACCGCCGTACAGCGGATGCGGGTGGCAGCAGACGGCGACGATGTCGCTGCGCGCGCCGGTCGGGCGCTCGATCATCGCCTCGATGGCGCCGGCGGGGCCTTCGATGACAACTTTCTCAACGGTAGGTGACGGCGTAGTCATGTGATTCCCTGCGCGGATCCGGCGCGGGGGACTCAGCCCTCGCGAGCTCAGAAGAACGGACATTCGCTCGCTCGGGTGGTCCCCCGCGCCGGATTCGCGCAGCGCGCTGCGTGAGTCCGCCGGCGATCAACGTTTGTAGATCACGCCGTCCTTCATGACGAACGATACGCGCTCGAGGACGCGAACGTCGGCGAGCGGGTCGCCGGGCACGGCGATGATGTCGGCGAGCTTGCCGGCCTCGAGGCTGCCGAGGCGGTCGTAGATGCCGAGGTAGCGCGCCGGGACGATGGTCGCGGAACGGATGGCGTCCATGACCGGCATGCCCGCGTCCACCATGTAACCGAACTCCTTGCCGTTGTCGCCGTGCGCGCAGACGCCGCAATCGGTGCCGAACATGATCGTGATGCCCGCGCGCCAGGCCTTGCCGAAGGTCTCCTGGATCTGCGGCCCCACGGCCAGCGCCTTGGGCCGCACGATCGCCGGGAAGTACGTCGGGTCCTGCGCCTGCTCGTAGACCCAGCGGCCCGCGGAGATCGTCGGCACGTAATGCGTGCCTTTCTCCTTCATGAGGCGGATGCCCTCGTCGTCCATGAAGGTGCCGTGCTCGATCGAGTCGATGCCGGCCCTGACCGCGCGCTTGATCCCCTCGGCGCCGTGCGCGTGGGCCGCCACCTTCATCCCGTAGTCATGCGCCGTGGAAACGACGCCGGCGAGTTCCTCGTCGGTGAACTGCGGCGCGCTGCCCGACTTCGCGATCGACAGCACGCCCCCGGTCGCGGTGATCTTGATCGAGTCGGCGCCGTCCTGGTAGCGCTGCCGGACCGCCTCGCGGCAGCTGTCGGCGCCGTTGCAGACGGTGTCGTGGCGCGGGTCGTTGCTGGTCAGGAACGGGCCGAACGAGTTGGTCGCGTCCGCGTGGCCGCCGCGCGTACCGATCGAGCGGCCGGACGTGTGGATGCGCGGGCCCTTGACCTTGCCCGAATCGATGGCGCGCTTCAGCGCGATCGACACGTTCCACTGGTCGCCGAGGTTGCGCACGGTCGTGAAGCCCGCCATGAGCGTGCGCTCGGCGAAGACCGTGGAATCGTAGGCGCGGTCCGCCTCGCCCTTCTTGATGCTGTCCAGCTCGCTGGTGCGGCTGTGCTCGGAGGTCAGGTGCACGTGCATGTCCATCAGGCCCGGGAGCACCGTGGCCTGCGTGAGATCCACGACCTCGTCGCCGCTGCCCGCCGCCCTGAACCCGCTCTCGATCGCCTGGATGCGGCCGCCGTCGACGACGACCGTCACGCGTTCGCGCGGCGCCGCGCTCACGCCGTCGACCAGCCGGCCGGCATGAATCAGCGTCGCCGCGGTCGCGGCGCCCGCGGGCAGGAGTGCGGCCAGGGCCGCAAGGCGGATCGCAAATTTCATGGAGGGACCTCGGGTTTACTGACTGTCTTGCTGCAGGGTCACGGTCTCGACGGCGAGCAGTTCGACGTCGAAGACGAGCGTCGCATGAGGCGGGATCACGCCGTTCCCGGCGCCTCGCGCACCGTACGCCAGCGAAGGCGGAATAACGAGGCGCCGCGTGCCGCCGACCTTCATGCCGGGCAGCCCCTGCTCCCAGCCGCGGATCACGCGGCCCGCGCCGAGCAGGAAGGAAAGCGGCTGGCCGCGGTCGCGCGAGCTGTCGAACTTGCGCCCGCGCTGGTCCTTCGCGGCCGGGTCATGCAGCCAGCCGGTGTAATGGACGATCAGGTTCATGCCCGGCAAGGCCTCGTCGCCGACACCCGCTACGACGTCGGTCACCAGCACCGCGGGTTCGGAAACCGCGGCTGGCGCATCGGGCGGCGCCTGGGCGAAGGCGCCAGCGGCAAGCGCGGCGGCCG
>CAZVIF010000061.1:0-7956 GCA_964626745.1 uncultured Steroidobacteraceae bacterium
TCCCCCAGCAAAAAGGTGAGCGTCCCCTTTTCGCAAGCGTCCCCTTCGCCGGTCGATCCTACGCGAGCCGGTCGCCCTCCAGCTTCAGGGCCGGCGGATCGGTCATTTCGAGCGCCACGGCAACGGCCGCCTGCCAGCGCGGGTTCCCCGCGAGCGCAAGGCCGCCGGCGTCGCGCCCGTGCAGCCGCACGAGCCGCATGCGGCTGACCGGGTCCGGCGTGCCGCGCATGGCGTCGAGCAGCGTCTCGACCGCCTTGCGGTCGTTGCAGACTGGCAGCACGTCGCAGCCCGCTGCTCGCGCCATGGACGCGCGCGCGGCGATGTCGCCGAAGGCCGCCGCCCCCGCCATCGACAGGTCGTCCGCGAACACGGCGCCCTGGAACCCCAGGTCGTTGCGCAGCACGCCGCCGATCCACGCCGGCGACAGGCTCGCCGGATTCGCGTCCACCGCCGGGAACACGACGTGCGCCACCATGACGGCGGGCAGGCCGTTCGCGATCAGCCGCCGGTAGGGCTGGAGATCCGCCTCGATGTCCGGCCATTCGCGCCGGTCCACGGGCAACGCCACGTGCGAGTCCGCCGCCACCGCCCCGTGACCCGGGAAATGCTTCGCGGTCGCCGCCATGCCGGCGTCGCGCATCCCCAGCATGTACGCGACGCCGAGCTGCGCGACGGCCGGGGCATCCGTGTGCAGCGAGCGGTCGCCGATCACGCTGCTCACGCCGTGGTCGACGTCGACGCAGGGCGCGAACGACAGGTCGACGCCCGACGCCCGCAGTTCCGTCGCCATCAGCCAGCCCAGCTCGCGCGCGAGCGCCAGGCCCTGGGCGGGATCGGCGGCGTAGCGGCGGCCGATCGCGCGCAGCGGCGGCAGGCGCGTGAACCCGGCCCGGAAACGCTGCACGCGGCCGCCCTCCTGGTCGACCGCGACCAGCAGGGGCGGCGACCGCACGGCATGGATCTCGGCCGTGAGGCGGGCCAGCTGCTCGGGGCTCTCGTAGTTGCGGGCGAACAGGATCACGCTGCCGACCTGGGGATGGCGCAGCACGTCGAGATCCGCGGGCTCGAGCGCGACGCCCGCGACGTCGACCATGACGGGCCCCAGGGTCATGGCGCGCGCTCGAAGACCGCGATCGATTCGACGTGCGACGTCTGCGGAAACATGTCCATGACACCGACCGCCCGGAGGCGATAGCCCAGCTCTCCCGCGAGTATGCCGGCATCGCGCGCGAAACTGCCCGGGTGGCAGGAAACGTACACGATGCGCCGCGGCCTCGATGCCGTCGCGACCGGCAGGACCTCGCGCGCACCCGCCCGCGGCGGGTCCAGCAGGACGAGGTCGTAGCGGCCGCGTGCCCAATCCCCGGCCTGCGATTCCGCGGCGAGGTTGGCCGCGTGGAACGCCGCGTTGCGGATGCCATTGCGCTCGGCATTGGCGCGTGCCCGCGCCACCAGGGCGGCATCGCCCTCCACCCCGACCACGGCCTCGACCCGCAGCGCCAGCGGCAGGCTGAAGTTGCCGAGGCCGCAGAACAGGTCCAGCGCCCGGTCCGACGGCGCGGGATCCAGGAGCTCGATGGCGCGCCCTACCATCCGGCGGTTCAGCTCGCCGTTCACCTGGACGAAATCGGTGGGCGAGAACTCGATGCCGGCCGGCAGCCCCGGCAGCGCATAACGCAGCGACGCCGCGGGCGGCGACAGGGGCTGCACCGTTTCGAGCCCGCCGCGCTGCAGGTACAGGCGGACGCCGTGCGCTGCCTCGAACGCGCGCAGCCGCCCGAGGTCGGCTTCGCCGGGGTCGTCGAGCACGCGCAGCACGAGCGCCGCGGCATCGTCGCCGACCGCCACTTCGATCTGCGCCACGCGGCGACGCAGCTCGAGGCTGCCGACCAGTTCCGCGAGCGAAGCGATCATCGAGCCGACCGGCGGCGCGAGGACCTCGCAGGCCGCAAGGTCCGCGAGCAGCGGGCTGCCGCGTTCCCGGAAGCCGACCAGGACCCGCTCCTTCTTGTCCACGTACCGGCAACCCAGCCGCGCGCGGCGGCGATAGCCGAATGGCGGGCCGGCCAGCGGCGGCAGCCACTCGGCAGGCTCGACGCCGCCGATGCGCGCCAGCGCTTCGGCGACGACCCGGCCCTTGGCCACGAGCTGCGACGCATGGTCGAGGTGCTGCAGCGAGCAGCCGCCGCAGGTCCCGAAATGCCGGCAGCGTGGGATCACACGCTGCGGCGAGGCCTGCAGCACCTCGACCGTGACGGCCTCGTCGTGGCGGCGCTGGCGGCGCGTGCGGCGCAGGATCACGCGCTCCCCGGGCAGCGCGCCGTCCACGAACACCGTCTTGCCGTCGATGTGGGTGACGCCCCGGCCTTCCTGGTCCAGCGACTCGATGACCGCCGTCTCCGGCGCGGCGAGCGTCCTCAAGCGGCCGTCCAGGCGGCGCCATACTGGCGCCAGTGCGCCTCGCTCCGGCTGCCGAGCCAGTCGCGCACGCGCGCGACCTCCTCCGCGTGCCCGCCCGCCGACAGCTGGCCGCGCGCCAGCTCGAAGCGCAGCCACACGAGGTAGGTGTTCATCACGTCGGTCTCGCAGTAGGCGCGGATCTCGGCGAGGCGACCCGCCTTCCAGAACTCGAACACCTGGTCGCCGCCCATGCCGAGCTTGCCGGGCAGGCCGAGCAGGAGCGAAACGTGCTCGAGGCTGGCGCGCCCGCGGCCCTGGTAGGCGGCCAGCACGTCCATCAGGTCCACGTGCCGCATGTGGAAGCGATTCAGGTAATTGTTCCACTTGAAGTCGCGGTCGCGCTCGCCGGTGTCCCAGTACGTGGGCGAGGCGATCCCGTGGCGCAGCATGCGGTAATGCAGGACGGGCAGGTCGAAGCCGGAGCCGTTCCAGGACACGAGCGTGGGCTGCAGCCGGTCGATGCCGCTGAAAAAGCGGCGGACGAGGTCGTCCTCCGGGCTGTCCACGGCACCGAGGCTCCACACCTGGAGCTGATCCCCGCTGCGCAGCAACGTCGAGATGGCGACCACCCGGTGCTGTTCGAGCGGCAGGAAGGACGAACCGGTCTCCTCCTCCCGCGCGGCCAGCATCTGCGCGGCGACCGCCACATCGTCGCCCTGGAAGCCGAGCCGCCGGCCCAGTTCGGCATCGGGCACGGTCTCGATGTCGAAGACCAGGCAATCGGCGCCCGCGCTCATGCCTTCCTCATCAGCACGGCGACGGCCATCACGAGGCCCGCCTCGTCGGTGAGGCTGACGTGGCCTTCCCCGGCGCCGAGCCGGTCGGCGAGCGCGCGGCCGCGCGGCGAGAAGATCACCTCCGGCCTGCCCCAGGCATTCGGCGTGAATCCGAAGTCGCGGATCCATACGCCGTTGCGGAACCCCGTCCCGAGCGCCTTGGCGATCGCCTCCTTGGCCGCGAAGCGCATCGCCAGAAAGCGAACCGCCCGCCTGCCCGGCCGGAACAGCGCGCGTTCCTCGGGCATCAGGAGCCGCTCGACGAAGTGTGCGCCGAACCTGGCGTACGTCGCGTCGATCCGCTCGACCTGCACGAGGTCCGTGCCGATGCCGAAGATCATGCCCGCAACGGGCTCACGAACCGCGCGGCCGTCATGAGCCGCTTCATCTCGGCGACGGCGCGGCCGAGCCCGGTCATGACCGCGCGCGCGACGATGGCATGGCCGATGTTGAGCTCCACGAGCTCCGGGATCGCCGCGACCGGCTGCACGTTGTGGTAATCGAGGCCGTGGCCGGCATTCGCCACGAGGCCGGCGGCCGTCGCGCGGCGCGCCGCGTCCGCCAGCCGCGCCAGCTCACGCGCGCGCTCCGCGCCTTGCGCCTCGGCATACGCGCCGGTATGCAATTCGACGACGGGGGCGCCGGCGCGGGCGGCCGCGTCAACCTGCTCCGCGTCCGGGTCGATGAAGAGCGAGACGCGGATTCCGCCTGCCGCCAGCCGGCGACAGGCCTCGGCGACAGCCGCGGGCCGCGCCGCCACGTCGAGCCCGCCCTCCGTCGTCACCTCGGTGCGCTTCTCGGGCACCAGGCAGACGTCCCGGGGCTGCACGTCGAGCGCGATGTCGAGCATCTCGGGCGTCGCGGCTATCTCGAGGTTCATGTGCGTCTGCAGCGCCGCGCGCAGCGCGCGCACGTCGCGGTCCTGGATATGGCGGCGGTCCTCGCGCAGGTGCAGCGTGATGCTGTCCGCGCCCCACTGCTCGGCAACCAGCGCCGCAAGCAACGGGTCCGGCGAGCGGCCGCGACGCGCCTGGCGCAGGGTCGCCACGTGGTCGATGTTGACGCCCAGCAGGATGTCGGTTCCGCTCATCCCAGGTTCCCTTTCTCCCGACGGCGCATCGCCAGCAGCACTTCGCGGCTCGCCAGTCCGCGCCCTTCCAGGCAATGCGCGATCGCCGCTCCGTAGACGCCGCGTGCGGCACGCTGCGCCGCCGGCGAGGCGTACTCGCCGCGCGCCACGGCCATCAGGTCGCAGCCCGCGTGCGCGCCGTCCGTGGGTCCCGGCTCGCGCACGGCCAGCACGCCGCGCCCGGGCAGGAAATGATAGTACCGATCCGCTTCGACCGGCCGGCCGGTCCCGGCCTCGCGGGCGAGGTCGATGCCGTAGCCGAGTTCGTCCAGCAGCACGCGCTCGAAGCCCCGCAGCGCCGCCGCCTCGTCGCCTGCGGCGATCCGGGCGAGCGCGGCGGCATACGCGTCGTAAATCGCCTCGTGGCGATCCTCGCGCGCCAGCAGCTTCATCAGCAGCTCGCTGAGGTAGTAGCAGGACAGCAGCGCGCCGGGCGCGGGCGTCGCCGCGGCGCCGGCCGGCTCGGCCCCGGTCAGCGTGCCGCCGTCGGGTTTACCGCTCCACGACACCAGCAGCGGCGTGAACGGCCGCAGCAGGGCGCGCAGCGGGGACTTCGGCCGGCGTACGCCGTGCGCGAACAGCGTCACGCGCCCGTGGTTGCGCGTCATGAACTCCAGGATCCGGCTCGTGTCGCTCCAGGGACGATGGTGCAGCAGCCAGGCCGGCTCGAGAAGCGTGCGCCTCGCCGTCATGGGGGCTCGTGGCCGAGCTGACGCAGCATCCGGTCGTCGTCGCTCCAGCCCTCGCGCACCTTGACCCAGGTGGCGAGGTGGACGCGCCTGCCGAGACGCTCGTTGAGCGCGAGGCGGGCCGCGCGGCCGATGGCCTTGAGGCGCTCGCCCTTCGCGCCGATGACGATCTTGCGCTGGCCTTCGCGCTCGACCCAGATCACGGCGTCGATCTCCGTGCGCCCGTCCTCCGTCGGCTCGAATCGCTCGATCTCGACGGCGATCCCGTACGGCAGCTCGTCGCGGAGCGCGAGCATGAGCTGCTCGCGCAGTGTCTCGGCGGCGGTGAAGCGCTCGCCGCGGTCGAGCGGAGCCGGGGCCTCGTCGGCGGGCCCCTCCGGCAGGTGCGCGGACGCCGCGCGGACCAGCGCGTCCAGGTTCTCGCCCTTCTCGGCGGAGATCGGCACGATCGCGCTGAAGTCGTGCCTGCCCGCGGCGCGCTCCAGGAATGGCAGCAGCGCGGTGCGCGGCCGGACGCCGTCGATCTTGTTCACCGCGAGCACGACCGGCAGGCCGGTCCTGCGCAGCCGCTCGAGCGCGGCGTCGTCGCCCGCCGTCCAGCGCGGCGCGGCAACCACCAGGATCGCGGCGTCGGCCGCGCCGAGCGCCGCTTCGCCTTCGCGGTTCATGGCGTGCGCCAGCCGGCTCCCGCCGGAAGCCCCGCTGCCGGGCGTGTCGGTCACGATCATCCGGAAGCCGGGCCCTTCGACGAGCGCTTCCACGCGGTGCCGCGTGGTCTGCGGCTTGGGGGTCACGATGCTCAGCTTGCGACCCGCCAGCGCGTTCAGGAGCGTGGACTTGCCCACGTTCGGGCGGCCCGCCAGCGCGACCGTCCCCCACCGATGCCTGTTCGCCTGGCTCACCGCGCCGATTCTAGCGCCGGATTCTCCAGGATTCTCTGTGCCGCCTCCTGCTCCGCACGCCGGCGGCTGCTGCCCTCCGCTTCGGCGCTGAGGCCGACGTCCGCGACCTCGCAGCGGACCCGGAAGTGCTGCTCATGCGGCTCGCCGCTCACCTCCAGCACCGTGTAGGCCGGCAGCGCATAACCGCGGCCCTGGAGCCATTCCTGCAGTCGCGTCTTGGGATCCTTGAGCGCCGCGGCTTGCGGCAGCGCGGCCAGCGCGTCGCCGAACAGCCGCTCCGCGGCCGCGCGCGCCGCCTCGAGCCCGCGGTCCAGGTAGATGGCCCCGAAAACCGCCTCCAGCGCGTCTGCAAGGATGGTGGCGCGCCGGTGGCCGCCCGATTTCAGCTCGCCCTCGCCCAGGCGGAGCTGCCCGCCGAGGCCGAGCCCGGCGGCAATGGCCGCCAGGGACTCGCCGCTCACCAGGCTCGCGCGGTAGCGCGAGAGTTCGCCCTCGCTCGCCCCGGGGAAGCGGCGGAAAAGGAGTTCCGCGACCACGAACGACAATACCGCGTCGCCGAGGTACTCGAGCCGCTCGTAGTTCGCGGATCCGTGGCTGCGGTGCGTGAGCGCGAGTTCC
This sequence comes from uncultured Steroidobacteraceae bacterium, assembly GCA_964626745.1. Classification (GTDB taxonomy): domain Bacteria; phylum Pseudomonadota; class Gammaproteobacteria; order Steroidobacterales; family Steroidobacteraceae; genus SCUD01. Next base: position 6,575 of record CAZVIF010000061.1, read on the forward strand.
AGCAGGCCGGCGTCCGTGAAGTCGACGCCCAGTCGCTGCGCGATCCAGCCGCTCGCTCCAGCCACGCCGCGCCCGGCCGGCTCAGCGCGCGTTGACTTCGACCGACTTGTCGAATTCGAGCAGGAACGACACGTTGCCCGCGAGCGGTACCGTGTCCTCGTACGCGGCCCTCATCGTGAACAGGCCGCCGCTCTTCGTGATCTCGATGTCCTTCGAGGTGATTACCTCGACCATCTCGATGTCGAACTGGCGCTCCACGGCCTTGCGCAGCATGAACTCGGTGGTTCCGGGGTTCGAATCGTACTCGTCGCGCACTTTCTCGAGCGTCGACGCGACGCGCATGAACTCGAGGTACTTCGGCGTCATGCGGATGCCCGCGTAGACCCAGGCCCCGACCACGACCACCAGGATCAGGATCCCGAGCATCGTCATGCCACGCTGTCTGTGCTGCATACCTGTCTCCCTAACGGATGCCGGTGCCCATGCGATGCCAGAGCAGGAGCGAACCGGGGTCCGGGTTGAACGACAGCCAGATGGCTTCCGCCTTGCCGATGACGTTGTGCTGGGGCACGAAACCGACCTCGGGGAAGCGGCTGTCGCGGCTGTTGTTCCGGTTGTCGCCCATCATGAAGAAATGTCCCGGCGGCACCCGCCACTCCCCTTCCAGTCCGGGCCTCGCAGGGTCCAGCAGGATGGCGTGGTCGGCATCGCCGAGGCGCTCCTCGCCCACACGGCTGAACGGATACTGCTCGCTCTTGGGGCCGGAATACAACTCGCCCGCGGCAATCTGCGACGGCGTTCCGTTCACGAGGACCTGCGCTCCCGTGACGTGGATCACGTCCCCGGGCAGCCCCACCAGGCGCTTGATGAACACGATCGAGGGTTCGGAGGGCTTGCGGAACACCACGACGTCTCCGCGCTGCGGTTCGCCGATCGCCACGATGCGGGTATTCAGCACGGGCAGCCGCAGGCCGTAGCGCCACTTGTTGACGAAGATGAAGTCGCCCTGGATCAGGGTCGGCATCATCGAGTCCGAGGGGATGCGGAACGGCTCGTAGAGGAAGGACCGCAGCACGAGCACGAGCACTATGACGGGGAAGAAGGAGCGCGAGTAATCGACCAGCACCGGGTCACGGGACACCCCGCGCTCGCGCCTGCGCCGCGCGAACAGCCACTGATCCAGGCCCCAGACGGCGCCGGTGACCGCCGCGAGCGCGACCAGCACGAACGAGAAATCGAAGACCATCAGTTGCCCCGCCTGCTCATTTCTTGCCCACCTTCAGCACCGCCAGGAAAGCCTCCTGCGGGATCTCCACGGTGCCGAGCTGCTTCATGCGCTTCTTGCCTTCCTTCTGCTTCTCGAGCAGCTTGCGCTTGCGCGT
>CAZVIF010000062.1:0-1551 GCA_964626745.1 uncultured Steroidobacteraceae bacterium
CGCGGCGCGGCGATCCTCGAAGACCTCGTCCGGCGCTTCTCACGGCCGACCGTCACGAAGGGCGGGATCGACGCCGTCCTCGAAACCTATCACCGCGCGGGGCAGCGGTCCGTCGTGGACTGGATCGTCGCGCAGATCAACCGAGCACACGGAGTAGACGATGTGGACACGCATGCACAGTCTGATGGAAGCGGCGGGCAGTGAAGGCGGGGGCGCTGGAGGTGGCGCACCGGAAGGCGGTGCAGCGCCTGCGGCAGCACCCAGCGCGGCGCCGGCTCCGGCATCGGGAGCGCCTGCTGCTGCGTCCGCTCTGGCGGCTGGCGCGGGCGAGGGCGGCAGCGGCGACCCTCTGGCCTGGCTTCCAGAGAAGTACCGCGTCATTGGTGACGACAAGGCGCTGAACCTTGAGGCGAGCGCCCGCAAGGTCGCGGAGGCGCATCGCGCGCTCGAAGACCGGATGCGCGAGACGGGACTTCCGCCGAAGTCTCCCGAGGAGTACAAGCCCGAGGGCCTGCCCGAGACGGTCAACGTCGACGAGCTCATGAAGGACGAGGGGACGAAGGCGTTCCTCAAGCGCATGCACGCGAAGGGGCTCACGAACGCGCAGGTCTCCGAGGTGCTGGCGTTCGGCCTCGCCGAGTGGGCGCCGAAGCTGCTGGCCGACGATTCGCAGAAGTCCACGCAGGAGACGCTCGCCACGCTCAAGCAGTCGTGGACCGATGACGCTGCGATGCAGCTGAACCTTCAGCATTCTTGGAAGGCGTCGGCCGCGATCGCGCAGAAGGTCGGCGTGAGCATGGAAGAGATCGAGCGCCGGTACGGGAACGACCCGCTGTTCATCCGGATGATGGCCGCTATCGGCCCGGAGATCGGCGAGGACGGCAACGTCAACGCGGGCAGCGGCGGAGCCTCGACCGAAGCGCAGACCATCCGAGACCTGGAGTCGTCCGAGGCCTACCGGAACTCGAAGCACCCGCAGCACGAGGCCGTATCCGCCAAGGTCCGCGCCTACTACCAGCGCCGCTACCCGGGCAACGCGCTCTAACAAACGTTGCAGATTTGAAACGACGGCGGGCGGATACTCGCGCGGAGCGGCCCGGAGTGGCATCCGGATACCCGCGAAGTTCCTGCCCGTCGATGCCCTTGCAGCCGAGGCCGCATCCACGATAGCGGGCCTGCGTAAGCAGAACACCCCGAAGGCGATTCCATCATCATCGCTTACGAGGTCATCATGCCTGCAACCATCACCGAAGCATTCGTCCAGCAGTGGGATTCCGCGATCCGACTGCAGGCGCAGCAGAAAGTCTCCCGGCTGGAGTCCACCGTCATGGACCGCGGGAGCATCACCGGCGAGTCGTTCACCGCGAACCGTCTGGCCCCCGCCGACGACACTCCCGAGAACACCACCCGCCACGGCGACACGCAATGGTCGGACATCGTGCACAGCACCCGCGTGGCGCTGATGCGCGACTACTACCAGGCGCTTCCGATCGACCGCGCCGACGAGCCGAAGCTATTGGCGAACCCGAACGGGTCCTACCAGGAGTCGCT
>CAZVIF010000062.1:1651-5956 GCA_964626745.1 uncultured Steroidobacteraceae bacterium
GCCGACAAGAAGGACACGATGCAGGTCAGCATGGCCGGTAGCGTGGGCGCTGTACGGGTCGAGGAAGAGAAGGTCGTCCTCGTGCAGTTCCAGTAACCGGCAACCGATAGGAGATATCGAACATGCCTGAAATCACCTCCCGGCAGGTCGCCAAGCTCTCCGCTTCGGCGACCGGTGCCGGAAAACAAGCGTACGTCGACAACGGCGGCAAGCGTCGCGCGGTCGTCATCACCAGCCCGGCCACGGTCACGTGGGCGGACGGCGACACGATCGGGTCGGGCTTCCCGCTCCCGGTGGGCACGCGGCTGATGGCCGACTCGATCGCCTCGCATGCGGCGATGGGCGCCTCCGTCGTGCTCGACGTCGGCATCCGCAACTTCGCGACGAAGGTCGCGATCGACGCGGACGGGATTGCCGCTGCCGTCGCCGTCGCCACCACGGGCCGTCCGGTGCTGAACAACGGTGCGCTTGTGGCTGCGGGTGTCGAGTACGTGACGACCGAGGTCTGCGAGGTCTACGCGACGCTGCGCGGTGCCGTGCCGACCGCGAACGCGCAGATCCGCATCGAGGTCGACGTGGTCACGCCGGACTGATTGGCAACGCCGTCCGATGTAGTACGGCATGAGGGCCGGGTCTAGTGCCCGGCCCTTTTTCTTGCAGGGGGTCGAATGAGTGTCTCGGCGGTGACGATCTGCTCCAACGCGCTGCAGAAGCTGGGGGCGGATTCGATCGCGTCCTTCGACGAGGGCAGCGTCAACGCGAACCGGTGCGCGAACCTTTGGCCGCAGACCCGCGACGCCCTGCTGCGCTCTCATCCGTGGAACTGCTGCACGAAGCGCGTAATCCTGGCGCCGGATGTGACGGCACCCGAGTTCGACTACTCGTACCGGTTCGCCCAGCCGGCGGACTGTCTCAAGATCCTCCAGGTCGGGGAGTACGGGGTCGAGATCGATCACCGGCTTGAGAACGGCTACATCCTGGCCGACACCAACGTCCTGCGCCTGCGCTACATCTCGAAGGTCGAGGAGCCGGCGGAGTGGGACGCGATGCTCGTCGACTTGATGACAGCGAAGATGAAGGCGGAACTCGCCTACGCGGTGACGCAGTCGGCCAGCTTGGCGGAGCAGGCGGTCAAGGAGTTCGAGATGGCGTACCGCCGCGCGAAGGCGGTCGACGGGCAGGACGATCCGCCCGAGACGCTCGGAGACTTCCGCCTCCTGGGCGCGCGCCTGTCCGGCGGGCGTAGGTACTTCACGCGGTGAAGACGACCAGCGTACAGACGAACTTCACCGGGGGCGAGTTCACGCCCCGGCTGCGTGGTCGCGTGGACATCGCGCGCTACCAGAACGCGGCCGAGGAGATCCGCAACGCGATCGTCATGGTGCACGGTGGAGCGCGCCGCGCGTATGGGTCTCGGTTCATCGCCGAGGCGAAGAACGCGAACAAGCTCGCGCGCTTGATCCCCTTCGTCGTCTCGCGGTCGGAAGCCTACGTGCTCGAGCTGGGCGACGATTACTTCCGCGTGTTCAAGGACCGGGCGCAGATCGAGGTCGCGAGCGTGCCCTATGAGGTCACCTCGCCATACGCCGAGGCGATCCTCCGGGACGTCACCTACACGCAGGGGCAGGACTCGATGTTCCTCGCGCACGAGTCGGCCGAGGTGCGGCGCATCCAGCACTATGCCGCTGCGTCTTGGAGCATGACCTCGGTTCCGTGGGTCGTGCCGCCTTACTCGATCCAGGACGTCCGCGGGAACAACACCTGCACGCTGTCGGCGACGACGGTCGGGTCCGGGCGAACGTTCACGCTGGCGGGCGGGATTGGCGCGACTGTGTTCGAGCCGGCGGACGTCGGGCGCGAGCTAGTGCAGTTGAACGGCCCCGGCCGGGCCACCCTGACGGGCTACACCTCCAGCACGGTAGCGACAGGCACGATCACGGTCGCATTTACGACCTCGCCGATCGCGGCGAGTCAATGGGCGCTGACCGAGGCGCCGAAGACCACGTGCACGCCGAGCGTCACTGGGCCGGTTGGAGCGGCGATCACGCTCACGCTGGGCGCTGCGGGCTGGAAGATCCGGGACGGGCTCAGCGGATATGTCGAGATCAACGGCGGGCTTGTGAAGATTACGGGCCTCACGTCCGCGACGATCGCCGATGGCGTGGTCCTGCGCGCGCTGAACTCGACTACGGCGGCGCCGTCCGAAGGCTGGTCTGTGTCCTATCCGGTCTGGGGGCAGTGGGGCATTGCGGATTACCCGCGCTCGGTGATGCTGCACGAACAGCGCCTGTTCATCGGCGGCTCGCCCACGTACCCGCAGACGATTTGGGCCAGCGGCGTCGGGCTCTATCTGGACTTCACCAAGGGGCCGGGCGACGCCGATGCGTTCGAGTTCACCATCGGCTCCGACCAGGTCAATCACATCCGGCATCTTGTAAGCAACTCTGATGTGTTGCTCGCCATGACGAATTCCGGTGAATTCGCGATGGCCGGCGGATCTGACAAGCCCATCGGGCCGAACACGGTGCAGATTCGAGCGGTGACGCCGCACGGCTGCGACGCGGCCCGTCCCGTGCGAATAGAGGGGGAGGTCCTCTTCGTCCAGAAAGCGGCGAAACGGCTGCGTGCGCTTGGGTACCGGGTCGAGCTGGACCGCGCAATCGCGTCTGACTTGTCGCTCCTTGCGCAGCACCTAAGCGCGCCGGGGATCATCGAGATCGCCTACCAGCGCGAGCCCGACCCCGTGCTCTGGTGCGTGCTGGCCGATGGCGGAATGCTGACGCTCACATACTCACCGGAGCAGGAAATCACCGCATGGACGCAGCGCCCGACAAATGGGGCATTCGAATCGGTGGCCGTGGTTCCAACGGCGGACGGCGAGGACGTCTATACCCTCGTGCGGCGCACCATCGACGGCAACACGGTCCGGTATGTGGAGGTGTTCGACCCGACCTTGAACACCGACTGTTCCGTCACCGGCACGAGCGTCGGGGGCGCGGCCACGTGGACCGGCCTCGATCACCTGGAAGGCAAGATCGTCGACGTCGTGGCCGACGGGTTCGTGATGGCGCAGCAGACGGTCACGGGCGGGCAGATCACGCTCCCGCGCACCGCGAACGCCGTCGAGATCGGGCTTGCGTACTCGACCCGCATCAAGCTCCTGCCGATCGAACTGCAAGGCCTCAGCGCGCAGGGGAACATGGTCCGGGTAGGGGACTGCTACTTGCGGTTCCTGGAAACGATCGGCTGCACGGTGGACGGGCAGCAAGTGCCCTTCCGTGCGTTCGGAGACTCGCTGCTCGACGAGGCACCCGTGCCGTTTACCGGAGAGAAGCGCGTCGACCTCCAGGGCTGGGAGCGTAGCGGCGGCTCCGTGACCATCGAGCAGAACCAACCTCTGCCGTTTCACCTGCTTTCGGTGGTGCGGCGCGTGAGTGTGAACAATGGCTGACATCAAGCTCCGGCTTGCCGGACCGGACGACGTGCCCGCGCTGGTGGAGATGGGCGCGCACATGCACGCGGAGTCCCGCTACCGGTACACGCGCTACTCCGAGACGAAGGTCCATGCGCAGATTACGAAGCTCATCGAGACCGGCCGCGTGTTCGTGGCAGACCGCGACGGCGAGATCGTCGGGGCAATCATGGGAATCTGCACGGCGTGGTGGTTCTCGGACGACCCTGTGATCTTCGACTTCGCGCTGTACGTGGCGCCGGAGTTCCGCCATCGCGGCGTGGCGCGGCTGCTCATCTACGCCATGCAGCAGTGGGCGCAGGAGGCGGGCGCGACCCTCGACATCGGCATCTCCTCTGGCGTGCTGATGGACCAGACGGGCCAGCTGTGCGAGTCGATGGGCGGCGAGCGCGTGGGCGGCATCTACACCTGGAGGAACGCCTGATGTGCGGCTCCGGGGCGGCTATCGCACAAGGGGCCGCGACGGCGATCCAGACCGTCGGAGCGCTGCGGATGGGCATGCAGCAAGGGGCGTACTTCGACTACCAAGCCCGGCAGGACGCAGCGGACGCGGCGGCAGCGCAGGGCGCGGCAGCGGTCAATGCCGACATCGTGCGCAAGGCGGGACGCCTCACGCGCTCCAGCGCCCGAGCGAGCCTCGCGCGGGCCGGGGTGGAGGTGGACTCGGGGTCGGCCGGCGCGGTGCAGGACTCGATCACGCAGGAGGCGGAACTCGACGCGCTGTCGCAGCTCATCATGGGCCGCTACCAGGGCCGCAGGCTCGCCCAGCGGGGGCAGTTCAACGCCATCCAGTCGAGCATGGCCATGCGCAATGCTATGTGGGAGGCGGCCGG
>CAZVIF010000062.1:6056-7571 GCA_964626745.1 uncultured Steroidobacteraceae bacterium
CTGATGCGCGTCGGTCAGGCGATCGAGAAGGTCGCCGATACGCTGTATGAGCGCGAGGCGATCGCGTACTCGACGAAGGCGATCATCGACGCGAAGAACCGCCTCGACCAGTTCGAGCGCGACTTCTCCGCGAATCCGCTGGGCGAGGACGGACAGCCCAGATACGGCACGGTCGTCGGGGACTTTGAGGCGCAGTCGCAGGAAGTCCTCGCGCGCGCCCTGGAGGGGACGAACAATCGTCTTGCGAAGGACACCGTCAGTCGGGACCTGCAAGCCTACTCGCGCTCCGTGCGGGACCGCGTGGCCGATCGCGCGCTGCGCCAGCGCAACGACCATCTGAAAGCCGGAATGATGGCGACGGTCGAAGAGACCATGACGGGCGCGCTGCCGACGCAGGAGAAGCTCCAGCGGCTCGATCTGCTGTACGCGGGCGCCGTGCGCTCCGGGTTCATGAACGCCGACGACGCGCAGCGCGAACTCCAGACCCGCACGCAGAAACTGCACTTCGGCGACAAGTACCAGCGGATCGCCTCGACGAACACGATCACCGGGGCCTACGCGCTGCGGCAGGAACTGTCCGAGCCGGACCAGCGCTTGAGCACGGAGCAGAACATCCAGCTTCTGCGCCTCGCTGACGACCGCATCTCGTTCCTTGACAAGCAGACGGAGCGCGACGTGCGCGGCCGGCAGGACGCCATTACGAAGATGCTCATCCGTGACGCCTCCGAGGGCGCGCTCACGAAGGAGAAGGTGCTTCTCTTCCAGAACGACCTCACGCCCGAGCAGTTCGACAAGTTCATGCAGCTTCCGGACATCGCGGCCCGGCGCCAGGTCGACGGGGCGGACAACCCGGAGCTCTATCGGTCGATGCAGAAGGAGATCCTCAAGTCCTACCGCGACGCGCGCTCGCTGACTCGGCTGCGCGACCGTATCTCCGACTACATGACGGGCTACGACCCGACGACGCGGAAGTTCGGCACGCCCGGGCTGTCGCGGAACACCGGCCGGCAACTCATCAACGACATCGAGGAGTACCTCGGGCGCATCCAGTCCGACGCGCAGCGCTCCACGAACGAGGCGGAGCAGCGCACGGACCGCGAGTTCCGCGACGTCGAGCGGCTGCTCAAGGGCGCCATCGACACCTACAAGAACTCCCGCATCGGACGGGGCGCGCAGGCGGAGGCCGAGGCGTTCGGGCAGAAGGCAATGGAGGACTTGCTCAAGAACCGGGGCAGCGCCACGAAGTGGTGGGAGGACTGGAAGAAGAAGAACGCCGACGTTCTCAACGTGAAGCCGCAGCTGCCGTCGTGGGTGCCGCAGCCCAACGGGCGCCCGGACTTCGACGCGGCGCGGAAGCAACTGCTCGACGAGAAGAAGCGCGGCATGCCGGACGCCACGTATCAGCAGCGGTTCAACCGCATCCAGGAACTGGAGCGCGCCTATGCTCCGAAGTGACGACGCCCCCGACCTGCTGCGCGCGTTCGAGCGCCGGGACTACCTGCTCTCCGACGCGGG
>CAZVIF010000063.1:0-7455 GCA_964626745.1 uncultured Steroidobacteraceae bacterium
GACCTGGGATGGCGGGCTGAACGACGTCAACGGCTTCCACGTGAAGGCCGCGCACGTCGACGCGGCGCTCGACGGCGCGAGGAGCGGGCCGGTCGCCGAAGGCAACGTGGGCGGCGGGACGGGCATGACCTGCCATGGCTTCAAATGCGGCATCGGCACGGCTTCGCGGCGGGTCGACGTGGAAGGCCGGCCGTACACGGTCGGGGTGCTGGTGCAGGCGAACTACGGAACGCGCTCCTCGCTCAGGATCGCCGGCGTGCCGGTGGGCGAGCACCTGCGCGAGGGAGCGGCCGGCCACGAGGCCGCCAGCGACGGCGACAACGGGTCGATCATCATCGTGGTCGCGACCGACGCGCCGCTCCTGCCGCACCAGCTCGACCGCATCGCGCGCCGTGCCGGCATGGGACTCGCACGCATGGGCTCGTTCGCCGGCAACGGCTCGGGCGACCTCTTCGTCGCCTTCTCGACCGCCAATCCGCGATCCATGGATGACGGAGTCCTCCGCACCGCCGTGTTTCTCGACAATGGCCGCCTGGACATCCTGTTCGAGGCCACCGTGCAGGCGACCGAAGAGGCGATCGTCAATTCGATGGTCGCGGCGCGCGACATGCAGGGCCATGCCGGCACCAGCGCCGTTGCGCTGCCGCATGGCGCGCTGACGGCACTCATGAAGCGCTACGGCCGCGGCAGCACGCCGAGGTAGAGCCCGTACCAGTCGAGCGTGCGCTGCATCTTGTCCTTGATGTAGCTGGGGATCGTGAGCCCGTGGTGCTCGCCCGGGTAGATCACGAGCCGGGTCGGTACGCCGAGCGCGCTGAGCGCCTGGTACATCTGCATGGAGCCGACGCAGGGCACGTTGTCGTCCAGCTCGTGGCAGATGAACAGCGTCGCCGTGCGGATCCGGTCGGCGTGGAAGAACGGGAAGCTCACGCGCTCGTAGGTCTTGCGGTCGCGCCACGGCAGGCCGAGTTCCTCCGTGTACTCGCGGATGTACATGTCGACGCCCCAGGTGCCGAGGAAGTTCGCGGCGCCGGCGCTCGACACCGCGGCCTTGAAGCGCGGATCGCGCGCGATCACCTGGTCGGTCAGGATGCCGCCATAGCTGTGCCCTCCGAGGCCCAGCCGGCCGGGATCCGCGACGCCCATCTTCACGACGTGGTCGACCGCCGCGAGCACGTCGGCCGTGTCCTTCGCGCCCCAGTCGGCGTAGATCGCCCGCGCGAAGTCGAAGCCCCGGCCCGAGCTGCCGCGCGGATTCGCGGCGATGACGGCATAGCCGTTCGCCGCGAGCACCTGCCAGTCCTCCATGAACTCGTGCATGTACTGGGCCACCGGGCCGCCGTGGATACGCAGGATCGCCGGGTAGCGCCGGCCGGCGACGGAGTCCACGGGCCTGACGAGGAAGCCTTCGATCGACGTGCCGTCCGCGCTCCTGAAAGTGATCTCCTCGGTCGCCGCGAGCCGGCGGTCCCTGAGCCATTCGTTGTGGTCGGCGATCACGGAGGGGTCTGACCCCTCCAGCAACGCCTCGATGCGATAGGGATGCATCGCATCGCCGCCCAGCACCGCCACGCGCCCGTTCGCCGCGGCGTCGAACGCGTAGTCGAAGCGCGCGCCGCCGGTGAGCGCCGTCACCGCGCCGGTCGCCAGGTCGATGCGCGAGACGTGCGTCACGCGGCTGCCCTCGACGAGCGCGAGAAGGGCCTTGCCGTCCGCGGTGAACTGCGGCTTCGTGTGGAAGCCGTCGACGCCCGCGGGCCGCGTGACGGCGCCGCTCTCGACGTCCACGACCGCGAGTGACCAGGGCGCGTAGTAGATCCATCGGTCCTCGCCGCTGCTGACGTAGGCGATCTTCCGCCCGTCCGGGCTCCAGGCCGGGCGCGACTCCCAGGACGGGTCGTTGTCGGCGCCGGGGAAACGCGTGAGTTGGCGCTCCGTGGCGCCCTCGCGCGCCTCGATCAGGTAGAGGTCCCAGTTGAGATGGCGGTCGGGATCCGCCCCGCGCTTGGTCACGAAGGCGATGCGCGTGCCGTCCGGCGACCAGGCCGGCTGGTGCGCATCGTGCGCGCCGCGGGTCAGCTGCGTCGCCTTGCGTCCCGCGACGTCGAACAGGTACAGGTGCTCGCGCCTGTCGCCCAGCCAGCCGACATAGTCCTCCTTGAAGTAGTGCCGGTCGACGACGATGGGCTCGGGCTTCTTCGGCTTTTCCTCGCCCTCGGCGCGCTCCGGATCCTTGGCGATGACCGCGAGCCGGGCGCTGTCGGGCGCCCAGTCGAAATCGGAGACGCCGCCCGGGAAGTTCGTCAGCGCCTCGGCCTCGCCGCCGTCGGAGGGCATGACCCAAACCTGCGTCGTCGCGTCTTCGCCGCCGCGGTCGGAGAGGAAGGCGATCCACTTGCCGTCCGGGCTGACCGCCGGCTGGTACTCGTCCTCGTCCGGCGTGCGCGTGAGCGCGCGGCGCCCGGAGCCGTCCCAGCGCGCCCGCCACAGGTCGTAGTGCGTCGCGTCCTCCTCGAGGTTCGCTTCGCCGACGCTGTAGACGACCCAGTCCCCGTCCGGCGACAGGTCCAGGTCCGAGATGCCCGCGAGGCGCACGAGGTCGTCGACGGTGAAGCGCGAGGGCTCGGCGCTTGCGGCAAAGGCGAGGGCGGCGCCGGCGACGAGGCCGGCGAGGACGTGCGGTCGGGTCATGGTCGGTGCTTCTCCTTACTGCGCGGCGAGTGCGCGGAACTTCTCGCGCGCCGCATCGAGATACGCGAGCGTGTCGGCCTTCTCCTGCTCGTCGTTCCAGCCGCCGCGCGCGTGCGCGGCCTCGAGCACGCGGTCCATCCAGGCGACGAAGTAGGCGGCATCCTCCGGCGCGCGCGGGGCCGCCGGCGCGTCGAACCAGACCGGGCTGGTCGTCGCGTAGGGATAGAGATCGAGCACCCAGGGATGCGCTTTCTCATTGAAGGCGCGCAGCAGCACCCAGCCGCCGGCGTCGAAGTCCACGTCGCCGCTCCAGTCGAAGCGCGTGCGGTCGCCCTCGAGCGCGAAAGACAGGATCGGTCTGCCGTTCTGCACGAGCTCCAGCCGGTCGACCGGGAACGGCGAACGCAGCGAAACCCGCACCGGCAACCGGCCTGCGCGCGGCACCGAGCGGCCCGGTCCCTGGCCATCGACCTGGAAACCGAGCAGCGGCCCGTTGCTGACGAACGTATGCCCGGATTTCAGCGCCTCGCCGAGCGCCGCGGGCGTCGCCTCGCCGCCCGTCTCGAGGAACACGCGCACGAGGCCGATGGGACCGCGCAGCGCCGCGTAGTTCGCCATCGCGTCCGTACCCGCGCCCGCCGGCAGGCGGAAGCCGAGGTTCAGCAGCCGGTGCCAGATGCCCGCGGTGATGTGGTGGTCCGAGAATCCCATCACCTCGAGGTAGTCCACCTTGCCGTGCGCGACCGTCGCCGGCAGCTCGTAGGAGAGCTTCTTCTCCTTCGGCGGGTCGATCGGGAAATCCGCGATGTGCACGTAGCCGACCAGCCCGCCCTGTGCGCGCGCGAGGTCCGAGATCGCGCCGTTGTGCGGCCAGGGGCTCTCGTAGGCCGTGTGCCGGTACGCCGTGTAGTCGGGCAGCAGGAAGTGGCTCTCGAGGTTCAGGAGGCCGAGGTGGCCCCAGAAGCTCGTGTGGTACTCCTGCGCGTGGAAGAGCGTGCGCTTCGCGCTCGCTGCGTCCGCGCCGCCGCCCGCCTTGAAATAGGCGATGTCCGGGATCCGCTCTTCCTTGTTGACGATCAGGTTGTAGACGACGTCGAGGTCCTCGGCGTCCTGCTGCGCGAGCAGCGTTTCCGGCGTGCTGCGGTAGTGCCCGCCGTAGTTCATGTGCACGTGCAGGTCGGCGGAGACGAAGCGGCCGAATTCCGGCGGCAGGTCGTTGCCCGGCAGGCGGACCGCGAGTTCCGCGGCCTCGCCGGCCGCAAACTCGCGCTCGATCGTCGCGTGCTTGCGGCGGAATCCGCCCTGCACCTGGATCGTCGCCTTGCCGGGCGGGATCTCCACGCGGCAGGCGGCCGCCTCGGCCGGGCAGTGGAAGTAGTGCACCTCGCTCGGGAACTGCGCACGGTCGTACAGCTCGTCGGCGTGCATCCAGGCGCCGGCTGGCGCATGCCAGCGGCCGTCGCTCGCCAGCACGGAAACGCGTGCGGCGACCGGGGCTCCCGCGTCGTCCTGGGGCCGGATTCTCACCACGGCCGCGGCGGGGAGGCGCCGCCGGTCAGCGGGCTCGACCGCTACGCGAGCCCCGCCGAAGTACTCCTGCACCCACAGCGACGTGTTGCCGCCCTCGTTGCTGACGTACGCGATCCGCTTGCCGTCGGGCGACCAGCGCGCGTTCCTGCGGTCGAACTCGCCGTAGGTGAGCGGCAGCGGCGCCGTGTCGTCCGTGGTCGTGAGCCAGAGCTGGTGCCACTGGCCGCCGTGGTAGTTGGAGAACAGGATGCGCCGGCCGTCCGGACCGACTTCCGGCCGCGCGGCCCAGGAGGTCTCGAGCTGGTGCTTCGTCAGGCACGCCGGCTCGCCGCCGTCGACGGCGATCGAGCAGATCCAGCCCGTGCCCCAGGGGATCTCGGCGTTGGTCACGAACCACACGTGCCGGCCGTCCGGCGACCAGGACGGGTTGATGGCGTGGTCGTGCGTCGAATAGTAGTAACGGTCGATCCGGCTCTCGCGCGGCGCGACGAGGAACCGCGCGTTCGCGAGGCCCGCGGGCGTGAGGTCGGCGATCTTCAGGTTGAAGTGGCCGGTGCCGCTGGTCGAGACGAATACGAGCCGCTTGCCGTCGGGCGAAATGCGCGGCTCGAGGTTGACGTGGCCGCCGGTCGTGAGCGCCTGTTCCTTGCCGGTCTCGAGGTCGAGGCGCCACAGCTCGAAGCCCTTGCCGTCGTAACGCGTGAAGACGACCGATTGCCCGTCCGGCGCCACGTCCGGCTGGTGGTCGTAGGCGCCGGCCGGGTGCGTGATCTCGTTCGCGCCCGGCGTGCCGGGCTTCTGCCGCCAGAGCGAGCCTTCCATCGCGTAGATGAGCTCGTCGCCCGCCGGCATGAATGCCACGGACGACGGGCCGGTCGTCACCTGCGGGATGTAGAGCTCGCGCCAGTAATAGGTGTGCGGCAGCGCGACCTGCGAGAGGACCGGCTCGCGCCCGGCGCCCGGCGCCGCCCCGGCGGCCAGCAGCGCGGCGACGGCGAGCAGGGCGCGGGCGGCGGGCCTCACGCCTGGCCCGCCAGGGCCTCGTCGAGCGAGTACCGGAGGTACGTGATCGCCTCGTCGACCTCGGCCTCGGTCACGCACAAGGGCGGCATGAAGCGCAGCGTCGAGACGCCGCAGGAGAGCAGGATCAGGCCGTTGTGGTAGGCGCGGTGCAGCAGCCGGTCCACCATCTCGCGCGCGGGCGAGCCGTCCGGCTCGATCATCTCGACGCCGATCATCAGGCCGAGGCCGCGGATGTCGCCGATGCAGGGGTAGTCCTTCTTCATCTCGTGCAGGCGCTTCATGAAGTGCGCGCCGACCTTGGCCGCGTTGGCGCAATACTGCTCGCGCACCAGGTCGATCGTCGCGTTGGCGGCGGCGCAGGACACCGGGTTGCCGCCGAAGGTGTTGCCATGCGCACCTCTCTTCCACTGCTTCATCAGGCTTGCGCGCGCGACCACCGCGCCGATCGGCAGGCCCGAGCCGAGCCCCTTGGCGAGCGTCATGATGTCGGGCTTCACGCCCTCGTGCTCGGCGCAGAACATCTTCCCCGTGCGGCCGACGCCGGACTGCACCTCGTCGAACACGAGCAGGATCCCGTGCTCGTCGCAGATCTGCCGGAGTCCCGCGAGGAAGCCCGGCGGCGGCACGAGGTAGCCGCCCTCGCCCTGCAGCGGCTCGATGACGATCGCGGCCACCTCGGAGGGCGGCAGGTTGCGCTCGAACAGCATGCGGATGTAGTCGAGCACCGCCTTGCCCTGGTCGCTGCCGGCGAACAGCGGGCGGTACGGATTCGGGTAGGGCACGTGCGTCACGCCCGGCATGGTCGGGAAGAACCCGGCCTGCTGGGTGTACTTGCTCGAGGTCAGCGACAGCGAACCCATGGTGCGGCCGTGGAAGCTGCCGAGGAAGGCGAGGATGCGGCCGCGCTTCGTCACGTAGCGCGCGAGCTTCAGCGCGCCCTCCACCGATTCCGTGCCGGACTGGCAGAAGAAGACCATGCCGGGCTCGCTCATGGGCGCGAGCGCCGAGAGCTTCTCGGCGAGCGAGGTCATCTCCTCGTGCCAGTAGTCGCTCGAGATGTGCAGGAACCTCCCGGCGGCGTCCTGCACGGCCTTCACGACCCGCGGGTGCGCGTGGCCCGTCGCGCAGACCGCGATGCCCGCGGCGAAATCGAGGAAGCGGTTGCCGTCTACGTCCCAGGCTTCCGTGCCCTTGCCGTGCGACATCACGAACGGGTAGTCGCGCGGGTAGGAGGGCGAGGCGACCTTCGTGTCGCGCTCGATCATGGCGCGGGACTTCGGCCCCGGCAGCGCCATCTTGACGTGGGGGTTCTTGCTTGCGCCGGCGGCGCGGACATTGGCGTTCATAGCGGCAGCCTCACAGGTTCACGATGCGCCGCCGCGGTGCGGGCCTCGAGCGCGCGCAGCGCCTCGAGCTCCGTCGCCGTGGGCGGCGCGCAGGTTTCCAGCCGGGGGAGCATGTCGAGCGGCCAGCCGACGGCGGCCTTCGCTTCCTCGGCCGGGATTCCGGGATACAGCGCGGAAAGGGCGAATTCTCCGGATTCCGCGCGCGGTTTCAAGATACCGACGTCGGTGACGATGACGGCCGGCCCGGCGCCCCGCGCGCCGCTTTGCGAACGGCCGGCGAAATGCCCGCCGCTCGTCTGGAAGTCGATCTTCTTCACGAAGCTGCGCGGCGAGGCCTTCATGACGATGAACACCTCGCGCGCGTGCGCCGCGATCTCGGTGGCGCCGCCCGCGCCGGGCAGGCGCGTCTTCGGTTTCTCGTAGGGACCGATCACCGTGCTGTTGAGGTTGCCGAACCTGTCTATCTGCGCGGCGCCCAGGAAGCCGATGTCGATGCGCCCGGCCTGCAGGTAGTCGCTGAAGATGTCCGGCAGCGGGATCACGCAGGTCGCGGTCTCGGCCAGCTCGCCGTCGCCGATCGAGAGCGGCAGCACCGTCGGGCGCGTGCCGATCGTTCCGGACTCGTAGATCAGCACCAGCTCCGGCGCGTGGGTGAGGCGCGCGAGGTTGCAGGCGGCGCTCGGCAGGCCGATGCCGACGAAGCAGACCTGGCCGTCGCGCAGCAATCGCGCGGCAGCGACGGTCATCATCTCGTCGCGCGTGTAGCTGCTCATACGCCTGCTGCCTTGTTGCTGCGTACCGCGCGCGCTTGGCCGGCCGGGGACCCTCGCTCGCTCAGGGCGGCGACCGCATTCGCTCGCTCGGG
>CAZVIF010000064.1:0-7044 GCA_964626745.1 uncultured Steroidobacteraceae bacterium
TTGAGGAGATTGGTGGGCGCACCAGGGCTCGAACCTGGGACCCGCTGATTAAGAGAGCGCGGCACCCGATGCGTCCGATGCCGATGGCATAAGGGTTTTGGGGCCGTCGCAAGTTGGACGCGGGCCGCCCGAAACGGCCGGAGCGGCGGGCGCAGTTGGATGCGCCGCCGCGACCTCGTCGAGGCGCACGCCGCGCGCCAGAGGGTCGACGCCGGTATGCGCATGGAAGGCCCTCAGGAGGGCCAGAACCTCGTCAGGAGCGAAGACCCGGCACCTGGCCGGGTCGAGACCGACGATCAGCTCCTGCGGCGCCGGATAGCTCACAGCAGCGACCAGCCCAGCACGTCCCACAGGCCGGGCCAGTCGAGCGTCAGCAGCAGCCCGCCGATCGCCAGCGCGATGCCGGCGACGGCGCCCAGGGCGAGCGCCGGCCAGCTCACTTGGCGACGGCAGCCCGCAGGGTCGCGTCCTTCGAGGCCGACCCGCTCGACGAGCCCAGCCAGTACGACAGGACCATGCCATAGCCGGTGGCGGCCGAGCCGCCCAGCAGCAGCAGCGCCTCCTTCATGCCCTCGGGCACGACCTTGGCGAACAGCATGTAGACGAACCCGGCGAACACCGCGACGGCGAGCACCGACACGATGGAGGAGCCCCACGCCAGCGGAGAGCCCGCCTTCGCCAGCTCGACCGTCTGGTTGCGGGCGTTCTGGACATCGGTCAACTGCGCCTTGAGCTGATCGAGATCCTGCCGGCGCATCTCCTCGACGTGCGCGCGCTCGTCGGCCTCGGCCTGCAGCACCGCCATCTTGAAGCGCAACGCCACCTCGGGATCGGCGGCCATCGCCTTCTCCATGCCGCCGACATCATCGGTGCCCAGGATCTCGCGGGCGATGCCCGTCACCTTGGCGACCGCGTTGCCGGTCTTGTCGCCCATGATCCAAGAGGCGACGGTCGGCGCGAGGCCGAGGATGAGGGGAAGGATCGGCATCAGGCAGCACTCCTCTGTTGCAGGGCATCGAGCGTGCGCCGGCCGACACGGCCGTCGTCATCGAGCCCCTGTTCGCGTTGAAACGCCTTGATGGCTTCGACCTCGCCGTCGACGTCGACAGGCGGCAGGCCCAGCAGCTCGCGGTTGCGGCGCCAGTAGCGCAGGCGATCGTCGAGGCCGTTGGTCCCGCCGTTGATGATGCGCGTGATGGAGACGAACCAGTCGCGGTCCGCCAGCAGCGACAGCCGCTTGCTGTTCCAGAACCAGCAGGCCGAGGCCGTGGCCCAGCGCGGCTCGCAGATCAGCGTCGGCTGCTCCAGCAGGTCGATGCCGAGCGCCCGCCCGCAGGCCTCGTGGTTGGTCCGGCCGGTGATCTGGATGGGACCGTGGCCCTTGAAGCGGCGGCCGTCGCCGGGCTGCACGTTGCCCAGGTCCGCGCGGCCCTCGTAGGCGCTGCCGTCGGCGATCTCCTGCATCCAGCGATACTCGCCGCTCTCGTGGGCAAGCTGCGCCATGAAGGCCGCGAAGCGCTGCGGACCTGAGATTGCGGCCGCGTTGACCGCAGGCACGATGAACGGCAGGTGCGGATCGAGCCGCGCGCCGGCGGCGGGCATCATCTGACGCAGCAGGGTGACAGCGATCATGGCGACCTACTTCGGGGGAAACCTGGTGGACACGAAGAACACGAGGGCGCCGATCAGCACGAGGGCGATGCCCTGGCCGATCTGCTTCAGTGCGCCGTTGCGGACGACGCGGTACATCGCGAACAGGTCGCGCAGGCCGCGGATGTGGTCGGGCGCGTCCTCGTCACCGAGGCCGACGCTCGACAGCGCCTTCTTGGCGCCGCGCTCGGCCGCATCCTCGACCAGCGCCTCCAGCGCGGCCCGCGGCATGCAGATGTTCGTATCGTCGCTCATGCCGCCTCCTAGACGTTGCCGATGCGCGCGCGGGCGCGGGTGAACACGCCTTTCACGTATTCGTCGGAGAGCTCATGGGCGGCCGCGAAGCCGCGCACGAAATCGTGGTCGTGGTCGAAGTTGGGCGCGCTCGTCCAAGCCAGCAGCGCGCGGCCGCCGATGGCGCGCGCCCAGGCGTCGATCAGGTCGTGGAGCGTGTGCTCCTCGCCCTGCCACTCGACCTTCTCGACCATCGCCTGATCCTTGAGGTAGTAGGCCGGGACGGTGATGCGGACGGCAGCGGCGGCCTGCCGCGCGATCTCGGCGTCGACCTCCTGTTGCGTCGGCGGGGTGAAGTCCTCGGGCAGTGGCGGGTCCCAGCGCACGAGGTCGAGCCGCCCTTCCAGCGGGATACTGCAGTTGATGCCCGGACGCAGGGCCGCGAGGACGAAAGCGAGCTTGATCATCAGCATCTCCATTCGTAGGCGAGGCCCGATTGATGGATCGCCGCGCCCGCGTCGCCCTGCCAGACCGTCGTACCGGCGGCGGCGCTGTACTCCAGCGCCGTCAGATAGCCCGCGCCGAGGAAGCTCGCGGAGTGCTCGCCCCACGATCCATGCAACGTCGCGATCGCCTGGTCGAAAGGCCGGATGCCGTCGAAGGCACTGGTCTTGTTGAAGCCGACACCGACGGAGATCGTCGCACCCGTACCGTTCTGCGCGGCGACGGAGTAACGCGCCTGCAGGAAGTCCTCCTGCAGCCCGCTCACCGCGTTGACCCGGTTGCCGGCCGAGCCGTTCACGACGCGCACTTGGGCCGTCGTGTAGTTCCACGTGTCGCTGGTGTCGCGGATGCTGCCCCGCACGATCGTCCGGTTGTACATGTTCCAGACATGCAGCAGCGCTGCCGCGCCGCCAGCGGCCGCGCCGCCCGGCTCCCAATTGGCCTGGCTGTTGGCGTCGGTCTGGATCGTGCCAACGAAGGTGCCGCAGCGCGCCGCCGGGCCGTTGGTAATGGCGACCTTGTTGACCGGGATGCCCTGCAGCGTCTCCAGCTCGGTGGTGCCCGCGCCGGTACCGCGCTCCTGCACGAAGGTCGCGACCGTGTGCACGCCCGACTGCGAGCCCGATGTGTTGACGTAGGTGCCCGCGATGAGGTTCACCATCGACGTCGAAACGTTGAACGTCGTCGAGGAAACGACATGCACGAAGTAGACCGTCAGCACCGCGAGACCGGTGTAGAGTGCGCCCGTCGTCTCGAGGAAGATCGGCTGGCCCTCGTAGAAGCCATGGTTGCCGCTCGTGGTGAACACACCGGGCGACGCCGACGTGACGGTGAAGGTCTGCGCCTTGCGCCAGCGCGGGCCGCGCACCAGATGGCCGGTCGCGGTCAGGAACAGGTCGTAGCAGGAATAGGGCTGCGCCGCGGCCGGGCCGACATTGGCAGCCGCAACGGTCAGGTCGTTGCTGAGTTCGCCGCTGAAGACCGTCGTCAGGAAGCGGCTCGTCGCGGCGTCCCAAACGGGCGCGCGCGGCAGGCCCGCATACGGCGTCCAGTAGACGGTGCTCTTGGCGGTGTAGGCCGTCGCGCCCATCACGGGCACGCCGGTCGCGAGCGAGAGGCGGCCAGTGGGCATGTGCGCCGAGATCGGCGCACCGGCCGCCAGCATGGCGGTCTCCGAGGCGGCGCCGATCATGGCCTGCATCAATGCGCCGAAGCCCGCTGCCGTCAGTCCGGCGCCGAGCGAGGCGGCGGTGATTACAGGCTCCCACGCGACACTGATCGGCACGGAAGGGAGTCCGGCCAGCACCGAGAGCGCGCCGTCGCTGCCGAAACCCAGCGGCTTGTTGGCGCGCGCGGACGCAATCGGCAGTTCCAGCGCGACGATGTCATCGGCCAGCGGAAAGCGCGCCGCGCGGCGCACCATCTCGTAGAGCGCGCTCACGTCGGCCGTCAGCCGGTCGAGCGACCGCTCGACGATCTTCGGCGTCAGCGGACCCGACGCACTGAGCGGCTGCGCCTGGGTGCGGTAGGGCACGCGGTAGACGACGACCTTGTCGCCGTTCGTCAGGCCCGCGCTGACCGCGACCGTCGCGCCGCTGCGGTCGGCCGCCAGCGCCACGGTATAGGTCGGCACGTAGATCGCGCTCGTCGAGGCCGACACCGCGTAGCAGGCCAGCGCGGCCGTATCGAAGACGGGCTTGGTGACCTGGAAGGAGCCGGTGCTGCCCGAGGCGGTGAACGTCCAGCGGCCGGGATCGGAGGTGATCGTCATTACTGAGCCCTCATGGGAGAGATCGAGGCGGGCGGCGCGCCAGGCGGCATCGGGCGCGCGACGTCAGGGGTCTTCACGATCGGCTGCTGCTCGAGCCGGGCGCGCTTCTCGGCCTGCACGTCGCGCGCCTCGCGCCACGCGGCCTGGAACAGCGGGAAGGCCGGGTCGGCGAGGATCGCGGCCTGCGCCATGCGGCGATATTCGAGGACCGTGGCGCGGATGAAGTTCGCCTTGCCGCCTTCGGGACCGTTGCCGAGGCGGTTGTACTGCTCGGAGAGGGCGTGCTTGCCGGTCACGACCTGGTCGAGGAAGTCCCTGGCGCCGAGGTGCCACGCGGGATGCTTCAGCGCGTTGCCGGCCAGCACGACGTAGTGGTCGTAGACCTCCGGCCAGTCGCGGAAGTTCATCGGCACGCCCTCGACGAGCGACTTCTTGTCGATGCGCTCGATACCCATGTTGAGGCGGGTCATCTCGGCGTCGATCGGCGAGACCTTCACCTGGCTGGCGCGCGCCGGCGACAGGCCCTCGTAGGCCGAACCCAGCCCCGAATCCGGCTGGCGCTCCTTGCCCCACAGGTCGCGGGCCGGGACCATGCCCTCGCTGAAGCCCGGCAGCCGGCCCTTCACATAGTCCCACGCCCTGAAGTTCTCCTTCAGCACGGGATCGTCGATCGCCTTCATGGCGGCGACGCCCGCCGGCACGAAGCTGCCCATGGTCGAGCCCAGATAGCCGAAGGCCCGCCGCTGCGGATCCTCGATCGTCCACATCAGGTCGGCCAGCCCGCGCAGGTAGGTCTTGTTGACCGTGGTCGACGCGACGGCGGTGATGCCGGCGGCGAGGAGTTCCTGGAACTCGTCGAGCTTGTCGCCGTCGATGTCCATGCGGTTGGCGTACTCGGCCATGTCGGCGGCGAAGCCGAACAGCAGGCCGTAGGGATCGGCGCGGTCGTAGGCGATCCACTTGTCGCCGACACGAACGCTGTAGGGCTGCCAGCCCTGCCGCATCAGCGCCTCGCGCTTGCCCGCGTCCTTCGGCCCCTGCCCGGTGATCACGCCGCGATCGGCATAGTCGGCCGCCATCAGCATGATCGACGTGCCGGTCGCCATGCGCACCAGCGCCAGCTCGCGGCGCGCGCCGCCGGCGGCGACGTCGTCGCGGAACGACGACATCAGCGGCGCCAGCGGCGTGCGCTCGAAGCCGTAGGCCAGGATGTTGATGGGCGTGCGCACGAAGGGCAGCACGTACATCGTGGCGGGCCATGCCTCGCGCAGCGCCAGCAGCGCCTGCGCCGCGTCGCCGGCATGCTGGGTGAAGGTGTTGTAGAGCGCGGCATCGGCCGCCGCGAGGCGGATGTGCTCGGGCGGGTTGGCGACCAGGTCGGCGATGCGCGCGCGCAGCTCCTGACCCTGCAGCCCCTCGCCCGTGGCCTGGCGCACGGCCTGCGCGTTCAGCTCCATGCGGTAGCCGATCGTCTTGAAGAACTCGTCCTCGGCGCCCAGCAGGCGCGACGGCACGCGCGCCACGGTGCCGAGGAAATCCACGGTCTTCGCCGCCGCGTCGTTCTCGATCCTGAAGGCCTCGGCCGTGAGCGCGCGCTGGTGCGGCAGGTCGACCTTGCCGAGCGCCTGGCCGGTCTCGCCCGACTTCAGCGCCAGCCAGAACATGCGCCACGCATCCTTCTGCGCCGCGACCAGGCCGGACATCATGGCCGCCGCCTCGCCCGGCGCGACGCCGATGGGACGCGCGCCGCCCTCGGTCGTCAGCACCGCCAGCTTCTCGGCGATGCCGCGCTCGAGGACCTGCTGGGCGAGCACCAGCGTGTTGCTCGCCGTGTTGACGATGTGCGTCTTGGGGCTGGAGAGGAGGCCGTTGATCCAGACCTCGGCCACGGCATCCCACGTGGCCGCGCCCCAGCCGCGCTGCGCCACCTGCGCGATCGCCGCCTCGCCCGCGCCGGCATCGGCGAGGATCGCCATGCGGCGGGCCAGCTCGCGGGCCATGCGGTCGCCGCCGGCGGCCTGCAGCGCCTCGACGATGGCGCGGCTGCGCTCGACGTCGCCGGCGGCCGCCGCCGGGATCTTCCACGCGGCCAGCGCACGGCCCGCCTCGGCGCGGGCGGCAAGGACCTCGTTCTGGATGGCGGCGTGCGTCGCCACCATGCGCCGGAAGGCGAACAGGTCGACCGGGCCGGCGTTCGGGTCGCCGGCACGGCGCGCGGCGTCCAGCAGCTGCTCCGACGCCATCGTCAGCAGGCGGCGGGCGGCAAGGGTCTCCTCGGCGTTGAAGGCCTGGCCGTCGCGACGCGCCAGCAGGTCGGCTTCCGTCATGCCGAGCTGGTCGGCGAGCTTGGCCGTCTCCTCCTCGCTGATCTTGCCGCGGCGCGCGCGCGTGATCTCGGCCTTGAAGTGGTCGGCCATCTCGCGCATCGCGACCTTGACGTCGTCGCCGGTCGCGATGCGTGCCCAATTGACCGCGATGCCGCCCTTGGGCAGCGGGCCCTTCGCGGGCACGGGCTCGTTGATGACGTCGGCCTGGCGGCCGAGATCGTCCGCAGCGGCAGCGAGCGCGGCAGGATCAGGCGCGTTCTCCGCGGCCTTCGCGGCGGTGTCGCCCTTCCTGCCGATCGTGACCAGCTTGGCATCGGGCGATGCGTCGCCCAGCAGCTTGACCAGGTCGTCGGAGGTGAGGCTGCCGTACTTCTGCTTCGCGGCCTGCATCGCGGCCGCCTGTTCGCCTCCGGTCGCGGCACGCTGCGCCCGATAGGCGCGCAGGCCCGCGACGACAGCGTCGGTCGCGGCGCCGAGGCCGAGGCCTTCGACGGCGCGGCGCAGGCGGTTCAGCGCCTCGTTGTCGTCGGGCTTGGTGGCGAGGAAGTCGGGCACCAC
>CAZVIF010000065.1:0-6518 GCA_964626745.1 uncultured Steroidobacteraceae bacterium
GCGGTCGAGGTCGCGAACTCGGCGGCGCAGGTGTCGACGCGCTTGTAGACCGGGTGGACGCCGCAGGCGAGGCGCCGCGCACGCACCCGCGATTCGGGCGCGCCCATCGCGCGCGCGAGCGCCGCGTCCGAGAAGCCCTTGCGCTTGAGGGCGAGCAGCCGCTCGAACGTGAGCCCGGCGATGCCCTCCGCGCGCACGGCCTCCTCCTCGCGCACGAGGTCCTCGATCTGCGCGAGGAACCAGGGATCGATCATCGTCTCGGCGTACACGCGCTCGAGCGTCCAGCCGGCACGGAACGCGTCGGCGACATAGCGGATCCGGTCTGCGCCGGGGTGGCGCAGTTCCTCCGCAAGCTTCAGTTCGCGGTCGGCGTCGAGCGGCAGCGCCAGGACCGGCGTGAGCCCGTCGCAGCCGGTCTCGAGGCTGCGCAGCGCCTTCTGGAGCGACTCCTGGAACGTCCGGCCGATGGCCATCGCCTCGCCGACCGACTTCATCTGCGTCGTCAGGCGGTCGTTGGAGCCGGGGAACTTCTCGAAGGTGAAGCGCGGGATCTTGGTGACGACGTAGTCGATCGCCGGCTCGAACGAGGCCGGCGTGGCGCCGCCGGTGATCTCGTTCTTCAGCTCGTCGAGCGTGTACCCGACCGCCAGCTTCGCGGCGATCTTGGCGATCGGGAAGCCGGTCGCCTTCGACGCAAGCGCCGACGAACGCGACACGCGCGGGTTCATCTCGATCACCAGCATGCGCCCGTCATCGGGGTTGACCGCGAACTGGACGTTGGAACCGCCGCACTCCACGCCGACCTGCCGCAGCACGGCGATCGACGCGTCGCGCATGCGCTGGTATTCCTTGTCGGTCAGCGTCTGCGCGGGCGCCACCGTGATCGAATCGCCCGTGTGCACGCCCATCGGGTCCAGGTTCTCGATCGAGCAGACGATGATGCAGTTGTCCTTGCGGTCCCGCACCACCTCCATCTCGTACTCCTTCCAGCCGAGCACGGATTCCTCGATCAGCACTTCGGCGGTCGGCGAGGCATCGAGGCCCCGCAGCACGATCTCCTCGAATTCCTCGCGGTTGAAGGCGATGCCGCCGCCCGTCCCGCCCAGCGTGAACGAAGGCCGGATGACGGTGGGATAACCCACCTCCGCCTGCACCGCGAGCGCCTCGTCGAGGTCGTGGGCGATGTAGGACTTGGGACTCTCGAGCCCGATGCCGCGCATCGCGTTGCGGAACAGCTCCCTGTCCTCCGCCATGTCGATCGCCTCGCGCGAGGCGGCGATCATCTCGACCCCGAACTTCTCGAGCACGCCCTCGCGAACCAGGTCGAGCGCGGTATTGAGACCCGTTTGCCCGCCCATGGTCGGCAGCAGCGCGTCCGGCCGCTCCTTCTCGATGATGCGCGCGACCGTGCGCCAGTCGACCGGCTCGATGTAGATCGAGTCAGCCATCTCCGGGTCGGTCATGATCGTCGCCGGGTTCGAGTTCACGAGGATGACGCGATAGCCCTCCTCGCGCAGGGCGCGGCAGGCCTGGGCGCCCGAATAGTCGAACTCGCAGGCCTGGCCGATGACGATCGGGCCGGCGCCGATGATCAGGATGCTCTCGATGTCGGTGCGCTTCCCCATCAGCGCGCAGCGGCCTCCTCCGCGATCGCCACCTGGGCCCGCAGCAGGGCCTGCAGTCGGCGCACCATCAGGAACACGAAGTGCTCGAACAGCGGCCGGAGGTCGTGCGGTCCCGGGCTCGCTTCCGGATGGCCCTGGAATCCGAAGGCCGGCCGGTCGGTGCGTGCAACGCCCTGCAGGGTACCGTCGAACAGCGACCGGTGCGTGGGCTTGAGCTCGGGCGGGAGCGATGCCTCGTCGACCGCGAAGCCGTGGTTCTGGCTGGTGATCAGCACGCGGCCGCCGGCCAGCTCCTGGACCGGATGATTTGCGCCATGGTGGCCGAACTTCATCTTGACGGTGCGGGCGCCGCTCGCGAGTCCGAGCAGCTGGTGACCGAGGCAGATGCCGAACACGGGAATGTCGGTCTCGAGGAACTCGCGAATCGCGGCAATCGCGTAGTCGCAGGGCTCCGGGTCGCCCGGGCCGTTCGACAGGAAGATGCCGTCCGGATTGAGCCCGAGCGCATCGGCCGCGCTGGTCTGCGCCGGGACCACCGTGACGCGGCAGCCGTGGTCGGCGAGTAGGCGGAGGATGTTGCGCTTGATGCCGAAGTCGTAGGCGACGACGTGCAGGCGCGCGCCCGGCCGCAGCACGCGGGCCTGCTCGCGGCCGATGCTGCCCTCGTTCCACTGGTACGGCGAACGCACCGACACGACCTTGGCGAGGTCCATGCCCTTCAGGCCCGGGAAGGCGCGCGCCGCGCGCAGCGCGACATCGGCGTCAGCACGATCCGCCGTGGCGATGCAGCCGCCCTGCGCGCCGCGTTCGCGCAGGATCCGCGTCAGCTTGCGAGTGTCGATGCCGGCAATCGCGACGGTTTCGCCTTCGAGCAGGAACTGCGCCAGGGAATGGCTCGCCCGCCAGCTCGAATGGCGCAGCGGCAGGTCGCGGATCACGAGGCCTGCGGCATGGATGGAATCCGATTCGAGGTCCTCGGGCGTGACCCCGGTGTTGCCGATGTGCGGGTAGGTCAGCGTGACGATCTGGCGCGCGTACGACGGGTCGGTCAGGATTTCCTGGTACCCGGTCATCGCGGTGTTGAAGACGACCTCGCCGGTCGTGACGCCGGATGCTCCGATCGAGATGCCCCGAAACACCGTGCCGTCCTCGAGCGCGAGCACTGCAGGTGTGGTTGTCACCAGGGCGTTCTCCCGGTCCCCGCCTGCCGTTCACCGGCATCAGGCGCAGGACGTCAGTGGATGGAGCCGGGCAGGACTCCATCGGTCATCAGCTGCTGCACGAAAGGGGGCCGCGACCTGAGGCGGCAGTTTACTACACCAAGAGGGGACAGTCCCCTTTGCCAGAGCGCAAAGGGGACAGTCCCCGTCAGATTCCGAGGACGTCGGACATCCCGTAGAGGCCGGGCGGGCGGCCCAGGAGCCAGCGCGCGGCGGCCAGCGCTCCGGTGGCGAAGGTCATGCGGTCGCTGGTTCGGTGGACAAGCTCGAGGGTCTCTCCGGTGCCTGCGAAGAGGACCTGGTGGAGGCCGGCGATGTCGCCGCCCCGCAGGCTCGCGAAGCCGATGGCGCCCGGGGCGCGGCCCGCCGTCTTGCCGAAGCGACCATGGACTGCATGCTCCGCGAGCGTGCCACCCCTTGCGCCGGCGACGATCTCGCCGAGCCTGAGCGCCGTGCCCGAAGGCGCGTCCGCCTTGCCGCGATGGTGCGCCTCGAGGATCTCGACGTCGTAGTCCGCGGGCAGCGCCGCCGCCGCGCGGCCCGCGAGCGCGAACAGCAGGTTGACGGCCAGCGACATGTTGGGCGCGACCAGCACGGGCAGGCGCTCGCTGAATCGGCGCAGGGCGGCCATCTGGGCCGCTTCGAGGCCCGTGATGCCCACCACCAGCGGGATGCCGGCCCGCTCGACGGCCTGCAGGTTGTCCGGGAGCGCCTCCGGCAGCGTGAAGTCGATCGCGATGGCGGCCTGGGCGAGAGCCCGCCCGCGGTCGGCCGTCACGGCGACCGCCATAGGACCGGTTTGTCCCACTTCGCCCGCGTCACGTCCGAGCGCGGCGCTGGTCGGCGAAGCCAGGGCCCCGGTCAGCGTGAAGTCCGGTGACTCGCGGATTGCCCGTACCAGGCAGCGACCGACCCGCCCGCTGATCCCGAGCACGGCGACGTTAGCCATGTCAGTCTCCGTTCCTGCCGAAGAACTGCCGAACGCCCTCGAACCAGGAACTCTGGCGCGGGTTGTGACTCTTGCCGTCCGCCGCGAGAGAACCTTCGAACTTGCGCAGCAGTTCTTTCTGCTGGGCGCTGAGGTCGACCGGCGTCTCGATCACGATGCGGCAGAACAGGTCCCCGGTCGCGCCGCCGCGCACCGGCTTGATGCCTTTCTCGCGCAGCCGGAACACCCGGCCCGACTGCGTTCCGGCCGGGATCTTGATCGCGGCGTGGCCCTCGAGCGTCGGGACCTCGACGCTGCCGCCGAGCGCGGCCGTCGTGAACCCGACCGGCACCTCGCAGGACAGGTGCGCTCCGTCGCGCTCGAAGATCGGGTGCTCGCGCACGACGATTTCCACGTAGAGGTCGCCGGGCGGGCCGCCGTTCCTGCCGGCTTCGCCCTCGCCGGCGAGGCGGATGCGGTCGCCCGTGTCGACGCCCGCCGGGACCTTGACCGAAAGCCGCTTGGACGCGCGCATCCGCCCGTGGCCGGCGCACTTCGTGCAGGGGTCCTTCACGATGGAACCGCGTCCCCGGCAGCGCGGACAGGTCTGCTGCACGGCAAAGATGCCCTGGCTGATGCGTACCTGGCCGGATCCCGAGCAGGCCTCGCAGGTGACCGGCGCGTGTCCGCGCGCGGCCCCGGAGCCGCCGCATTCGTCGCAGTCGCGCACGTTCTGGAAGTCTATTTCCTTGGCCGTGCCGAACACGGCCTCCTCCAGGTCGAGCGGGAGCTCGTAGCGAAGGTCGGCGCCGCGGAAAACCGCGTTGCGCCCGGCACGCCGGCCACCCCCGAAGATGTCGCCGAACATCTCGCCGAAGATGTCGCCGAACGCGTCCGAGGGACTGAATCCGGCGCCCGCGCCGCGCGCCGCGTCGAGTCCCGCGCGGCCGTACTGGTCGTAGGCCGCGCGCTTCTGGGCATCGGTGAGCACTTCGTAGGCTTCCTTCGCCTCCTTGAAGCGCTCCTCGGCCTCCTTGTCGTCCGGATTGCGGTCCGGGTGGTACTTCATGGCCAGGCGCCGGTATGCCTTCTTGATGGCATCCTCGGTGGCGTTTCGCGGCACGCCCAGCACCTGGTAGAAATCACGCTGCGACATGGCGCTCCAAGTGTTGGAACGCCGGGTGACCTTGCGTCACCCGGCGGCCGGTTTCAGTCGCGACGCAGGTCGGCGCCTCAGTTCGGCTTCGAACCCTTGTCCTTGATCTCCTCGAACTCGGCATCGAGCACGTCGTCCTTGCCCGGTTCCGTCCCCGGCTGCGCCGAGGCGCCGGCGCCCTGCCCGCCCGCTCCGTCGGCCTGGTAGGCGCGCTGCACGACCGGCGCGCTCGCCTTGGCGAGCGCCTCGGCCTTGTGCTCGATGGCCGACTGGTCGTCGCCCTTCAGCACGCCGCGCAGGTCGGAGATCGCGGCCTCGATGGACGCACGCTCCTCGCCCGTTACCTTGTCGCCGAGATCCTTAACGGCCTTTTCGGTGGCGTGCAGGAGCGCGTCCGCGCGGTTCCTGGTCTCGGCGAGCTCGCGGAACTTCTTATCCTCGGCCGCGTGAGCCTCGGCATCGCGGATCATCTGCTTGATCTCTTCCTCGGACAGGCCGCTGGAGGCCTTGATGACGATGCGCTGCTCCTTGCCGGTGGCCTTGTCCTTGGCCGACACGTTCAGGATGCCGTTCGCGTCGATATCGAAGGTGACCTCGATCTGCGGCAGGCCGCGCGGCGCCGGCGGGATGTCGGACAGGTCGAACTTGCCGAGCGACTTGTTGTCGCTCGCGCGGTCGCGCTCGCCCTGCAGCACGTGGATGGTCACGCCGCTCTGGTTGTCCTCGGCCGTCGAGAACACCTGCGTCGCCTTGGTCGGGATCGTGGTGTTCTTCTCGATGAGGCGCGTCATTACGCCGCCAAGCGTCTCGATGCCGAGCGACAGCGGCGTCACGTCCAGCAGCAGCACGTCCTTGACGTCGCCGGCGAGCACGCCGCCCTGGATCGCGGCGCCGACGGCGACCGCTTCGTCCGGGTTGACGTCCTTGCGCGGCTCCTTGCCGAACAGGTCCTTGACCGCCTTTTGCACCAGCGGCATGCGCGTCTGTCCGCCGACCAGGATGACCTCGTCGACCTCGCTGATCGAGAGGCCCGCGTCCTTGAGCGCGACGCGGCAGGGCTCCACGGTGCGCTGCACGAGGTCCTCGACCAGCGACTCGAGCTTGGCGCGGGTCAGCTTCAGCGTCAGGTGCTTGGGCCCCGAGGCGTCGGCCGTGATGTACGGCAGGTTGATCTCGGTCTGCTGGCCGGACGAAAGCTCGATCTTCGCCTTCTCGGCCGCTTCCTTGAGGCGCTGCACGGCCAGCGGGTCCTTGCGGACGTCCACGCCGCTCTCCTTCTGGAACTCCGAGGCGACGTAGTCGATCACGCGGCGGTCGAAGTCCTCGCCGCCCAGGAAGGTGTCGCCGTTGGTGGACATCACCTCGAACTGGCGCTCGCCGTCGACGTCCGCGATCTCGATGATCGAGATGTCGAAAGTGCCGCCCCCGAGGTCGTACACGGCGATCTTGCGGTCCTTGCCCTTCTTGTCCATGCCGTAGGCCAGCGCGGCCGCCGTCGGCTCGTTGATGATGCGGCGGACGTTCAGCCCCGCGATGCGGCCGGCGTCCTTGGTCGCCTGGCGCTGGGCGTCGTTGAAGTAGGCCGGCAC
>CAZVIF010000066.1:0-5022 GCA_964626745.1 uncultured Steroidobacteraceae bacterium
TCATTTCCAACCCCCTTCCCCGTCCCCCCTTCGCAAGGGTCGGCGTCCCCTTTTCCTGAACCAGCAAAACCGGAATTGAACTGTACAGAACGTTCTGTATAGTTACGCGATGACCCGGCCGCCCCTCGCCCGCGAAAAGATCCTCGCCGCCGCCCGCCAGATCGTCGAGCGCGACGGCGCGGGCGCCCTCACCTTCGACGAGCTGGTCCGGGAGAGCGGCATCACCCGCGGCGGCATCACCTACCACTTCCCCACCAAGGAAGACCTCCTGCGCGGCCTGCTGGAAGCCGACTTCCGCAAGTGGGACGCGTCCGAGGCGGCGCTCACGCCTACCGACTGCGATCCCGAGACCGCCCGTCTGCTCGGCTTCATCCGCACCCTGACGGCCCAGGACGAATCGCACCGCAGGTTCCTGTGCGGCATGCTGTCGGCCGCCACGCTCGACCCCTCGCTGATGGACCCCTGCCGCCAGGAGCTGCGCGACCGGCTCGGCCGCAAGCAGTGGACTGACCGGGACCTGCGCCTGCACCTCGTCCACCTCGCCGCCGAAGGACTGATGTGGCAGGAGCTGTTCCAGATGTATTCGATGCCGGGCCCCGCGCGCGCGCGCCTCGTCGCGCTGATGGAGGAGCTCGCGCGGCAGTGGGGCGCCGGGCAAGCCCCGAAGAAAATCGCCAAGGAAGCCTGAGTCATGCGCCGAATCCTCGCCGCCACGGTCGTGGCACTCGCCGGCTGCGGCGGAAACCAGCAGCACCAGATGCCGCCGCCGGACGTGAACGTCGCGCCGGTCGTGCAGAAGCAGGTCACCCGGTGGGACGCCTACAGCGGCCGCGTGGAGGCCGTCGAATCGGCCGAGATCCGCCCGCGCGTCACCGGCCATCTCGAGGCCGTCCATTACGCCGAGGGCGGACTCGTCGAGAAGGGCCAGCTGCTGTTCACGATCGACAGCCGCGAGTACCGCGCCGCGGCGGCCGCGGCCGAGGCCGACGCAAGCCGCGCGGAGGCCCGTGTCGCGCTCGCGAAGCAGGAGCTGGCGCGTGCCGAAAAGCTGATCGGCGAGCGGGCGATATCGCAGGGTGAGCTCGACCAGCGTCGCATGGAGGCGCAGCAGGCGGAGGCCGACCTGCTGGCCGCGCGCGCCAACCTCGCGCAGGCGAACCTCAACCTCGGCTTCACGCGAATCACGGCGCCTTTCGCGGGCCGCGCCGGCGCAGCGCTGGTCAAACCCGGCAACGTGGTCGCGGCCAACCAGACGATGCTGACGACGCTCGTGTCGGTCGATCCCGTGCACGTCACCTTCGTCGGCGACGAGCGCGCCTTCCTCCGCTACCAGGAGATCGTGCGCGCCGGCAACGCCGAGAGCCCGCGCAACGGCCACACGCCGGTGGTCGTCGGCCTCGCGAACGAGGACGGCTTCCCGCACGAGGGCGAGGTGGACTTCATCGACAACGCCCTGAACCCGGAGACCGGCACGATCCGCGCCCGCGCCGTGGTGCCGAACCCGGACGGACGGTTCACCCCGGGGCTGTTCGCTCGCGTTCGCCTGCTCGGCGAGACGGTGCCGGATGCGCTCCTGATCCACGAGCAGGCGGTCCTCACGGACCAGGACCGCCGCTACGTGTACGTCGTCGGCGAGGGCAACGCCTCGGAGCGCCGCGACGTCACGCTCGGCGCGCCTGTGGAGGGCCTGCGCATCGTCGAGTCGGGCCTCAAGGCCGGCGACCGCGTGATCGTCAACGGCATGCGCAAGATCTTCTACCCCGGACAGCCGGTGAACCCGCACACGGTGCCGATGGACCAGCCAAACCTGCCGACGCCGGCACCCGAGCAGGCCCAGGCCGGCGCCGCGCACTAGCCCATGTCCAAGCACACCGATTTTTCGCGGATCTTCATCGACCGCCCGATCCTCGCGACGGTGCTTTCGGCGCTGATCCTGGTCGCGGGGCTGATGGCGATCCCGAACCTCCCGGTCACCGAGTATCCGGACGTCGTGCCGCCGTCGGTGCAGGTGACGGCGAACTACCCGGGCGCCGACCCGCGCACGATCGCCGAGACCGTCGCCGGCCCGATCGAGGAGGCGGTCAACGGCGTCGAGAACATGATCTACATGAAGTCGACGTCGAGCTCGAACGGGCAGATGCAGCTCGTCGTCACCTTCAAGGGCGGCACCGACGTCGACC
Source organism: uncultured Steroidobacteraceae bacterium (assembly GCA_964626745.1). Lineage (GTDB taxonomy): Bacteria > Pseudomonadota > Gammaproteobacteria > Steroidobacterales > Steroidobacteraceae > SCUD01. Next base: position 2,181 of record CAZVIF010000066.1, read on the forward strand.
TCGCCGCCATGCAGGTGCAGAACCGCGTGGCCCAGGCCGTGCCGCGGCTGCCCGAAGCGGTGCGCACGCTCGGCGTCACGACGGTCAAGGCGTCGTCGACGATCACCATGGTCGTCCACCTCGATTCGCCCGACGAGACCTACGACGCGCTCTACCTCGCGAACTTCGCGAACCTGCGCGTGCGCGACGAGCTGGCCCGGCTGCCGGGCGTTGGCCAGGCGCTGGCCTTCGGCATCGGCAACTACGCCATGCGCGTCTGGATCGATCCTGACAAGGCCGCCTCGCGCTCGCTGTCGGCGCTCGACATCGTCGCCGCGATCCGCGAACAGAACGTCGAGGTCTCCGCGGGCAGCATCGGCAGCCCGCCGACGCCGGAAGGCTCGGTGATGCAGATCTCGGTCAATGCCCAGGGGCGGCTCAGCTCGCCGGAGGAATTCGGCGAGATCGTCCTGAAGTCGGACGGCGACCAGCTGACGCGCCTGAAGGACGTCGCCCGCATCGAGCTCGGCGCCAGCACCTACGCGATCGAGTCGCTGCTGAACAACGAAGACGCCGCCGCGATCGTCATCTTCGAGGCGCCGGGCGCCAATTCGATCGCGCTGTCCCAGGCGATCCGCGCGCGCATGGAGGAGCTGGCGAAGGGGTTCCCGGAGGGCGTGCGCTGGTCGGTCGTATACGACCCGACGGTTTACGTCCGGCACTCGATCACGTCGGTCATCGAAACGCTGCTCGAGGCGATCCTGCTGGTCGTGATCGTCGTCGTGCTGTTCCTGCAGACCTGGCGCGCCTCGCTGATCCCGCTCGTGGCCGTGCCGGTGTCCATCGTCGGCACGTTCGCCGTGCTGTGGATGCTCGGCTTCTCGATCAACGTGCTGACGCTGTTCGGCCTCGTGCTCGCGATCGGCATCGTGGTGGACGACGCGATCGTCGTGGTCGAGAACGTCGAGCGGCACATCGAGTCCGGCAAGTCTCCGCGCGAGGCCGCGCACCAGGCCATGAGCGAGGTCTCGGGCCCGATCGTCGCGATCACGCTGGTGCTCGCCTCGGTGTTCGTGCCGCTCGCCTTCCTGGGCGGCGTGACCGGCCAGTTCTACAAGCAGTTCGCGGTCACCATCGCGGCGGCCGTGATCATCTCGGGGTTCAACTCGCTCACCCTTTCGCCGGCCCTCGCCGCCATGCTGCTGCAGCCGCACGGCGCGAAGAAGGACGCGCTGGGCCGGTTCATAGAACGCCTCTTCGGGCGGTTCTTCGGCGCTTTCAACCGCGTGTTCAGGCGCTTCGGCGACCGCTACTCGGGCGGGATCGGCGGCACCATCGCACGCGCCCCGCGGCTGCTCGCCATCTACGGCGTGCTGATCGTCGTGACCGTCTTCGCCTTCCGCGGCGTGCAGGGCGGCTACATTCCCTCGCAGGACAAGCAGTACCTGTTCGCGATCGTCCAGCTGCCGGAAGCGGCGACCATCGACCGGACCGCCGCCGTCGTGCGGCGCATGGGCGAGATCGCGCTGGCGGTGCCCGGTGTCTCGAATACCGTGCAGTTTCCCGGCCTCAACGCCGTCCACTTCGTCGCCACGCCGAACGCGGGCCTGATGTTCATCGGCCTGGAGGAGCCCGGCAAGCGCGAGCTCGAGGCCGGCGAGATCGCGATGCGGATCAACATGGGCTTCGGCCAGATCCAGGAGGGACTCGCCTTCGCCCTGCTGCCGCCGCCCGTGCTCGGGCTCGGCAACGCCAACGGCCTCGAGCTCTACGTCGAGGACCGCGGCGGGCTCGGCTACGGCGACCTCTATCGCCAGACCATGGCCTTCATAGGCGCCGTCAATTCGACGCCCGGGTTCGACCCGATGGCGACGTTCACGTCGTTCCAGTCGAACGTCCCGCAGCTCGACGCGAGCGTGGACCGCACCAAGGTCAAGGAACTCGGGCTCGCCCTGACCGACGTGTTCAACACGCTGCAGGTCTACCTCGGCTCCGCCTACGTCAACGACTTCAACCTGTTCGGCCGGACCTACCAGGTCTACGCGCAGGCGGATGCGCCGCACCGCGCGAGCATCGAGGACATCGAGGGCCTCAAGGTCCGCAACCAGCGCGGCGAGATGGTCCCGCTCGGCAGCGTCGTCGACATCCGCCAGAGCTACGGCCCCGACCCGGTCATCCGCTACAACGCCTACCCCGCCGCGGACATGTCCGCGGGACTCAATCCGGCGGTGTTCTCGTCGACCGACGGGCTCGCGAAGCTGCGCGAGATCGCCGACCAGTCGCTGCCGCGCGGCATGGCGATCGAGTGGACCGGCCTCACCTACCAGCAGGTCATGCAGGGCAACTCGGCCCTGCTCGTGTTCCCGCTGTGCGTGCTGCTCGTCTACTTCGTGCTCGCCGCGCTCTACGAAAGCTGGTCGCTGCCGCTCGCGATCATCCTGATCGTGCCGCTGTGTCTCCTGTCCGCGATCGGGGGCATCTGGCTCATCAACCTGGTGCACGGCCTGTGGCTCGCGGTGTCGCCGCCGTCGTTCGCACCGACCTTCCTCGACAACAACATCTTCACGAAGATCGGGCTCGCGGTGCTGATCGGCCTCGCCTGCAAGAACGCGATCCTGATCGTCGAGTTCGCGCGCGACCTCGAGGAGCAGGGCCGCGGCATCGTCGAGGCGGCCATCGAGGCCTGCCGGCTGCGCCTGCGCCCCATCCTGATGACCAGCTTCGCCTTCATCGCGGGCGTGATCCCGCTCGTGCTCGCCTCGGGCGCCGGCGCCGAGGTGCGCTACGTGATGGGCGTGACGGTGGTCGCCGGCATGCTCGGCGTGACCTTCTTCGGCCTGTTCTTCACGCCGGTCTTCTACGT
>CAZVIF010000067.1:0-4428 GCA_964626745.1 uncultured Steroidobacteraceae bacterium
CCGACCTGCTTGCTGACGGTCGCGGAGCGCTGGCTCTCCTGGCCCTTGCGGTTGAACGAGGACATCGCGAAGTGCCAGGTCGCCGGCGAAAGGCCGTCCACGACGTGGCGCGTCAGTCCCGGGTTGTTCAGCACGATGACGCGCGACATGTCATCGGGATCCTGGCCGAGGTAAATGCGGTAGCCCGCCAGGTCCTTCAGCGCGGAGCCGTCGTCGTTCTGCGTCGGCGGCATCCAGGACAGCGTCACCGTCCCGGACGCCGTCTGGGTCACGGCGACGTCGAAGGCCGGCAGCGCCGCCGACCTGCGGCCGTCCGAGGCCACGATCGTGATGCCCGTGTAGAGGCCGACGTCGCTCGCCGAAGGCGTACCGGAAAGCCTGCCCGTCGCCGGATCGAACGTCGCCCAGACCGGCTTGCTGGAAATGGAGAATACGAGACGATCCCCGTCCGGATCGCCGGCCGAAGGCCGGAAGTCATACGACTCGCCGGCCAGGACCGCCGGCGGCGACGTCCCCGAGATCTGCGGCGCGCGATTGCCCTGCGATCCGCCCTTGCGCGGGGTCTTCGCCTCGGATCCGCCGCCGCCGCCCAGGCAGCCTCCCGCGGCCAGCGTCACGCCGAGCCCGCACGCAAGTGCCACTTTCCGCATTCCTCGCCCCCTCGCCGTCGATCAGGAGCAGGCAATCTACTGGCGGAGTCGGCAACGGTCAGTCAGGCCTGTCGGCCAACGCCGACTGCGTGTCGGCGAAAGCCGACGTCGGAGGCTCGACGCCGCGGCCGCGAAGGTGAGCGTCCCCTTCGTTGGCTGCGTGTCAGGCGGCGGTCGCCAGGCTTTGCCGGACGATGCCGTCCGCGAACGACCGCAAGGCGTCGGCACAGCCCGTGTTCAGCGAGGAGCCGTGCATGATCGCGAGCGTTTTCGGCGCCAGCGCCGCCAGGCGCCGCAGCGCCGGCCCCGTGTCCTGCGTGACGCTCATCGAATGCCACAGCGCCTCGCTCGCGAGCGCGGGCCCGACGATGTCGCCGTGCGCCAGCGCCGGCCCGTCGCCGAGCTGGCCGAGCAGGTCGCTGGCCAGGAGCGTGCCCGTGCTTTCCTCGAACATCAGCCCGGCATCCCAGCCGTGCGGCAGGTGCGGCGTCGCGAGGTAGCGCACGCGCTTGCCGCCGAGGTCGAGCACCTCGCCGTCCTCCAGGGCGCGCGGCGGGCGCAGCGAGAGGTCGTTGAGCGACACCTCGCAGCCGATCCGGCCGTGTGCGACCTGCGCGCGCGGCGCGAGCTCCTGCCAGAGGTTCATCGCGCCGCTCTCGTCCGCCTCGAGGTGGCTGAACGAGATCCAGCGCAGGCGTTCGATCGGCATGAGCCGCTCCACCGCGCCGCGGATCCCGTCGAACATGGCGCGGTGGCCGCAGTGGAACAGCAGCGGCTCGTCGGCCATCAGCAGGAACTGGTTGAAGCTGAAGCCGGCCGGCGGCGCGACCTCGGGCACCAGGGTGGACAGGCGATAGACGCCGTCGGCGATCTCGTCGATTTGCGTGTTCATGGATCCTCCTCGTCAGCGGCGGCCGCCGCGCGGCGCGCCGTCCGGTGAATGGTTCAGCAGTCTGGCGACGTGTTCCGCGGCGTCCTCGGTGCCGAAGCCCTCGCGACGCAGGGACCGGTACACGTCGATGTCCACCAGCGCGGCGGCGAGGGCCGCGGGCCCGCCCGGCCCGACGGCCTCGGCCGCCAGCCTGCGGCGGTTGCGCACTTCTTCCTTCGCGAACGCGTCCAGTTCGCGCGTGAGGTGCCGGTCGCGACGCACGGACTCGAGCGCCGGGACGCGCTCGTACCAGCCGAACAACGCCCGCGCGAGGCGCTCGACGCGCTCCCGGCGCGTGCCTGCACCCTCGTAGATCGCCGCGGTCGGCGCAGGGGCATGTTCGGCGGTGTATGCGCCGCAGGCGACGATCGCGTGGGCATAGCTCGGGAAGTGGTGGTAGACCGTGCCGACGCTGACCCCGGCGCGCTCGGCGATGTCCTTCATCGAGGTGTCGGCGATGCCGCGCTCGGCGTGCAGGTGGAACGTGGCCTCGACGAGCCTGCGGCGCGTCTCCTCGCTGGTCTCGGCCCGCCGGCCCAGGCGATACGGCCGGCGGCTGGTTTTGGTTGAGCCCGCCATATATTCATTGAACTCTACTTCAACGAATTAGTCAAGCGGCGCGGACGTCAGACCACTCGGGATGCCGCTCGAACTGCGCGGCGACGTAGGGACATTGCGGGACGATCCTGAAGCCTTCACGGCGGGCGTCGGCGACGAGGCGCTCGACCAGCGCGCCCGCGATGCCGCGTCCCCGGAGCTCGACCGGCGTCAGCGTGTGGTCGGCGAGCACGCGGGAATCGTCGAGGACCACGAAGGTCAGCTCCGCTTCCGCGTCCGAGCCCGCGATCTTCGCGACGTAGCGGCCGCGCGCAGGCCCGAGTTCGCGCGTGATCGAGAGGGCAGGCGTGGCGGGCGTGTTCAGTCGAGTTCCGGAGTCACGAGGCCTTCCTGCCTGGAGAAATACTCCGCGAGGGCCTCGATGTCATCCTTCGACAGCTGCTGCGCGAAGGGTGCCATGATCGCGTTCTTGCGCTTGCCGAGGCGGTAGTCGTTCAGCGCCTGGGCGATGTAGTCGGCGTGCTGGCCGCCGATGTTCGGGTAGTCCGGCGTCGTGCCCCGCCCGGTCGTGCCGTGGCAGGCCACGCAGATCTGCGCCTTCTCCGGCGCCTTGCCGACCGGCTCGCCCGTGGCGGCCGCCGGCGCGCGCGAATGGAAGAATGCCGCGAGGTCGGCACGGTCTTCGTCGGACAGCGAGCTCGCGAAGCCGCGCATGGTCGGGTGCATGCGGCTGCCCGCCTTGTACTCCTCCAGCGCGGCGATGATGTAAGGGGCGTTCTGGCCGCCGAGCTTCGGCACCGAGTAGCTCGGGTAGGCGTTCTTGTAGAACTCGACGCCGTGGCAGCCCATGCAGGTGTAGGCGAGCTTCTCGCCCCGGGCGGCGTCGCCTGCCTGCGCGCCGAAGGAAGCGAGCGCCAGAATGACGGCGGCCATCAGGGACTTGGAGCTGCGATCCATCGGTGGAGGACTCTTGGTGGTCGAAAGCGCCCGGAATGTTAAGCGGCGCGGGCCCGAATTGCCACCGGTCCGGCCGGGCGTATAGTGCCCCGCAAGCGCCCCGGCCAGTAGAGGCGCCCCAACAACCGTCAGGAGGGACTCATGGACGTCACGACTTTGCTGGTCCAGCTCGTGAGCGGAGCCGTCGGCGGCAACGCCGCGGGCGCCGCCATGAAGAAGTTCAGCCTCGGCACCGTCGGAAACTCGGTCGTCGGCATTCTCGGCGGCGGTCTCGGCGGCCAGATCCTCGCCATGCTGGGCATGGGCGGCGGCGACGGTGCCATGGATGCCGGCTCCATCGTTTCCAGCGTCGCGGGCGGCGGCGTCGGCGGCGCCGTGCTGCTGGCGATCGTCGGCGCGATCAAGGCCGCGATGGCGAAGAAAGGCTGAGCGGACTCAGCGCGAACGCGGGACCGCCTGCTGCAGCCAGTCGAGAATCGCCTGCGCGCCGGGCTCGGGCACGGCCACGCCGCCCTCGCCGCTGAACGCCGCGTCCGCCGAGGGATGCAGGTAGAAGCTGTGGTCCTGCATCGGCAGGACGACGAGCCTTGCAGTGCCGGGCCGTAGCCGGTTGACCGTCTCGACGACGACTTCCGCGCCGCGGCGGCTCTCGTACTGGTCGAACTCGTTGTAGAGCACGAGCACCGGCGCGTCGATCGCGGCCCAGGCGCCGAGCAGGTTGAGGCGCGCGGCCTGGTGGTGATAAGCGTACGGGCGCCCGTAGTGCACGCCGTCGCCGACGTGCGGGATCTGGCCCCAGACCTTGCCGAGCTCGGGGTCGCGCGCGGCGATCTCCTCGGGGGTGCGGCCGTTCAGCAGATACTCGACGTGGAAACGCGCCTGGGCCATCAGCTTCTCGTGCAGCTCGCCGGGTGCGCCGCCGCCGCGCTCGAGGTGCATGCGGTCGAAGTGCAGCATGCGCTCGTAGTACGAGAGCCCGCCGCCCGAGGTGATCGCGGCGCCGGCGACCTGCCTGCCCTGCGCCACCATCGGCACCAGCATGCTGCCGAGGCTGTTGCCGAACACCACCACGCGCTCCGGGTCCACGTGCGGGCTGCGCGTGAGCCGGTCCAAGGCGTACCGGTAGTGCGCAAGTTCGGTCTCGAGGTCGAGTTCGTGGCAGGCCGGGCCCTCGCTGTCGCCGTTCGCCGATCGCTCGACCCGGATCATCGCCATCCCGGAGCGCTGCGCGACCGCCTTGAATACGTCGATCCACGCGCCTGAGTCCGTGAACTCGACCGAGTCGCAGGACACCCACTGGACGAAGAAGATCGTCGCCAGCGGTCCCGGCGT
>CAZVIF010000068.1:0-4229 GCA_964626745.1 uncultured Steroidobacteraceae bacterium
GTCGCCGGCTGCGGCGCCGCGCTCGCCGTCGGCTACTGGATCTCGGTCAAGTACGAGCTGCCGCGCCTCGACCTCTACTACCTGGTCGGCGGCGTGCTGGCGATCTGGCTGATCGGCCTCGCCGCGGCCCTGCAGCCGGCGCGGCGCGCCTCGGCGATCTCGCCGGCCGTCGCGAGCCGCACGGTCTGAGCCGGGCGATGCGACGCCTCAGGAAAGGCGAGGAAGGCGCCGAAATCGCGCAATCCGTCCGCCCGTGGCGATACAGTGAGGGACAATGGCGGCTCGCCCGGGTCCTGAGCTTCGACCACCGTCCCCAGCAGCCCTGACATCAATGGATATTGCAACCGTTCCGGGCATCCGTGCATCGAACACCATGAAGGACAAGGACGCACAGGGACTGCAGGACAGCTTGGGGGAGCGCACCATCCTCGTGATCGACGACAGCGAGGCCGTGCGCACGGCCCTCGACGTGCTGTTGTCCATGCACGGCGCGCGCGTCGTCGGCGCGGACTCCGCGGCCGCCGGCCTCGACGCGCTCGCCCGCGAGCCCGTGGACCTCGTGATCCAGGACATGAACTTCCGCCGCGAGGCGACCTCCGGCGAGGAGGGCGTGGCGCTGTTCCGGCAGGTCCGCGAGCAGTACCCGGACCTGCCGGTCATCCTGCTCACCGCCTGGACGCACCTGGAGACCGCGGTCGAGCTGGTCAAGGCCGGCGCGTCCGACTACGTCGCCAAGCCCTGGGACAACGCGCGCCTGCTGACCACGGTGCGCAACCTTCTCGACCTGCAGGCCGCGCGCGCCGAGAACCGCGCGATCCGCCGCCGCAGGGCGCTCGCCCGCAGCGAGCTGGCCACGCGCTTCGACCTCAAGGGCCTCGTCTACGAGAGCGAGGCCATGCACGCGCTGGTCTCGACCGCCGCGCGCGTCGCGCACGCGGACGTGCCGGTGCTGATCACCGGCCCGAACGGCGCCGGCAAGGAAGTCATCGCCGACGTCATCCAGGCGAACTCGGCCGTGAAGTCGGGGCCGTACGTGAAGGTCAACGTCGGCGCGCTGCCCGACGCGCTGATGGAGGCGGAACTGTTCGGCACCGAGGCCGGCGCCTTCACCGGCGCCAGGGCGCGCATCGGCCGTTTCGAGGCGGCGGACGGCGGCACCATCTTCCTCGACGAGCTGGGCAACCTGTCCGCGCAGGGGCAGGCGAAGCTCCTGCGCGTGTTGCAGACCGGCGAGTACGAGCGGCTCGGCTCCAACACGACGCGCAGGACGCGCGCCCGCGTGATCGCCGCGACCAACGCGAGCCTGCCGCAGCTGATCGCCGAGGGGAAGTTCCGCGAGGACCTCCTGTACCGCCTGAACGTCATCGAGCTCGAGGTCCCGCCGCTCGCCCAGCGGCAGGAGGACATCCTCCCGCTCGCGCGGCACTTCCTGGAGCCCGGGTTCGCGTTCGCGCCGGACGCGCCGCGCGCGCTCGCGCGCTACCACTGGCCGGGCAACGTGCGCGAGCTTCGCAACGCCATCCACCGGGCGTGCCTGCTGTCCGTGGACAACGTCGTGACGGCGAAGTCGCTCGCCTTGCCGGCTTCGCCGGAGCCCGCCGACGGCTCGCACGTGGACCGCGAGACGATCGAGCGGGCGCTGCTGGTCGCGGACGGGGTCGTGGCGCACGCCGCGCGTGACCTCGGCCTCTCGCGTCAGGCACTCTATCGCCGCATGGAGAAGCTCGGCCTCAAGACTCCGGTCGACCCGGGCCGCACAGCCACCCACGGCTGATGGCCGCGAAACCGCGCGCCCGCCGGTCGCTGGCCGGCCGCATCGCCGTGGTCGTCGCGGCGACGGCCGCGGTGGTCGCCGCCGTCGCGATCCTCTTCGACCGATGGCTGCAGTCGCCCGTGCTCGCGGGCGCCGCGGCGCTGCTCGTCACGCTGCCGCTGGCGCTGTGGCTCACCGACCGGATGTTCAGCGGCTGGAGCCGGAGCCTGCGCGCCGTCGCCGACGCCATCGCGAGCCTCAAGGACCGCGACTACAGCGTGAGCGTCACGCCCACCGGGCCGGACGAGATCGGCGACCTGACCGCCGAGTACAACGCGCTCGGTGACCGGCTGCGCCGGGAGCGGCTCGACCTGTACCAGCGCGAGCTGCTGCTGGACACCGTCGTGCAGACGACGCCGCTCGCGCTCGTGCTGACCAACGCGAACGACCACGTGGTGTTCGGCAACATCGCCGCGCGGCAGCTGTTCCGCGCCGGCCGCAGGATCGAGGGCATCCGCTTCGCCGACCTGCTGGCCGAGGCGCCGCAGCCCCTGCGCGAGGCGGTGGAGGGCGGTGTGGACACGCTGTTCACCGTCGCCGAGGGACCGGACGCGGAGGTCTTTCACCTCAGCAGCCGCCCGTTCACGCTGAACAGCCAGCCGCACCGGCTGCTGCTCTTCAAGCAGCTGACGCGCGAGATGGCGGCGCAGGAAGTCGTGATCTGGAAGAAGGTGATCCGCGTGATCGCCCACGAGCTCAACAATTCGCTGGCGCCGATCAGCTCGCTCGCGCACTCGGGTCGCACGCTCGCCGGCGGCGCGGAAGGCGAGAAACTCGCCCGCGTATTCTCGACCATCGAGGAGCGCGCCTCGCACCTGGCGACCTTCATCGACGGCTACGCGCGCTTTGCCAAGCTGCCGCGGCCGCGGCCGGCGGAAGTGGCCTGGGGCCCGCTGCTCGCCGGCCTCAAGGACAGCCTGTCGTTCCGCGTGCGGGAGCCGCTGCCCGCGCGGCCCGGCTGGGCGGACGCGGCGCAGATCGAGCAGGTGCTCATCAACCTCGTCAAGAACGCGATCGAGTCCGGTTCCCCGGAGGACGAGGTGACGCTCACGGTCGCGGAGCGCGGCGGGGGCGTCGCCGTCGAGGTGGCCGACCGCGGCAGCGGGCTCAGCGACGAGGTGCTGCGCGACGCGCTGCTGCCGTTCTATTCGACCAAGGCGAAGGGCACCGGCCTCGGCCTCACGCTGTGCCGCGAGATCGTCGACGCCCACGGCGGCCGGCTTTCCATCGCCAACCGCGAGGGGGGCGGCGCGCTGGTGACGGTCTGGCTCCCCGACCCGCCCTGACCGGGCGTAAAGGGGGACACTGGCCTTTTTGAAGGAGGGAAGGGGGAAGGGGTTGGAAATGAATGACAAGCACCTTGTCATTCCACTCGATCATTGCCTGCCAGCCATCTCCCACGACGAATGACAAGGTGCTTGTCATTCATTTCCAACCCCTTCCCCCTTCCCTCCTTCAAAAAGGCTGGCGTCCCCTTTTAAGATGCCGGCATGAAGAATTTCTACGACTTCAAGGTGGCGAGCCTCGACGGCGCGCCGGATCTCCTCGCCGGGCTGAAGGGCAAGGTCGTGCTGGCCGTCAACGTCGCGAGCCGCTGCGGCCTGACGCCGCAGTACGCGGATCTCGAGGGTCTGCACGAGGAGCTCGCAGGCGAGAACTTCGCCGTGGTCGGGTTTCCGTGCAACCAGTTCGGCGCCCAGGAGCCGGGCAGCCCCGAGGAGATCCAGGCCTTCTGCTCGGCGACGTACGGCGTCACTTTCCCGATGAGCGCGAAGCTCGAGGTCAACGGCGCCGGCCGGCATCCGCTCTATGCCTGGCTTACCGATCCCGCCAACGGGCATCCCGGCGACATCGAGTGGAATTTCGAGAAGTTCCTGGTCGGCCGCGACGGCCGGCTGCTCAACCGCTATGCGCCGACGGTCAAGCCGCGCGACGCCGGCCTCATGAACGACATCGCGGACGCGCTGTGAGGCGCCCGGCCGGCGGTCATTCTTAGTCCGCCTGCCGCATTCGGTGCACGGGTGGACCTTTTGCAGGGCCTGCCTGCGCGATCGTCCGCCTAGGATGCCGCGGGAAGTTGCTTCCAGGAGCCCCGGATGCCGCGTCTCGTCTCGATCGGGTTGGTCGCCCTGCTGTCGGCCGGATTGCTCGCGGGCCCCGCGGCCGCGGCCGTGCGGGTGGAGGGCGACCTGCCGCGCCAGGCCGACCTCGGCTTCCGCGTGCGGTCGATGGCCGAAGGGCTCGTCACGCGCCGCGTGGATCCGCAGTCCGCCGCGCATCGCGCGGGCCTGCGCGACGGCGATCGCCTGACGCGGATCAATGGCGCATTGTTCGCGAAGACCTATCAGGGCGAGGCGCTGCTGGAAAAGCTGGACGGGGAGAAGCCGCTCCGCCTCGCCATCCTGCGTGACGGTGC
>CAZVIF010000069.1:0-3117 GCA_964626745.1 uncultured Steroidobacteraceae bacterium
CAGAGTGTCACCCATGTGTCCGGAATGGCCTGTTACCCCCTAGTCGGGTAGCTCACGCGGGATCGCGGGTGAAGCGGGCGGAGCCCTGCGGCAGCCTGATGACCGCGAACCACGCGGCGCGGCCCTCGAGCCGGCCGGGTTCCTCGCTCACGATCTCGGACCCGGGCCGCTGCTGCGCGAAGAACAGCGGAAACGTCGCGTCGTGCAGCCAGTTGCGCAGGATCGCGGCGTCGGTCTCGAAGTCGTTGTCGGCGCCGGCCAGCACGTCCAGGTTCGGCGTGCACACGACGCCGTACAGCGTGCCGTCGTCGCCCAGGAAAGTGACGGCGCCGGTCGAGCGGTCGAAGCTGTCGAACAGCTGCGCACCGGCCCCGAGCGGCGACTTCGCCGTGAACAGCGCGCCCGGCGCGACGTAGAGCCCATCCTCGAAGCGCCCCTGGGACGAGGCAATCGCAGGCGTCGCGGCAAGCTGCAACACGAGGCTGGCGGCCGCGGCGGCGAATCCCTTGCGCAGGTGAACGCGCATATGGGCTCGAGTCTCCGCCCGTGCGCAGCCCCCTTCGCGGCACGGGATCACATAATTCGGGGCCCCGGCACGGCCTGCCCGCCCCTGGCAAGGCCTATCTGCGCGCAGCGTGATCCGGGTCGCGATTTACCGCCGAGTCGTCGCGAGCACGATGATGGCCGCGACCGCCATGGCGGCGGCGAGGACCCACAGCGCGGGCGCGAACGAGCCCGTCGCCTCCTTCACCTGGCCGATCAGCGACGGCCCGACGAATCCCCCGACGTTGCCGATCGAGTTGACGAGCGCGATGCCGGCCGCCGCCGCCGGGCCGGTGAGCCTCGCGGCCGGCAGCGTCCAGAACACGGGCAGCGCCGAGAACGCGCCGATGCCCGCGACCATCAGCGCGACGATGGCCGCGACCGGCAGGCCCTGCAGGGTCGCGCTGGCGGCGAGCGCGACCGCGGCGAGCAGGGCCGGCAGCGCAGCGTGCCAGCGCCGCTCGCCGCTGCGATCCGAGTGCAGGCCCCAGGCCACCATCACGATGCCGGCGAGCGCCGACGGAATCATCAGCAGCAGCCCGACCTCGACGTTCGACAGCGCGCCGAGGGACTTGACCATCTGCGGCAGCCAGAAGTTGTAGCCGTAGAAGCCGACGATGATCCCGAAGTAGGCGAGCCCGAACAGCCAGACGACGGGATTCGCGAGCACGCGGCCGACGCCCGGCCCGTGCGCCGCGGCGGGGCCCTCGCGCGCGAGCTCCGCGTCGAGCAACTCGCGCTCGTGCGGCTCGAGCCATTCGGCATCCGCCGGCCGGTCGCGCAGATACTTCAGCACTGCGAGCCCGAGCAGCGCCGCCGGCAGGCCCTCGAGGATGAACATCCACTGCCAGCCCGCGAGGCCAAAGCCCGCGAGCCCGAGCAGCTGCGTCGAGAGCGGTGCGCCGAGCACGCCGGACAGCGGGATCGCGACCATGAAAGCGCCGAGGATCCGCGCGCGGTACGCGGACGGGAACCAGCAGGACAGGAAGTAGATGATGCCGGGAAAGAACCCGGCCTCGGCGACGCCGAGCAGGAAGCGCAGGACGTAGAAGCTGGTTGGCCCCTCGACCAGCGCCATCGCGGCCGACAGCAGCCCCCAGCTGATCATGATGCGCGCGATCCAGATTCGCGCGCCGACCCGCGCCAGGATCACGTTGCTCGGCACCTCGAACAGCACGTAGCCGATGAAGAAGATCCCGGCGCCGAAGCCGTAGGCAGCCGCGGACAGGCCGATGTCCGCGTTCATGGTCAGCGCCGCGAAACCGACGTTGACCCGATCGAGGAACGCGAAGAAGTAGCCGAGGCCCAGGAGCGGAACCAGCCGCCAGGCAACTTTGCGCAGGACGGCGTCGGCCATGCGCACGCACTGTAGGCTGCCCGGCGTGCGGTCGTCTAGACTGCGGGCCTGCGACCCGGCACCGCCAGGGAGACCCGAATGACATTTCCCCGCACGCTGTGCGCGGCGCTGCTCGCGCTGTCAGGGGTGGCGCTCGCCGCACCCGCCCCCGTCACCGTCATCAACGGCGCGACGATCATCCACCCCTCGCGCACGGGCGTGGCCGCCGTCGAGCCGCACGCGACGATCGTGATCGCCGGCGACCGCATCCAGCTCGCGCGCGCCGGCGTGACGCTCGAGCTGCCGCAGGGCGCCAAGGTCATCGACGCGCGCGGCAAATGGGTGATCCCGGGGCTCATCGACTCGCACGTGCACTTCTTCCAGTCCGGCAACCTCTACACGCGGCCCGACGCCGCGGACTTCAACGCCGTCGTGCCCTACGCCGAGGAGGTCGCGCGCAACAAGGCCCGGCTCGACGCGACCTTCAAAATCTGGCTCGCGAGCGGCGTGACCGGCGTCGTCGACGTCGGCGGGCCGTTCTGGAACTTCGACGTACGCGACCGCGCGCTCGCCTCCCCCGCCGCGCCGCGCATGGCGGTCGCGGGGCCGCTGATCTCGATGATCGACCGGCCGCAGCTCGACCTCGGCGACCCGCCGATCGTGAAGATCGCGTCCCCGGACGCCGCGCGCGAGTTCGTCGCGCGCCAGCTGCCGCGCAATCCGGACTTCATCAAGGTCTGGTTCATCCACCAGCCGGGCGACAACCTCGCCGCGCAGGAGGTGATCGTGAAAGCCGCCGGCGACGCCGCGCACGCGGCCGGCAAGCGCCTCGCCGTGCACGCGACGGAACTCGTCGTCGCCAAGGCGGCGCTGCGCGCGGGCGCGGACCTGCTCGTGCACGCGGTGTTCGACGCGCCGGTGGACGAGGAATTCCTGGCGCTCGCGAAGGGCAACCGCGTGCTGTACTGCCCGACGCTGTACGTGATGGACGGCTACGCCGAGGCGCTCAGCAACACCTGGAAGGCGACCGCGATCGAGGCCGCGCGCGCGGACCCCGAGATCCTCGCGGCGATGGACGACCTGGGCGAGATCGAGCCTGCGAAGCTGCCGCCGCGGGTGGCCGCGCTGATGCAGAAGCCGCAGCGCTTCGGCTCGCCGGAAATCGCCATGAAGGACCTGCGGCGCATCGCGGACGCCGGCATCGACATCGTGATGGGCACGGACGCCGGCAACATCGG
>CAZVIF010000070.1:0-2980 GCA_964626745.1 uncultured Steroidobacteraceae bacterium
ATTCATTTCCAACCCCCATCCCCTTGCCCCCTGCAAAAAGGTGAGCGTCCCCTTCATTTTGCCTGCGCGGCCGCGGTCGCCTCCAGGCCGGCGAGGTTCACGCCCGCGGCGAGCGCCGCCTTCAGCTCGTCCATGCTCGCGGCCTGCCCGGAGATCTCCACCGAGAACCGGTTGCCGACGATCACGCTGTATTCGCCGCTGTCGCCGTCCCAGCGCTCGTGCACCATGCGGCCGTCGGCGCGGTAACTGCGCTCGTAGCCGCCGTTCCATTGCTTCTCGCTCTCGACGTTCGCCCACGCCGCGAGCGCGATCAGCCCCTTGGCGCCGCCCGTGTCGTTGATCTCGAGGCGGAGGTTCCGGCCCGCGCCGTCGCCGTAATCGGCCTGCGCCTCCGACACCTCGAAGCCCATCGCGGCACTGCGCTCGGCCGACAGGCCCGTGCGCGGCAGGCCGCCGAGCGTTTCCGGCAGGAAGGCCTTGAGCTGGTCGGTGGGCAGCGCGGCAGCGCCCGCGCCGCCGACGGCGGCGCCGACCAGCGCGCCCACCGCGGCAGCCGACGGCACGCCCTGGTTCTGCTCGGCGGACGCCTCGACCTGCTTGCCGGCCGCTTCCATCTGTTTCGCCCATTCCTCGAGCGCGGCGCCAGGGCTGCCCTTCTCGAAACCGCTGTCGCTGACGGTGACTCCGGGCCCGCCGTGGCCGCCCCACATGGCGCGCCCGACGATGCCGCCGACGATCGCCCAGATAATCCAGGAGAGGATGAGCGCCACGATGATGGCCACGGCCGTGTAGCCGGCGGCCCGGTCGGCCGGAGCCTTCATCGTGTGCGGCAGCCCGAGAAAGAGCAGGTAGATGCTGTAGACCGCGCCCGCGAGCCCTATCAGCCAGCCGATCCAGGGCACGATCTGCCCGACGCCGCCGACCCACGCCGCCGTCGCGGCGTAAGCCGCGGTTTTCAGCGCCTGCACCGGGTCCTTCTGCCCGCCGAAGGTCGGCGCCAGGACGTTGATGATGAGCGACCAGAGCCAGATGCCGACCAGACCGAGCACGTACATCACCACGAGCCACTTGAGGCCCGTCGCCATGTCCACGCGGAAGGTGCCGACGAAGGTCGAAGTGCCGATCAGCGTGCTCTTGAGGAACATCGCGAGCGGGCCCAGCGCGGAGATGACGAGGATGTATTTCGTGTACAGGCCCGAGGTCGTCTCCGGCTCCGCGGCGATGACCGGCCACTCTGTTTTCGGCGTCAGCAGGATGTTCTGGACGCGCGTGACGAGATTGCTCATGGCGATGCCCTCCCCTGGCCGCGCAGCATAGCGCCGCCGGGGCTTTTTGCAGTGCAAACGCCCGCGCCTAGGGTGCATCGCCTAATCCCGCAACCCATCCTGAAAGCGGTATAAGTACGGGAGCCCATGGTGCTGACGGCCCTCTGGTTGGTGCTGTTCGCGAGCCTCGTCCTCTGGCTCGCTTACCAGCGTGCGAGCCTCGCCAAGGCGACGGTCGCCCTGGGCGTGCTGCTCGTCTACTACACGCTGTTCGGCGAGGGCGCCGCCTGGTGGAAGGCCACGCTCTGGGTCCTCTACGTCCCGCACGTCCTGCTCAACATCCGTCCGCTCAGGCGCGCGCTGATCTCCAGGCGCTTCATGCTGGTGTTCCGGCGCATGCTGCCGCCGATGTCGACGACCGAGCGCGAGGCGCTCGAGGCCGGCACGGTCTGGTGGGACGGCGAGCTCTTCACCGGCGGCCCGGACTGGCAGAAGCTGCTCTCGGCGAAAGCGCCGGCGCTCACCGCCGAAGAGCAGGCCTTCATCGACGGGCCCTGCGAGACGCTGTGCCGGATGATCGACGACTTCGACATCACGCACCGGCGCGCGGACCTGCCTCCCGAGGTCTGGGACTTCATCAAGAAGAAAGGCTTCTGGGCGATGATCATCCCGAAGCAGTACGGCGGGCTCGGGTTCTCCGCCTACGCGCACTCGACGGTGGTCGTGAAGATCGCGAGCCGCTCGAGCACGGTCGCCTCGACCGTGGTCGTGCCGAATTCGCTCGGCCCGGCGGAGCTCCTGCTCCACTACGGCACCGAAGAACAGAAGCAGCATTTCCTGCCGCGCCTCGCGCGCGGCGAGGAGATCCCCTGCTTCGGCCTGACCGGCCCGCGGGTCGGCTCCGATGCCGGGGCATTGCCTGATACCGGGATCGTGTGCCGCGGCACCTTGCAGGGCCGCGAGACGATCGGCATCCGCCTGAACTTCTCGAAGCGCTACATCACGCTCGCGCCGATCGCGACGCTCATCGGCCTGGCCTTCCGGCTCTACGACCCGGACCGGCTCATGGGCGGCGAGACGACGGATTACGGGATCACCGTCGCGCTGGTGCCGCGCGAGACGCCCGGGATCACGATCGGCCGGCGCCACTTCCCGCTGAACGGCCCGTTCCAGAACGGCCCGATCCACGGCAAGGACGTATTCGTGCCGCTCGACGCCATCATCGGCGGGCCGAAGATGGCCGGCCAGGGCTGGCGCATGCTGGTCGAGCAGCTCTCGGTCGGCCGCTGCATCTCGCTGCCCTCGATCGCGACCGGCGGCGCGAAGGGCGCCGTGTACTCCTCGGGCGCGTACACGCGCATCCGTCGCCAGTTCAACTTGCCGGTCGGCCGGTTCGAGGGGGTCGAGGCCGTGATCGCGCGCATGGCGGCGCGCACCTACATCATGGACGCCGCGCGCTCGGTGACGACCGGCGCGATCGACGGCGGCGAAAAGCCCGCCGTGCCCGCGGGGATCCTCAAGTACCACGTGACCGAGTTCGGCCGCATGATCGCGAACGACGCGATGGACGTGCAGGGCGGCAAGGGCATCATGCTCGGCCCGAGGAACTACATCGGCCGCGGGTACCAGATGGTGCCGGTCAGCATCACGGTCGAGGGCGCGAACATCCTGACGCGCAGCCTGATCATCTTCGGCCAGGGCGCGGTGCGCTGCCA
>CAZVIF010000071.1:0-2744 GCA_964626745.1 uncultured Steroidobacteraceae bacterium
GGTTCGCGATCCGCGAGGGCGGCCGCACCGTCGGCGCAGGCGTCGTGTCGAAGGTCCTCAAGTAAGGAGCGGCGATGGCCACGAGTCAGAACATTCGCATCCGCCTGAAGGCGTTCGATCACAAGCTGATCGACACCTCGGCGCGGGAAATCGTGGAGACGGCGCGCCGCACCGGCGCGACGGTCCGCGGACCGGTGCCGCTGCCTACCAAGATCGAGCGCTTCACCGTGCTGGTCTCGCCGCATGGCGACAAGGACGCGCGCGACCAGTTCGAGATCCGCACCCACAAGCGGCTCATGGACATCCTGAACCCGACCGACAAGACCGTGGACGCGCTGATGCGCCTCGAGCTGCCGGCGGGCGTGGACGTGCAGATCAAGCTCAACTGAGCGGCTTGAACTGATTTTCAGGGCCGCTATACTGGGCGGCTTTTTGACGGGACAGCATCGGCCAATTGCAGCCGGTGCGGTGAAAAAAGGATACAAATCATGACCATAGGTCTGGTCGGCCGCAAGGCCGGCATGACTCGGGTTTTCACCGACGCGGGCGACGCCCAGCCGGTGACGGTCATCGAGGCCCTGCCGAACCGCATCGTGCAGGTGAAGGACTCGAAGGCCGACGGCTACCGGGCCGTGCAGGTCACTTTCGCCACGCGCCGCGCCTCCCGGCTGACGAAGCCGGTGGCGGGCCATTACGCCAAGCCGGGCGTGCCGCCGGGCGAGACGCTCATCGAGTTCCGCCTGGCCGAGGGCGAGGGCGCCGACCTCAAGTCCGGCGCCGAGATCAAGGTCGACCTGTTCCAGGCCGGCCAGGTCGTGGACGTCACCGGCACGACGATCGGCAAGGGTTATGCGGGCGTCATGAAGCGGCACGGGTTCGCCGGCGGCTACGCGAGCCACGGCGCCTCGGTGGTGCATCGCGCCCCGGGCTCGATCGGCCAGCGCCAGACGCCGGGCCGCGTGTTCCCGGGCAAGCGCATGGCCGGCCGCATGGGCAACGCGCGCCGGACCGAAGAGAACCTGAAGGTCGTGCAGGTGGACCTCGAGCGGAACCTGCTGCTGGTCAGCGGATCCGTGCCGGGCGCGCCGGGCAGCCGTGTCGTGGTCCGTCCGTCGGTCAAGGCGGCCGCGCAGAAGCGCCGCAAGTCCGTCGTCGCGACGAAGAAGTGATCGAGGGCCAACCGCAATGAAGCTGAAGCTGGTCAACGGCGGGGCCCAGGGCTCCGAGATCGAGCTCTCCGACGCGACCTTCGGCCGCGAGTTCAACGAGCCGCTGGTGCACCAGGTGCTGGTCGCCTACGCGGCCGCGGGGCGCGCGGGTACCAAGGCGCAGCTCACCAAGGCCGAGGTGCGCGGCGGCGGCAAGAAGCCGTGGCGGCAGAAGGGCACGGGCCAGGCGCGCGCGGGTTCCACGCGCAGCCCGATCTGGGTCGGCGGCGGCCGCGCCTTCGCGGCGAAGCCGCGCAGCCACGCGCAGAAGCTGAACAAGAAGATGTACCGCGGCGCGATCCGCTCGATGCTCTCCGAGCTCGCGCGGCAGGAGCGCCTGGTCGTCACCGGCGGGCTCGAGCTCGAGGCGCCGAAGACGAAGATGCTGGTCGGCAAGCTCGAGGAACTCGGCCTCGAGGAGGTTCTGATCCTGATCGAGGCCTACGACGAGAAGCTGCACCTGGCGGCGCGCAACCTCGCGAACGTCGACGTGCGCACGGTGGCGAGCCTCGACCCGCTCTCGCTGGCGCGCTACCCGAAGGTGCTCGCGACCGTCGGCGCGCTGCGCATGCTCGAGGAGAAGCTGGCATGACCGCGTTCTCGAAGGACTGGCTGTCGCGCGTCGTGATCGCCCCGCACGTGTCCGAGAAGGCCGCGCGGATCGCGGCCGAGGGCGACCAGTACGTGTTCCGGGTGCGTCGCGACGCGACCAAGCCCGAGATCCGCGCCGCCGTCGAGTTCCTCTTCGAAGTGAAGGTGGACGCGGTGCGCGTGGTGAACCAGGCCGGCAAGCAGAAGCGCTTCGGGCGCTCGCTCGGCCGCCGGTCGGACTGGAAGAAGGCGTACGTGCGCCTCGCCGAGGGGCAGAAGATCGAAATGGGGGGCAGCGAGCGTGCGTGAAGCACGGCTCCCTGAAGGTAACGTCACATGGCAATGAAGCAACTCAAGCCGACTTCGCCGGGCACGCGGTTCCAGCTGCGCCCGGACCGTTCGCACCTGCACCGCGGCAAGCCGGTGCGAGCGCTGGTGGCCGGCCACAAGTCGACGGGCGGGCGCAACAACGTCGGCCGCCTGACCACGCGGCACAAGGGCTCGGGCCACAAGCACAACTACCGGCTGATCGATTTCCGCCGCGACAAGGACGGGGTCGTCGCCACGGTCGAGCGCCTCGAGTACGACCCGAACCGGTCCTCGTACATCGCGCTGCTGCTCTACAAGGACGGTGAGCGCCGCTACATCCTGGCGCCGAAGGGCGTCGCCGTGGGCGACGAGCTGCAGTCGGGCGCCGACTCGCCGATCCGCGCCGGCAACTCGATGATGCTCCGCCACATCCCCGTGGGTTCGCTGGTGCACAACATCGAGCTGAAGCCCGGCAAGGGCGGCCAGATCGCGCGCGCCGCCGGCAGTTCCGCGCAGCTTTCCGGCCGCGAGGCCGGCAACGCGATCCTGCGGCTCAAGTCGGGCGAGACGCGCAAGGTGAGCGTCGACTGCCGCGCCACGATCGGCGAGATCGGCAACGACGAGCACAACCTGCGC
>CAZVIF010000072.1:0-2615 GCA_964626745.1 uncultured Steroidobacteraceae bacterium
CCCCGCCCACGGAGCGCCGCCTGCACGTTGAGGCTGGAGTTCGAGAGCTTCAGCGAAATGCCGGAGGTTGCCTGCGTAGTGTTCAGACGCAGCGCCGCCTCTGCGGCCGCCGCGGTGTTCTGAAACACGAGGAAATCTCCGCCCGACGAGGACTCAAACCCGAGGAGGGCGCGCGCCGCGAGCGCGGTCGCGGCGGACAGAACCGGGGCCATGTAAGGAGAAATCGGGACGCCAGTCGCGCCAGCCGACGCGATCGGCACGCCTAATGCGTCGAATCCAAGCAGAGACAGCGCGCGGTCCTGGGCCGAAGGGAGTTGCACCGCAACCTCCCCGGCTGGCACGCGCATCGCGCGGTCTCCCTTGTACGACACATCCCGCAGCGCCAGCCACGCCCGATCGAAGTCCGCGTCGACCACGACCTCGCGGAAGTCGCCGTTGGTCTGGTAGTCGGTCTCGCGCTTGAGCAGTGTGTCCGAGTAACGCACGACCGTCGTTCCGTTTGCCGGCGCCGACAGAAACGTCACATTGCCGCCGCTCGGGTTGCCCACGCCGGAGACCGTGTAGTCCGTGGCGATGGTCTTCAGTACGCCGTCGACCGTGACCTTGATGTCCTCCTCGTCCAAAATCAGGAACGTATACGGGAAGACGGTCGTTACGCCGTTGCCGGTGCTGCTGTTGAACGGAGTCTGTACCGGTACGGTCATCGCGTTGCCTCGCTCATGTCTAGGGGCGCATCGAACACCCCGCTATTCGGCCGCCACTCTCGGCGGATCTCGTCGGACTGCTGCGAGACGACCTTGCCCACGCGCACCGGCTCGGCGAGGATCGCCCCCGCGGCGCAGTCGAGGTAGTCGTCAGGCTGGTTCGTGGTGATCGGCGACCATTCGCGCATCTGCGTGGACACGGCCTCGACCACGCTCACGTGCGCCCAGAGCGTCCCGGACTGAAGCCCGGGCTCGAGCCCCGCCAGGATGCGGCGGTTCTTCTCGCCAGTCGTGGACACCTCGTGAACGTGGCACCGCAGCCGTCGCGCTTTCAGCGCCCCGCGCAGGATGTTCGGCACGTGCCCGCCGATGCCGTTTGTCTCGACGTCGACACGCGCGAGCTGGAACTTCTGCACGAGGTCGCAGACCTGCATCACCGTCCCGCCGATGAGGCGCCCCTTCTCGTCCATCTCCGCGAGTTCGCCCTCCAGGGCAACGGCGCGGTGCCAGTAGAGATTTCCAATCGCATCGGCCAGCACGAGGCACGCCGCGTTGACGTCGGAGTTCTTCTTCCCCGCCGACGGGTCGAGGCGCAGCGTGGCCGAGACGATCTGCGCGCGCCCGAGCCACATGCCGACCGCGTTGTTCGCCAGGACGATGTTCGGCTCCACGTCGTAGGGCACGAGGTTCGCCGGGTCGAGTCGGACCTTGTTGATCGGCCGGGCGTGGAGTTGGTACTGCGAGTCCCATCCGCCGAGCGTGCGGGTTTCCTTGCGGCGGGCGATGAGTTCCTGCCGGGTGAACCGCTCCGGCCAGGCGCAGCCCGCGTAGCAGTCGACGACGGCGGTCGGCTCCTCGGCCAGCGTGAGGAGTCCGTCCTTGTAGACGTAGTCGACTCCCGGGCGCAGGACCTTCGACGTCTTGCCGATGCCAGCGAAGACGATCTCCGGCTCCCAGCCGAGACGATGCTCGCGCGCCCCGCCGATCTCGATGCGGTGCTCATGCTCGAAAAGCGGGATCTTCAGGACGTCAGCGCCCATCGCGATCTGCTCCTCATACAGCGAATCGAAGGTGTGCGGCGTGCCGATGTAGATCGTCCGGGCGCCGGGGACGCGAATGTGAACCTGCTCGCCCAGGCGGTAGCGCAGTTTCTCGCGCAGCTCGGGCGATCCGATGTTGCGCGGGACCTCCACGTCGTCGTTCTGGCACTCGTCAGCGCGCGAGCTGGTGACGTTGGACAGGATGCCGGCGGCCTGCATGTTCGGGTTGCGCTCGTCATCGTTGCCCCGCACCCGCCAGAAGGCCGTTTCGCCCTCCAGGTCGGACGGCGTCGCCTGCACCCACGGATGCCGCGCGAGTACCGCCTTCGTGTCCCGGCTGGTCTTGTAGGCGGTGCGGTCCTGGTCGCCTTGGTGCAGGATGCGATAGAGCGGGTTCTGCCATATGCGCCAGGCGTTGTAGACCGCGAGCAGCGTCGATTTCGAGAACCCGCGAAACGCCATCAGCACGGCGAGATCTCCGCGGTGCTCTAGCCAGTGCGCCGCACGGACGTGACAGTCCGGGACCTTCCAGCCCTTGAACTCGGCCCACGCGAGATAGAAGGCGAGGAACGAGCATTTCTTAGCCGGCCGCATTCTTGTCGCGTTCTGCGGCGCGCTTCAGCAGCTTCGCCGCCTCGCGCTCGGCGCGCTTGATGTCGTCGTCGATCGCGTCGTCCGCCTTCTCGTGCCCGGGCTCCGGCTCGACCATTTCGGACACGCGCTGGTACAGCGCCGCGCACTTGAGCGCGATCTTCAGGCACCAGTCGCGGTTCCCGCGCTCGGCCATCTCGACCTTCGACGACACGACGTGCGCCGCGCCCGGGGTGTTCCCGCTCCAGTTGTCCGGGTCGGCCTCGTCGAGCACCACGTC
>CAZVIF010000073.1:0-2420 GCA_964626745.1 uncultured Steroidobacteraceae bacterium
TGGGTACGCCGCTCGGATTGTGATCCAGTACGCCGGCCGGAAAGTGATCCACCGGAGGGGCGTTCATTCTACGACGATCGTGGCGCGCTGGGAGCTCACCCAGCCTCCTTGCCCCGCCGTTTCCGCATGCGGTAGCTCTTGCCCTTCGTGGTGATCACCGTGGCGTGATGGGCGAGACGATCGAGCAGCGCCGTGGTGAGCTTCTCGTCGCCGGCAAAGACGGTCACCCACTCGGCGAAGCTGAGATTCGTGGTGACGACGGTGGCGCGGCGCTCGTAGCGGTCGGTGATCAGATTAAAGAGCAGCTCACCGCCCGCGCGCTCGAAGGGGACGAAGCCGAGCTCGTCGATGATGAGGACGTCGACGCGGAGCAGGCGCTGCTGCAGCCGCGTCAGCTCGCGTCCATCGCGGGCTTCCAGGAGCTGGCGCACGAGGTCGGCCGCCCGCGCAAACAGCACCCGGCGCTTTTGCTTCGTGGCTTCGACGCCCAGCGCGATCGCCAGATGCGTCTTGCCGGTGCCAATCGGCCCGGCCAGAATCAGATTCTCCGGCGCGGTCACCCACTCGCCCCGCGCGAGCGTGTGGATCTGCGTGGCATTGACCCCCTCGGCCGCAGGGAAGTCAAAGGTGTCAAGCGTCTTGACCTCGGGGAAGCGCGCCTCGCGCAGGCGCTGTCGGATGACCGACTCGTGGCGGGACAGTTGCTCGGCCGAGAGCACCTCATGCAGGTAGTCCTCGTGGGGCCAGTGCGCATCGCGGGCCTGGCGCGCCAGGCTCTCGAAGACGCGCGCGACACCGGGCAGCTTCAGCGCGCGCGTGTGCGCGACGATGAGCTCGCGGGTGACGGTGGGCGTGCTCATGCCGACACCGTGGTGAGCCACGCGTCGTAGTCGGCGGCGCAGCCGCTGGCGACGTCGATGGCCTGCAGCGCCGCCGGCACCGCGAGGGGCGGGCGCGGCGTGGACGTCAGCTCGGGGAGGACCAGCGGGGTCTCGGTGGCCAGCGCGCGCAGCACCGCGGGCACGACGGTGGTGGACCCGTGTGTCTCGAGCGCGCCGAGGAGCTTGGCCAGGCGGCGCGCGGCCTCGCGTGGGCCATACGCCTCGTCGAGCCGCGCCCACACCAGCGGAAACGGCGCGCCCAGGTCGCGCAGGAGCTCGGGCAGGACCTGGCGCACCGCCTGGGGCTTGTGCGCCAGCTCGGAGAGGTAGTGGCGATAGTCGATGGCGCGCTCGCCGAAGCGTTTGCGCGGATGGCGAATGGAGACCCCGTCCCGCCCGACGATCGTGACCGTCGTCGGCGCGACGTGGACCACGAGATCGAGCCGCGCCCAGCGCGACGGCACCGAGTACCACGCGCCATCGAGCCGCACGAGGCCGCGTGGACTCGCCGTCGCGACGGTGGTCGCCGCCGCGTGAAACGGATCGGGCGCCGCCCGCCAGATCTGGGTCTCTTCGGCGAAGCGCGCTGAGATCGTGGGCGTCGTCGTGTGGCGTGTGTCGAGGCGCGCGAGCAGCGCGGCATTGATCGCGTCGAGCGTCGGCGCCACCGGAATCGGCACGAGCATCTGGCGACGCAACGCTTTGCCGCGCGCTTCGACGCCGCCTTTATCGTGGCCCTCGCCGGGCCGGCAAAAGCACGGCTCGAAGAGGTAGTGCGAGGCGAGCGCCTGAAACCGCGCCGTCAGCGTCCGCTCGCCGCCGACCAGAATGCGGACGACCGCCGCTTTGAGATTGTCATACGCGAGCCGGGCCGGCACCCCGCCGAAATGGGCGAAGGCGCGGACGTGGCCGTCGAGGAAACTGACCTGGTCCTGCCGCTCGTAGATCCAGGCGAAGTCGCGACCCGAGTACATCAGCCGCAGTAGAAACAGCCAGGCCTTGCGACGGACCCCGTCGACATCGACGAGCACCTCGAAGAAGTCGACCTCCGCGAGATCCCCCGGGCGATACGTCAGCGGGACGAACACCTCACGCCGCTGGCGCCGCCACTCCGCCACCGCCGCTTTCACCACGGTGACGCCGACCTGCTGCCCTTCGGCGCGCAGCAACTCGTGCAGCCGCGTCGCCGTCAACTGCTGCTTCCCGCCGGTCCACTGCGCCGACTCCGTCAGCAGCGCCTCGACGCGCGCCTGCACCCGCGTCCACACCGGCCGGGCGCGCGGCCCGACCTCCCGCCGCATCGGCACCGGCTGCGTCAGGTATTTCCTGACCGTCCGCCGGGAAATCCCCAGCTCGGTCGCCACCTGCCGCTGAGAGCGGCCTTCCACCAGCACTTTGTGCCGAAGCACATGGACCTGATCCACCGTGAGCATCCTCTCCAGCGGACTCCGAAGCCCCATGCCTCGGCAAGTCCGCTCAGCAGACCTCCAGGTGGATCACTTTCTGAGCGGCGAGTGGATCACTTTCCGAGCGGCGCGT
>CAZVIF010000074.1:0-2381 GCA_964626745.1 uncultured Steroidobacteraceae bacterium
GCTCCTGCAGGTTGTGGCCCTCGCCGCCGATGTAGCTCGTGACCTCGTAGCCGTTGGTCAGGCGCACGCGGCAGACCTTGCGCAGGGCCGAGTTCGGCTTCTTCGGCGTCGTCGTGTAGACGCGCGTGCAGACGCCGCGGCGCTGCGGCGAGCGCTGCAGCGCCGGCACCTTGGACTTGTAGGTGGCCGCAGTGCGGCCGCCACGGATCAATTGGTTCGTAGTCGACATGTCGTCCTTCGATCCCCGCGGCGTCCGGGTTCCCGGACGCATGAAACGCCGGGCCGCCCAGTGGCGGCCCGGATACATGTTGTTTGGCAATTCCGCCCCACCCGGTACGGGGGTGGGGGCCGAAAAGGCCCGCGATTTTAGTGACCGGGCTGGTGGAGCGTCAAGGGACCGGAGGGGACAGTCCCCTTCAGCGATACGCGGCGGCGCGGAGCCGTCGGCGGATGCTGAAGGGGACAGTCCCCTTCGTGCCTAACCCTTTGATTTTACTCGCCGACTGCCTCCTGCGCGACCGGTTCCTCGGCCACCACCTCGGCGCTGGAGTCGAGGAAGCCCCGGTGGTCGTCCGTGTCGCCGCGCTTGGCCCGGCGCTGGGCGTGGAAGGAGAAGCCGGTGCCGGCCGGGATGAGCCGTCCGACGATGACGTTCTCCTTCAGGCCGCGCAGGTCGTCCTTGATGCCGCGGACGGCCGCGTCGGTCAGCACGCGAGTGGTCTCCTGGAAGGAGGCCGCGGAGATGAACGAATCGGTCTGCAGCGAGGCCTTGGTGATGCCGAGCAGCATCGGCTCGAACTCCGCCGGCTTCTTTTTCTGCTGCTCGAGCCGGTCGTTGAGCTCGAGGATGCGCGCGCGCTCGAGCTGCTCGCCGCGCAGCAGCGGAGAGTCGCCTGCATCCTTGACCTCGACCTTGCGCAGCATCTGCCGGACGATGACCTCGATGTGCTTGTCGTTGATCTTCACGCCCTGCAGCCGGTAGACGTCCTGGATCTCGCGCGTGAGGTAGTTGGCGAGCGCCGCCACGCCCTGCAGGCGCAGGATGTCGTGCGGGTTCGGCTCGCCCTCGGCGATCACTTCGCCGCGCTCGACGTGCTCGCCCTCGAACACGTTGAGCTGGCGCCACTTCGGGATCAGCTCCTCGTAGCGCTCGTTGTTCTCGCCGGTGATGACCAGCCGGCGCTTGCCCTTCGTCTCGCGGCCGAAGCTGACGGTGCCGGTGACCTCCGCGAGGATCGCGGGCTCCTTCGGCTTCCTCGCCTCGAACAGGTCCGCGACGCGCGGCAGGCCGCCGGTGATGTCGCGGGTCTTCGAGGACTCCTGCGGGATGCGCGCGATGACGTCGCCGACGGACACCTTGGCGCCGTCCTCGAGCGACACGAGCGCGCCCGCCGGCAGCGTGTAGACCGCCGGGATGTCGGTGTTCGCGAAGGTCACTTCCTTGCCCTTGGCGTTGACCAGCTTCAGCACCGGGCGCAGGTCGCGACCCGCGGCGGCGCGCTGCTTGGGATCGAGCACCTCGACGCTGGAGAGGCCCGTGACCTCGTC
The DNA here is from genome assembly GCA_964626745.1 of uncultured Steroidobacteraceae bacterium. Taxonomy (GTDB): domain Bacteria; phylum Pseudomonadota; class Gammaproteobacteria; order Steroidobacterales; family Steroidobacteraceae; genus SCUD01. The sequence continues at coordinate 1,549 of CAZVIF010000074.1, forward strand.
CAGCTGCGACTGCACCGTCACGCCGTCGACGAAGTCGTTGAAGCGGATGAAGCCCGCGACCTCGGTGACGACCGGGTGGGTGTGCGGGTCCCAGTTCGCGACGATCTGGCCCGGCGTCACCGCCGTGCCCTCGTCCGCGACGATGGTCGCGCCGTAGGGGATCTTGTAGCGCTCGCGCTCGCGGCCGAATTCGTCGATCACGCCGATCTCGCCCGAGCGCGACGTGGAGACGAGGTGGCCCTTCTCGTGGCGCACCGACTTCACGTTGTGGAAGCGCAGCGTGCCCTTGCCCTTGATCTCCACCAGGGAGACCGCCGCCGCCCGGGAGGCCGCGCCGCCGATGTGGAAGGTGCGCATGGTGAGCTGCGTGCCCGGCTCGCCGATCGACTGCGCGGCGATCACGCCCACCGCCTCGCCGATCGAGATGAGCCGCCCGCGCGCCAGGTCGCGGCCGTAGCACATGGCGCACACGCCGTAGCGCACGTCGCAGGTGATCGGCGAGCGCACCTTGATCTGGTCGACGCCGTGGACCTCGAGTTCCTGCACCAGGCGCTCGTCGATCAGCGTGCCCGCCCCGATCAGCACCTCGTCGGTGCCCGGCTTCGGCACGTCGGCCGCGGTCACCCGGCCGAGCACGCGCTCGCCGAGGCCCTCGACCACGTCGCCGCCTTCGACGATCGGCGTGACTTCGAGACCGCGCTCCGTGCCGCAGTCGGTCAGCGTCACGACCAGGTCCTGGGCGACGTCGACCAGACGGCGCGTCAGGTAGCCGGAGTTGGCGGTCTTCAGCGCCGTGTCCGCGAGGCCCTTGCGGGCGCCGTGGGTGGAGATGA
>CAZVIF010000075.1:0-2375 GCA_964626745.1 uncultured Steroidobacteraceae bacterium
TTCAGCTTGTCGCTGACGCGCTCGACGCGCTCTTCGGAGATCTGCGAGATGTGCACGAGGCCGTCCCGGCCCGGCAGGATCGAGACGAAAGCCCCGAAGTCCATCAGGCGTACGACCTTGCCCTGGTACACGTGACCGACCTCGACGTCAGCCGTGATCAGCTCGATCCGACGCAGCGCCTCGCGTCCTGACGCGCCGTCGACGGAGGCGATCTTGACGGTGCCATCGTTCTCGATGTCGATCGTCGCGCCGGTCTCCTCGGTGATCTGGCGGATCACCGAACCGCCCTTGCCGATGACGTCGCGGATCTTTTCCGGATCGATCTTGATGGTGACGATGGTCGGCGCCCACGCCGACATTTCGGCGCGCGGCTTGTCGAGCACCTTGTTCATCTCGCCGAGGATGTGCAGCCGGCCCGCCTTGGCCTGCTCGAGCGCGACCTTCATGATCTCGGGCGTGATGCCGTTGATCTTGATGTCCATCTGCAGCGCCGTGACGCCGGTCGCCGTGCCGGCCACCTTGAAGTCCATGTCGCCGAGGTGATCCTCGTCGCCGAGGATGTCGGTGAGCACCGCGAATCGGTCGCCTTCCTTGACCAGGCCCATCGCGACGCCTGCCACCGGCGCCTTGAGCGGCACGCCGGCATCCATCAGCGCGAGGCTCGTGCCACAGACGGTCGCCATCGAGCTCGAACCGTTCGACTCGAGCACTTCGGACACGACGCGCAGCACGTACGGGAAGGACTCGAGGTCCGGCATGACGGCCATGATGCCGCGCCGGGCGAGGTTGCCGTGGCCGATCTCGCGCCGCTTGGGCGAGCCCATGAAGCCCGTCTCGCCGACCGAGAACGGCGGGAAGTTGTAGTGAAGCATGAACGGCTCGCGCCGCTCGCCGGCGAGCGCGTCGATGATCTGCGCGTCACGGCCGGTGCCGAGCGTCGTCGTGACGAGCGCCTGCGTCTCGCCGCGGGTGAAGATCGCGGAACCGTGCGTCCGTGGCAGCGCGCCGACTTCGATGCTGATCGGGCGGACCGTCTTGAGGTCCCGGCCGTCGATGCGCGGCTTGCCGTCGAGGATCAGGTCGCGGACCAGCCTGTACTCCAGGTCGTGCAGCGCCGTGCCCACCTGCTCCCGGGTGAACTGCGGCTTCTCGCCGCCTGCGAGCGCTTCCAGCGTCTTCTGCCTGATCTCGGCGAGCCGCGTGACGCGCGCCTGCTTGACGACGGTCGCATAGGCACCCTCGAGCGCCGCCTTCGCCTGCGCCGCGACGGCCTGCGTGAGCGCGGTGTTCTCCTCGGCCGGCTTCCAGTCCCACCGCGGCTTGCCCGCCTCGGCGGCGAGCTTGTTGATCGCGGTGATCGCCGCCTGCATCTCCTTGTGCCCGAACAGCACGGCCCCGAGCATGACGTCTTCGGGCAGGCCCTTGGCCTCCGACTCGACCATCAGCACCGCGTCCTGCGTGCCCGCGACCACCAGGTCGAGCTGCGACTCCTGCTTGACCTGGCTGCTGGTCGGGTTCAGGAGGTACTTGCCGTCCTTGTAGCCGACTCGCGCCGCACCGATCGGCGAGGTGAACGGGATGCCCGAAATCGCGACGGCCGCCGAGGCGCCGATCAGCGAGGGAATGTCCGAATCGATCTCCGGGTCGAGCGACAGGACCGTCGCGACGACCTGGACTTCGTTGAAGAAGCCCTCCGGAAACAGCGGCCGCAGCGGCCGGTCGATCAGGCGGGAGGTCAGGGTCTCCTTCTCGGAAGGACGGCCCTCGCGCTTGAAGAAGCCGCCCGGGATCTTGCCCGCGGCGTAGGTCTTCTCCACGTAGTTGACGGTCAGCGGGAAGAAGTCCCGGCCCGGCACAGCCTCACGGCGACCGACGGCGGTGACGAGAACCACGGTGTCGCCCATCGTGACGACGACTGCGCCGTCCGCCTGGCGCGCAAGGCGCCCGGTTTCGATGGTTACGGAGTGCGCGCCATACGAAAAAGTCTGCCTGGAAACGCTCAAGCGGGTCCCCTTTGAATTAACAGGTACTGAAATCGGGCGCGCTGCGCGCCCGCTGCGCCTTACCGGCGCAGGCCAAGTTCGCTGACGACCTTGGTGTACCGCTCGGGGGCGTTTTCCTTGAGGTAATCCAGGAGCCGCCGGCGTTGCGCCACCATCTTCAGCAGTCCGCGCCGCGAGGCGTGGTCGCTCTTGTGCGTGGTGAAGTGCTCGGTCAGCCCATTGATGCGTTCGGACAGCAATGCAATCTGCACTTCCGGCGATCCGGTGTCCGCCGGGGCGCGCCGGAACTTGCCGACGACTTCCGCCTTTCGTGCATTCGTGAGTGGCATCTCGTTCACTTAACCCTTTAAAAAGGCGCGCATTGTACCCGCC
>CAZVIF010000076.1:0-1723 GCA_964626745.1 uncultured Steroidobacteraceae bacterium
GCCGGAGTAGACGCGGAAGAAGGTCAGGTTGCCGACGAACGGGTCGTTCAGGATCTTGAACGCGAGCGCGGAGAACGGCGCGCCGTCGTCCGACTTGCGCGTGATCTCGGCGCCTTCCTCGGTCTGGCCCCGGACGTCCGGCACCTCGATCGGCGACGGCATGTAGTCGATGACCGCGTCGAGCACCGCCTGCACGCCCTTGTTCTTGAAGGCCGAGCCGCAGGTGACGATGCAGATCTCGTTCCTGATCGCCCGCTCGCGCAGCCCCTTCTTGATCTCCTCGGTCGTGAGCTCGGTGCCCTCGAGGTACTTGTTGAGCAGTTCCTCGTTGGCCTCGGCCGCGGCCTCGATCAGCTTGACGCGGTACTCGTCGCACTGCGCCTTCATGTCGGCCGGGATGTCGCGGTACTCGAAGCGCATGCCCTGCGACTCGTCGTCCCACCAGATCGACTTCATGCGCACGAGGTCGACGACGCCGGCGAAGCTGTCCTCGGCGCCGATCGGCAGCTGGATGACGACCGGGTTGCCCTTCAGGCGCGTGCGGATCTGGTCCACGCAGCGCAGGAAATTCGCGCCGGCGCGGTCCATCTTGTTGACGAAGGCGATACGCGGCACGCGGTACTTGTTCATCTGCCGCCAGACCGTCTCGGACTGGGGCTGCACGCCGGACACGGCGCAGTACACGGCCACCGCCGAGTCGAGCACGCGCAGGGAACGCTCGACCTCGATCGTGAAGTCGACGTGCCCGGGCGTGTCGATGATGTTGATGCGGTGTTCGGGATAGTGGGCGTCCATCCCCTTCCAGAAGCAGGTCGTCGCCGCGGCGGTGATCGTGATGCCGCGCTCCTGTTCCTGCTCCATGTAGTCCATCACGGCCGCGCCGTCGTGGACCTCGCCGATCTTGTGCGAGACGCCCGTGTAGAACAGCACGCGCTCGGTCGTCGTCGTCTTCCCGGCGTCGATGTGCGCCGAGATTCCGATGTTGCGATAGAGCTCGATGGGCGTCGTTCTGGGCATGTCGGTCTCTTTACCAGCGGTAGTGCGCGAAGGCCTTGTTGGCCTCCGCCATGCGATGCGTGTCCTCGCGCTTGCGCACGGCCGTGCCGCGGTTCTCCGCCGCGTCCATCAGCTCGTGGGCCAGGCGGTGCGCCATGGACTTCTCGCTGCGCGCGCGCGCGGCCTCGATCAGCCAGCGCATGGCGAGGGTCTGCCGGCGCGCGGGACGCACCTCGACGGGCACCTGGTAGGTGGCGCCGCCGACGCGGCGGGACTTCACCTCGACCGCCGGCTTGACGTTTTCGAGCGCGTTCGCGAGCACCTCGAGGGCGGCGTCGCCCTTGAGGTTGGTCTTCTCCGAGATGCGGTCGATCGCGCCGTAGACGATGTGCTCGGCGGCGGACTTCTTGCCGCTGGTCATGACCATGTTCATGAACTTGGCGAGCATCTCGCTCCCGAACTTCGGGTCGGGAAGCACGATGCGGATCGGCGCGGATGTGCGACGGGACATTGCTCGTGGTCTCCGTTACTTCTTCGGGCGCTTGGCGCCGTACTTGGAGCGGCCCTGCTTGCGGTCGGCGACGCCCGCGCAGTCGAGGGTCCCGCGGACCGTGTGGTAGCGCACGCCGGGCAGGTCCTTGACGCGGCCGCCGCGGATCATGACCACCGAGTGCTCCTGCAGGTTGTGGCCCTCGCCGCCGATGTAGCTCGTGACCTCGTAGCCGTT